>CP030277.1:2530000-3196127 GCA_003330885.1 Rhodobiaceae bacterium | reverse complement strand
AACAGGCGCTACAAGGCGGCACGGCTCTGCACGAGCAGATGATTGCCAATCGCGCCACCTTGAGTGAAGCCATACCAGGTTTTGCAAGTTTCACAGCAGGCGGTGACAAGCACACGATCCTGCGCGCACCCTATCTCTACTCATATTCCGCTAACGGAACATCTTTTGTGGATTGGTTGGGCACACTTATTTCCGGCGAGAATGCAGGAACAGTCGATTGCGCGGACAGCGACGCGGGATGTGACGCAGCACCGTCGTGACAATTTCAAGCAGCCGTTATCCTGTTTCGACCGCCCTCTTTTGATTTGTAGAGAGCTTCGTCGGCCAAGCTTAGCAATGTGTCTGCTGCCTGGTCAGACTTGGTGTACTCAACAATCCCTATGCTTGCGGTGACCTGAAGCGCAGCACCCTCTTCAGTTTGCATCACACAGTCTTCAATCGACTGACGCAGCCGATCACACGTTTTCAATCCGTCTTCCAGTCTGCTGTCTGGAAGCATAATGGCGAACTCCTCGCCGCCTAAGCGACCCACAGTGTCAACTTCACGAAGACCATCGGACAATGTCTCCGCAATCGTCTTAATCACGATGTCGCCGGTCGCATGGCCATAGGTGTCATTCACCTTCTTGAAGTGATCAATGTCCACCATGGCCACACATAGGGCGGTGCTGTGACGAATGGCGCGGGCCACCTCCGCATCAAGGCGGTCCATAAATGCGCGGCGGTTGGCAATCCCAGTCAATACGTCTGTCAGAGCGAGATTAAGCAGATCGTTTTGCAACTGAACCGTTCGATTTGCGACACGCAGGCGCGCTTTCAGCTCCGGCTCTGCAACAGGTTTTCGCAAAAAGTCGTCGGCGCCGCTATCTAGCGCTTCGACGAAGGCCCGCTTGTCGTCGTGGGCCGTCACAGCAATTGTGAACATATTGCGTGTTTTGGGATCCGCCTTAATTCGCCAGAAGAGCTCAAGCCCGGAAATATCTGAATGCTCAAGACTTGAGATGAAGATGCTGTAGTCACCGCTGGCGGCTTCAGCAAGTGCTTCCTCGCCACTGGTCACCATGTGGGGCAAATAGCCGGCGGTATCTAGGATATTGCTGATGATTTTTCGCTGAACACCACTGGATTCATAGACGAGAAGGCGTGTTCTCTCCATGTCTTGTTCGATCTGCACACCACCACCCTGGCATTTTGCACCGAAAGCTTTCGGCTTCATCTGTGCAGCCAAAGTGATCTAATAAACCTAAATGAGTATTAAGCAGTGGCGTGGTCGCTTAAGGTTTTTGCGCCAGTGCTATCCCAATGAGCGCCTCACGGGAAACCAGCGGTGCAAGCTGTTCCTCGCTCCACTCATCTGTGCCTTCGGGCCGACAGGGGATCACCATGTAGCGGGTTTCTGCGCTTGTTTCCCAAACTCGAATCGCGATTTTCCTATCGAGTTCAAGGCCCATTTCTTTAAGGACCTTGCGGGGCTCTCGCGCAACACGCGCCCGATATTCCGGGCTCTTGTACCAATCGGGCGGCAAGCCCAATACTGGCCAGGCGGTACAGGAGCATTGGGTACAGACAATCACATTGTGGCGCTCGGGCTCGTCTTCCAACGCGACGATATATTCACCCTGAATGCCTTCATACCCAAGTTCGGCACAGGCGGCCGTGGCATCTTCCAGCAACCGCTTTTTAAAGTCCGGATCGGTCCATGCGCGCGCCACAACCCGGGCGCCATTTTTAGGATCCCATTCTTCAGTAGCGGTGTGGATCACAGCTTCAACGGCCCCTTCGGGGATCAATCCCTTGTCTGTGAGCGCGCCCTGCAATGCTTCGGTGCGGGCCATAGGTGAGGCGATGTTGGTCGGTGTGCTCATGTGTCCGCTCCGTCTAAATAAGAATCCCAGAGATCGACGACGACGCTTTCATTGTCGGCACCTGCATCCGCCCACAGGTCTGTGGAGGCAAACTCAACATGGTAGGTGTGTTCTTTACGGAACGCGCCTCCATGAGCTGCAGCGTCGGGAAATGAAAAAGCCGGCGCCACATGCAGAACAGTGCCGGTCTTGCCCCGACAGAAGCGAGGCGCGCGAATGTGGCCTGCCGGATGAATGTCCTTCACCGTGACACGGTCGTCCTTCTTAAACCGCGCGACCGGTTGCGGTTCCAGTTCTGCCATAGGGTCAGGCGCGTTGGGACTCGCCAACGGAAACGCACCGCCTGCGCGTTCCTCCAGCTCTTCCTTGGTCAGGACACCTTTTTCGACAAAGAGGGTCGCCGCGCCGGTCAAGACGCGCTCGTAATAACACGCCTGGAGATAGTGGATGGGCGGCATGCGCTCAATGGAATGACGGTACTCATCTGCATTGTGATTGCGCAGCACCCCAATGCCAACAATGTTCAAGGCAAATGCCGTTGCCTGCCAAGGCTCATGAAAGACCGGTTCATTTTCCTCGTAAGAGATGGCGCCAAAGCCTGCCATCCCACCCAGGTCATGAATGCCGTCCATGGTTATCTCCTCCCTGTCACTGGTATCTCAGAGCTTTTCTTCAATGGCGTCCCAGATCAGGGCTGAGATGTCCGCGCCGCCAAACCGTGCGATCTCCTGAATGCCTGTCGGGCTCGTGACATTAATCTCCGTGAGATAATCCCCAATCACATCAATGCCCACAAAGATGAGGCCGCGCGCTTTCAGTTCCGGGCCGATCTGCTCGCAGATTTCCTGTTCGCGTTTTGTGAGTTCGGATTTTTCCGGACGGCCACCCACATGCATGTTGGAGCGGCTTTCGCCTTCTGCGGGCACACGGTTCAATGCTCCCACTGGTTTTCCGTCCACCAGAATGATGCGCTTATCGCCTTTGCGCACGTCTGGCAGATATTGCTGCACGATCAGCGGTTCGCGATAGAGATCGGTAAAGAGCTCCAGCAAAGAATTGAGGTTCTGATCGCCCGGCTGCAAGCGGAAGACGCCAGCGCCCCCATTGCCATAGAGCGGCTTGACGATAATGTCCTTATAGTCGTCCCGGAAGGCTTTGATCTCAGCCTCGTCAGACGTGATAAGGGTTGGCGGCATGACACCGTCAAACTCTGTGACAAAAATCTTCTCAGGCGCATTGCGCACATGGGCCGGGTCGTTCACCACCAGGGTTTGCCCATGCACTTTCTCAAGCAGATGGGTTGCGGTGATGTAGCTCATGTCAAAGGGCGGGTCCTGGCGCATAAGCACCACGTCTGTATCAGCGAGATCCACAACCCGCTCTTCCCCGATATCGACATGATTACCAACTTCCCGGCGGAGCGTGATGGGCTTTGTCTTGGCATAGACACGCCCGTCCCGCATGGACAGGTGCCGGGGTTCATAAAAACTCAGTGAATACCCGCGGGCCTGAGCTTCCAGCGCCATGGCGAATGTTGAATCCCCGTTTATGTCGATCGCATCGACCGGATCCATCTGGATCGCTACGTCCAAGCTCATGAGATACGCCCTCTGTGAGATGTTTGTTCTTATTGGCTTGCAAGATGGGGCGGGTGGGCGCGGATGACAAGCGCCAAGGCAAAGCTAATGGTCGCCTTTTTAGACCGGTTGGTCCTGTTCAGGTGGCTTGACCCGCACATAGGGGACGATATTACGCACGCCCGACACGTTGCGGGCATGATTGATGACCCGCTGCAACTCACTTTCTGAGCGGGCAATGCCCAGCAGATAGATCGTGCCGCGGACAGTCTCTATTGAATAATTAATGGCCGAGACATCGCCGTCCCCCATGAGACGCGCGCGAAGTTCTGTCGAGATGAAGATGTCTTTAGAGGCCTGGGCGATACTGGCGTCGCCAGCGACCTTGATTTCATTAATGACCTCGGACACACCGTCCACGCCCCATGAAAGGCGGGCGGCACTCATCCGCATTTCAGGCTCATCGACGACACCGGTCAGCAATACGCGCCCGTCATGCACTTCGGTTGATATCGCGGCGAGAAGGTTTTCATCCAGTTCGAAAAACTGTCGCTTTATTTCGACATCAATCTTCAAGTCATCAAGCGCGGTTTCAACGCCGCGCTCTTCCGCCGCTGCGATGCCAGCTGTGGCGCCCGCCCCAATCACCATGCCAGGCACCGAGCAGGCACTCAGGACGCACAGGACCGCTATGCTCGCTACCGCTCGATATGTTGTTCTTTGGCTGAACCTGTTGAACCGCATCTCAACCTCCGCCCGTCGCGCACCCGAATCATCCGCGCCTCTATTGGTAGCATGGGGAGGCTGGGTACTTAAGGCCGCCAGGCATCCTTGATATGCCGAGGCCAGCGACCAGGAACCACATGCACCACATCAAAACGGAGTGAGGTGCCGTCCGGTTCCCGCGACAGGAGGATTTCTCCCGCCCGCAGCAGGCGCGTCCATTGCTTGGGCGTTACCGCATCCGCCGCACCCTCAAGGGTCTGGCGCGCCTTTACTTCCACGACGATCAGGGTCTTGCCCTTTCGGGCAAGGATATCGACCTCGCCCCCGCGTGTTTTCACGCGCTCACCAACAATCCGGTAAAGCTTAACCCACAAAAGCCACCGCGCGAGCCGTTCTGCCCACAGCCCTCGGTCGTAGGCCTGCGCCCCTTTTTCCCGTTTAGAGAGGCGCGCCATTTGACTCAAACCTCATCCTTAGAGAGGTCGAGCGCGCGCGTATAAACCTCCCGGCGTTTTAAGCCTGTTGCGCCGGTCACCGCCGCAACCGCATCTTTCAGAGAGTGCTGGGTGAGCGCTTTACGGAGCATGTCATCAACAGATGCTTCATCAATCACAGCATCCCCCTGTGACGGCCCGACAATGACAACCACTTCCCCTTTTGGCGCGCCTGCTTCCTCGTAATGTGCCGCAAGCTCGGCGGCCGTGCCGCGGCGCACCTCTTCGAACTTCTTTGTGAGCTCTCTTGCGACAGATACCCGCCGATCGCCCAGGACGGTGGAGACATCTGCAAGCATGGCGGCAAGCCGTCTCGGGCTTTCCAGATATACAAGGCTCGCGGAGAGGCCCTGCACTTCTTCAAGAGCAGTGCGGCGCGCTGCCTGCTTTGGGGGCAGAAAGCCCGCAAAGAGAAATCTGTCCGTGGGCAATCCGGCAAGGGTCAGCGCTGCCATGACTGAGCTCGCGCCGGGCAAAGTGGTGACGGCCAGGTCTTCTTCCAGCATGGCCTGAACAAGCTTGTAGCCCGGATCAGATATCAGCGGCGTGCCTGCGTCAGAGACCAGCGCCACAGCGGCCCCGTCCTGGATGCGGGTGATCACTTTTGGACGTTCGGTGATGGCGTTGTGCTCATGATACGCGCGCAGGGGCGTCTTCAGGCCGTGGATTGCAAAGAGCTTTGAGGTGACCCGCGTGTCCTCACACAGCACAAGATCAGCTGCGGCCAACACATCCAGGGCACGAAGCGTGATGTCACGAGCGTTCCCAATGGGCGTTGCGACGATGTAAAGGCCTGGTTCCATGTATTTCAATCGGCTTTTCTGTGCGTGATGATGTTGCCAAAGTGCCGCGCTCGGACCCTCTTTGTCTATGCGGATGGCGCCCGCGCCACAAAAAAGCCGTTTCCCCCGTGTCTCTAGCTAATGTTTCTATATAAAGTCGCGTTTGAAATTGGCGTGGCAGCCGATATGCCACACCAGGCCATGTTTATGATCACCGCACTAAAGGGGATTTAGGTTGTCGATCTATCGTTTTGGTCGCCGTTCCGGCGCCATTGCCCGCCTCGCACTTCTTGTCTCCGTTTCCTTTGTGCTGGCAGCCTGCGCCTCTAACAGCACGCCTCCGCCGGTTTCACAACAGCCGCGCTCAGAAACGCCAATTGCGGTGACACCTCCGCCAGCGACACAACAAGATCGCGCGCTCTTTTTGCGTCCGCCACATATGGGGGACCGTGACGCGGTTCGCATTGCAGTGCTGCTGCCGCTCAGCGCTCGGCAACCTTCTGTGCGAAACGTCGCTGAATCTCTTTTGAACGCCGCCCAGCTCGCGCTCTTTGAATTTGGGAACCCGAATGTTCTTCTGATCCCCAAAGACACGCGCGGCACCAATTCCGGTGCCGAAGGGGCCGCACGGGAAGCCCTGCAGGAAGGGGCTGAACTTATTCTCGGACCGCTCTTCGCGGGTTCTGTTACGGCTGTCCGGCCCATCGCCGCCCAACGCAATGTGCCGGTCATCGCCTTCTCCAGTGACAGCAGTGTCGCTGGAAACGGGGTCTATCTGCTGTCCTTCCTGCCTGAGCAGGATGTTGACCGGGTGGTAGATTATGCGGGGCTGCAGGGCCTCACCGTGTTTGCGGGCATGGTGCCCCAAAACAGTTATGGCAGCTTGATGCGCCAGGCGCTGACCAATGCCGTTACCGCACGGGCTGGTGAGGTTTACAGAATTGAGAGCTATCCCAACCGAGCGGAAGCCATGTTTGAGCCAGCCAGACGGCTTGCCCTTTATGATGATCGCAAACGCGCCCTGGCGAGGGAAAAAGCCCGGCTTGAGGCGTTGGTCGATGATCCCGAGGCCGAAGCCGCGTTGAAAGCGCTGGAAAATCGCGAGACCCTCGGCGACGTGCCCTATCAGGCGGTATTCGTGCCGGCAGGCGGTACGGAACTTCGCTCCGTCGCCCCGCTTCTTCCCTATTTCGACGTCGACCCGCGTAAGGTGCAATTTCTTGGCACCGGCCAATGGGACGATGCCGCGCTTGGTCGCGAACCCAGCCTTGTTGGTGGATGGTTTGCTGCGCCGCCCCGGGAAGCCCATCGTGCCTTCGAACAACGTTATGCGCGCGCCTTCGGCTCTGAGCCGCCTCGGATCGCAAGCCTTGGTTATGACGCGACCAGCCTCGCTTCAGCACTTGCGGCACGGCCTCAGGGTCAGCGGTTCAACGAACAAATCCTTGGCAACCCGGACGGCTTTGCCGGTGTTGATGGCATTTTCCGCTTCCTGCCCGATGGTCGCAATGAACGCGGCCTCGCTATCCTGGAGCTTCGTCGGAATGGGCCGGTCGTTGTTGACCCTGCACCACAGAGCTTCGTACCAGCGCCAACTTTCTGACCCTCACGCCAATCGAACGGCTGAGCATGTGTTGGCTCCGTTGACCTGAAAGATCGGCAGGACCAAGCTCGATCGCATTGTTCTTCCGTTTATGGGCTCAGTTCATGACCTATCGTCTATATAATTCCTATGCGAACTCGGCCGGGCGCCGGGTGCGCATCGCGCTTCATCTTAAAGACATTCCTTTTGAGTATGTCTCTGTTGATATTGCTCCGCCTGCGGAAGAACATCTGGGTGAGGAGTTTGGTAAGATCAATCCAATGCGGCTCATTCCAGCGTTGGAGCATGACGGAAGGATTCTGATCGAGTCGATGGCGATCCTCGATTATCTGGAAGACCTTCATCCAACGCCGTCGCTCTATCCAGCAGATCCGCTAAAAAAAGCCCAGGCCAAAGCTTTCGCGATGACGGTGGCCGCCGGCATGCACCCGCTCCATAATATGCGTGTCATCAAATATCTGGGCCAAGAATTGGAGCTAGATCAGAAAGCTGTCGCCAAGTGGTATGTCACCTGGGCGGACAAGGGCCTCCATGCGCTGGAGACGCTGGTGTCTGAGAACAGGGATGAGGGGCCTTATTGTTTTGGGGACCGCCCGAGCGTGGCGGACCTGTTCCTGGTGCCACAATATGCAAATTATCAGAACCTGGGGCTCAATCTCACACCCTATCCCCATCTCGCGGCGATTGTGGATGCGTGCAACACGCACCCGGCCTTTATCAAAGCCGCGCCGGAAAACCAGCCTGATTTTCCAGAAGAAGGTTAGGCGGAGAGCTTGCTTTCTTTTACCTAACACTCATTGTCATTGCCCGATTTATTCGGGCAATCCAGGGCTGCAGTTACCGTCGATGCGTAATTGTGGAAGTGTGGCTGTGTCGTCTGCAGCAGTGTGATTTCTTTCACAGCTTGTGGGTGTCGGCCATTTCGGGTCTCTCACCCTGGATTACCCGGACAAGCCGGGTAATGACATTTCAGTTTGGCTTTGTATTGAGCACGACAGGCTTTCACCATTGTGCCGACGGCTCAAACTTCACTAGCGTGGGCCTTCGTTCTGAACCCCTAACTAAACCAGTAACTCACCCAAAAGCTTGTTGAGAACGAGGCGGCCTGCCGGAGTGGCTTTGAGCTGATCACCATTCGTTTGCAACAGGCCATCGGCTGATAGGTCAGTCAGACGGTCTGGATTGACCGGGTGTCCAGCGAGCGTTGCATAACGCTCAAGGGAGACGCCCTCCTCCAGACGGAGGCCCATCAACATCATCTCTTCGGCTGATTGGGTGGGGGTAATTGTTTCCTGGTCGACCAGCCCATGGTCTTGAGCCTCCACCAATGCCAGCCATTTGGATGGCATGCGCTCGGTCACCGTCGCGCGCTTCACCCCATCCTTTGTGATGCGCCCATGAGCGCCGGGGCCAACCCCCACATAATCTCCATAGCGCCAATAGGTGAGATTGTGACGACACTCCGCGCCGGGCTTTGCGTGGTTCGAAACTTCATAAGCGCTCAGCCCGGCGTCTGCGCAGATTGATTGGGTTGCGTCATAGAGGGCGGTCGCCTGATCTTCATCGGGCACGGCAAAGGCGCCGCGGGCATGAAGATCAAAGAAGGGCGTGCCTTCTTCGATGGTGAGTTGATAGAGCGACAGATGATCCACCGCGAACGACAATGCCCGTGTGAGCTCTTGCGTCCAGGCCTCAACGGTTTGCTGAGGTCGCGCATAAATGAGATCAAAGGACATGCGCCCGAAATGCGTGCGGGCAAGCTCAATGGCTCCTAGCGCCTCGTCAACAGAATGAAGGCGGCCCAAAAATTTCAGGTCTTTGTCGTTCAGCGCCTGCACTCCAAGAGAGACGCGATTGACGCCCATCGCGGCGAGAGCTCGGAACTTTTCTGCTTCGACACTTGTTGGATTGGCTTCGAGAGAAATCTCGACTCCCTGATTGATCCCCCAGAGACGGTCGATGGCCGCAAGGACCGTTTCTACGGTCGCAGGTTCCATAAGAGACGGGGTGCCCCCACCAAAGAAGATGCTGGTAACGGTCTGCGGATCAGACAGCGTCGCCATATGCTCAAGCTCACGCACTAAGGCGCGAGCATAGGCTGATTGATCAATGGCGCGGACGACATGGGAATTGAAATCGCAATAGGGGCATTTTGCCTGGCAGAAAGGCCAATGCACATAGATGCCAAAGCCCGGATCGGGCGCACTCAAATCAGACGCTGCGGCCCTATTTGAGGAAGACATCAGTCAATTGCCGAAACGCATCAGCTCGATGGGAGATGGCGTGTTTTGCATCCGGCTCCATTTCCGCAAAGGTGATGTCATAGCCATTGGCCACAAAGACCGGGTCATAGCCAAAACCTTTGTCGCCTCGCGGCGGCCAAACGAGCGCACCTTCTACCCGGCCTTCGAAATAGTCCATCTTGCCATCGGGCGTTGCGAGCGCGAGGCCGCAAATGAATGCCGCAGAGCGATCATCACTGCCGGTCTCTTTCAGTGCCTGTTCGACTTTCTCCATCGCGAGGCTGAAGTCTTTTGACGGGCCCGCCCAGCGTGCAGAATAAATGCCCGGATCACCGTTTAACGCGGTGACCGCGAGGCCGCTATCATCGGCGAGCGCCAGAAGGCCGGAAGCCTCTGCCGCCGCGCGCGCTTTTAGTTCAGCGTTTGCCTGAAAGGTGAGGCCGGTCTCTTCGGGCTCTGGAAGCCCCAGATCTCCGGCCGACACGGTCTCAATACCGAAAGGTTCCAGAAGCGCGCCGATTTCGCGCACCTTGCCCGCATTGTGGCTCGCGACCACGAGTTTTTGTCCTCTGAGATCGCGTGCCATTGGCTTTACCGCACAGCTGCTTTCTGCATCTCGACAAGCTGGCCGCAAGACTGTTTGGCCAGGCGCAAAAGCTCCAGGAAGTTTTCTTCCGAGAAGGGTGTGCCTTCTGCGGTGCCCTGGATTTCAACAATGCCGCCCGTGCCGGTCAGCACGAAGTTGGCGTCTGTGTCCGCATTGGAGTCTTCTGCATAGTCCAGATCGGACACAGGCGCGCCCTGATAGATGCCGCAGGAAATGGCTGCCACATGGTCGGTCAGCGGCGAAATGTCGATCATGTTCCGCTCGCGCATCCATTCGATGCACTGGTGAAGGGCCACCCAGGCGCCGGTGATAGACGCTGTGCGTGTGCCACCATCGGCCTGGATCACATCACAATCGACTGTGATCTGCCGTTCGCCAAGGGCTTTCATATCGACAACGGCGCGAAGCGAGCGGCCGATCAGACGCTGAATTTCCTGAGTCCGACCCGACTGTTTGCCAGCGGATGCTTCCCGGCGCATGCGCTCGTTGGTGGAGCGTGGCAGCATGCCATATTCAGCCGTCACCCAGCCTTCGCCGCGACCGCGCAAGAAAGGCGGAACCCGTTCTTCGAGGCTTGCTGTGCAGAGCACATGAGTATCACCGAAGCGCACCATGCAGGAGCCTTCAGCGCTTTTTGAAAAACCGGGCTCAAAAGAGACTTTGCGCATTTCGTCAAAAGCGCGGCCAGACGGACGGGTGGTGCTCACAGTGCGGACCTCGTAAAGCGGGTGTAAATGGTGGCCCGGTCATACCCCGGCACCCTTCAGGCGTCCAGCCTTTGGGCAGCTTAAGACGGAAAACAGAAGAGCAATTGACGATGCCAGCCGCCCTTCCTAAGTTTGAGAGGTAATTTGCGTCCAATTTCAGGGCGTTAGCGAGCATCACACCGTGTGCCGCCAACCCAGAGTGTAAGCCCATGCCCGCCGTCAGAGACCTTAATGACCGTTCGAGGGCCATCCTCCAGCAGGTGGTTGAAACCTACCTGGAAACGGGTGCGCCAGTAGGCTCGCGCTTTTTGTCCCAGAACCTGCCCCTGACCCTCTCAGCAGCAACTGTGCGCAATGTCATGTCAGACCTAGAGGCGCTGGGTCTTTTGGCCGCTCCCCATACAAGTGCCGGGCGTTTGCCCACTGACGCGGGGCTTCGGCTCTTTGTCGACGGACTCCTGGAAGTGGGCGACCTCTCAGAGGAAGAGCGACGGGCCATTGAAACCCAGGTCACCCATTCTCCCTCGGCCAACACGGTTGAAGATGTGTTGCGCGATGCCTCACAACTTCTGTCTGGCCTCTCTCACTGCGCTGGATTGGTGCTCGCCCCAAAAGCTGAGCAAACACTCAAACATATCGAGTTTGTCGCGGTTGATAGCGGCCGGGCCCTTGTGGTTCTCGTCTCTGAAGATGAAAGCGTCGAAAACCGCATGATTGATGTGCCCCGCGGCATCACACCTTCGGCGCTCACAGAAGCGACCAATTTTCTCAATGCCCGTCTGCGGGGCCGCACTATGGCCAACGCAACAGAGGTCATTCAAGCTGAGATCGCTGCTCAAAAGGCCGAACTGTCCGCGCTCACCCAACGGGTGGTTGAGGCGGGCCTAGCTGTCTGGTCGGGAAGCGAAGGGAATTTAGCTGGCGCCAATACCAGCGATCCCCTGGACCGGTCTCTTATTGTGACCGGGCAATCCAAGCTGCTGGAAGATGTGAGCGCCATGGAGGATCTGGAGCGGGTCCGGCTCTTGTTCCAGGAACTCGAAAACAAGGCGGACCTGGTCCAGCTTTTGGACCTTGCCCAAGATGCAGAGGGCGTCCGGCTTTTTATCGGATCAGAGAACCAGCACTTCGCCCTGTCTGGCTCCTCTGTGATTGTGAGCCCTTTTATGGACGAAAGCCGCCGGGTGGTTGGTGTGTTGGGGGTCATCGGCCCCACCCGCCTTAACTATGCCCGGATTATTCCTATGGTGGACTATACGGCCCAGGTTGTAGGCCGCCTGTTACGCTGAGTGTTGACTTCGGCGAGCGGACAGGCCATTTCTCCGCCTCATTAGAGTTTAGAGCGGCCAATTGGTTTTTTGGCGCTTTCAGGGATTACGTAGACATGAGCGATCAAGACAATTCTGCAAATGGCAACACAGGCGATGAGGGTGATGCGCCCCGCAAGCCAACGCCTGCTGAATTGAAGCAACAGGCTGACGACCTGCTAAAGGCGGCCGCTGCGGCGAATGATGACGGCAATGATGAGATCGACGCCCCGGAAGAGGTGGATGAGCGCAGCGAAGAAGAAAAGATCGCCGACGCCATGGCTGCCTTGGCCGCAGAAAATGCTGACCTGAAAGACAAGCTGCTGCGCGCTGCTGCAGAAGTTGAAAATATTCGCCGCCGCTCTGAACGCGAGAAGGCAGACGCCGCCAAATTCGGCGCGACGAAATTCGCCCAATCCGTGCTGGCAGTTGCAGACAATCTACGCCGCGCTATTGATGCTGTGCCGGACGATCGCAAAGACGGGTCCGATGATGTGGTGAAATCCATCATTGAAGGCATTGAGATGGTGGAAAAGTCGCTCCTAAGTGCCTTTGAATCCAATGGCATCGTGCCTTTGAACCCAGAGCCTGGCGAAAAGTTCAACCCGAACCTGCATGAAGCGCTTTTTGAGGTTCCTGGTACCGGCCAGCCTGGCGGCACAATCGTTCAGGTGGTGGACACAGGCTTTATGATCTCTGATCGACTTCTGCGTCCGGCACGTGTTGGGGTTGCCAAAGCAGATGATGGGGCCGCGCCTGGCGGTTCCGTCGACACAACTGCCTAAAGCCTCCGGTGCGCATCTGCGCACACAGCCTGTGCGTTTGTGTCCTCGTAAAAGTCTCCCGTAAGGCCCATCTTCATCCTAGAATTTACGTCAGCCTGGCGACCCCCTGAGACGCGGATCGGGCAGGCAGATCTGGGAGGAAGACCATATGACACATTTAATGATGGCCGCGGCCCTGTTTTTCGGGATTCACATCCTCGTTTCGGGCACGAAGCTGCGTGACGGCATTGTCGGTTTGATCGGAGAGCTTCCTTACAAAGGTCTTTTTGCGGTGACATCGCTTGGCGCCATTGTCTGGATGGCGATGAGCTATAATGCGGCGGTGGTCAGTGCGGAGAATTCCATCCTTTGGCAAGCGCCGATGGGTCTCTTGCATTCGGGCAGCCTGATCATTCTGATTGCAACCCTTTTTGCTGTTATTGGCCTCACGGCCCCAAGCGCTACAAGTGATGGCGGTGATAAGGCTGTTGCAGAATCCGATGACCCAGCGACACTTGTGAAAGGCATTCACACCATCACCCGACACCCTTTCCTTTGGGGGGCAATTATCTGGGCAGCCTTTCACATGGGGGCGAACGGAGATCAGGCGAGCGTCATCTTTTTTGGAACCTTCTTAGGCGTCGCGTTTTTTGGCACCTTCGCCATTGACGGGAAACGCCGACGGGCGCTTGGGGAAAAGTGGGATGCCTTTGCAGGCGCTTCGTCTAACGTTCCTTTCGCAGCTCTCGCCACCGGCCGCGCGAAATTTTCCATTTCTGAGCTTGGGTGGTGGCGCATTGTGCTGGCGCTGTTTGTCTGGGGAGCCCTGTTCGCATCACACGAATGGTTGTTTGACGTCAGCCCGGTGCCAGGCGCCTAGGTCTTTGTTAGTCACATTTTGACCGCTGAAGTTAGCGCACTGCCGCTGGGCGTGCTCTAGCTCGCGGCTTTTGCGTAAATAGCGGCGGCTTGTTCGTCCATTTCTTTCACAGCCATCTCTATGCCTTGCGCTGAGGGGATTTTGACACGGCAGCATGTTCCTTCCCCAATGGTACTTTCAATTTCGAAACTTCCATCCAGCGCAGCGACAAGATTCTTGACGATTGAAAGACCAAGACCAGTGCCGTCTGTTCCCGTGGTTTGTTGATCCCCAACCTGGAAAAAGGGATCACAGACCAGTTCAATTTTGTCTTCAGGAATTCCGGCACCGGTGTCACTAACTTCTAGCGTTACCGCACCATTTCTCGCGCGTGTGATTGTTAGACCAATCGCCCCGCCCTTCGGCGTGAACTTCACAGCGTTGGAGAGAAGGTTCACAAGGATCTGGCTTAGCGCCTTTTCATCTGTTCGAACAACATAGTCATCCCCAAAATCCCAAGACCGTGTGAGATTGATGTCCTTCGCCTTTGCCAAAACATCAATCATGCGCAAAGAGGCTTCTGCAATCTGCGCAACCGCTTGAGGTGTCTTGTTGACCTCAACACCCTCAGACTCAAGACGTGAATATTCCAATATCTGACCAATCAGCCCCAACATATGTTCACCGCTGCTGCGGATATCAGTTGCGTATTCCTGCCGTTTGGCCGCCGGTGATGTGGGCCCAACGTCATCCATTTCCAGGATCTGTGCAAACCCGATAATGGCATTCAATGGTGTTCGAAGTTCATGGCTCATTGATGCGAGGAAAGACTCCCGCGCTTTCGCTGCTGCCTCCGCCCTGTTGAGTGCCTGCATGGCCTTTTTTCGTTCTGCGTTTGCTTCTTCCGCACTCGCGATCAATAGCGTGGCGTGATCTTCCGAGGCCTTGGCCCGAGTGTTTTCAACGAGCGCCAATTCCCTGAAGGCAGACAGACCGCCGAGCAAGACCAGTATCGCCCCATTCGCAATCGTCAATTGAACAAGGAATCCCCCCCGAACATCTGCAATGAGCGACACATTCTCCACATAGCAATAGACAAGACATATCGCAGCGAGCAGCACAAATAATGCTGCAGACAGGCCCAGCGCTGTGCGCCTCTCCAGCGTCGCAAACAGACTCACCTGCACGGCCATAATCCACACAGCATGTTCTGCCGCGAGCGCCACATCATTGGCGACCAACAAAGCCAGCGCGACCGTTATCAGCAGATGGGCACTGCCGAGGGCAAAAACCAACCAGATAGCCAGCTTAAGAAACCGGCCCCTGGAAAGCAGGACGACAGAAACGATGGCAGCGAGAAAAAGGGAAAGGATGGGAATGACAGTCTGCGTATACCCATCCAATCGGTTCATCGTCATTAGATGGTGGTATTCATAGACTGATGCGAGCGCAGCGAGAAAGCCAACCATCGTCACCGAGAGGATTAAGGTCCTCTGGGTCGACTGTCCCAGCGTCTGATCACTAGATCCCATATTCCACGGCGCCATCGTCAAGCCACACCCACTGAAAGCCCAATAGTCCTGCCACTTTGGGACAGACCACTTACCAAAGACCTAAACCTTTAGGATGGGAAATTGTGGCTTCACGTATTTCCAATAACGAAAGAAGCATTTTGCAATCGTGTACATCGTACCGGTCAGTTGCTAGCGGTAACCTGTATTGGCAGATCGGCTTGCTCGGTCGCTTCCACGCTTTCCGTTGCCAGGAGACCGGGCAGGGTTACACGGCAGCAGGTACCGGTGCCTACCGCACTCTCAATCTCAAATTTTCCGCCTAATCCCCGAACGAGGGTACTGACAATCGAAAGTCCGAGACCGGTTCCGCCTTCACCCGCACATCGCGCATCGCCTATTTGAACAAATGGCCGGAAGACGTCTTGCAGCTTGTCAGCTGGAATGCCGATGCCATTGTCCTGAATCTCAATACACAGGCCTTTGGACCCGTCTGTCTTGAGCACAAGCCATACCTGGCCGCCTTTCGGGGTGAACTTCACTGCATTCGTCAGCAGGTTGACCAGTATCTGACTAAGCGCTTTTTCATCTGTTTCTACGCGAAAATCGAACCTCTGATCCCAATAGCGCAGAAGCTGCACCTCTTTCGCCGACGCGATCACATCCACCATGCGCATGGCACCCTCTGCGATGGGAGAGAGCATCTGTTCGGAAAGATCGATGTCGCATCCTTCAGATTCGATCCGAGAAAATTCCAGAACCTGGCCGACAAGGCCCAACATGTGTTCGCCACTGTTGCGAATGTCTTTGGCGTATTCCAGGCGCTTTTCTTCTGTGCGTGCGATCCCCGCTTGCCCCATTTCGAGGATCTGAGAAAAACCGATGATCGCGTTGAGTGGCGTGCGAAGTTCATGGCTCATGGATGCAAGGAAGGCTTCGCGCGCGCGCGTTGCTTCTTCCGCCTTGTTCAAGGCATGGATTGCTTTTTCTTGTTCTTTTTCAGCCTTTGCCGCTTCCTTTTTCAGGAGAGTTTCGTTTTCCTCCAATGCTTTGACACGCGCTGATTCCACCGTGACCAGATCACGATAGGTCGCCAAAGCGCCTAGCAGCAAAAGCGCTGCGGCTTGAGAGAAGGCTGTTTGCACAAGAAGAGATGTCTCCGCATTCGCTGCCGGGTTTAATCCAAGAAGGACGAAATACGCGCAGATTACAGAAACGGTCAGAACGAAAAGGGAGCCTGCAAGAATGTAGGCGATGCGTCGTGAAAGCGTGGCAAACAAACATACCTGCAATGGGATCATCCACATCGCATTTTCAATTGCATAGAGATAATCGGTAGAAGCAAACAAGCTGATTGCCATCTGACTAAGCAGATAGAGGCTCGCCATGCAAAAGACAGATCCGACCAACGGGCGGAGCAACCGTCCACGGGAAAAGAAAAGTATCAGGATCGCGCCAAGAAAGTAGGCTGTCACAATTGCGACAACAGTGTCACTACGAAAGCGTTCTTTGCCTATGGCAGCCAGACTGTAGAACTCAAATGCGGTTGCAGCGCATACAATGATGCCGACCAAAGCCACGGACATAAATATGGCGGCTGAAACCCGACCTCTTTGTTCTTTTTCATCCGCCACGCGCAGACGCCTCCGACAAGCACACGTTATGCTGCGTTTCCGCATGCCCAGTATGTGGCTCAGAGTTTTCCAAACTAACAATTTTTGTGGTTTACAAGTCGTTACCCACGCAGCGTTTACTCAGCTGCAAAGCCGGAAACAGGGTGCGAAGCAGAGTTCAGTTCCACGGACGGCAGCAGGAGCGTCGCAACGGTCCCTTTTCCCTCTTCGCTCTCAAGGGTGAACCGTGTCTCCATCGCTTCAGCCAAAGCCGTGATAATGGCCAGGCCTAGCCCAGTGCCCGTTTCGCTCGCCAAACTGGCGTCGCCGAGCCGTACAAATGGCTGACAGACCTCTTCAAGCTTATCTGCTGGAATGCCTGCTCCCGTGTCCATCACCTGCAAGGTCACTCGGTCTCTATCGTGTGGTGTCACTCTGAGAGTCACGCTGCCGCCCGCATCGGTGAATTTCAAAGCATTGCCGACAAGATTAAGCCCAATTTGGATCACGGCCTGACGGTCAGCTCGCACCTGCAGATCACGGTCGCTCGCAATCTGGATCCCCAACTCAACACCTTTTGCTTTTGCCGCTGACTGAGACATTCGGTGAATGAACTGAACGACCTCTTCTAGCTGCCAGTCTGTGGCGTGAAGGTCGAATGTGCCTGAACGTATTCTGGAATATTCCAGCAACTGATTGATCAGGCCCAACACGTGCTCGCCGCTTTGGTGAATGTCCGCTGCGTAGGTGCGGTATTGTTCTGTTGCCCCGTCGCCCAGTGCGTCTGACTTCATGACTTCGGAGAAGCCTATGATTGCGTTGAGCGGTGTGCGCAGTTCATGGCTCATGGTCGCGAGGAAGGTTTCGCGCAGCTTGATCGATTTTTCAGCTTCTTCACGGGCAATTTCTGACTGTTCGCGCGCGACATCTGCTTCTTCAAATGCCCGCTGCATTTCTGCAGCGTGTTCTTCCAGCGCATCAGAACGGGCGTGAAACTTTATAGCTGCTTCACGGAACATGGCGAAGCCATCCAACAAAACGAAGGCCACAATCAAGGCGATGCAGAAAAGAATGAGGTCTGCACAGCAAGGTTCGGTAAAGGGATTGGCACCGATGCGCAGCACATGCACGCCCACTAACAGCAACATTGAAAGCACGAAAGTGCCGCCTAAAAAACGCGCGAAAGATCGGCCAACAGTCAAAAAGGGAATGATGAGAGTCGTGATAATCCAGGGCGTGTACCGCTCCACTGCCATCGGCGCCTCAACAACAAAAAGCAGATTGGCGACCACGGAGATAAGAAACAGGCTGATAAGTCCGTAGATGAGGCCGATGGTCAGTCGGCTGGATGCAACCAGGCCAAGCCAGGACGCGACAACAACAGACGTGAGCAAAGCGATAAGAGTTCCGACCTGAAAGAACTGAAAGGCGGGTGCTTCCCCAGGGAGTCCGCTCAAAGAGAAATCATAGGCAGCCGCTGAGATCGTAAACAGACCAGCAAGCGTGATGGTGCGCACAATATCGCGAATGCCCTGATCACGCTCGGCTTGCGACTCTGTTGACACTTTACTCATCTCGCCCTTCACCCTTGGTCCGACGCACTCGGGACAGATCCAAAATCGCAGAAAGGCTTTAAAAAAACATATCTTTTAGATAGGCGCTCTATGGGCGCAAAGCTTCTTGCAGTACCCAATCCCGGAAGGCTTCGGCCTCTGGTCGCAAAGGCCGGTCTTCAGGGTAGACAACGTGATAGGCCGCCGCGGTTTCCAATGTGAGGGCGAATGGTCTGACCAGACGGCCATCCTCCAGCGCGGCGGCAGCCAGCGCCTCATCGGCCAAGGCTACTCCCTGACCTGAGGCAGCAGCCTCCAAGGTGAGATGCGCATCATCGAAGATGGGACCTTTTAGCGGATCAACCGATGTCGCACCCGCCGATTTCAGCCACCCCGCCCAATCGTCAAAACTATCTTCGTGGATGAGTGTATAGGCGGCCAGGTCATTGGGCTCATGAAGGCCTTTGCCGCGCGCCATCAAAGTGGGGCTTACGACAGGAAAGGATGCAGACCCCAAAAGTTTTTTGGCGACCAGCCCAGACCAATCCGCCCGTCCATAGCGGATTGCAAGGTCAGCGCCGCCCTCCTTGAACTCAACAAAGTCAGGTGTTGGTACGAGATGGAGCTGGACTTCGGGGTAAGCGGCATAGAAACGGTCCAGTCGCAAAACCAACCAGCGTGCCGCAAAGGCCGGCTCGACGCTCACCAGCACCGGCCCTTTATTCTCTTCAGCTGAAAGGGCGCGTGCTGCGGCAACCGCCTCGCCAACCGTATCCAGCGCCCGGGTGAGCGGTGGTGCCAGCACTTCCCCTGCGGGGGTCAAATGCACCTTGCGGGCAGAGCGCACAAATAGGGGCTCTCCCAGCCAGTCCTCAAGCCCGCGAATTTGGTGACTGACCGCTGAATGGGTCACGCCAAGCTCATCGGCGGCATGAGAGAAGCTCAGATGCCGGGCGGCAGCCTCAAAGGCCCGCACCATGGATAGAGGGGGCAGCTGACGGGGAGACATAGATGAATTTTCCTCACATATTTGATGAGAAAAGATCGTTTGTTACCAACCCCTTCTAACCATAAATAAGCGCTTAGGAGGAATATAGAGATTTAGACGTTGGAGATGAAGATGAATATTTTTCGTGGATATACAGACGGGCTGTCAGCCAGCTATCAGGTGGCGACCTATCAGTCGGGCTCTTTCAAGCGCCAAACCAGGAAATCCGCAGCCCCGCGTCCGGCACGGATGTCCTTCGCAAAGGCTTTCACCGCTCTCGCTGCCCTCGCACTGAAAGGCGCGCAGAAGGTCTTGAAACGGCGGGGCGGAACAGCTGCCCCGTCCGATTTTTCTGCCCAGCTTGATCTTTTTGCGCGGCCAGCCGCCCACCAAGCCATCTGACCCTAGCGCGCAGGGTCAGTGACCCGGCGCAGCGTAAGGTTGAGGCGCCCCCCTTTTTCAAGAAGCGTTGATGTTCCTGGCAATATTCGGTCGATCCCATGAAACCGGAGCCGTGAGGGCCCGCTGAGTATCATGACATCGCCAGAGGCCAGCTTGAAGCTTTGGGTCGGAGTTTTGCGCTCCAGGCCACCCAGCCTGAAAATGGCGGTATCTCCTAAAGAAACCGACAGAACTGGCGCATCCAGTGGCTTTTCATCCCGGTCCTGGTGCAGACCCATTTTTGCTTGGGGCCCATAATAGTTCACCAGACAGGCTTCTGGAGGAGCAGCGTAGCCGGTGAGATCTGCCCAAAGCACCTGCAAACTGCTGAGAATTGGGGGCCAGGGCCGCCCTGTTGCGGGGTGCTGGTCCTCATATCGGTAGCCGGTGCGATCTGATACCCACCCCAGATCCCCGAAATTCGTCATGGACACCGAGAAAGGCTTTCCGGTCTTTGGCATTGTCGGCTGGTAGAGCGGGTTTTCAACAATCTGCTCACGAAGGGTGGCGACAAGTTCTTCCTGAGACTGACGGGACAGCAAACCTGGCCAGATTCTGGTTCCTGGAACGGGCTCCAGGGCTTTTGGGGGTGCGGTTTTCTCAAACATTTTAAAGGGCTTACGGGGGTTAACTGTTGCGCCGGGTCTCGCATGCCGCTATTCAACCGCATCCCGCGACGGGCAGCCATTTTTGAGCAATCAGAGGGCCAATCTGGCGCGGGTGGTCTTGCGACGTGCGAGGCTCAAACATATATATCTCCCAATCGGTTGCGACCGTTTTTAACCTGTTCACCCCATAGGGGGTCAGAGGTTCAAAGCAGAACGACTTCGATCACAGGATCGGGCTCACCCTGCTTCAACCATTGGGCGCTGAATTTCAGGTCCGACTGGCCTGCCGCAGTCATAAAGAGGAAGACAATGGGTAAAGTTATTGGCATTGACCTTGGCACGACGAATTCGTGTGTCGCGGTAATGGAGGGTTCACAGCCCAAAGTTATTGAGAATGCAGAAGGTGTGCGCACCACACCATCCATGGTGGCTTTTGCGGAAGACAATGAGAAACTTGTCGGCCAGCCTGCAAAACGCCAGGCCGTCACCAACCCGTCCAACACGCTCTATGCGATCAAACGTCTGATTGGCCGTTCGTTCGACGATCCCATGACCCAGAAAGACATGGGCATGGTGCCGTACGACATTGTCAAAGCAGACAATGGCGACGCATGGGTTGAAGCACGCGGCGAGAAATACTCTCCGCAGGAAGTCTCTGCCTTCATTCTTCAGAAGATGAAAGAGACCGCCGAGACCTTTACCGGCGAGCCTGTAACACAAGCCGTTATCACGGTTCCTGCTTACTTTAATGACGCGCAGCGCCAGGCAACAAAAGATGCCGGTAAGATTGCGGGTCTTGAAGTTCTGCGGATCATCAACGAGCCGACAGCTGCGGCACTTGCCTACGGCCTCGACAAATCTGATGGCCGCACCATCGCGGTCTATGACCTTGGTGGTGGCACGTTCGACGTCTCCGTTCTTGAAATCGGCGACGGTGTGTTTGAAGTGAAGTCCACCAACGGGGACACGTTCCTTGGTGGTGAAGACTTTGACCTGCGCATCATCGAATATTTAGCCGACGAGTTTAAGAAAGAGCAGGGCATTGACCTGCGTGATGACAAACTTGCGCTGCAGCGTCTGAAAGAAGCTGCTGAAAAAGCCAAGATCGAATTGTCATCCGGCGCACAGACAGAAGTGAACCTGCCCTTCATCACGGCAGACGCCTCTGGTCCAAAGCATCTGACCTTGAAACTGACGCGCGCAAAACTTGAAGCACTGGTTGAAGACCTGGTCATGCGCACCATCGAGCCTTGTAAGAAAGCGCTTGAAGATGCCGGCCTTAACGCCAGCGCCATTGACGAAGTTGTTCTCGTCGGTGGGATGACCCGCATGCCTAAAGTGCAGGAAGCGGTGAAGAACTTCTTTGGCAAAGAACCTCATCAGGGTGTGAACCCGGATGAAGTGGTTGCCATGGGTGCTGCCATTCAGGCGGGCGTTCTACAGGGCGACGTGAAAGACGTTCTGCTTCTCGATGTGACGCCGCTGTCGCTTGGCATCGAAACACTGGGTGGCGTGTTCACTCGGTTGATCGAGCGGAACACCACGATCCCAACGAAGAAGGCGCAGACTTTCTCCACCGCTGAAGACAATCAGTCCGCTGTGACGATCCGAGTCTTCCAGGGTGAACGGGAAATGGCGGCTGACAATAAGCTGCTCGGTCAGTTTGATCTTGTTGGGATCCCCGGCGCGCCGCGCGGCATTCCACAGATCGAAGTTGCCTTCGACATTGATGCCAACGGCATCGTATCGGTGAACGCGAAGGACAAAGCGACTGGCAAAGAACAGTCGATCCGTATCCAAGCCTCCGGCGGTCTCTCAGATAGCGAGATCGACAATATGGTGAAAGACGCGGAAGCTAATGCGGAAGAAGACAAGAAGCGTCGCGAGTCCGTTGAAGCCAAGAACCAGGCGGAAGCCATGGTGCATGCCACCGAGAAAACCCTTGAGGACGCTGGTGACAAAGTCAGCGACGAGGTGAAAGCGCCTGTTGCTGCTGCTGTTGCTGATCTTAAGACAGCTCTGGAAGGCGACGATGCTGAAGAGATCAATGCCAAAGCACAGGCTTTGACAGAGGTTTCTCTCAAACTCGGCGAAGAGCTCTACAAAGCTGGCGTTGCAACGGCCGACGCAGAAGATGCAGAGGGCGATGCCCAAGCATCTGATGATGGCAAGGCTCAGGATGATGTGGTCGATGCCGACTTCGAAGAAGTCGACGACGACGATAAGAAGAAAGACGCATCCTAATCCCACTTCCGTAGGCGTGACCCACGCCTATGACACCCCTCTTCCTGAATGGCGATGTTCCTATTGCCGTTCAGGGCCTGGGGCTCGGAAAGGACCTGAAGTCTCGTGTCGAAGCCTGATTTTTATACATTGCTAGGCGTGGATCGTTCCGCAAGCGCGGACGAGCTCAAAAAAGCCTATCGCAAGCTTGCAATGAAATATCACCCGGACAAAAATCCGGGCGATGACGCTGCTGAGCAAAAGTTCAAAGAAATTTCTGAAGCCTATGACGTCCTGAAGGACGATCAGCAGCGCGCCGCCTATGATCAATACGGCCATGCGGCCTTTGAAGGCGGCATGGGCGGTGGACACCCTGGCGGTATGGGTGGCATGGGCGGAATGTCCGATATCTTCGACGACCTGTTCGGCGAATTTATGGGCGGCCGACGTGGCCAGCGCAGCGATGGCGGGCGCGCCCGTGGCCAGGACCTGCGTTACAATATGCAGATCACGCTGGAAGAAGCCTATGAGGGCAAGAAAGCCCAAATCCATGTTCCAAGCTCAGTCACTTGTGACACCTGCACAGGCTCTGGCGCGACACCGGGCTCCCAGCCTGTTAACTGCACCACCTGTGGCGGCAATGGCCGCGTACGGGCAGCGCAAGGCTTCTTCTCGATCGAACGGACCTGCCCAGCGTGCCATGGCCGCGGTCAGGTGATCGAAAACCCCTGTTCTGATTGTCATGGTCAGGGCCGGGTTCAAAAAGAACGCACCCTTGCTGTCACCATTCCACCCGGTGTGGAAGAAGGTACCCGCATTCGGCTATCTGGCGAAGGTGAAGCCGGCATGCGTGGAGGACCGGCAGGCGATCTCTATATTTTCCTCTCCATCGAGCCGCACAAATTGTTCGAGCGTGACGGCACAGAACTCTTCTGCGATGTGCCTGTCTCTTTGACGACGGCCGCGCTTGGGGGAGAAATGGAAGTTCCGACTGTCGGCGGCGGCAAAGTGAAGGTCAAAGTGCCCGAAGGCACTCAGACCGGTAAGCAGTTCCGTGTGCGGGGCAAGGGCATGCCCGGCCTTCACGCGCGGCGCCATGGCGATCTCTATATTCAGATCCATGTGGAAACACCGGTCGGCCTCACGAAGGCTCAGAAAGACCTGTTGAAACAGTTCGACGACGCATCGTCTGCAAAGACCAATCCGGAGAGCGCTGGCTTTTTCGACAAGGTCAAAGAGTTCTTCAACGACACGCCTGACTAAGACCTCTTTGGTCGCGCACATGGTCGCTCTGCTGACAATCGGCTAGTCTCTTCGCATCGTTTTCCTTGAGAAGAGATTTGCCCATGTCCGACGCCCCATTGCTTACCGAAACACGCGGTGCCGTCATGATCATCACGATCAATGATGCTCCGTGGAGCCGCATGTCCGCCGCGTTCATGGATGAGCTTGAAACGCTGGTGGCTGACATTGCCAAAAATGACGACATCCGCGCCGTGGTTCTCACAGGCGCCGGGGACAAAAATTTCTCCGTTGGTATGAACCTCAAAGAAATCGGCACCGCAGTTCAGGCGAAAGGCGGACAAGATGCGTTTTTCGATCAGCGTTGGAACGTGGTCTCCGCCATCGAAAATATGGACAAACCTTGGATCGCGACCTTCTTTGGCAATTGCCTCGGCGGCGGGCTGGAGCTCCCTCTTGGCTGTCATTTTCGTCTTGCTGCGGAAGAAGGATGCCAGATAGGTCTACCTGAGATGGATTTAGGCGCCGTTCCTGCCTGGGGTGGAAGTGCCCGTCTTCCCCGTGTGGTCGGTCGGACGCACGCAATTGATATGATCCTGCGGGGGAAAAAGATTTCGGGGCCGGAAGCCTTTCGGATCAGTCTGGCCAATGAAGTCTGGCCTCTTGGTGAATTAAAGGACCGCGCGATTGCGCTGGCAGAAGAGCTCGCTGCTCAACCGCGCCTCGCCGTCCAAGCAATGCTCGGCGCTTTGATGAGCAGTCCGACAAAGACGCTGGAAGAGTCGCTGGCGGATGAGCGGGCAGCGGTACACCTCACATCTGGGACGCCCGACGCTCAAGAAGGCATTATGGCTTTCCTTGAGAAGCGCAAGCCTGTGTTCAATCAGAGCTAGAGCGCGCACGCACTTTGGTTTAGTGCCTCCTCTTTGTGCTCATCGGGCAACAGTGGAGCACTGTCATTTCTCTGTCACATAAGTGTAGCGGACCAGTCATGTGGCCCGCCTATTCGTCTCCTCAACCGGGGCCTATCCCGTGTCTACGAGGAGATACCTAATGATTAAGAACACTCTGGTGGGAGGCGTCGCAGCAGCCGCTCTTTCCCTCAGCCTAACGGGGACAGCATTTGCGGGTTACGATGTGAACTCGCGTATCGATTCCCTTGAAAACGAACTGCGTGAGCTCAAAGCTCAGATGCAGATGCGTGACAGCAAACTTGCAGAGCTGGAAACAGCGACGGAAGGTCTTGGGGACCTGCCGAAGTTCGATGCTCGCAAGCTGCAGATCTCCAGCCGCGATGGCAACTGGTCCATCCGCTTTGGTGGCCGTCTGATGCTTGATGCCTTCCTTGCCGATGCGGAGCGCACAGGCGCAGCGGACTCAAGTGGTGGTGGCGCTGAAATCCGCCGCGCTCGCTTCTTTGCTTCAGGTAAGATTGCTGGTGACTGGAAATATAAATTGCAGGTGGATTTCGCCAGTAATGGTGTTTCCATCAAGACAGCGACTATCAGCACGAAAATTGCCGGATTGACCACGACCTTTGGTAACGACAAAGAACCACAGGGTCTCGAAGAGCTGACCTCTTCCAAGTACATCACGTTCATGGAACGCTCTTTGGTCAATGAAACATTCGCGCCAGGCCGTAACCTGGGTGTGAGTGTTGGTACTGGCGGCGACAATTATAGCGTCCGCGGTGGTTTCTACACGAACGGCATCGACAATGGCTCTGATGCCGCAACAACTGACTGGTCTCTCACAGGTCGTGTAACTTTCGCGCCGATCGCAGAGAAAACTGAAGTTGTTCACCTTGGTGTGTCCGGTTCCTACCGTGGCTTTGATGACAATAGCGGTCCCCGCATCCGTCTTCGCAACTTCCACAACGGAACACGCTTCCTGGACAGTGGCACCATCACTTCCGAGGGTCAGATGACACTGGGTGCAGAAGCAGCCGCAGTTTTTGGTCCTTTCAGTGCACAGGGTGAGTACTACACCTCAACGCTTGAAGGTAATGGTACTGGTTCTGCCGACATCGACTTTGATGGCTGGTATGTTATGGCCAGCTACTTCATCACCGGCGAGAGCCGCGCTTACAAAGCCGATAAAGGTGAGTTTGGCCGCGTAAAGTCTGAAGGCGCGATCGAAGTAGCAGCACGCTACGAAATGATTGACCTGGAAGATGCTGGCTTCGGTGCAGGCGCTGCGGATACGACAGCCCTCACACTTGGCGTCAACTATTACTTCAACCCATATGTTCGCGCGATGTTGAACTACGGCACTGCCGAGTATGACTTCACAACGGCATCCGGAACAGCTGACACGGAAGTCGACTTTATCGGCACACGTCTGCAGCTCGACTTCTAAATACAAAAAGCCGAGGCGCCCGGGGTGCCTCGGCTATCTCTTTCGCTGAACCTGTTCCTCACAGTCAGCATGACGGTCCGGCCTCCCCCTAATGTGGGCCGGGCCGTTTTCTTTTTCTACGCTGCTTTGACAGAGCCCAGGAAGCCCTCAATCTCTTTCTTCAATCCTTCTGACTGTGCAGAAAGGTCCGAAGCAAAGTTCGTCACCTGCTTGGCGGCCTGCATGTTTTCGCCGGTGACAGCGTCTACCTCAGAAATGTTGGACGTAACCTCCGACGTTCCCTTGGCTGCCTCCTGAACACTGCCTGCAATCTCCTGCGTGGCGGCACCCTGTTCCTCAACAGCACTCGAAATCGCCGTGGAAATTTCCGACATTTGCGAAATCATTTTATTCACCGTCTCAATCGCGGATACAGCATCCTCGGTGGAAGACTGCATGGTCGAAATCTGTTGACTGATTTCCTCAGTCGCTTTGGCTGTTTGATTGGCCAGTGATTTTACTTCACCGGCAACAACAGCAAAGCCTTTGCCCGCATCGCCTGCCCGCGCCGCTTCAATTGTCGCATTTAGTGCCAGTAGATTGGTCTGTTCTGCAATGTCCTGAATGAGGCTCACCACCGTGCCGATCTTGTTCGCCGCGTCCGTGAGATGGCCCATGGTGGCGCTGGTTTTTTCTGCTTCGTCTGTCGTGCGGCGGGTGAGATCTGAGGATTGCGAAACCTGGCGGCCGATTTCCGCGATGGCGCTATGCAATTCCTCTGCAGCTGATGCGACTGTTTGAACATTTTGTGACGCTGACTCAGCGGCACTGGCAGCAGCACTTGCGCCTGAACTGGTCCGCTCTGCGGTGCGCGTCATTGATCCAGCCGTTTCATGCAGATCAGACGATGCCGCGGATACTGAGTTCAAAAGCGCGGACACCTTGGCATCGAAAGAAGAGATCATCTCTTCCATCGTCCGCGTGCGCTGTTCACGCGCTGCCTGACGTTCGGCCTGTTCTGCTTCCAATTTTTGTCGTTCGTTCGCATTTTCGCGGAAGATTTCCACGGCATGCGCCATTTTTCCAATCTCGTGTTGATTTTCGAGATAGGGAATGTCCACATCAATCTCACCGTCAGCGAGATCAGACATGGTGGATGTGATCCGTTTCAGAGAGTCGGTGATGCTGCGGCCTACGGCAAATCCAAAGAGCGTCACAACACCAAGGACCAAGAGACCGACGGTCAGAAAGACTGTCCCTGTAAATGATTTTGAGGCGATCAATGCCTGTTCGGCCTCGTCGAGGCCAAGCCCTGCGACCCCAACGGTACGCTCAAAGGCTGGAACCATGTCAGCGAAAATAGCACTGAGCTTTTTGATTTCAGCATCTGCCCGCAAGGACATTTCAGCATAACGGTGAACGCCAGACTGATAGCTGTCCATCAAAGCCGACACCTCTTGGCTGAAGCCATCTGGCAATCTCGGTGCCAGCGGAGCTGCAACGACGACTGGAACCGGTGCTGCAATCACCTGAGGGGGCAATGCGGCATCGGCAGATCCGTCTGCCACTGGCCCTTCTGAGGCATCAACTGCACCGTCTGGATCAATCGAGAGAGGCGTTTCACCTATTGTTGGCGTCTCAACGACAACGGGCACTTCGTTGACTTGAGCTTGCTCCAGGTCTGCCAGGAGGACGTCGAATTCAGCGCGTCGTTCGTCAATTCGGCCGACGTATTTTTCAGCGCCACGCAGCATGAAATCTTTCTCATGGCGGCGCATCATCAGCATTTTGACGGTCAGAACATCCAGATCAGCTTCTTTGAGTTTCTCTTCAACAGCTTGCACTGCGGCCCGTAGCCTGCCCTGTACGCCCTGGTTCTCATCCAGACCAAGTTGCTGGGACAGGCTGACAACAGCCCGGAATTGGCCAATATGAGCAGTGATGCCCTGCTCGATCACTTCAATTTCTGCCCGTACCTCAGCGGCGGCTGGCAGGTTCTGCATCGCATCGAGAGCGTCCAGAACATTCAATGCGGATTCTTCATATCGCTCGACATATTTCATGTCTTTGCGAAGGAGAAAGTCCTTTTCGTTGCGGCGCATCTGAAGCGCCCCAATTTCAACAGACATGGCCAATTGAGCAAGCTCGGCATTGTCTTGCTGATCGGCGGCGGCAGCGCTGGTGCTTAAGTCGCCCGCAACATAGGTGGACCCAAGGATCAAGACGCTGGCCACGCCCATAGCGGCGAGAATTCCTATTCGCACGGAAATTTTCAGAGAATTGAGGAACCCAAACAGCGCCGTCAATCTGTCGACGACTTCATCGGTATTAAGTCTCTTCATCGCTCTCACCCAGCATTCTGATTGGCCCAATTGCTCATTAGGCTGCCACCCCTTTGAGTAAGTTCACGGGTATCAAAGACCTGTTAAGAATTTTCTAAATGCAGGATGGTCGCAGTCCGCCCGCCCCTGTGGAAGCAAATTCACCTGAATGATCGACGACGGATAAATGTCTTTGACGCATGGTCAGAATGGTCAGAGCGCGGATCTATACAACACCGGAGTCTGAGTTCTTTTAGTAACCATATTCTGACATTCCGTGTTCATGTTGAGTTTAGTCTTTTTTCAATCGTTACCCCTTAGGTTCTAAGTCTGTTTTGGCGCAGACCCACTGTCTGCCCAGGGACTTTGAATGCTGAGGGGCACTATGAATACGACCAAACTCGACCTGAAAAGCAAGTCTGCAAAAACGCTGAAGCGTTTTGGACCCAGCCTATTGCTGGCAACCGCACTATCCGTCGGCACCGCCGGCAGTGCACTGGCGGGCTATGATGTTAATTCACGCATCGATGCACTTGAGCACGAGCTGCGTGAACTCAAAGCTCAAATGCTTGAGCGCGATGGAAAACTTGCAGAGCTTGAGGCGGGTGCAACAAGCCTTGCCAATCTCCCGAGTTTTGACAGCCGCAAGCTTCAAATCACAAGCCGTGATGGCAATTGGTCAATCCGCTTTGGCGGCCGGCTGATGCTGGATGCCTTCCTTGCAGAGGCAAGCCGAACAGGCGCAGCCGACACAAGTGGTGGCGGTGCTGAAATCCGCCGCGCCCGTTTCTTCGCTTCCGGCAAAGTCGCAGGTGACTGGAAATACAAATTGCAGATCGACTTTGCGAGCAACGGTGTCGCAATCAAGGATGCCTATATCAGCACGAAGGTTGCTGGGCTGAAAGCAATTTTCGGGAACCACAAAGAACCACAAGGCCTGGAACAGCAGACCTCCTCGAAATATGTGACCTTCATGGAACGGTCGATGGTGAGCGACACGTTCACTGCTGGTCGTCAGCTTGGCGCCAGCCTTGGCGCAAGTGGTGAAAACTACACCTTGCGCGGTGGTATCTTCACCAGCGGCATTGACAATGGCAGTGATACGACAACCACTGACCTCGCGTTTACAGCACGCGGCACCTACGCGCCGATTGTTGAAGACAGACAGACAGTCCATCTTGGTGTGTCTGGCACCTATCGTACATTTGATGACAATTCCGGTCCGCGTATCCGCTTGCGCAACTTCCACAATGGAACGCGCTATGTTGATACAGGCGTGACGGTTGCGGAAGGTCAGACGACACTCGGTGCTGAAGCCGCCGTTGTGTTTGGCCCGTTCAGTGCACAAGGCGAGTACTACATGTCGACACTTGAAGGCAATGGTACTGGTGCAGCTGATGTTGACTTCAGCGGCTGGTACGCCATGGCGAGCTACTTCCTGACAGGAGAAAGCCGGCCCTACGATACGGCCAAGGGTGTTTTTGGTCGTGTGAAGGGTGATGGCGCCATTGAGGTCGCTGCACGCTATGAGATGATCGATATGGAAGATGCCGGTTTCGGAACTGCGGCGTCTGAAACCACAGCGCTTACAGTGGGCGTCAACTACTACTTCAACCCCTATGTTCGGGCGATGTTGAACTATGGCACTGCCGAGTACGACTTTACCGCCGCTGCGGGCACAGCTGATACAGAAGTTGATTTCGTGGCGACCCGTCTGCAGCTCGACTTCTAACGATTTTCCGGGGAGCTCTGTGAGCACCCCGGATCTACCTTTTCTGACTGATCTTGTTCCTCGATGTCAGCTCGTCGGCCCATCCTTCCCACCAGGGACGGGTGGGCCGTTTGGATTCAAAGGGCGGCTGCCATGGTGAGAATGATCTTGCCACGCTTGCCGCTTTCTTCCTGGCGAGCGAACGCCTGCGCAGCGTCTTCGAATGCGAACACACTGTCGATGGCCGGTACAAAGACACCCTCTTCCATCAAGGCGGAAAGCCGACCCAACCGTTTTTGGTCTGTATCACTTTCCAAGAGAAACCCCCACTTGCGTCTTGAAACAAGCGCCCGCAGAAACCCTGTCACGTCCAAGTGAGGCATGGTCGTGATGTAGGAGCCCTTGGGTTTGAGATAGGGGAGTGCTTTCGAAAAACTCAGAGACGGTGCAGCATCAAAGATCGTGTCGAACTGGTTTTCTTTTGGAAGCTGTTCGTTGGTGTCGTAGGCCAGCGCGTCAGATGCGCCCTGGCTTCTCGCGAAGTCCCGTTGTGAAGAGTGGCAGATCGCAGTGATCTCTGCTCCAAGGTGTTTGGCAAGCTGTAGAGCGGTCACACCCACGCTTCCTGTCGCGCCGGTCACCAGCAGTTTGTCTCCTGGCTTGGTCCTCGCAATCCGTTCAAGCGCCGCGATGGATGTCACTGCGCCGCCGACGAGGGCGGTCGCCCCTTCCGCTGTCATGCCTCCAGGTAGTTTTGCCAGGTTGGCTTCTTTCAGCGCAACAAACTCTCCATGGAACCATGGTCCTTTGAAGATGTTTGTGTAGCCATAGACCCTGTCTCCTGTCTTGATGGTCCGGCCATCGCTTTCCGCGATCCCTGCCATCTCGATGCCAGTGAGCACAGGATTGGTTTGCAGGCGTTTGAGCAGGGTTTTGTTTTGCTTGCCGGCATAGGTCTCATGGTCACCATGGTTGAGACCTGCATGTGTGATGCGTACCAGAACCTCTCCCTTGGCCGGTATTGGCTTGGCTGCCTCGATTAGCTTCAGGGTGGGCCGGCCCGCACCCTTCGGCACGTCGAAACTGACGGCCCTCATGCGGCGCTCATCTGGTCGGCGTGGTCAGCGACATAGGTTTCGATGGAGCGTGGTTTGCGGCCCAGCAAAAATTCAATGTCGTTCGATGGGTTGAAGGTGAAGCCCTCACGGACCGCGAATGTCATTTCTGCGTTCATGTCCGCATACCAGGTCTCTGCACCCTGCTCGATCAAGGCATTGCGGAGATCGTCAGGGGTTATGCCGACAAAAGGCACATCTCGACCTAAGGCGGCGCTTATTCGATTGGCTGCGCCTTCAAAGGTCATGGGATCGGGACCCGTGAGCCGATAGACACGATGGGTATGGCCCTTTTCACTCAGGGCCTTGATTGCAATCTCGGCAACATCGCGCACATCAACAAAGCTCGTTTTGCCCGGACCGGCTGGGAAAGCCACCATGCCCATGGCGACAAAGCCCGCAAAGTTCTGCATGAACCAATCCGGCCGCAAGAATGTCCAGGGCAGGTCTGCTGCTTTGACAATCTCTTCCAACTCTCCGGTGCGACGCACGAAGAATACTGAACTGTCCGGGTCGCATTCAGCCGACAGCATCACCAGTCGTTTGATGCCTGCTTTCTTTATCTGATTGGTCATTCGAGCGAGCGCTGTTTTAAAGGCATCGCTTTGATTGGTGACCATGTAGACAGCGTCGATACCAACGAGGGCTTTCTCGAACGCATCAGCCTCATCGAAGTCACCTAGCGCAACTTCGTAGCCGTCAGGGCCAATCATCTCTCCGGCTTTGGCTGCATCGCGCACATAGATGCGGAAGGGTGTTTTCTGGGCGATCAGCTGGCGGGCGATTTCGCTGCCAACATTTCCTGTGGCTCCGGTGACGAGGATCATGGTGTTTCCTTTCGGGGGATCATCTGTGGCGGCTCAGGGAATGAGCGGCGCAATGCTTGTTGTTAGAAGATGGGTGAGTGTTTCGGTGGCGGCCTGCTTGGTGATCCGCTGGGCGGTGAGTTCCGCACACAAGGTGTTTGCGGCGGCAACGAGGCCGATGAAGATCAGGTGCGTGCGAGCATCGCCTTCGGGCAAGACAGGCGCGAACGCCTCGGCAAACTGTCGGGCATGGAGGTCTCTGGATGCGCGACCGACATCCCGTGCGTCCCCATTTGCCTCAATGGCTGCCGTGAGCGCAGCGGCTGCAGGCCCCGCTTCCAGGGCACAGGCGATATAGGCTTCTGCGATGATTTCGGCGATGGCGTCCACGGTCTCAGGTGCCACGGCGATGCGGGCGCGGGCGACGCCTTCATAGTGGCGGTCAGCCTCTTCGAGAAGCGCCAGGAGAAGCCCTGTGCGGGTCTCAAAGTGATCGTAGGCCATGGGCTTTGAGACACCGGCCTTTTCCGCGACCAGCGCGAGCGTGACAGCATCCGCCCCATCTTCTTCTATGAGGGTTCTCGCCACATCCAACAATTGCTGACGGCGATCTGCGCGGCTGAGGCGGGTGCGGGGTGTCGTTTCGAGCTGGCTCATGGATACCTACGATTAGTAACTTACTATTCGTAGGTAATGGATAGCGGACGGTCCGTCAAGGGTTGAGAGGCGTATTTTGGTGGCGGATCGCTGTACGGCGACGGCGCGCCCTGCTATATCCCGCAGATAATAAGCGGTCTGGACGGGTTCACCTGAGCTGCTTTGCGGAGAAAACAGATGAGCGATAGCGATATCAAAATCGTCCTTCCCGGTGCTGCCGGACGCATGGGCCGCACATTGATCGCCGAGATTGCTCGGAAACCGGATTTGAAGCTCATCGGGGCTACAGAACCTGAGGGCTCGTCTTTGGTAGGTACCGATGCAGGCACCTTGGCGGGTCTTCCTGAACCGTTGGGGGTCACGATCACCGACGACCCACTGCCCCTCGTTGCTGAAGCAGACGCGATTATCGACTTCACGGTGCCGGCTGCCACAGCTGAATACGCCGCCCTTGCGGCTCAGGCGCGGATCGTTCATGTGATCGCCACAACGGGATTTGACGCAGACCAGGAAGCGCAAATCGAGGCCGCCGCGCGCCATGCGACCATTATCAAGGCCGGCAATATGAGCCTTGGGGTCAACTTGCTGACAGCGCTCACTCGGAAGGTCGCGCAAACGCTTGATGCGGATTGGGACATCGAAATTTTGGAGATGCACCATCGGCACAAGGTTGATGCGCCCTCTGGCACCGCATTGATGCTTGGACAAGCTGCTGCAGATGGCCGGGGCATCAATCATGATGTGGTCGCTGATCGCGGCCGCGACGGCATTACCGGCGAACGCACGCCTGGCGATATCGGCTATGCCGTGCTGCGGGGCGGCTCGGTCGTCGGCGAACATTCAACCATCTTTGCGGCTGAGAATGAGCGGATTGTGCTCTCCCATATTGCTGAGGATCGGGGGCTGTTTGCCCGCGGTGCGCTTGCTGCCGTTCGTTGGGGCCAGGGAAAAGGCCCCGGACTTTATTCAATGCTCGATGTGCTCGGGCTCTCAGACTTCTAAACGATAGGAACCTACTAACGTGGCCAATCTTCTTGTGCTTGTCCGCCATGGACAAAGTGAGTGGAACAAAAAGAACCTTTTCACAGGCTGGAAAGACCCGGACCTGACGGACCAGGGACGTGCGGAAGCTGTCGAAGCCGGTCAGGCACTCAAGGCCGGTGGCTATGAGTTCGATGTCTCTTTCACGTCGGTTCTGAGCCGCGCGCAGAAAACCAATGATGCGATCCTGAAGGAGCTGGGTCAGACGGATCTGGAGATCATCTGCGATCAGGCACTCAACGAACGTGACTATGGAGATCTGGCCGGGCTCAACAAAGATGATGCCCGCGAAAAGTGGGGCGAAGAGCAGGTGCATATCTGGCGCCGCTCCTATGACACGCCGCCTCCTGGTGGCGAAAGCCTGAAGGATACGGCTGACCGGGTGCTTCCCTACTATCATGCGACCATCAAGCCACGGGTTCTCGGTGGTGACCGCGTTCTCATTGCCGCCCACGGCAATTCGCTTCGGGCCCTCACGATGGATCTGGAAGGCCTTACCCGCGAAGAAGTGCTGCAGCTCAACATCGCCACAGGGGCGCCGATTGCCTATGAGCTGGACGATGAAGGCAAGGTTCTGTCCAAGAAGCTATTGATTGAACGCGAAGCCCACTAACTCCTATTTTGTCGCGTTTTCGAACCATAAAAGTCTGCAACTTTTATGGAAAAGCTCTGGAGCGCGACTCTAGCGCTGCCGACTTCAGGTTCGATTTTATTGAAGTCACTGGCGCAGTAAGTGATCCAAGACTCTTTGGAGTGAGACTCTAGTTCGTCGCCGCAGGGGCAAAACCGTGGTGGCCCCGGTGGCGGCGCAAGCGATCCAACTCGAACCGCAACGCTTCACCAAATTGAAGGCGTTCTTCCGGTGCCAGGAACGCACCGACCGTCAGACGGCGACCATGGGAGGTGATGTCAATCGCGACCTCTTCCTCTGCCTCTTTGTCATATTGAACGCGTACCCAATAGGGCTGGGAGACATAAGCTGTCTCATTTCCCTTGGCGTCCACTTTTCGGATTTTGAGCGCCGCATCCGACAGTTGCACCGTCTCATAGGCCCGGGCCGCGCGGTAGTTCCATCGGAAGGCCAGATAGATGGCTGCCACATCCAGTCCAAAAAAACCGAAGACCGGCCAGGCGCCCATCAACGTGAAGACAATGCCGGCGACGAAGCTCACAACCCCGATGAAAATCATGACGATCAGAAACCCTTTGCTCCCAAGCGAGCGATGGGGCGTGAGCCGCGCATCGAAATGCAGCGATCCGCCAGGCGGTGCTTCCAGGGGGCTTGTGTCGTCAACGCGTTCCATAGTCGCCAAATTAGGCCGTTGATGTTTGTTCCGCAATGGATCACGTCTCCTCAAATGGGTATGTTGACCCCATGAAAATGAAGAAAAAAGACATTGAGCCGTTTTTTGAGATCCTGTCCGCGGATTTGCCGGAACCCAAAACAGAACTTGATTACAAAAACCCCTACACACTCGTGGTCGCTGTGGCCCTATCGGCCCAAGCGACTGATGTGGGCGTAAACAAAGCCACTAAAGAGCTTTTCAAAAAAGTCGATACGCCTGAGAAGATGGTGAAGCTCGGTGAAGCCAAGTTGCGCGACCAGATCAAGACCATCGGGCTTTACCGGAACAAAGCAAAAAACGTCATCGCGATGTCCAAGATGCTCATCAATGAGTTTAACAGCGACGTGCCGCGCACCCGCGAAGAACTGGAGCGCCTGCCAGGCGTTGGGCGCAAGACCGCCAATGTCGTGATGAATGAAGCCTTTGGCGAAGCGACCATTGCTGTCGACACGCATATCTTCCGCGTCTCAAACCGCACGGGGCTCGCACCAGGAAAAAACGTGCTTGAGGTTGAGCACGAACTCCTCAAGCGCGTGCCCAAAGACTATCTGCAGCATGCCCATCACTGGATCCTTCTGCACGGCCGCTATGTGTGTAAGGCGCGGAAACCCGACTGCCCGTCCTGCAAAGTCGTCGACTATTGTGGCTTCAAAGGAAAAACAACGGCGGCCTAGTTGTTTGCTGTCGCGGAGACGGACGCAAAACGCTCCGCGTTTTTCTGTCTCCGCTTGGTCCGCTATGTGTGTAAGGCGCGGAAACCCGACTGCCCGTCCTGCAAAGTCATCGACTTTTGCGGCTTCAAAGGAAAAACAACGGCGGCCTAGTTGTTTGCTGTCGCGGAGACGGACGCAAAACGCTCCGCGTTTTTCTGTCTCTGCTTGGTCCGCTATGTGTGTAAGGCGCGGAAGCCCGACTGCCCGTCCTGCAAAGTCATCGACTTTTGCGGCTTTAAAGGGAAGACCACAGCGGCCTAGAGTCAGTAGCGATAGGAACTCAGTTGATGTGCCCGGTTGACCCCTGCAACGCAAGGATCAACGGGGAGCTCACCGCCAGCCGCGGCGCGTGCCTCAACGAAGGATGTGCGCATTGTGTCGCTTTCATCCTCGTAGAGATAGACAAAGAGCGTGCAGCCATCACCGGCATAGCGCCAGATCTCTGCATGGGATTCGTTCCGTTGAAATTCGGGCGACCCAAAGGCTTCGCGCAATCCATAGGCATCCAGTCCAATCAGACTGTCCGCGCGCGGTGCCGGTGTGAGCGTTGGGGCAGCCCGCACAGGTGCCGACACTGTTTGCGGCGACAGGCTTGACCCAAAATTGCTTCCACCGCCCGCACATGCAGCAAGCGCTGCTCCCATTGCCAGAATTGCTAAAACACGCACTAGAATGCTCTCCGACTTAGCTCGTCACTTTTTTATGCAAATGCACCATAAGGGCTGTCGCGAAAAAAGGTGTTAACAGGTTGACCAGGGGAATGGAGGCAAGCGCAGCTGCGGCAACCCCACCTGAGAAAACGCGCACTCTCTTTGAACGACGCAGCGACCGTGCTTCCTCCGGTGTGTGGTGACGAAGTGCGACCAGCTCAAAGTATTCCCGGCCCAGCAAATAGCCGTTCAGCCCCCAATAGGCGACCACGTTAACCACAGGAATAAAGTAGAGCGGCAGGGCGATAAGATTAAGGATGATGAGCAAGGCGGTAAATTTCAGCGCAATCCAAAGACCCTGCGCAAAGGGCTGATCGCGGCCAGCAGCGTCGCTTGGATAATGCTTGTCTTCGACAGCCGCTGCGACCTCTTCCAGAAAGAGCCCTGCAAAGAGCGCGGAGACCGGCATGAGCAGAAGCACCAGCGCCACAATCACAAATGCGCCCGACAGCCAATCCACCACCTCATCAAGAATGGGCCAGCCCCAATCCGCGCCAAATTCCGGAATGGCCTCCAACCCGTAGAAGGCGCCAAAGCCCGCAAGGACGAGCAGCACAAGGGCGAGCCCCAGGGCCCGCATCATGACCGACCGGAGCGGCTTGGAAAACGTATCGCTGAGTGCAGTGGAAAGAGCGGAGAACATGCAGCATCCCGGGTGGAGGTTTGGCGCCTGATGAGCGCGAAAGCGAAATCAACGGCAGATTAGCGCATTTTCGACTGACTTTGTTTTTATCCAAAATGCTCTAACACTGCATTCTAATGCATATTCCTGTCCGAAAACCGCAAAGTCTAATTTGGCACTTTTCGGCAATATGCTTTGCGGGCTTTGTCCAGCGCCCGCCGCGCTTTATACTCTGGTGCAATTCAACCGAAACCCACGTTTCCAAGACTTACCTAGCGAGTTTTCATGTCAGAACCCAAGTTTGATGTTGCCGGTATCGGCAATGCGATTGTTGATGTCATTTCTGAAGGGACTGACGATTTTCTTACCGCCAATAAAGTCGAAAAAGGCGCCATGACGCTGATCGATGAAGATCGTGCGACGGAGCTTTATGGTGTTATGGGCTCAGCCATCGAAGTCTCGGGCGGTTCCTGCGGGAATACGATTGCAGGTCTTGCAGCGCTTGGTGGCACCGCCGCCTATATCGGAAAGGTGCGGGACGATCAGTTGGGTCAGGTCTTCACCCATGACATCCGGGCGCTCGGGGTCGACTTTACCACCGCCCCAGCAACAGACGGCCCAGCAACGGCACGCTGCCTCATTGTGGTGACACCGGACGCACAGCGCAGCATGAGTACCTATCTGGGAGCCGCCGGTGGCCTGACACCCAATGATGTGCCGGAAGACCTGATCAAGGCGTCAGCGATCACCTACATGGAAGGCTATCTCTGGGATCCGCCAGGTGCGAAAGAAGCGTTCCTGAAAGCTGCCGGTATTGCGCATAGCGCCGACCGGCTTGTGTCTCTCACCCTGTCAGACAGTTTTTGCGTGGACCGGTTCCGGACCGAATTCCGCGACCTTGCCAAAGATGAGGTCGACATTCTCTTCGCCAATGAAGATGAAATCATGTCGCTCTATGAAGTCGATACGTTTGATGCCGCTCTTCAATCAGTGCGCAAGGATTGCAAGTTCGCCGCCCTCACCCGCTCCGAAGCAGGCTCGGTGATTGTCGCTGACGGAGAGGTTCACGTGGTCGACGCAGAACCCGTCGCACAAGTGCTCGACACGACAGGTGCCGGCGATCTCTACGCGGCAGGTTTTCTCTTCGGCCTTTCAAAGGGCGCGGACCCTGTGACCTGTGGTCGTCTGGGTTCCATCGCCGCTGCAGAAGCGATCAGCCATTATGGCGCACGGCCCCAGGCGGACCTGAAGGCACTCGTGAAAGACAAAGGGCTGGCGGTTTAGACGCCATGCTATTTTCTCAGATGTCATCCGCTCGTGTCATTGCCCGGCTTGTCCGGGTAATCCAGGGATCACAAACGCGACCATTGCCGATTTTCTGAGCGGTAGCTCAACTGGATGCAGTGATTTCTTCTTCACTCCGAGTCGGTTTATCGGCAATACCTTCTCACCCTGGACCACCCGAACAAGTCGGGTGGTGACAGAAGAGCTATTTGTAAGTATCGAGAAGCGACACATCCATCGTTTGATCAAACTTGATCATGAGAGCGAAGAGCACAGCGTTGATGAGCACCCCCAACTCCTGACCGTCAAATAAGAAAAAGGTCAGAGTCCCAAGATAGGAACCTATAGAACCAAGCGCGGCGACCACGGCGACAGCAGATGCCGCAACCAACAAGAGCCGTGATTCTGTGCTTCTCCTGAAGGTGCAGAACACAGCTTCCGCGCAAGCCAACATGGCTACTAAAAGAAATGAGCTCCGCACTAAGTTAGATAGAACGCTGACGTCTGGACTGACATACATCTGGTACACGACCAAGTAGCTGGCGATGCCATATATCAAAGCCAGTCCCAATGGGAATGTCCGCGGATAGGCTTTCTTTGATTCCAGGTAGAGTCTAACAAACCCGTGAAGCTGTTGGCGCGGCATAACACGTCCTCAATGAGAACGTCGACGATACACTCTTCTCCTGTGCTAAATCAAAGCTTGCGGAGATAGACGTCGCGGATTGCGTGGTCCTGGCCTTTGCGAAGAACCAGGTCGGCGCGCTCGCGCGTCGGCAAAACGTTTTTGTGCAGGTTTGCCAGGTTAATGGACGTCCAGATGGAGGTGGCTACTTCGATCGCTTCCTCATCCGACAGGTTGGAGTAACGATGAAAATAGGCATCGGGGTCTTGAAACGCTGTCTTCCTAAACCCTAAGAACCGGTCCACATACCAGTCGCGCATGATATCTTCATCCGCATCGAGATAAATGGAGAAGTCGAAAAAGTCTGAGACAAAGGGTTGCGGGTCTTCGCCTTCCGCAGGCTTCCAGCTTTGCAACACATTGAGGCCTTCGACGATCAAGACGTCAGGCTGATCGATCGTAATGGTCTCGCCCACAATGTCATAGTGAACGTGGGAATAGACAGGGGCCACAACTTGGCGCTCACCCGCCTTAATGTCTGAAAGAAATGAGATAAGACGTTTAACGTCAAAGCTTTCAGGAAAACCCTTCCGCTGCATCAGGTCGCGCTCTTCAAGTTCAGCGTTCGGATAGAGAAATCCATCCGTCGTAATGAGATCCACCTTCGGGTGATTTGGCCAGCGGTGCAGAAGTTCGTGCAGAATACGTGCGGTCGTGCTTTTACCTACCGAAACAGAACCTGCAACACCGATGATGAAAGGTGTCTTGGCCTGTTTGGTGCCAAGGAACTCTGAGGTCGCGCCGTGCAGTTCCTGCGTAGCGCGCACATAGAGGTTCAACAGGCGCGACAGGGGCAAGTAGATCTCGCGGACTTCGTCAAGGGAGACATTTTCCCCCCACCCCCGAAGTGATTGCAGTTCATCTTCAGACAAAGTGAGCGGCGTGTCGGCGCGAAGCTTGCCCCATTCGACCGATGTGAAGTGACGGAAGGGAGAAATAGACCTGGCCGTCGGTGAGGCCGACTTCTTTGTCTCGCGCGTACTCACATTTTTTTCCGACTTCACTGTCGACATAGAACTTTTCCCTGACGGTTTGGGTGCCGTTTATTGGTTCTTCTTTTTTACTGTTCTGTTCGACTGGCTTTTTCTGCGTGCCCAGAAGTTCCCTCACGCCGCGCGAGCTCTGCATAAACCTCAGCAGGGTCTATGTCGAGGGCGGCCATCAGGACAAGCCAATGGTAAATCAGATCGGCAGATTCACTTACGACTGATTTTTTGTCGGAAGAGCCACTTTCCATCGCCGCAATGACTGTCTCCACCGCTTCTTCGCCTAATTTTTGGGCGCATTTGCCAACACCTTTTGCAAAAAGGGAGGCGGTATAGGAGTTTTTCGGATCATCTCCTTTGCGATCAGAAATGACCGAAAAGAGTGCTTCAAGCTGGTGGACATCGGTGGCCATGGTGTGGCCTCCTTGACTGCGATGGGCGTAAGCGATGCACGCCGAAGCGACATCCCATACAAACGAGCCACCGGTCGCCATCCTGGTCCCCGGGGCGCGTTTTCGTATCAGATTTGTGGGCAAGACGCCAGCACTAGGACAAGCGCAGAAATCTAACGTTTTTTGAGGGTTAACGGCAGGTCCTGCTAGAGGCGTGTGACAATTCTCTCATCATCAAGGGCGCCCTGTTTTGTTCCTTGCAGAAGCGTGCCGGAAGTAATCGCGCCGCGCAGATCGGTGCCTCTCAGATCCGCGCCTTCGAGCAGGGCGTCAACAAGGATCGCTTCCTTCATATCTGCACCCACTAGGAATGTTTCGCGCAGATCTGTCTCGACCATCACCGCGCGCGTAAAGTCCGCACCCGGAAGAAAATGACCCGCAAGGTTGAAGCGTGTCAGATCTGTTTCAGAGAAATCAGCCCGCTCTCCCTCCACTTTATCACTTTCAATCCAGAGCTTATGTTGCACAAGAATCTCCGCAAGCACGTCGCCCTGCGGTGGTCGTCCCGCCCGACGTGACCGCAAGAGATTTGCCGAGCCTTCGGTTGCTTCATCAATCGCGGTCCGGGTCAGGTTCGCGTCCAAGAGATTGGCGCCCTGCATTTCCACCGATGACAGGTTCGCACCATCGAACGAGCTGTCACGAAGGTCTGCACCTGTCAGGTTAACCCGATCAAGACGGGCACCTTGAAAATCCGCGCCGGTCAATTTGCAGGTATCCATGTCCGCTTTCAGCAGAGCGGCATCTTTGAAAGAGCAGGATGGGTCGAAGAGAATGCGCCCCTCATCGCCCTGCACTTCACCACGGCGCATGTCTGCGCCCTTCAAATTTGTGTGGGTCAGGATCGCGGCCTCAAACTTCGCACCGCGGAGATCAGCGCGTTCCAAATTTGCGTTAGTAAGATCTGTCCGGTTGAGAAAAGCGCCAAACAGGTTGGCGCGTGCCAGGTTGGCATCTCTGAAAATCGTGTCCGTAAAGTCGCAGGCCGGTAGATCCGCATCCGACAGATTGATGCCCGCCAGGTCAAGTCCGCCAAGGTCGCATGCTTTCAATACGATGCGCCTGCCGCCTTTCATCCCACGCAGGTAGCGCTCATGATATTGGGCAAGGCGGGCAACCGCGGCTGCACTCAAACGCCGACCGGATATCTCCGCCGATTGGGTCGTGATTCCTATCTTGCGGTGCGCAGTCGCAGATTTCAGAGCAGACATGTCATTCCCTTAAGGTCGAGAGATCCTGTTACTGATCGCTCAACTTAAGGCTAAATTTCTTCAGGCCTTGCAAAGGAAAAGGGCGCGTTTTGAATCCCATTCATCTCAAAGATCGATAAAGTTTTATCGATCACGTGCGCCAGAACGGGGCTGTAGAGCGGAAGGAGCCCCAAGCGTCTGACGCATCTTTCCAATGAGCGTCTGCCCGCGCGCCATGCCAACCCAGCACACGCCCACCGCCACCGGCAATAGCAATCTGGTTGGGCGTGTTTTCTGATCTTTCTATCAGGGTACGAACGATTTCTTCAGCAACCGCCAGATCGTTCAAACTGCCAAATACATCCTGAAGCGCACTAAGTTTCTTGATTTGCTTTGCGACCGGCTTTTTTGGATAGAGTGACGCGAAAAACCCAACCGAATATTTCAAGCTCTTTAAGCGTTTGCGAAGTTCGTGTCGCTCGGAGAGTTTAAGGTGGTCAATGTTCTCCCCCAGTGATTTGGCTTTTTTCAATCTTTTCGTGAGGGCTCTTTCGGCAAATTTTTGTGCAGGCATGGCGAGCATCATGGCCATCGCCGGGTCCTGATCTGCCCGTTTGCGCCAGCTTTTCTCTTCAATGTGGAGAGCGAGAGACAGACAGGTGCGGGTAAATTCTGTGGAGGATACTGCCCGAAGGCCTGCGTCCCAGGCATTGATCTGTTCCATGGTGGCCGCCCGATCTAAAACTTTGATGCTGTCATCACCGCTTTCTTTGAGCGGCGCGACGAGCTCACCTCGGAACACATCATAATCGCGGGCGACACCAAGCAGGCCTGCGAGGGTGCGCGCCTTCGCGTTCATTTCCTGCATCATGATCTTGTCGAGGACCGGAGCAAAAACTGCGAGAGCGGCGCGCAAGCGCCGGAGACCCACGCGCATTTGATGCAATGCTTCTTCATCAGCTGTTTCCACCAAAGCCGGTTCATTCGCTACGATATGAGCCAGGCAATGTCGCAGCACCAGCTCAAGGGCCTGTTCTACATTTGCCTTCTTGGGCAATTGCACCAGCTCGCCTTTTACGGATTTGGGTCCGAGAGCGTTTGCAAGTGCATAGCCTCGTTCGCCCTTGGTGCGTACGCCGATCCGCACGGGCACCGTCTCAGCAAGCTCCAGCGCCACACGATAGAGAGAGGCGGGGTCTCCCTTTTTGAGTTCAAGCTCGAGTTCGCTGACCTTTGTCTCACGGCGTCCGGCACGGATGAAGCCGCGGTCCAACGCCAGCTCAATGGAATCGCCCGCGTCTGTTTTGAGCATGCCAATGGTGCGGTCCACGTCGGTCACAAAAAGCGGTTCAACATTGTTGCCATTCAACAGCGCCTGAAGGCCCTTTTTCAGGTCCGGCGGCAAGCGGTTGAAATCGGGTGTGGTGCAGGTTTTGGGCATGCGGCTTTCAAACTCCGCGCGGCCCGCCGCGAGGCTGCCGAAAGCTTTCTTGCCTTTAAGGGTCTGAATGAGCCGCCCGTCTTCATCACGCAGGCGCAGGACGACGCCTTTCTGTCGAAGCGTATTGGTAGGGCTATCAAAATAGGTCGCTCTGAGCTTTTTGGGGGCTGTGGATGAGAATTCTACATGGGCAAAAGGTTCGCAGGCTGGCAATCGTGCCAGCGCCTTTTCGTCCAATGTGAGTTTTAGCTCTATCTCCTGGCCCACTGGCCTGCACCCTGCCGCATTTTGTCCAGCGCTGTCCGAAGTTCGGTCGCCCAGGTTCAGCTCAAAAAGTATTCACCGGATGGGTGCCCGTGTAAATCGCTGAATCGCCGCAGCCCGTCGGATGCATGACAGAGAAACTTAGAGACGAACTGGTATCTCTTTAGCAGCCATGTGCGCCTTAGCCTCCCCAATGGTGAAGGTGCCAAAATGGAAGATGGAGGCGGCAAGCACCGCGCTGGCATGGCCTTCCGTCACGCCTTCCGCCAGATGGTCGAGCGTGCCGACGCCGCCACTTGCGATGACAGGAACGCTCACAGCATCAGCAATGGTGCGGGTGAGCTCTGTATCAAAGCCTTCCTTGGTCCCGTCTCTGTCCATGGACGTGAGCAGGATCTCCCCTGCCCCGAGTGCGACGACCTTTTTGGCATATTCGACCGCATCGATGCCGGTCTCTTTTCGCCCGCCATGGGTGAAAACCTCCCAGCGGGGCGTTTCACCGGAATTGGAGACCCGTTTGGCGTCCACAGCGACGACGATACATTGCGACCCGAACTTTTCAGCGGCCTCGCGGACAAAATCCGGATTGTGGACCGCAGCGGTCATAATGGACACCTTGTCTGCACCGGCGAGCAGGAGCTGACGCACATCTTCAATGGTGCGCACCCCGCCACCGACGGTGAGCGGCATAAAGCATTCCTCTGCGGTATGGCGCACTACATCAAACAGGATGGAGCGATCCTCATGAGAGGCGGTGATATCGAGAAAACAGAGCTCATCAGCGCCTGCGGCGTCATAGGCCCGGGCAGCCTCGACGGGGTCACCGGCATCCACCAGATCGACAAAGTTCACACCCTTCACCACACGGCCATCTTTCACGTCGAGACAAGGGATCACGCGGGCTTTGAGCATCAGTCGGCTCCTTTGAGAAGCGCAATTGCTTCTGCTGGATCGAGACGTCCGTCATAGAGGGCGCGCCCTGAAATGGCGCCTTCGAGGCCCGCACAATCCGCTGCAATCAAAGCCTTGATGTCGTCAATGGAGGAAAGGCCGCCACTTGCGATCACGGGGATTGAAATGGCCTCTGCCAAAGCGACTGTGGAGGCGAGGTTCAAGCCCTCAAGCACGCCGTCACGATCAATGTCGGTATAGATAATGGCGGCAACGCCCGCATCTTCGAACTGTTTGGCCATCTCAAGGACGGTGAGGTCTGAGACTTCAGCCCAGCCTTCCACGGCCACCTTGCCGCCTTTGGCATCAAGGCCCACAGCGATCTGACCAGGGAAATGTTTGCAAGCCTCGCGCACCAGGTCGGGGTCTTTCACTGCAGCTGTCCCGATGATCACGCGGGCGACGCCCTTTTCAATCCACATCTCAATGGTGGACAGATCGCGAATGCCGCCACCAAGCTGGGCTGGAATGGTGATCTCTTTCAAAATCGCCTCGACGGCACCAGCATTCACCGGCTTTCCTTCAAAAGCGCCGTTCAGGTCCACCATATGCAGATAGTCAAAGCCCGCATCCTGGAAGGCGCGCGCCTGGCCTGCCGGATTGTCATTGAAGACCGTTGCTTCTTCCATAAGACCGCGCACCAGACGTACGCACTCGCCATCCTTCAGGTCGATGGCAGGGAAAAGGGTCAATGATGTTTTCACAGAACTCATGGTGCTTAAGGCTTCCATTGTAGAAAATTTCGGATGAGAGCGAGACCGAGTGCCTGGCTCTTTTCCGGGTGGAATTGCGTGCCCACCATATTGTCACGGGCGACCGCGGCCGTAACCGGTCCGCCATACTCCGTGCGTGCAATGACATCACCCTCTTCTGCAGGCTGCAGGTGATAGGAGTGCACGAAATAGGCATGGGTCACCGGCAGGTCCATGAGCACCGGGTGGGGCTTTTCGATCTGCAGCTCGTTCCATCCCATGTGCGGAATTTTGAGGCTCGTGTCGCTGGGTGTCATTTCCACAACATCGCCTGGGATCCATCCAAGACCTTTATGTTCCCCGTGCTCCAGGCCGCGTGTTGCCATAAGCTGCATGCCGACGCAAATGCCAAGAAAGGGCCGCGCCTTTTCTCGCACGGCCTCTTCCAGCGCCAAAGTAAGACCCGGCACGGCGTCTAGCCCCCGCCTGCAATCCCCAAAAGCGCCAACGCCTGGCAAGACAATGCGGTCAGCGGCACGAACCATGTCGGCGTCCCCGCTTACCTCGATGTCCATGGAAAGCCCGAGCTCATGGACCGACCGCTCAAACGCCTTTTCCGCGGAGCGGAGATTGCCGGAGCCATAATCGATGATGACTGTTTTCATGGAAGGGGCTTCCTGGAGTGGGACTCTAGTTTTCTAGTTTAAAGACGGGGGTTTGGGGAAAAGGCCAAGGACCTCACCTGCTGGCGCCGCAGGCTGTGGTGGTTCCTCAGTCATGGCCGAGCGCTTCGGCCAAACCGGACCTTTGGGTTTCGTGTAAGTCGCTGTGGGTCCTACTGCAATAGCGGAACCGCTTCTGTCCATCACAGCGCTCGTCACCGGGTTGTCAGAAGCTTGCGGTAGAGCATGACTCCAACTGGCAAAAAAGCGCGCCTCGGCTTCTTCCTCATCAGCGCCATGAACAATCGCAATCGTCTGATAGCCTTTTCTGGCAAGCGCCAGACGGCGGAGGTCGTTTGCCTCCAGGGCCGCAAGGAGTTGCAGCCCGAGGCCCAACAGAACGGTGATGTTCTCATTGAGACCAACAGCACCGCCTGCCAGAGCAATCAAAATCGAGAGGCCGAAATAGGCAGCGCCCTCCCACCACATGCGGTGATAGAGAAACCAGATCAAAGGCGACACGATTGCCCAACGTGCCAAGCCTTCTTTCACAAGGCGCAGATGGTCTTCTGCTCGCGGGAGCGATGCATTTGCATGAACCGTATAGGTGCGCATCGACAACATCCGTTGACTTAAGTTGAACGGCTTTCAGCCGATAGTGGGACCAGGCCAAGCAGGGGCCTTCCCTTATCTGGGGTTCTTTAAGACAAGCACCAACAAAAAGCCAGCGGCTTGGCAGCCTGAGCGGATCAGCTCCCGATAACGCCTTTGGTTGACGGCACGACGTCCGCTGTGCGCGGATCGATCTCTACGGCGGCTCGCAAGGCCCTGGCGAGCGCCTTAAAGCAGCTCTCCACAATGTGGTGCGTGTTCTCCCCATAGATGTTTTCCATGTGGAGAGTAATGCCTGCCGCCTGAGCGAAGGCCTGAAACCACTCTTTAAAGAGCTCAGTGTCCATGTCACCCAGTTTCGGTCGGGGGAGGTCCACCCGCCAGATCAGATAGGGCCGCCCGGAAACGTCGATCGCGCAGCGGGTCAGCGTCTCATCCATAGGGATGAGCGCGTTGGAATAGCGTTTGATGCCCTTGAAGTCACCCAGAGCCTGCTTCACCGCCTCACCGACAACAATGCCACTGTCTTCAGTGGTGTGGTGCATATCAATGTGCAGGTCGCCATCGACGCGAACTTTGAGGTCGATCAGAGAGTGGCGAGAGAGCTGTTCGAGCATGTGGTCGAGAAAGCCAATGCCGGTATCAATGTCGTAAATGCCGTTGCCATCCAGATCGAGCGACACAAAGACTTCCGTCTCCTTGGTCTTGCGCTCAACTGTGGCTACACGGCCTTGGCCGGTCTGAGCCTCAACAGACATGGAATCTTCCTCAATAGGGGCGGCGGAACTGCCGCAATCGCGGGCGTTCTAACAGGTTCCATGGAACCCCGCCAGCCGAGTCTCGTGCTTCACTTACACGAACAGTAGAAAGCTCATGCTTAACAAGGGTTTAACACGCGTTAACCGGTTTTGCTCTCAAAAGCGCCGTCGGCCCGTTAACCCTGCCCGATTGTTAATGTGACATGTCAAGGACCCTGTCCAAGTCACTATAGTTAACCAATTGTGAATCCCTTCATCAGAGCAAAATTCGCTATGGACTCATGTGGTTAGGCCGCGTTCTTGAGATATAGACGTTAAGGATTGAATCTTTCGTATGTCTTCGTTCTGGGCTGATCAGACCGCTATCGCCTTTATGCAGGCGTCGCGGGATTTGAGACGGCTCAAATAGGCCGCCGTCTTGGGATAAGACTCTTCCAGCGCATAGAGGTGGCTGAGCAGATCAAGGGAATACCCCGCCATGATGTCGGCGGCGGTGAATCCTGAAGCCAATAAATAATCGCGATCAGCGAGTCTTTGCTCCACGGCCTCAAGTGATGATCGCGCCTTTTTCTCGCCGTCGGCGGCAATGGCGTCCACCTCTTCCTTTCCCTGTTTAATGACGGTCACCAATTTCATGGCGCGCATGAACCCAAGCGGTCGTGAGAGGGTTGCTTCAGCAAACCAGCTCCACTGCAAATATTCAACACTCTCGGCCGTCCCCTTTTCAGGACGCAGCCGGCCCTCGCCATAGCGATCCAGGATGACCTCCACCATGGCGCCGGACTCGAACATGGCGATATCGCCATCGGTGAGAGCTGGAACCTTTCCTGCTGGGCTAATAGAGCGCCACTCCAAACTATCTCTATAAGCAGATGAGAAGTCGATGGGCACGATCTCAAAATCCAAGTCCAGTTCGTAGGCAAGCCAGATGGGCCGGACCGACCGCGTGCCTGGGACGTGATATATTTTGAGCATCTGCGTCGCCTCTGCTTGGGGTTCCTTGGTCGCCGCGCTCATTGCTGCTGGGTCTATTTTTTTCTTACTTCTTTCTGGGCCAATCTGCGAGCAATCGCTCGGCGGCATCTTTCGCGTCCAGCCCAGGTTTTGACGCTCCCTGAATTTGCGCCAGGGTGATCGCACCTTCTTTGAGAAGCGTGAGCTCGCGCGCCAGCAGCCGGGGCTTCTTAAAGCGCTCCAGTTCCGCGGCAGCTGCCACCATCTCAACGAAGGCCTGTTTCGCATCAGCGGCTGCCACATGGACAGGGTCTGTGGGATGCGGGAATTCGCCAGAAGCGCGCACAAAGAGGCAGCCAGAAAACTTGCCCAAGGGCGAGCGGTCCTCAAACCAGGTCTCCAGCGCATCAAAAATCGCCAAAAGACGGCCCTTTCCCTTGAGATTTGGGTCGGCGAGCACTTCGCGGAACCAGCCATTCACTGCTTTTTCCCGTGCCTCCAGGACCCCCAGAATAAGGGCGTTTTTTGAGGGAAAATGCCGGTAGAGGGTCATTTTTGCGAGATTGCCTTCGCTCAGGATCCGCTCGATCCCAACGGCATGAAACCCTTCTGAGTTAAAAAGCGTCTGGGCAGTCTCAATCAGGTCGTTGCGGCGCGACGGACGCGGCATGGGGGAACTCCTTGGATGACGGACAGACGGCTCAAACTGCCATAGACAGTCTAGCCCGAAAACACTAAATGATACCAAACGGTCTTGTATGCTCTGCGCGAGTCTCCATATGTCGGGAAATTCGCGCTGGACTCATTATTTTTCAGAAAGCTGTCATGGCAGATCGTCTCACCTCTCTTCTTACCACTTCCTATGTCCGGCCCGACATGCGCCAGATCATGCATGCCGGCCTTGGCGGGGCGTTGGCCATCGGGTTGCTAGGTCTCCTGATGCACTTGTCAGGAAGCGCCCTTCTGATGGCGCCGCTCGGCGCAACCGCTGTGCTGGTTTTTGGCCTCCCCGACAGCCCGCTCTCCGGCCCCCGCCATGTCATGGGCGGTCATGCCCTCTCTATGTCTATTGGGCTTTTATGTCTCTTTGGTGTCAGTTTCGTAGCGCCAGGCTCTGGTGCCCTGCCCGCGCCCTTAGCCACCACCCTGGCCGCGGGCGTCGGCACAGGTCTTGCCATCGCCGGGATGCTCGCCACCCGAACCGTTCATCCGCCAGCTGGCGCCAATCCTTTGCTTCTTATGTTTTCCGGCGCTGGTTTTACGGATGCCGTGCTTTTGATCGCTTTACCCGGTGTCGCAGGCGCTTTCCTGCTCTATCTTATCGCCGCGCTTCTGCGCAGAGCCTATGCCCCCTCCAACCGCTGAAGAAAAGACATCCCCCATGGAACCTCGCGGAACCCCTCGCCTGACACAGGACCTGGCCCAATTCATTGCTGAGCGCGATCATTTCTATTTTGCGTCTGCCTCGGCTAAAGGCGCGCCCTATCTGCAGCACCGCGGCGGTCCGCGCGGCTTCCTGAAGGTCCTGAGTGAGAATGAGCTCGGCTACGCCGATTTTGGCGGCAATCAGCAATATGTGACGCTCGGGAACCTGAAAGAGAACCCCGCCGCCTTTATTTTCCTTATTGATTATGTAAACCGGCGCCGGATCAAACTTTGGGGCGAGGCGCGTGCCGTGGAAACTGACCCTGCCCTCACCCGTTCCCTCGCTCATCCCGGATACCGTGCGCGGATTGAGCGCGCGATCCTCTTTAAGGTGACCCGCTGGGATGAGAATTGTTCCGCGCATATCACGCCGCGTTATTCGCCAGACGTTCTGGAGCCTGCTTTCGACCGACTGCAGAACCGCATCAAGGCGCTGGAGACCCAGGTTCGCGACCTTGGCGGCGATCCGGGCGAATTTGACCATGTTGGGGACTGAGGCGGTTAGCGAATCCGATCTCTTTTCGCTATGCGGTTCCTTGCTTGCCCCACTTCTTCTTGACCGGGCAATCGTTCCAGCCCACATGTAACTCTTATTCAACCGAGATTTTGAGGACCCGACCCCGATGAGTAACCCTCCCGTTTGGCACGGCACGACCATTCTTTCAGTCCGCAAAGGCGGCAAGGTTGTGGTCGCAGGCGATGGCCAGGTTTCCATGGGCGACACGGTGATCAAAAACAGTGCGCGCAAAGTGCGCCAGCTCGCGGGCGGCACTGTTATTGGCGGCTTTGCCGGGGCCACCGCCGACGCCTTCACCCTGTTTGAGCGGCTGGAAGCCAAGCTTGAGCAATATCCCAACCAGCTGCTTCGCGCCTGCGTCGAGCTCGCCAAAGACTGGCGAACAGATCGTTATCTGCGGAAACTTGAAGCCATGATGATTGTGGCGGACAAAGAAACCACTTTGGTGCTCACCGGCACGGGCGATGTGCTTGAGCCGGAACATGGGGTGACCGGTATCGGCTCGGGCGGCAATTATGCGCTCTCAGCGGCCCGTGCTTTGGTCGACATGGATATGAACGCAGAAGACATTGCGCGCAAAGCCATGGGTATTGCGGCTGACATTTGCGTCTACACCAACACCTCGCTCACTGTTGAAACACTGGATGCGGATGGCTAACGGGTCAAACGACAGGTCCTATCGGTTTATCCCTCTTGGATATCACCATCTGTCTTTGCTTCGGCGCTGGTTTGACGAACCTCATGTGCGGAAATGGTATAGCGATCCGTCTGGGCTTGAGGACATTGCCGATCATATCGAAGAGGGCGATGTGCGCCCCTATCTGGTGATGCAGGGGCACATGCCGATTGGCTATCTGCAGTCTTATGAGGTGGATGGCTCCCACCCTTATGCAGTGGCGGCGCGCGGCGCGATTGGCATTGATCAGTTTATCGGCCCTGCTGCCTTTCTGGGCCAAGGCCATGGAAGCGCCTTCATTCGTGCCTATCTAAGACAATGCAAAGCTGATGGCGTGGGCCATGTGATTGTTGATCCAAAGCCAAATAATCATCGTGCGATCTCCGCCTATCGGAAAGCCGGTTTCGAGCACTTGTGCTATGACCGCAGTCCAGAAGAGGGTGCGGTATTGCTTTTGAGCGCTCGCCTCCCCAAAGATTAGTGAAAGAAGACCTGCCCATGACTGCCTTTACCCCCCGCGAAATTGTGTCCGAGCTCGACCGCTACATTGTCGGCCAGGCAGACGCCAAACGGGCTGTTGCTATCGCGCTGCGCAACCGGTGGCGGCGCCAGCAATTGGGGGATGATCTGCGTGAAGAGGTGCTTCCGAAAAACATTCTTATGATCGGACCTACCGGCGTTGGCAAAACTGAAATCTCGCGGCGCCTGGCGAAGCTTGCGCAAGCACCTTTCATCAAAGTGGAAGCCACCAAATTTACAGAAGTCGGCTATGTGGGCCGCGATGTGGAGCAGATCGTACGCGATCTGGTGGAAGCCTCTATCGGGCTGGTGCGTGAAAGCAAACGCAAAGAAGTGGAAGCCAAAGCCTATAGCGCGGCAGAAGAACGCGTGCTGGATGCGCTGGTGGGTGCGGAAGCGAGTGCCGCCACACGAGAGGCCTTCCGCAAGAAACTCCGCGCTGGTGAGATGGACGACAAGGAAATTGAAATTCAGGTCGCAGATGCAAGCGGCGGCATGCCGAGTTTTGATATTCCGGGCATGCCGGGCCAGCAGATGGGCATGATCAATCTGAATGACATTATGGGCAAAGCGTTTGGCGATCGCACCAAGCCGCGGCGAATGAATGTCAAAGAGAGCTATGACCTTTTGATCGCTGAGGAATCTGACAAGCTGCTGGATGATGACCAGGTCAATGCAGATGCCATCCACAAAGTCGAAAATAGCGGCATCGTCTTTCTGGACGAGGTGGACAAGATCTGCGCGCGTTCAGACCGGCAGGGCGGTGATGTCAGCCGGGAAGGGGTGCAGCGAGACCTGTTGCCGCTCATCGAAGGCACGACCGTTGCTACGAAACATGGGCCGGTGAAGACCGATCATATCCTTTTCATTGCGTCTGGCGCCTTTCATCTCTCCAAACCATCCGACCTGCTGCCAGAGCTGCAGGGACGGCTGCCGATCCGTGTGGAGCTGAAGGCCCTCACGCGCGATGATTTCCGGCGCATTCTGACGGAGCCCGAGGCGAGCCTTATCAAACAATATAAGGGCCTGATGGCGACTGAAGAGGTCACGCTGGAAATCACGGAAGACGGGATCGATGCACTTGCAGACATTGCTGCAGATGTGAACGCGACTGTTGAGAATATCGGCGCTCGGCGGCTTCATACGATTATGGAGCGGGTGCTTGATGAGATCAGCTTTTCCGCCACAGACCGGGCAGGGGAAACCGTCACCGTCGATGCGACTTATGTGAAAAACGAGCTGACTGATCTGGCCAGCAATACGGATCTCTCCAAGTTCATTTTGTAACTCAGCTCCCTTGTTATGGTTTCCCAAACCTTAACGAAACTGCGTCCTGTTGCGCATCCGTGACGACAATTCGCGATGGGCGAGTCTTTGACGGTGGCATTGTTTGCGATGGACTCATATCGATGACCAGAACGTTGCGCCCTGTCTCACCCTGAGACAAAGCTGAATCCGGCTTCTTTTGTCGATTGGGATCATTTGGGTGTCAAAAAGGGGTATTTGTTCGACGAATGAGGCTGTTTCGATGAAATTGGCCTCTGGCAAGACTCCGGTTCGCTCAAAGCGATTCGAAGCCGAAACGATTATCTCGCGCTGGACTCATCTTTTAGGAGGGCTAGGAGACGGTCCAATGCTTGGCTGTCGAGTTTCCGGATATCGCGCGCCAGCCGGTTCGCGGCCTCTGTCGCCCGCGGGTCCAAACCGCCGGTTTCCACGGTCACTTTGGGATGGGAGAGCCTTGCAAGCTCAACCAGCTCCTCTGCATCGTCCCAGATAAGGCCCAAATGGCCGATAATTTTCTGAACCAGGTGAAATCCGGGTCGCCCCCGGCGGCCATGTTCCAGCGCAGAGAGATAGGCGGCACTCACGCCCACCGCCTCCGCGAGTTTTGAGAGGCTTTCGCCTTTTTGCTCTCTAAGTTCGCGAAGTCGGACGCCAAAGGGGGTCATCGGTGCCGCCTCAGCCAAAGATACAGGGCACCGCCGCCGCCATGTTTCGGATGGGCTGGTTGAAACCCCGCCACATGGGTACGGAACTGGGGTTCATTCAGCCAGCGGGGCACCATCTCTCTCAGGACCGAGCGACGATCAGGATCAGCATGGAAATCTCGACCATGGAGCATGTGCCCCTGCGCTCCTTTTCCGGTGATGACCAGAACAAGCCGTTTTCCCTGAGCTCTGGCGTCGGTCACGAAGCGCAGAAGGGTCGGTTCGGCGGAGTGCCGGGTAGCTCCGTGCAAATCAAGGCGGGCATCAGGCGTTAACTGGCCCCGAACCAGCCGTTTGGCGGTGCGGTTGTCCAAAGCATTGAGCGGTGGGGCAGCCGGGGGCCGTTTTGGCGTCGGTGCCTGGATGGGCATTTGAGCTTTAGGGCGCTTAGCTTGTTTCGACAAAGGAACGTTTTTTTTAGGCGGTTCAACAGCGGCGTCTGGGAGATCAGCCGCTTCCTGCTTTCGGCCAGGACGTGGGGTGGCATCCTCGGTCACTTTGCGCCAAAGAGCCGCTTCGTCCCGCGTTAAGCTTCTGCGTTTTTTACGGTCATACCCGGTAGGGGTCGAGAAATCGGTCGGTTTTCGCGCCACCGGCCCTACCTCTGCTTGTCGGCTAAAGCCGGTTGTCTCGTGGCTAAAGTCGATGGCAAGAGCACCCAGAAGCGGCCATCAGCTTTCATCTCACCGGCCTTGGCGCCGGCAGCGGCGCCGGAGCCCCAGAAATAATCGCCGCGCACAGCGCCGCGAATGGCGGAGCCCGTGTCCTGGGCCACCATCAATTTCTGGGTCGGATCGCCATCACCCGGCAAAACAGCCTCAAACCAGATGGGGGCGCCCAGCGCGTGGGTCCGCCGATCAACCGCAAGGCTGCGTCCCGGTGAGAGCGCAACACCCCCGGCACCGACGGGCCCAAGGCCCGGGTCACTGACATTTCTGCGGGTGAAAAAGACATAGGAGCGGTTCGCTTCAAGGACCGATTGCATTTCGTTCGGATTTGCTGCCAGCCAATCACGGATGCTCGCCATGGAGACCGTTTCGCGGGAAAGGGCGCCGCGCTCAATCAAAACCTTGCCGATGGCGGTGTAGGGGCGGCCATTTTTTTCTGCAAAACCGACCCGCGCAACGGACCCGTCGGGCAGCTTAAGCCGCGCAGAGCCTTGGATATGGGTGAAGAAGGCATCGACCGGATCTTTCACCCAGGCAACAGCCAGCTCGCCAGGATCAAGCGCACCATCATTGATGGCCGCCCTGTCAGGGTAGGGAACAAAACGCCCGCCGTCCAAACGGCCCCGAATGGTCTCGCCTTTGAGGGTTGGATCGAATTCGCCGAGATCGAGTCTTTGCAGGTCGCTTGGTTTCGCCATGAGCGGCGTCTGGTAAGGGCCTTCGCGCACCAAGCTCGCCTCAATTTCAGGTTCATAATAGCCCGTCATGAGACCGTTCGGTCCGTTTTCGGCTGTCACCGCGAAGGCTTGAAACCCTTTTTCAAAAAAACCGCGAGGGTCGGTGGCAGCGCCTGCTGAGAGTGCCTCCCGGCAGACCGGCTGCCAGTCGCCGGTGGCGCCATAGTTGATGGCGTCGCCGGTTTTCGCATCAAGGACCCTTGTCGGGTTTGCTGCAAGGATGCGCTCGCAGGACCTGCGGAACGCCTCGAGAGCGGCCCCATGGTCGTCGCTTGCCCAGCCAGGTAGGGCTTCAAACCTCGTTGCTGATAAAGTAGGGCCTGTTGGATCACTCACCTGATCGTCCCCTGGTGCATCTGGTTCGGTGCAGGCTGTAAGCCCCAGAAACAGGCCAAAAATGAGCGTCGAAAATATATATTTCGCGGTAGGGCCAACTGTGGATTTGGTGGATTTAGGCGCCGCTGGGCCGGTATATGCCGATACTGGAGAGACTGATCGCACTGGAGAGGGTGGGCCATTCAAGGTCACGAAACCCGGGTCCGCTCACGCGCCGCCCGTGGCGACCAGATGCCAGTTTGGATCGCGGCTCGTGATATCACGCTCAAAAGTCCAAACATCAACCACTTCGCGCACGGTGACAGGGTCTCCCTCGATCACCACACCGTCCTGGTTTTTTGTCGATGAGGTTTGCTCGCTCACGAATTTGACTGTGATGAGAGACTGATTGCCGTTCACCAGCGCTTTTACAAATTCCCCTGATTTGAGGCCAATAAAGCTCATCTCAATGGTCTCGCCGCGCTTTTCGCGGGCATCAATCGCGCCGTCGAAACTTTCAAAAACTTCTGCGGCCAGAAGAGGCTGCAAGGTCGTGCGATCACCCGCCGCAAAGGCTGTGACAATCATCTCATAGGCGAGCTTGGCACCACCGAGGAATTCATCCCCGTCAAAGCGGCGGTCCGCCAAGGTGAGTTCTGTCAGTTGCTGTTCAATCTCGGAGCCTGGCTCAACACCGCGGATTTGTGGTGAGGGCGCCTCTGCGGCTGGGTCACGCGGCGCATCGGGCGCGCGGGAGCCTGGCAGGTTGATCACATTGTCTTTGTCATTGTCTTGAGACTGTTCATGAGCAGCGTAGGGGTCAAACGGCCGGCGCTCTTCGCCTGTACGGCGGCCAAGCACGCTGCGCAGTTTCAGGAAGACCACAACAGCGACCACCAGAAGGATCAAATTGATAATGCTAAAGTCGCTGCCCATAAAACGATTGCTACCTGTCATTGAGGTCAACTGCCGACGGTCGATTGTCGGCGGACCCGCAAGGGGAGGGCGCACCCTCTTTGCTTCAAGCCTGTTTGAAACAAACTGGGGAGCGCTTATCTGTTGAGGGTAATCTAGGGCATATGGTGTTCTATTGCCACTTATTGCCCTGACGAACGGCCTGTTTTGTTCGAAATCAACGGAACTGGTCTAATCTGGTGTTTTCCTGTCTGGTTCCATTTGATTGGCCAAGCCGCTTCACCCCGCCCAGACATGCTTAAAGGTCGCCCATGCCCTTCGTTTTTCTCGCTTTTGTCCTTGTTCCAATTGCGGAGATAGCTGTCTTCATTGAGGTCGGCGGTATAATCGGCTTGTGGCCGACTTTGGGGATTGTGATCCTGACAGCGCTCCTGGGAACAAGCCTTTTGCGCGCCCAAGGTTTGGCGGCTTTCGGCCGAGCTCAAGCCGCCATGAGCGAAGGACGGCTTCCCGTCGAAGAAGTGGTGCATGGCTTTTGTCTGGTGATTGCCGGTGCGCTTCTTTTAACCCCTGGTTTCCTTACCGACCTTGCCGGATTTCTGCTCTTCGTCCATCCCGTCCGGTTGATGCTGGCACGGGCCGCGATGAAGTGGTTTGCGAAAAACGGAACTGTTCATATGCATTCCAATGCCGGGTTTGGTCACCCCCCACCTGGAACAGATCCGCGCGGACAAACATCTGATGCAACAATTGTCGACGGTGAAGCAGAAGAGGTGGACCCTCACGCACCCGACGCTGACAATGATGATGCGCCTGGCCCAGGCTCAACACGGTGGGTGCCCCCGAAAGACTAAACGTCTGGTGACGTTCGGCTGTAACCATACCTGCGCGCCACGCTTGTGAAACGCCCATATTCCGTGATAGCCAAAGTCCGCAATTCAGAGCGGTTCACCTTTAGACAGGTTTAGGTGAATCGCTCTGTTACATTTTCTAGCGCATTTCCGGGCGCTGAAGTCTGCAACTTCAGCTGGAAATGCTGTGTAAGCGGACGCTTAAGTTGATCCGCAGAACGGGAGACGGCATGGCAGAGACAGATCAAGCAGAAGCAGGAAACGCAGGCAGTGACGGACAGGCTGGTCCGCAGCTTCGGGTGATCACTCAATATGTTCGGGATCTTTCCTTTGAGAGCCCAAACGTTCCCGGAAGCCTGGCGCCGCAGGATGATGCGCCGCAGATCAGCGTCAATGTCGACGTTGGGGTGAACCCGCTTGCGGAAACCGACTTCGAAGTTGTGTTGAAGCTGAAAGTGGATGCGAAAGTAAATGGCAAACAGCTCTTTCTGACCGAGCTTGAATATGCCGGTGTCTTTAAAGTCGCCAACATTCCCCAGGAAAGCATGCAGGCAGTTTTGCTCATTGAATGCCCACGCCTCATCTTCCCGTTCGCCCGCCGCATTATCGCAGACGTCACACGAGATGGTGGCTTCCCGCCATTGATGGTGGACCCGATCGATTTCGCGCAGCTGTTCCGTCAGCAGATGCAGGCGCAGCAGGAAGCCGGCGAGAAAGAACGCCCCGACGCTTGATTGCCGGCACCCTGTTTGAGCTAGCGGTAGAGTTAGCGAATGATGTTTTTGAAGAAGCCCTCAGCGTTTATCGCCGAGGGCTTTTTCGTTTCTCAAAATGACACCGATTAGCTAGTCGCGAGGCTAGGTGTCTTTCCAGAGCGTTTCTTCGCCAAGGGTCGCCACGAAAGCCTGATGAGCAGTGCGTTCCTCGTCGGTGATGCGAGACCCGAGTGGCTTTGGCCGCTGTTTGCGCACCACATGGCTGATCTTGCCGCTGGCATCTGTGCCGCTGACCGCTTCGGCAGCAAGGCTCAGACCTGGCTCGCGACCACCAATGAGTTCCAGATAGACCTCTGCCAGCAATTCGCTGTCGAGAAGCGCGCCGTGCTTTACCCGGTTTGAATTGTCGACATTGAAGCGGCGGCAAAGCGCGTCGAGACTGTTCTGGCCACCGGGAAATTTTTTCCGTGCCATGGCCAGTGTGTCGACAGCCTGGGCATCAGGCAGCAGTGGCTTGTTCACCATTTTCAGTTCGTGATTCAAAAAGCCCATATCAAAGGACGCATTGTGAATAACGAGCGGCGCATCTTTTACAAAAGCCAAGAAGTCATCGGCGACTTCGTCGAATTTTGGTTTGTCGGCGAGGAATTCGTCAGACAGGCCATGGACCTGAAATGCCCCTTCGGACATCTCACGTTCGGGATTGATATAGACGTGATAGGTCTCGCCGGTGGGCATGTGGTTTTCAAGTTCCACACAGCCGATCTCCACCAGACGGTGGCCTTCTTTCGGACTGATCCCCGTCGTTTCTGTATCAAGCACGATCTCGCGCATTAAATTCCCCACTCTTTTTCGCAGCGGTTCCGGACGGAAAACCGCTACACACTTTTCCTGGAACCGCTGTTTGCCCCTACAGCAATTATCCCAAAAGCTTTTTCAGAACCTCACCGTCGCGGCCTTTCAGGTCTGCAATGATTTCGCGGACCTGCGCGCGCGCATGGTCGAGCCCTTTGTCGCTCTCCACAATATAGTCTGCGCCGGCACGCTTGTCGGCATCGCTCACCTGCTTGGCAAAGATTTCCTCAAATTTCTCTTCGCTCATATCCGGGCGGGCCAGCACGCGTTCGCGCTGCAACTCGTAAGGCGCACTCACAACGACAATCACATCGACACGTTCGCGGCCGCCGGTTTCAAAGAGCAGCGGAATGTCGAGCAAGACCATCCCCGCACCGTCTTTCACGGCGTTTTCGAGAAAGGCGCGGTTCGCCTGTCCCACGAGAGGATGCACAATGCTCTCAAGTTTTTTGAGCGCGTCCGGTTTGCCGATCACCTCCTTGGAAAGAAGTGTGCGGTCCACCGCGCCGTCTTTTACAACACCGGGAAACGCTTCCTCCAGGGGTGCAACGGCAGCGCCGCCGGGCGCATAGAGTTTGTGCACTTCAGCGTCTGCGTCATAGACGGGGATACCTTCTGCCGCGAACATTTTGGCGGTTTCCGATTTCCCCATGCCGATGGAGCCTGTAAGGCCAATTAAGAGCATCTGGTTTTATTCCCCATCTTGTCGGTTCAAGTCTTCCAATATGAGTGCCCGCAGGTCCGGTGTTACTTCCGGCCGCACACCGAACCAGGCTTCAAAACCTGGCACGGCTTGATGCAAGAGCATGCCAAGGCCATCTACAGTGACATTCCCTCGGGTACGAGCACGGGCCAGCAAGTCGGTTTCAAGGGGCGAATAAACAATGTCTGTTACCAGTGCTGACGGGTCGAGTTTTTCAAGTGACAGCTCCAAGGGGTCCATGCCGGTCATGCCCAAAGAGGATGTGTTGACCAAAAGGCCCACTCCTTCAAGCGCGTTCGGCGCCTCGTCCCAGGAAAGCGCTGCCCCGTTCACGTCAAGTTCGGTGAGCAACTCAGCTGCTTTTTCGACAGTGCGGTTTACAAGGCGGATTTCCGGGACGCCCGCATCTGCAAGCGCCACCAGGACCGCGCGCGCTGCGCCGCCAGCACCCAAAACCATCGCGGGCTTTGGTGTAAAATCAGCATCTGGTGCTTCTGCTTTCAGGTTCGCCATGAAGCCATAGCCGTCTGTATTGCGCCCTTCGAAATGCGTGCCGCAATCCACAATCGTGTTGACAGCTTTCAACCGGCGGGCTGCATCATCATGATGAGAGAGTGCAGCAAACACGGCTTCCTTGTGCGGCACGGTGACATTCGCCCCGATCACGCCCTCACCCCGAAAAGATGACAGTGTTGCGCCTAACTCTTCTGGCGGCACGCCATGCTTTTCATAAACGGCGTTTTTGATGCCCAATTTTTCGATCCAATAGTTATGGATCAGCGGCGATCGGGAGTGCGTAACCGGCCAGCCCAACACCCAGACACGAGACGGATCACTCATGTCTCGAGAGCGCCTTCTTTCCGCAGATAGTCAAAGAGCGGCATGAGCGGCAGGCCCAGGATCGTAAAATAGTCGCCCTCTATGCGTTCAAACAATTGAACGCCTGGACCTTCCAGCTGATAGCAACCAACGCTTGAAAGAATCTTTTCGCCGGTGCGTCTTATATAGTGATCGAGATAATCGTCTGAAAATTCACGCATGGTGAGATGGGCCTGGGTGACATGGCCCCAGACAATGTCCCCGCTGCGCGCAATTGCAACGGCGCTGTGGAGCGTGTGTGTTTTGCCGCGGAAAAAGCTGAGATTTTTTCGCGCCTCATCCAGATCTCGTGGTTTGTCAAAAAGCCGTGCGTCGCAGGTGAGGACCTGATCTGCGCCAATAACAAACTGATCGCGCGCCTCTGCACTGACAGCTTGTGCTTTTAGCTCCGCCAGGTGTTGCGCGAGCGCGGTGCCATTTCCTTCAAAGCCCATTTTCGCTTCGGCTTCATCGACGGGCGACACTTCAACGCGAAAGGACACGCCGGCATTTTCAAGCAGCATGGCACGCACAGAACTGCGTGACGCGAGAACAAGGGTGGGCGTATCAGACATTTGGAATACCAATCATAGGGGGACTTACCTGTTTCGACTATTGGCGGCTGTAGAGATTGAGAATGGCGGCGGCGGTTTCTTCAACCGAGCGCCTTGTCACATCAATCACGGGCCAGCCATGTTTATTGAAAAACCGACGGGCTTCGGCAAGCTCTGAGGTGATCAGATCCTTGTCCACATAATCGGTTTCGGTTTGCTCATTTAAGGAGAGCAACCGGTTTTTGCGAATTTGCGAGAGCCGATCAACACTGGCGACAAGCCCGACGATTAAAGGACTGGTCGCGGTTTCTAAATCTGGCGGCAACGGCGTGTTGGGCACGAAGGGTACGTTTGCCGCTTTGATGCCGCGGTTTGCAAGATAGATACAGGTGGGTGTTTTTGACGTCCGGCTCACACCCACGAGGATAATGTCTGCATCATCCAGATCGCCTGCGGTCTGCCCATCATCATGGGCCATGGTGAAATTCAAGGCTGCAATGCGGTCAAAATATTCCGCATTCATTTCGTGCTGTACGCCGGGTTTGTGAGAAATTTCCCGTCCGAGATAGGTGCCCAGGGCGTTGATCACCGGGTCCAGAACGGAGATGCAAGGAATGTCCATCTCACCACAGCGCTCGAGCAATTGATCGCGGAGTTTTTCGTTCACCATCGTGAACATGACGAGCCCCGGCTCGCGCTCAATCTCTGCAATCGCCCGATCCAGCTGTTTGGGTCCACGCACCAACGCATAGATGTGCTCGACGGGGCTCACATCTTCATATTGCGCACAGGCGGCGCGGGCGACGGCATTCAATGTCTCGCCTGTCGCATCGGAGACGAGATGCAGATGAAAGAGTCGACGGCTTGTCATGTGGTTTGAATTCCGGGCACCGTTCCGGTGCTATTTGGACGTTTGAAGAGCGATTAAGGTTTCGGCGCAAAAGCTGCCTAAAACTATCGGGGCTCGCGGTTGATAGCCAGACTTTCGTTAAGAGCTCTTAAGCAAAGATGAGGAACGTGAGGCCCTGTGGATGAGTGTGGAAAACCGGCATAAGTCCCCGGTTTTGTTAAGGCCCTACCTGGTCATACCCGTGTTTCTTTTTTCATCGACCGTTCTGTTCATCGTTAACAAACGCCCTTCCAGGGGATGGGGAAAACGGGGACAAGTAGGGCAAAGCCCTATCACTTCGACTTATCCCCATGGTTCGATTTATCCACATCGGCGTTCTGCACAGTCCAAGTCCCTATTTGTTCATGGACTCTTTTTAGATGGGTAGGAGTCACTCACATTCGCAGCCTCAATCCCGCATGCCTGGCGCCTGTGACAAAACGCCTAATAGTTTCGGGCAGTTTCGGGGACAAAATTTAATCCCCAATCTCCACAGGCATCCACTATCCACTACATCCTTTTATAAGATTCTATATAAGAGGCGGAACGCGGGATAAGTGTGTGACGCACGTCCCTCAAGAGGACTTTCAAAGGGTCCGTGCACCCGTCAGAAACCCAGAAGGTGTTATGAGCAAACCAGCTTCAGATAAAAAATTCCTGCGGGCTCTGTCAGGAGAAGTCTTCGACCATCCCCCTATCTGGCTGATGCGGCAGGCAGGGCGTTACCTTCCGGAATATCGGGAGACACGGGCACAAGCAGGCAGCTTTCTAAATCTCTGCTACACGCCAGAGCTTGCGATTGAAGTAACGCTGCAACCCATCAGGCGATATGGCTTTGATGCTTCCATCCTCTTTTCAGATATTCTTGTTGTGCCGGATGCTCTGGGACAAAAGGTCTGGTTTGAGGAAGGTGTCGGACCTCGTCTTGATCCGATCACCCAGGTGGAAGGGCTGAAGCAACTCGACAGATCTCGGGTTCTCGATCACCTGAAGCCAGTCTTTGAGACGGTCAAAGGATTGCGGCAGGAACTTCCAAAAGAAACAACGCTTATTGGCTTTGCAGGGGCACCCTGGACGGTGGCGACTTACATGGTGGGGGGTAGAGGCTCGCCAGATCAGGGCGCTGCCAAGGCGTGGGCCTATGGCGATCCTGAAGGCTTTCAATTGCTCATCGACCTGCTGACAGAAGTGACGGGCGATTATCTTGAGGCACAGGTGAAAGCGGGCGCTGAAGTGCTGCAGATTTTTGATACCTGGGCTGGGTCCTTGCCGGCGGATCAGTTCCGGCGGTTCTGCCTTGAGCCCATTAAGACCCTCCGCGCTCGGCTCAAAAAATCCTGTCCTGATGTGCCTGTGATCGCTTTTCCAAAAGGGGCAGGGGCGGCCTATGAGACCTATTTCAGAGAGACAGGTGTGAGTGCGATCAGTCTCGATACGTCCGTTGATCCGGTCTGGGCGGCCAAGGTATTGCAACCGATCGGGCCTGTTCAGGGCAATCTGGATCCTCTGCTCCTGGTGGCGGGTGGTTCTGAAATGGACCGGGCGATTGATCACCTGCTTGAAACGCTGGGCAAGGGTCCCTGGATCTTTAATCTTGGCCACGGGATTGTGCCCCAGGCCCCACCGGAAAATGTCGAACGGCTGATCAAACGGGTACGAGGCTGATTATGTCAGAAACGGTTGGAGCTGGGGGTCAACGCATCGCGGTGGTGCTGTTCAATCTGGGTGGGCCGGATAAGCCAGAAGCGGTGAAACCTTTTCTGTTTAACCTCTTCTCTGACAAGGCGATCATCAGCGTTCCCCAACCTTTTCGCTGGCTGATTGCCAAGATTATCTCTTCGCGGCGGGCACCGATTGCTCGCGAGATTTATGGTCATATTGGAGGCAGATCACCGATCGTTCCGGAAACAGAACGTCAGGCAGAAGCCATTGAACGGGTTCTCTCAGATTTGGGTGAGTTGAAATGTTTCATCGCCATGCGGTACTGGCATCCGTTTTCAGGAGAAGCCGCGGCCAAAGTTGCGGCCTTTAATCCCGACAAGATCGTGCTTCTGCCGCTCTATCCGCAATATTCGACCACGACCACCGCTTCATCTCTTAAGGACTGGCAGCAGGCCTGGGGGAAACAGGTAGGGCCGGGTAGTACTTTATCTAAGTCCTTGGAAACAAAAGAGATTTGTTGTTATCCAGAAGCGTCAGGCTGGGTTGAAGCACAAGCCTCTCTCATTCGCCAAGGCATTGATCAAGCCGGTGGTCTAGACAAGGTAAGGGTTCTCTTTTCAGCTCACGGGCTGCCAAAAAAAGTCGTGGAGGGGGGCGATCCCTACCAGGCCCAAGTGGAGCGCACCTGCGCCGCGGTTGCGAAGGAACTGAACATTCCAGATCTTGATTGGGTCACCTGCTATCAAAGCCGAGTGGGGCCTTTGGAATGGATTGGGCCCTCAACAGATGATGAAATTGAGCGAGCTGGCAGAGATGGCCGCAAAATTGTCCTGGCCCCCATCGCTTTTGTTTCCGAACATTCAGAGACCTTGGTTGAGCTCGATATTGAGTATGGAGACCTTGCTAAGAAATCTGGTGTTGAAACCTATATTCGGGTGCCAGCCGTGGGCACTCACCCGGCCTTTGTCCGGGAATTGGGCGATCAAATTCGGGCGGTGCTGACAAGTGATGACGTCATCTGTCCAGAGGAGCTTGCAGGCGGCGTCTGCCCCGGAAATCGCCTTTAGATTAGCTTCTATATAATTTGTTTTGAGAACGAAATGACTGACTTTCTGCTCAATCTATATCCCTGGATCAAAGCATTTCACATCATCAGTGTGATTTTCTGGATGGCGGGCATGTATTACCTGCCGCGGCTTTACGTCTATCATACGGAGACGGAACCAGGCTCTGAGCTCTCTGAAAACTACAAGAAGATGGAAGAGTTGCTGCTTCGGCGGATCATCAATCCAGCGATGATCGCGGCCTGGGTGTTCGGGCTCACCCTTGCCTGGCTTCTATGGGACAGCATCGGATCAGATGCCTGGTTCCATGTGAAACTGCTGCTTGTCACTGCCATGGCGGCTTATCACGGATTTCTGTCGCGGTGGCGGAAGGCCTTTGCCCGGGATGAGCGACCCTACACGTCTCGTCAGATGCGTATTCTGAACGAGGTGCCCCCAGTGCTCACCATCTTCATCGTGATCCTGGTGATTGTTCGACCATTCTGATTTCGCTCTGACGAGATCTGCTGCGAAGGTGCTTTTTGGCTTGTCGCCTCGACGCCCAAAGGCTATATGATGTTTAACACCCGCCGGGTTCCTTCCGGAGCGCGACCATGATTGGGCGCCGGGCTGCCGACCTTCCCACTTTGAAGACCTGAATACATACGGCGCCTTTTGGGACTTTCATTTCCGCACCACGATATTTCTTTCGGGGCTGCGTTCCAGATTTCTCCTCAGCGGTTCACCCGCAGACCGACAGACAGATCTCACTGAATTCACCAGAATTTCAATTCTCAAGACTCTCAAGTCCCGAATTTTAAATTCAAAGACGCCTCTTACCTTCCTTTTGCTTCTTGCCGCCAAGGCAATGAGCCCATCACGAGAAAAAATATGACGCAGATCAAACTGCAAGAACTGAAAGCAAAGTCACCCACTGAACTGTTGGTTGTGGCCGAAGAGCTTGAAGTAGAAAACGCGAGCACGCTCCGCACCCAGGAGCTGATGTTTGCAATCCTGAAGCAATATGCTGAACGGGAAACAGATATTATCGGCGAGGGCGTCGTCGAGGTGCTGCAGGACGGGTTTGGTTTCCTGCGGTCACCAGAAGCCAACTATCTGCCGGGTCCCGATGACATTTATGTTTCCCCGTCGCAGATCCGCCGTTTCTCTCTTCGCACAGGGGACACGGTAGAGGGTGATATTCGCAGCCCAAAAGAAGGTGAGCGGTATTTTGCTCTTATCAAGGTCAATTCCATCAATTTTGCTGATCCGGAAGAAGCCCGCCACAAAGTTCACTTCGACAATCTGACGCCTCTCTATCCAGAAGAAAAACTGGAAATGGAAATTGATGACCCAACCCGGAAAGACACGTCCGGGCGGGTGATCGATATTGTGGCGCCTTTGGGTAAGGGGCAGCGCGGTCTCATTGTGGCGCCGCCGCGGACTGGTAAGACGGTCCTGCTGCAAAACATTGCGCATTCGATTTCTGCCAACCATCCTGAAGCCTATCTGATCGTACTTCTGATCGATGAGCGGCCGGAAGAGGTGACGGATATGAAGCGCTCGGTGAAGGGTGAGGTTGTCTCCTCTACCTTTGATGAGCCAGCGGTGCGTCACGTGCAGGTCGCCGAAATGGTGATCGAAAAAGCAAAGCGTCTGGTGGAACATGGACGCGATGTGGTGATCTTGCTCGATTCTATTACCCGTCTCGGTCGTGCCTACAACACCGTGGTGCCAAGCTCCGGCAAGGTGCTAACTGGTGGTGTGGATGCCAATGCCCTGCAGCGTCCCAAACGGTTCTTCGGCGCGGCGCGGAACATCGAAGAAGGTGGTTCGCTCACGATTATCTCTACTGCCCTCATCGATACGGGCAGCCGGATGGATGAAGTGATCTTTGAAGAATTTAAGGGCACGGGTAACTCAGAAATTGTACTTGATCGCAAAGTGGCTGATAAGCGCGTCTTCCCGGCGATGGATATTCTGAAATCCGGGACCCGGAAGGAAGAGCTGCTTGTCGACAAGGTCGAGCTGCAAAAAATGTATGTGCTTCGCCGTATTCTCAACCCAATGGGAACAACTGATGCTATCGAGTTCCTGCTTGATAAGCTCAAGCAGACCAAAAACAACGGTGAATTCTTCGACAGCATGAATACTTAACAGGCTGACCTGCCCGGTTTTTTTGGTAGCTGCAGCGTTTAACGCTTCTTCATCTGGCACTGCTATTTTCTAGATCTTCAAACGACGTTTGGATGAGATGAAGATGGCGAATGATGATGAAGCTGGGGTGATGCCTGCCTGGGTTGCTGCCTATTTGGACACCCGTCACGTCGCAAACATTCGTGCCCGGATTTCTGGGGTTCGACCAGACGCACCTGATGAAATCAATGGATATAAACTCAGCCGCCCTGGACGTGAGCTTTTAACCTGGTGGCTGAGCGTCCGGCAGGGTGATGCACCACCCACAGCTGAAGATGTTGAGTTACCAAGCCTTGTCGAACTCTCGCCTTATCTTCGCTATCTCAGCTGGGAGGGTGAAGAGGCGCTTGTAATTCGTTTGTTTGGCAGTGCTCTTTGCGAAGCTATCGGCCTGGACCCCACCGGCGTTGATATATTTTCCCTCAGCCAGGGTGATGAAAGATCCCAAGATATCGCGCGGTTGAAGCTGATTGGTGATCTGCCCTGTGGAGCGGTTATCTTTCGACATATTCAGGATCAGACAGGTGCTGCAGCACTTGTTGAGATGATGACGCTCCCCATCGAGCCGGGGGCTGACGGAAAGAAGCGTATCATCAGCACGGTGATCCCTGTCGATGTGTCTTCAAACAGGTCGACACTTTGGGAGAGAAGACTGAATGTGAAGGAATATCAGGACCTTCATGATGTGTTGTATGTGGATTTGGGGCACGGCATTCCAACCTCATCTCCTGACGGATCGGTTATCGGTAGATGATGCGGGCGCACCGGCCGACTTTGATCAAACCATGAAAAAGACTGAATTCCCCGATGACTGAATGCCGATATGGCAGAGGCCTGCGGTTTTCGATAGTTCTAAGGTTTTACAGTCCCTTTACATGTGCCGTGCAAAGCTTTTCCCGAATTCAGGCTCGGTCTTCGAGTGTATGAGTTTGGGGAAAGAGTTTGGACGATAAATCGGGACTGTCGCCGCGTTGGGTTTCTACCTATCTCAACCAACGCCATATTGCGCAAATTCAGGCACGGGTGCCTGAGCCGCGCCCTGCTGTTCCCCGTAAGGTTTCTGGTTACAGTCTTACTCATCCTGCGCGGGAAATGCTGTGCTGGTGGTTGAGTGTGCGGGGAGACCAACATATTCCGACAGCCGATGATGTAGACCTTCGCAGTCTTGTGGAGCTTACCCCCTACATTCGATATATGAGCTGGGAGGGGGAGGAGTCTCTCGTGATCCGCGTGTTTGGCAGTGCTCTTTGTCAATCAGCCGGCATGGACCTGAGGGGCATCGACCTCTTTTCGTTTGGCGAATATGAGAACAAGAAGCGAGATATTGCGCGGTTGAAACTGCTCCCAAAACACCCGTGCGGCGTTATAGCGTTCTGGAACATTACGGATCAGAACGGCATGCCACATCTGCTGGAAATGATGACGCTTCCCATTGGGCCAGGCTCAGATGGGAAAGACCGGATCATTGGCACGGTGATGCCTGTTATGAAGCCCGAAGAAGTGCCCGAGGTTTGGGACAAGACCATGGATATGGAAAAGCACCTGGATTTCCACGACGCGCTGTTTGTCGATGTTGGTCATGGCATACCGTAACTGAGACTGGTGATTCTGGTTTCGTAGCGCTCAACCATTTCCTATGCTGAAAAACACTCTCCCTTTTGTTGCATTTCTGAATGCTGAAGTGCTGCCCCTTCCGCCGGAAATGCTCTAGGCTCTCTCCAAAGATAATCTAGGAGGAGCTAACCCGATGTCCGAAAAAATCATTGATGGCCGCGCCACGTTTAAAACCATGGCTGACAGCAGTCAGGAAGAGTGGCAGTTGATTGCCGCTAATAATGGTGAATTCTCCAAAGGTCTGCCTGATCGTGTGCTCGCGCATCTGAAGTTGCTGGACGGTGACTTTGGTGGCTTCGCTGTTGACCGCCTTGAGCACTCCCTGCAATCAGCAACTCTCGCGCATCGGGCAGGCAAAGACGAAGAATATGTGGTCTGCGCGCTTCTCCATGACATCGGCGATACGCTTGGGACTTTTAATCACGCTGAAATTGGCGCGGCGATCCTGAAACCCTTCGTGTCAGAAGATAATCACTGGATGCTTGAGCATCACGGGATCTTCCAAGGCTATTATTTCTTCCATCATATCGGGCTTGATCGCGACATGCGCGATGAGTATCGCGGCCATCAGGCGTTCGAGCATACAGCGCAGTTCTGTCATCTGTTCGACCAGAACGCGTTTGATCCGAACTATGACACGATGCCGCTCGACGCTTTTGAGCCAATGGTTCAGCGGGTCATGGAACGGCCGCGGGCCAGCATCTATAAGGGCTCGGCCGCCGCTGCTGAATAGCTGTCGGGCTATTCGATCGGTGCGAGAAGTTCTGGCGCTGTCACCAATTGACGAACCCCATGGGAATGGGTTTCGTTGAAGACATTGCCTTCTTCTGCCCACCTGTTGAGAGATGATATATCCAGCTTTGCGCATTGCGGGCGCACGCTCCACGTCACCTTGAGCGGCGAGCATTGGGCCTGCGTGTAAGACGGGCCGGTGGTGGATCCGCCAAAGACAATAGGCGCGCCTGTGTCAGAGGGCATGGACCGGGGCTGATGCAACCCATCCACAATATTGCCGCCATAAGCGAAGTCTGCGAAGTCGAGGGCGTCGGGGTCGTTCACCACCAAAAAGGCCTGGGCCTCTACTCTCAAATTGGGGTTTGCGCATTTTTCGCTCAGGCAGGAACCAAGCCCTTCGCCGGGCGCCACGTCACATGACGTGTGGACCCAATGGACCTCAATTGTGTCGCCTGGCTTCACGCCCTTGAAGGCGCCTTGACCATCTGCTGGATCAACAAGCTCGGCCTCCGTCAGATCCGCTGTGGCGTTGCATTGATATCCGCCATGGTCACCAGCACCTGCAAAGAGTGAAAAACCGGGACCTTTATGCTCGGCATTTGTGTGGGTGTGGATGTTGCAGAGGTTCATTTTCGCTGCCGCCGGGGAGAGCGAGAAGAAACGCTCATTCAAGCCGTGTACGCTGCCAATGTCGCGGGGCGTTTGCGGACCATAGCCAACACAGATCCCCGCCTCCGCATCCTCGATGGATGTTGCGGTGGCATCAGTGCTTTCAGCGAGCGCTGCGCCACCAAGGGTAAGAGAGCCCAGAATGATGGCGGCGGAAAATGAACGGTTCATGCGGACCTACCTTGGATGATCGTGGTTCTGACGAGCGCGAGGCCAGTCTTCCGCAAGTGACCGAGAGAGATCAAGCAGTAACATTCGTCAATCCTGTAACGGGTGAGATGGATGCCATAACCGCTCAGGGTTCGATGATTGTGGCTCCGGTGGTTTTGCGTCCTTGAATATCAATGTGTGCCTGGGCGGCATCGGCCAGGGCATAGCGCTGGTTGATGTCTACTTTCACCGCGCCGCGGGCGACAACGTCAAAGAGATCCGCGGTGGCTTCGGCAACCTGATCCGGGCTCATCATGTAGTGCAGCATGGTTGGCCGGGTTACATAAAGAGACCCTTTGTTCTGAAGCGTGCTGAGATCCACACCGGTGACCGGACCCGATGCATTGCCAAAGCTCGCGAGCAGCCCGCGCGGTGCCAGGCAATCAAGGGACATTTCAAATGTATCTTTTCCGACGCCGTCATAGACCACGGGCACCTTAGCGCCATTGGTAATATCGGCAACACGCTCGGGCACGTTCTCGGTTGAATAGTTGATCACGTGGGCGCAGCCATGGGCGCGGGCGAGCTCTGCTTTTTCCTCAGAGCCTACGGTACCGATCATGGTGACGCCGAGTTCCCTGGCCCACTGGCAGGCAACAAGACCACAGCCGCCGGCCGCTGCATGGAAGAGGATGGTTTCACCGGCTTTGACTTTGTAGGTCTCTTTGAAGAGATAGCGAACTGTCAGCCCCTTCATCATGAGAGCTGCTGCTTCATCCTCTTTGACCCCGGCTGGGAGTTTGATCAGACCGGCGGCGAAACAATTCTGCGCTTCTGAATAAGCGCCAAGCGGTCCAGAGCCATAGGCAACGCGATCACCCTCAGCGACATTCGTGACGCCCTCGCCAACGGCTTCGACGACACCGGCTGCCTCGAGGCCCAGACCGGATGGCAGGGCGATAGGGTAGAGACCTGAGCGGTGGTAGGTGTCGATATAGTTCAGGCCAATCGCAGTGTGTTTAACACGCGCCTGGCCCGGACCCGGATCAGGTAAATCCACGTCTTCGAGCTTCATGACTTCCGGACCGCCGGTTTCGTGAATGCGAATTGCCTTTACCATGGATGCTTCCTGCTTCTTTTGTCGGCCTATCCATGAGTCTGGGGGCCGGAATATTTGATTCGGATACGGAACGTTGTTTTGTATGACTCGCGCTAGAGGTTCGCCTTGAAGAAGTCGAGGGTTCTGCCATTGGCAAGATCCGTATCGCCCTTATCAAAGTGCGCGCCACCAACGCGCGCGAAGGCATGATCGCGCTCTGGGTAGTCATGGAGTGTGACCTGTGTGTGAGTGTCCAGGCCTGCATGGATAGCGGCCTGAGCGTCAGCGGGGACGAATTCATCTTTGCCGGCGATGTGCAGCATCAATGGTTTGGTGATGTTGTTGGCTTCATCTGTTCGGTTCTGCAGGTTGACACCATAAAAGCCCACTGCGGCATCTGCGTCGGTTCGGGCTGCTGTGAGGTAGGCGAGCTGTCCGCCGAGGCAATAGCCAACGGCGCCGACTTTGCCATTTGCGCCCGGAAGCTTCCGGGCGGTATCGATGGTGGCCTGGACGTCCAGCATGCCTTTGTCGACGTCGAAAGCGTTGAACAATTCAAAGGCCTTGGCCCATTCTTCTTCCGACTGGTCTGTAATGTCGATGCCTGGCTCAATGCGCCAGAAAAGATCAGGCGAAAGGGCGAGATAGCCCTGTTTTGCAAGATCATCGCAGATGCCCCGCATGACGGCGTTGACGCCAAAGATTTCCTGGATGACCACGATAGCGGGGAAGGGGCCGTCACCTGCAGGTTTGGCCAGGTATCCGGAAAAACTGCCGTCGGGACCGTTGATGGTGATTGTTTCTGAGCTCATGAGGGCCTCCTGTCAGAGAATGATGTTGGGCGTGTGGTTTCACACTGCCTGATTGTTTTGGCTGATTATTTTGGCAGTAGCGTAACGGGCCCGTCGCCTCGTTGCGAGGGTGTTTCTTGGATCAGGGGCTGGTCATTCCGGTGCAAGGCGGCTGGCTTGCAGAGCAGCGCGGAGATCGCCTGGATCTGTGACCGGCGCGGAGCAGACGGGGCCGGTGCAGACATAGGCCGTGGCTTTACCCTCCAGCATGGTTTTGCCCATGGCTGGGTGGCCGTCAGGCAAGTCGGTGCCTGGATCGAGATCAATGAGCAGTCCTGTTGGAAGGGAGAGGCTGAGGACTGTGTCTTTGAGTGCCTCTCTTTTAGGGTCGGCTTTCTCGCCGATGATGACGATCTGGGTGAGATTAACCGCTGTATCGAGGCTTGCGAGCCAGCTGCCGTGGGGGAAAGCGTTCTTGGTGACGGCACCCCCAAAAGCGAGGATCAGCTGATCGGCGCGATCGCGGTAATGTTCGTCGCCGGTGAGGCCGTAGAGGCGGACCAGGAGGCCGGGCAGGGTGCCGTTGGCTGCCGGGGTCGCGTCATCTGCTGCCGTGCGCGTTCGCACAAGAAGGGCTTCAGCATCATCAGCGGAGAAGAAATAGCCGCCATTTGTTTCATCCCAATAGTGCGCGTCGAGTTCTGTGACGAAGCCTTGGGCGTCATCGACATAGGTCCAGTCCATGGTAGCTTCGAACAGTGCCAGAGCTGCCGCACAAATGTTTGCGAGGCCATCGGACATGGCACGGTGCTGGAGACGGTTGGCGCGATAAGCGTGATGCATACGGCCGTCGCGCTTCATGGATTCGGCCACGAAACGATAGGCGGTTTGACTCAAAGCCAGCCAGTCTTTTCGCTTGAATACCATGCTGGCATTGGCAATGGCGGCGATGGCCAATCCGTTCCAATCGAGTAAAACTTTGTCATCAAGACCGGGCGCTATGCGGGATGCGCGTTTGTCGAAGAGTTTTTGGCGCAAGGTTTTGAGCCTGGTTTCTTCCTCAGAAGTAAGGCTCTGATCTATGAGATGGAGGCGATTGAGAATGGCATTGCCTTCCCAATTGCCTTCCGGCGTCACGTCATATTGCTCTTTGAACCAGGGACCCATGTCGCCGAGTTCGGCGTCGATCTCATTGGCGGTCCAGACATAGAATTTGCCTTCTTCACCTTCGCTGTCCGCATCGATGCTGGCGGCAAAGGCCCCTTCTGCCGTTGTCATTTCGCGGGCGATCCAGGTGATGGTCTCGTCAATGCGGGTGGCATAAAGAGGGTCTTTGGTCTCCTGCCACACCTCTGTGAGGCGGTCGATAAGGAGGGCATTGTCGTAGAGCATTTTCTCGAAATGCGGGACAAGCCAGTCGGCGTCGACGGAATAGCGGGCGAAGCCACCGCCCAGATGATCATAGATGCCGCCTTCACACATGTGGGTCAGAGCGGTGGTTACAGCTGTGCGGAGTTGGTCGTTGCCGGTTGCAATGTGGCCACGCCAGAGCACGTCCAGCAACCCTGTTTGCGGGAATTTGGGGGCGCCTTTTAGGCCGCCCTTATCCATGTCCATGACATCCATAAGCTGGTTGGCGACACCAAGTAACATATCCAATGGGGGCTGGCCGCTTGTGTCTTCAATGCGGCTCAGGGCGTTTTTGAGCGCCTCTTTGTTGCCATGGATTTTTTCCGGCTCTTGTGTATAAAGGCGCGCAATCTCTTCCAGGACTTGCGGGAAGCCTGGCCGTCCGAATTTTGGTTCTGGTGGAAAATATGTGCCGCCCCAGAAGGGTTCTCCGTCGGGGGTGAGAAACATGGTCAGCGGCCAGCCACCTTGCTCACCGAGTGCGTGGAGAGCACTCATATAGATGGTGTCGATGTCGGGGCGTTCTTCCCGGTCTACTTTGATATTGATATAGAGCCGGTTCATGATTTCGGCGGTGGCTGCGTTTTCGAAACTCTCATGAGCCATGACATGGCACCAATGGCAGGCTGCGTAGCCGACTGAGAGTAGGATGGGTTTGTTCTCAGCCTTAGCGCGAGAGAGCGCGTCGGGGCCCCATGGATGCCAGTGGACAGGGTTGTCTTTGTGCTGAAGCAGGTAAGGGCTTGTTTCGGCTGACAGGTGGTTCATGAAAGATCTTTCAAAGAGCGGAAGCTGTTCAAGAGATAGCATGGAAGTTTACAGCCACAAGGTGCAACCGGGCACAGCGGGTTAGATCATAGGAGTCGATTCGGATTGGAAACGATTTTTGCGCCGGCAACCGCCCGTGGACGAGGTGGCGTTGCGGTTATCCGTATCTCTGGTCCGCATGCGGACTCGGCCTTGAAAGCGCTGTCCGGGAAAGGTCCTGGGGCGCCGAGACTGGCTGAACTTCGTGAACTCAGGGACCCTCAATCAGAGAACGTACTTGACCTGGCCTTGGTGCTTTTTTTCCAAGGACCTCATTCCTTCACCGGCGAAGATGTCGTGGAGCTTCATCTCCATGGTGGACTCGCTGTGGTTGACTCGGTGGTTGAGGGACTCGGAAAAATTGCAGGGCTGAGGTTTGCAGAGCCAGGAGAGTTCAGTCGCCGTGCCGTGGAGAACGGGAAATTCGATCTTTCTGCAGCGGAAGGTATTGCAGACCTGATTGAAGCGGAGACCTCTGCTCAGCAGGTACAGGCGCTTCGGCAGATGAAAGGCACCTTTGGGGTGCTCTGCGATGGGTGGCGGGATCAATTGGTTCGATCACTTGCCTATGTGGAGGCGGATATTGACTTCGCTGATGAGGATCTTCCAGAGGATTTAGCGGCGTCAGTTCTACCGGGACTTACCGCGCTCCGTGAGGAAATGTCGGGGTTTCTGTCCGACCATAGAGGTGAGCGGATCCGGGATGGGATCTTTGTTGCGGTGGTAGGGCCTCCTAATGCGGGGAAGTCGAGCCTTGTTAACGCTTTGGCAAGACGGGACGCCGTGATCGTGTCTGAAGAAGCGGGGACCACAAGAGACGTCGTTGAGGTTCGATTGAAGATGGCGGGTCTGCCTGTAACGGTCTGCGATACAGCAGGGCTGAGAGATGGGGTCGGCGTGGTGGAGCAAGAAGGTATCAGAAGAGCCCGGCAGACGGCTGATGAGGCGGATTTGCGGGTTTGGATGCAATCTGCGGAGGATGCGACCCTGGATTTCTTTGCCACGGTGGAGCCGCAGGACCTGAAGCTGGTGAACAAGGTTGACCTGGTTCCAAATCCTCTAGCTGCGCCGGACATCGCTCAGCTTTCGATCAAGACTGGTTCCGGGGTTGCTGCCTTTGAAGAAGCGCTCGGTGCTCGGGTTGAGGAAATTTTTGTTCGGGGCGAGGAGCCCCTGATTACTCGGGCCAGGCACCGCAAAGAGCTTGAGGCTTGTGCCGGTGCTTTGGATGGCGCCTTGTCTTTACTTCGAGTCGGAGGCGAAACGGCCCTTATCGCAGAAGAGCTGAGACATGCTGCGAGGGCCGTGGGTCGGGTTACCGGACGGGTCGATGTCGAAGAATTGCTTGATGTGGTGTTTCGGGATTTTTGCATCGGGAAGTAGTGTTTCACGTGAAACACTTGAGTCTAAATGGCCACAGGCCAGCGAATTGATTTTGACTGTGCCCTCTATTCGGCCTAGATGTCGGCAATAGATCTTGGGTGGCCAAAACTGGGTCGGTGAATGGCGGATCGTTTTGATGTGATTGTGATTGGCGGTGGACACGCTGGCTGTGAAGCCGCGGCTGCTTCTGCGCGTCTGGGAGCCGCCACGCTTCTGATTACCCACAAATGGGCGACCGTCGGTGAGATGTCCTGCAACCCTGCGATTGGCGGTCTTGGGAAGGGCCACCTGGTTCGCGAGATTGATGCCCTGGACGGCGTTATGGGACGGGTAGCTGATGCGTCCGGCATTCAATTTCGACTGTTGAACCGACGGAAAGGGCCTGCTGTTCGCGGTCCTCGGACACAGAGTGATCGGAAGCTTTATCGGGAGGCGATGCAAAAGGCCATCACCGATCAGGAGAACCTTTCGGTTGAAGAGGGGGCTGTTGTCGACCTCATTGTTGAGGACGGCTGTGTTTCAGGGTTGCTGTGTGACGATGGTCGCCAGTTCGATGCACCGAAAGTTATTTTGACGACCGGGACCTTTCTGAATGGGGAGATCCATCTGGGCCGGGAACGTGTCCCGGCAGGTCGGGTAGGGGAAGCTCCTGCGCTCGGCCTTTCTGAGCGGCTTTATGGGCTTAACCTCAAGATGGGGCGGCTCAAAACAGGGACACCACCGCGGCTGGATGGAAGAACCATCAATTGGGACGTGCTGGAGGAACAATTTGCTGACGATCCGGCGGTTCCGTTCTCTTTCCTGACAAGGGAGGTGCCACAGAAACAGATTTCCTGCCATATCACCCGGACCACGCCTGAAACCCACGACATCATTCGCGAGAACCTCGAAGAGTCTCCGGTGTATGGGGGGCGTATAGACGGTGTTGGGCCGCGCTATTGTCCGTCAGTGGAAGACAAGGTGGTGCGGTTCTCAGAACGTCCGTCCCATCAGATCTTTTTGGAGCCTGAAGGGTTGGATGATCACACGGTCTACCCTAATGGGATCTCTACAGCGCTGCCGGAGGATGTTCAGAAAGCCTTTCTTGCAACAATCCCGGGATTGGAAGAGGCTGAGATCATCCGTCCGGGCTATGCCATCGAATATGATTATGTGGATCCGCGAGAATTGCTGCCGACATTGGAGACTAAGGCTCAAAAGGGTCTCTACCTCGCAGGTCAGATAAATGGAACGACGGGATATGAAGAGGCGGCTGCTCAGGGTCTGATGGCTGGCCTTAATGCGGCGCTCTCGGTACAAGATAGCGAGCCTTTCATTCTCGATCGGGCGGATGCCTATATAGGGGTGATGATTGATGACCTTGTCACAAAGGGCGTTTCGGAACCGTATCGTATGTTTACATCTCGGGCAGAATATCGCTTGAGCCTTCGCGCTGACAATGCGGATCAAAGATTGACCCCGTTGGGCATGGCGGTGGGTTGTGTCGGCGCTGAGAGGGGGTCCCTTTTCAGCGTTAAACAGGAAAAACTGTCTGCTGCCCACAATCTTGCAAAAGAACTGTCAGAAACCCCTGCAAAGCTTGCAAAAGCTGGGTTCAAAATCAATCAGGACGGTGTAAGACGTTCAGCGTTTGATTTGCTTGCCTATGCAGAGATTGGTCTGACAGATATTTTGCCTATATGGCCTGAGCTTGGCCAGTTGGAGCCGGAAATTGCAGAGCAATTGGAGATTGATGCGACCTATGCCGTCTATCTCGAACGTCAGGCAGCAGATGTCCGTGCGTTCCGCAAAGACGAGGCGCTGGTGATCCCAACCGCTCTAGACTATGACGCGGTGCCGGGTCTGTCCCAGGAGGTGCGACAGAAACTGGCCGAAGCCAGGCCGGTCACTCTCGGGCAGGCCTCACGAGTGGAGGGTGTTACGCCCGCTGCGATTACAACCCTTCTTCTCTTTGTAAAGCGCGGAAATCTGCGCCGCTCGGCCTGACGCTGTGGATAAAGGTCAGCAAGTGCTTGATGCGGAATCCTTTTTCGAGCTCGCACATGTTTCACGTGAAACAATGGACCGACTCTCGGTATACGAGTCTCTATTGAGGAAGTGGCAGGGTTCCATCAATCTGGTGTCTAAATCGACCCTGGAAGATGTTTGGCGGCGCCATTTCCTGGATTCGACGCAATTGCTGGATCTGTCTTCTGATAGACACCTGAAATGGGCGGATTTTGGCAGTGGAGCAGGTTTTCCCGGCTTGGTTCTCGCCATTCTGGCCCGGGACAGGGTCGGATTTCAGATGAACCTGGTGGAAAGCGATCAGCGCAAGTCGGTGTTCTTGCGAGAAGTCATCCGGGAAACCGGTGCTCCGGCGGTGGTTCACACGTCCCGGATAGAATCTCCTGAGACGATTGCCGCCATCGGGACTTGTGACGCGCTTTCTGCCCGCGCCTGCGCGCCCCTGGATCGTCTTATGGGGTGGGCGGAACCCTATTTTGGCCCTGAAACAGAGGCGTTCTTTCTAAAGGGCGCACAAGCGGATGAAGAATTGACCGTGGCGCGGAAATCGTGGACATTTAGGGTTACTTCCTATCCGAGCCAGGCGGACCCAGACGGGTGTGTCCTAAAGGTGGAGCAACTTGCCCGTGTCTGACAATCCATCGACTACAGCTGACTCTATCGCGGAGGCGTCGACAGCTTCCGATCAGCCTCATCCCAGAGTGCTTGTGCTCGCAAATCAGAAGGGTGGGGTCGGTAAAACAACGACGGCCATCAATTTGGGAACCGCGCTCGCCGCCGTAGGCGAGCGTGTCCTCGTGGTTGATCTGGACCCGCAGGGCAATGCCAGTACCGGCCTTGGTGTTGACCGGGCTGACCGGACGCTTTCGACCTATGACGTGCTCATCGGTGCCGCGCTGATCGAAACGGCAATTGTGCCAACGAAGGTTCCCGGTCTTGATCTGGTGCCGTCGACGATGGATCTGCTGGGTGCCGAGCTGGAGCTTGCCAGCGTCTCTCGGCGCTCGCACCGGTTGCGGGATGCGCTGGCACGGATGCCGGCCTCCGGCCGAGACCTTGATGGTGTGCCGGAAGAGATGAATGCCCGACCGTATACCTATATTCTGATTGATTGCCCACCGTCTCTGAACCTGCTCACGATCAATGCCATGACCGCTGCGGACTCCATCCTGGTTCCGCTGCAGTGTGAATTCTTCGCGCTGGAGGGCCTCAGCCAATTGTTGCGGACCGTTGAACGGGTTCGCACTAGTCTCAATCCGCGGCTCGATATCCAGGGCATCGTCCTCACCATGTTTGATCAGCGGAACAATCTTTCAGGCCAGGTGGCGCAGGATGTGCGCGCTCATTTGGGTGATAAGGTTTATAAAACAGTCATTCCGCGTAATGTTCGGATTTCCGAAGCGCCTTCCTATGGCAAGCCAGCACTGGTTTATGATCACCAATGTGCGGGAAGTCGGGCTTATATGAAGCTCGCCTCCGAGCTCATTCAGAGGGAACGTGTTTTGCGGAGTCAAACGGCGGCATGACATAAGTTTCAACGTGTTGTAGAGCTGGGTTCGACTCAGATCTGATGACTCTTAAAGACCTTCGTTAAGGTCTTGAAAAGATTCATAAATGGCGCTACCGGGCCCTACTTTTTAGCCCCTACGTCAAAAACTCAAGGATTCGTGGGTTCTCGCCAGGTGAGACCCGCGGTGTGGCAGGACGGGGTCCGAGCGCAAGGGTTCTATCTTGTTTAAGAAAAGAGGAGACCGTCATGGTCGATGAGAGTGCTGGAAAAAATCGACTGGGCCGCGGGCTTGCCGCGTTGATCGGCGATGATGCAGCGGTTGCACTCGGGGATGAGACGGCGCCGGTGCCCAAAGGTGTCCGAGAGGTTCCCATTGAGTTTTTGCGCGCAAATCCCTTTCAGCCGCGCCAGATCTTTAGAACAGGCGATTTGGATGATCTGACGGAATCGATCCGAGAGAAGGGTATTTTGCAGCCCATTATGGTGCGTCCTGCGCCAGGCGGATCTGAGAACGAGTTTGAGATTGTCGCTGGTGAACGCCGCTGGCGGGCCGCGCAAGCAGCGCAGCTCCATGACGTGCCAATTGTCGTCAAAGACCTGAATGACAATGAATCGCTTGAAATTGCGATTATTGAGAATGTGCAACGTGCAGATCTTAATCCGATTGAAGAAGCGGCCGGCTATCAGCGTCTGGTGGACCAATTCACCTACACCCAGGACCAGCTCTCCAAGATGATCGGCAAGAGCCGGTCGCATGTTGCCAATACGCTTCGGCTGCTTAGTCTGCCCTCGGGTGTGCAAGATTTCCTGTCGAGTGGTGCGTTGAGCGCTGGGCATGCGAGGGCTTTGATTGGCCATCCACAGGCGGAGAAGCTTGCGAAAGAAATTGCAGATAAGGGCCTGTCTGTTCGAGAAGCCGAAGCGCTTACGCGCAAGCCAGAGTCCAGTTCACCCAAGGCTAAAAGCGGATCGTCGCCAAAGCTGAAAGACGCCGACACAGTGGCGCTTGAAAAGAACATTACGAATGCGCTGGGCTTGAGTGTGTCGATCAACCATAAGGGTGAGAAGGGCGGTACGGTGAATGTCAGCTATACTTCGCTCGAGCAGCTTGATGAAATTTGCCGCCGCCTGTCTAGAGTTTAGCTCATCCGTTTACGGATGAGTTCCTTCTAGTTGACTCTAACGTCAAGCACTTTCAAAACGCTTTTATCGCCGGACGCCTGATCTCGCACCTTGTGCAACGCGCATCAGGGCCTGGGCGCAGATGGCGCGATCGGGCAGGCCGGTTGTTTTGCATTGTCGATCGGCATCGCCGAGAAGACTGAGCGCGCGCTCCAGGCGTTTTCGATCCCACAGTCCGCATTGTCTTTTCATGGACGCAGATCGTTTGAAGTGAACCGGTGGCCGCAGTGCCTTTATCGCCGCTTCTCTGTCGCTGCCTGCTTCCATGCGCCCAAGCACCAAATGCAATTGCTGAACGTGTCGGGTCATGGCAATGAGGATGGCGACCGGGGCCGTGTCTGCTTCGGACGCTTTGGCCAAAGCCACGTCCAGTGCACCGAAGTCCCCAATGGCGGCCGCATCGACAATGTCATCAAGCCGGGTCGCGGCGGTGTCTCCGATGCAGGCGGTGACGTCCGCGAGGGTGATGCTTCCTGCTTCAGGATCTGATTGCATGTAGAGGATCAGTTTGTCGAGTTCTTGCAGTGTCACTCCACGGTCGCTGCCCAAATGGCTGGTCAGATAGGCGAAGGCGTCGGGGTCGGCACGGAGGCCAGATTGCCGCAACCGCTCTTCGATAACCCGTTCCAACGTACGCGCATCGTCGGCATAGCAGGGTAGGGCGGCGCCATTTTTTGCCGCCTCCAAAGCTTTGCGCAAACTCGACCGTGGTGTCAGCTCGCCGCCTTCCAGAAGGATGAGGGCGTCTCCCGCTGGGCTCTCCAGAAAGGACTTCACCGTTTTTGCAAGAGCGTCACCTGCGTGCCTTACCCGCACGACACGGCGCCCTCCCATCATGGAAATGGCTGCGGCTTCATCTGCGAGCCGTGCAGGGTCCTGCTTAAGATCCGTATCGGAGAGGTCGGTCATGCGAAAAGGGTCGCTTAGATCATCCAACACAGTTTTGGCGAGCCGGTTTGCGCGTTCGCGAACGAGGCCCTGGTCCGGACCGAAGATCAGAATGACCTGCGCGGCTGGGTCAGGGCTCGCAACGAACCGGTCAATATCGCCTGCACGCAGTTTCATGTGGTCGCCTTGATCAGTATTGGTCGCGGATCCAGGGATACACCTGGTTACATTCCTTGGCGCTCAAAATAGATGGCAAGTTTTGTCTGGATCTCTTCGGCCACCTGGCTTGCGACGCGGGCTTCTGCGTCGCGCTCAGCAATAATGTTGGCAAATTCCGATGGCACACGGTTATAGGCGACAATCCCATATGCCTTGGCTTCATACAGGTTTTCGTCGGTCTCGATGGAATTCAGAATAAAGCTCGTTCTGAGCGTCAAATTGGACCGCGTGACTTCTGTGTCTTGCCGGATTGCAACATCTGACTCTATCAGCTGCGAAGTGAGCACGAGCACAAATTGCGGAGCAGCGAGGCCGTTCGCGTGCAGCTTGTCTTCAAGAGCAATGCGCAGGGCCCGGTTTACCCGATCGCCCGCTGCCTGAACGGTGATAGACCCCAGGCCGGCGACAATACCGTCGCTCTGATTGCTGGGCGCATAGAGCGGTGTGAAGCCGCAGGCGCTGACAAACAGGCCGAGCACCAGTGTTGTCGCGATCACCTGAAGTCGCTTCATCCCTGCTCTGTTACCCAACGACGACATTGACAATCTTGCCTGGGACGACGATGACTTTCCGGACAGTAGCCTCTCCAATGGCATGTTGCACTTTCTCCTGGGCCAGGGCGGTTTCTTCCACCGTCTTCTTGTCTGCATCGACAGCGACGGTGATTTCATCTCGCCGCTTTCCGTTTACCTGAACGGCAACGGTGACAGAGTGTTCCACGAGCAGGGATGGCTCCGCAACCGGCCAGGGCGTATCAGCGATCAATGTTTCATGGCCAAGCGCTGCCCAGGCTTCTTCTGCAAGATGCGGCATCATCGGGGCAACAAGCTGGGTCAGGATTTCAACGGCCTCGCGTCGCGCCCACTCAGCCGCCAATTTGTCTCCCGCTTTGAAAGCGGAGAGAGCATTGCTGAGCTCGTAAATTTTTGCAACGGCGCGGTTGAACCCTAGCTGATCCAGGTCGCCTGTGATTGCTTCTAGCGTTTTGTGGACGGTTCGTCGAAGTTCTTCGGCGGGCGCATCAAGTTCCGGCATGGGCGCGCCAACTGCAGCGAGATCGTCAAGCGTTGTTTGGATCAGTCGCCACAGGCGCTGAGTAAAGCGCCAGGCTCCTTCGACGCCTTCTTCCGTCCATTGGACATCCCGTTCTGGCGGGCTGTCCGACAGCATGAACCAGCGGGCTGTATCGGCGCCATATTGATCAATAATAGCGGAGGGATCGACCGTGTTCCGCTTGGACTTCGACATCTTTTCGATGGCGCCCACAGTGATAGGTGCGCGGTTGCCGCTGTCATCGAGATAAGGTGTATCGCCGTCCCAAATGAGTTCCTCAGGTGAGACCCATCGACCATCCGTCGCTTTGTAGGTTTCGTGGGTCACCATGCCTTGCGTGAAGAGGCCTGCAAAGGGCTCACGGATGTCCATGTGCCCGGTTGCTTTCATGGCGCGGGAATAGAAGCGTGAGTAGAGCAGGTGGAGAACGGCATGTTCAACGCCACCGATATATTGATCGACCGGCAGCCAATGGTTTGCAAGATCTGGCTCTGTTGGGCTGTTCGCGCGAGGTGCGGTGAAGCGTGCGAAATACCAGGACGAGTCCACGAACGTGTCAAACGTGTCGGTTTCGCGCAGCGCATCCTTGCTACATTTCGGGCAAGCGACATGTTTCCAAGTCGCATGATGCTCCAATGGATTGCCTGGTTTGTCGAAGGTTACATCTTCTGGCAACACGACTGGGAGTTGGTCTTTGGGAACAGGGACGGTGCCGCACTCGTTGCAATGAATGACCGGGATCGGACAACCCCAATAGCGCTGACGTGAAATCCCCCAGTCGCGCAAGCGATAGTTCACGGTTCCTTCGCCGAGGCCAAGCGCTTCCAGTTTTTCAATTGCGGCCCTTTTGGCAGCCTGTACTTCCAAACCATTTAGGAAGTCTGAGTTCACTGCGACACCATCGCCGTCAAAGGCGGTGTCGCTGGCATCTTGTTCTGCAACAAAGGCCGTGAGGTCTGTGCCTTCCAACTTTTTGGGTGCCACTACGGTGGTGACAGGCAGCTTGTATTTGCGGGCGAAATCCAGATCCCGCTGGTCATGAGCCGGGCAGGCAAAAATGGCGCCCGTGCCGTATTCCATGAGCACGAAGTTTGCCACATAGACAGGCAGCGTTGCGCCTTCGATAAAGGGATGGCGTGCCTTGAGGCCTGTATCGAACCCGCGCTTCTCGGCTTTTTCGATCGCCTCTTCGCTGGTTCCCAGCTGTTCGCATTCACGGACGAAGCTTGCCAGCTCGCTGCTTTTTTCAGCGAGTTCTTTTGTCAGCGGATGGCCAGATGATAGGGCGCAAAAGCTGGCACCAAATAATGTGTCCGGTCTTGTCGTGAAGACCTCCAGCGGGGCATCCCGACCCTCAATGGGGAACTGAACATGGGCGCCTTCTGACCGACCGATCCAATTGCGTTGCATGACGCGCACTTTGTCCGGCCAGCGCTCCAGTTCGTCGAGGCCCGCCAACAGATCGTCGGCCATATCAGTGATCTTGAAGAACCATTGGGTTAGCTCGCGGCGTTCCACCATGGCACCCGACCGCCAGCCCCGACCGTCGATGACCTGCTCATTGGCCAGGACTGTCATGTCCACTGGGTCCCAGTTCACCTGTGCGGTTTTTCGGGTTACCAGACCAGCGTCCAGCATGTCCAGGAACAGCAGTTGTTCCTGGGCGTAGTAACTTGGATCGCAGGTTGCGAATTCGCGGCTCCAATCGATCGCCAACCCCATTTGCTTGAGCTGGGCCCGCATGGCGTCGATGTTTTTGTAGGTCCACTCGCCTGGGTGAACATTGTTCTCCATGGCGGCGTTTTCTGCCGGCATTCCAAATGCATCCCAGCCCATAGGATGCAGGACGTCATATCCTTGTGCTTTCCTGAAGCGCGCAATGACGTCGCCCATGGTGTAGTTGCGCACATGGCCCATATGAATGCGCCCGGACGGGTAGGGGAACATCTCCAGGACGTAATATTTCCCGGCGCTTCCCTCACGCGGCTGATCGGGCGCCACAAAGGTCTGAGATTTCTCCCAGACTTTTTGCCATTTAGTCTCTGTGGTTTTCGCGTTGTAGCGATCGGCGGACATATGAACTCTTCAAATTAGAAAACTGGATTGGCGCGGATCAGCTGCAATCTTGCTGAAACCCTCTGCCTCTTTTGCATCGGAATGTGCCAAGGGGCAAGTTTGGGGGCGAGGTTCGCATCGCCTGATCGTTCAGAACGAACTGCTCACGCCTATCTTCTCAGGAGTTCTGGTCGAAGCGTGTCGTCCAGGAGGGAGAATAGGCAATTAGCCTTCGTCTGCTTCTAGCGTGTTGACCCGAAGTTCCCTTGCCCTCATGAGGATCGCATTCTCCAGCTGAACGCTGGTGGTCGCATTCGCACCTGCATCGCGCCATTCATCCCCAGCTCGTTCCTGGCGGAAAACAGCGACTTTCAGGCCATCAGCACGGAGCCTTTTATCGAGAATATAGACGGTGAGCTTGAAGCGCTCCGTCGGCGAGGCCGGATCCGAATACCATTCAGTGATAATTACGCCGCCGAAAGGATCGGCAGAGGCCAGTGGAACAAAGGAGACTGTGTCCAGAGATGCACGCCAGAGGAAGCTGTTCACGCCGATCCCGCCGCCGCCGCCTGATCCCTCATTGCTGTCTCCACCAAACAGGACCAAACCATCTTCGCCAAAGATGCTTTCGCGCTCTGCATTTGGGTCTGGGTTCGGATTTGTTGGGCCTCGGCCACCGGTTGTGGTGGGAAAGCTCGAGTCGCTTGGCCCGCATGCTGCCAACATGAGCGCAACGGAGGCTGCCGCCAGAACCTTTTTGAGGGTCCCGGAATTTCCGGTCTTTTCGGACGTTGCGGCAAATTTTGGTGAAAAACTCATTGTCGACTTGGCCTCTAGCTTTTTGGGCGTTTCCCGCGTGCAGCCAGGGTCTTGGCCGCCCGCTTCTTCATTTTGCTCACCGTGACCGAAAGTAAGTCGATGAGCAAGTTTTCCCTCTGATTTCAGGCGTTTATATCGGCTAATGGTGATTGCGTCTATGGCTGAAGTGCCGAGCTAATTCATCAGATCTGCCTGGTTTCGGGTTTCCCCCCGGTCGCACGTCTGCGACCTCTTGGTCTAAGAGTGGGAGATCGGATCGTCCTCTGGCACTCAACCTGATGCAGAAAAGTCACAAGTCACTTTAGCCCGCTCGTCGGTATTGCAAATTCTCTTCACGTTTCAAGCGCATGGGGCCCGGTAGTACTTTGTTAACCATATGGAAACCACTTGTGACGTTTACGCAACATCGCGCCAGTTTTGAGGCAAAACGGACCTACCTTTGCTTGACGATGGCACCCTACTCGGGATTAATCGGCATACGCGCTCGGGGGGGCATTAAGTCGGCCCGGCGGTGAAGTGGACCAGAGCAGTGGTGCTTTCATGTAGAAAGCGGTTTCCGTTGATTTGGACATTTTGTATTTGAACAGCTAATTGCTGAACTGCGAGGAACAAATGAAAAAGACACTTCTTGGGACGACAGCTCTCGTCTCGGCTGGTCTGGTAGCCGGTCCGGCTCTTGCAAGCGATCCGCTCACCGTTACGGTTAGCGGCTCCGTTGTAACGGGCTTCTATTTCGTCGACATGGACACCGTTGGTGGCGTCGACGCTGACGACACTAAAGTTGCTGTTGTTGCACGTAACGTAGACATCGTTGCATCCGGCACTCTGGACAATGGTCTGGTTGCTGGTGCTGCTCTTAAAGTGCAGCTTGGCGATGACGAAGGTAACGCACTGAACACTGGCGATGACGCAACATTCTCGGAAGTTTATACATTCCTTGAAGGCGGTTTCGGTCGTGTAGAACTTGGTGCGACTGATGGTGCAGCATTCAAAATGCACTACACGTCTCCTTGGTTCGTTCCAGGCAACGGCGTTGACTCACCAAACATCTACAACATGAACAATGGTGGTGTGACCTTCTCTTCACGTACATCAACGTTCTCGTTGCTGGCTGAAGACGACAACAAGATCTCTTACTTCACGCCTCGCCTCGCTGGCTTCCAGCTTGGTGCATCGTTCACACCTGACGTTGGTGCAAACGATCCAGTTGCTAACGGCTTCGGTCTGAGCGCAACAAACAGTGCAGTAGAAGACGTATTCGAAGTTGCCCTGAACTATGCGGGCGAATTCGGTGGCGTGTCTATCGGTGCAGACGTGTTCTACGTAACAGGTGAAGCACCTGGCGCAGGCGCAACTGGCGATCCAACCGAACAGGGTGTTGGTGCTAGCCTTGGCTGGGGTGGTTTCACTCTCGGCGGCGCATACACTCAGGTTGAAGACATTGCTGCTCGTACACAGGCAACTGTGCTGACCGGCAACGAGTCTGACACATGGACTGTTGGTCTTGCTTATGGCACAGGCCCGTGGACAGTGGGCGCTGCCTACTTCGAGTCTGAAACCGAAAACACAGCTGGTGTGAATGTTGGTGAAAACAGCTTCCTCCAAGTTGGTGGTGGTTACTCACTCGGCGCTGGTGTTGATGTTGGCCTGGATGTCCAGTTCATCGAAGACCAACGCGGTGCTGCTGCAACGGAAGTTGAAAGCACATCTGCTGGTGTTGTTCTGGCAATTTCTTTCTAAGAAATTTCCAAGCCTAGAATTTGAGAGAGCGGGTTTCGGCCCGCTCTCTTTTTTTGTCTGGAGCGCAGATGTGCCAGTGCTTCGGGTTTGTTCGCTTTTTGGCTGCGCCGCACTTTGTGCTAAAAGGCCAGTCTCTTTGATCCCTCTATAGTATTGGAGACGTTTGATGGGCGGCATCATCTGGCTTGCGTCTTATCCCAAATCCGGGAACACCTGGATGCGGTCGTTCCTGCACAATCTGCTGCGGAATGCTCATGAGCCTGTAGATATCAATGAGCTTGATCAGTTTTGTATTGGGGAATCCGCGTCGGGCCAGTACCGAAAGTACACCGACACATCGGTGGACCAGATTGACCACGAAACCCTCGCCAAACTCCGTCCGAAGGTCCATGAGGATTACACTCACTATTTTCCCGACTCTGTCTTTGTGAAGACCCACAATTTCTTGGGCGAATGGCACGGGGTACCGCTGCACAATATGGAGGTCACAGTTGGTGGCATTTATGTGGTTCGCAATCCGCTTGATGTCGTCCTCTCAATGACCCATCACTTTGGAGATGATGTCGACGGAACTATCCGTCGGATGGCAAATGAGGGCGCCCTCACAGAAGCGGGTGCGACCCATGTCCCTGAATTTCACTCATCCTGGTCAACACATGTAAAGAGCTGGACGGGTCAGCCGAACCCCCAATTGCTGGTGGTTCGATATGAAGACTTGCAGGCCAAACCGCGCAAATTTTTCAAGCAGGTGACGAATTTCCTCGGACTTAAGGTGAAGGGCGAACGGCTGGAACGGTCTATCCGCAACTCTTCTTTCAAGGCGCTGAAACGGCAGGAAGAGCAAAAAGGCTTTAAGGAAAAATCGGAGTTTGCGCAGTCCTTCTTTCGGGAAGGCAAAACCGAACAATGGCGTGACGCGCTGACAGAAGGTCAAATCAAGCAGATCATCTCTGATCATCGCGAGCAAATGGGACGTTTCGACTATATTCCCGAGGGCTACTAGATTGCAGAAACTGTTGCCCACCCGGAAAGGTTGGGGACCTCCGCCAATCTCCTCAGGCACCCAGATGTAACTCCACCCAAAGCATAGACAGGCATAGCTGCGGAGGCTGCGAGCTGAGCGAACCGCATTACACCGAGAGGTTTTGCTCCGGGATGACTTTCCGTCTCAAACACGGGCGAGATCAGAACTGCAGCGGCGCCTGCTAAGGCGGCGCTTCTTATCTCCACTTCCGAATGCGCAGCCGCAGTCACGATCCACCCGGGCCTAATTTGGCGCGTCCAATTTCTGCCTCGCTTTGTCGCCCAGGAGGGAAGGTGAAGTCCGTCTGCTTCCACCTCACAGGCGAGACGATAATCACCGGCTACCAGAAAAGGTGTTCCGTTCTCCTTGCAAGTCTTGCGGAGAACACGCGCGAGCGCCAGTCGGTCGCTGCGCGGCCATTCATAGTGGCGGTAGAGCAGGGCATCGGTTGATTTGAGGCGTGTGAGTTGCTGGAACGGATCAATGTCTCGCGCGGCGTCTGTTAGCACAAACCGGTCAGGTAACTGTCTGTGTCTGCTTGTCACAGCCGACCGTCACGCATAGTGTGCGCCCCATGTCTGATGTCCAATCCCCTTTTTCCGAGCGCCTTGCTTCGGTTGAACAGAGCATTGTCAAAGCTGAAAAAGATGCTGGCCGACCGGCGGGCGACGTGACGCTTGTGGCCGTCTCCAAGACTTTCCCAGCGGAGGATGTTCGCGCCGTGCTTGATGCCGGGCAGCGTGTCTTTGGTGAAAACCGTGTTCAGGAAGCTCATGGGAAATGGCCCGAGTTGCAGGAGCAATATGCAGATGTTGAGTTGCATCTTATCGGCCCGCTGCAAAGCAATAAAGTGGGTGATGCTGTTTCTCTCTTTGATGTCATTGAGACGTTGGACCGTGAGAAACTCGCACGGGCGCTGGCAGCTGAACGAGATAAAGGCCACACCCTCCCGGACCTATTTGTGCAGGTGAATACAGGCGCCGAAGCGCAAAAGGCGGGTGTCCTTCCTCAAGATGCAGATGCGTTTATCGCGCTCTGCCGAGAGAAGTTGGATTTACCTGTTGTTGGGCTCATGTGTATTCCGCCCGTTGATGAAGAGCCGGCGCTTCATTTTGCGTTGCTCGAGAAAATAGCCAATCGAAACGGACTTGCTCAGCTTAGCATGGGCATGAGCAGTGATTATGAAACGGCGATCGAATTTGGGGCGACCCATGTTCGTGTTGGCAGTGCCATTTTTGGTGTGCGAGCGCCGGCCTGATTTAGCTTTCTAGCTCAATTCTCAAGCTTGTTTCTGGCCCACAGTTCATCAGAATACGGACTATTGTGTCTTGAGGCAATGCTACACATCCCTCTGTCGGACACAGCTTGCCCTCTTTTCCCTTGGCAACATGAAAGAAAATGGCGCTTCCCTTATGGGGCACGACGGGATCGTCATTATGTCCCAGGATCACGCAAACATTGTAGAGCTCGTCGTCACGCCATAGCTCTTCAGCGCTCGCGGGGTAGGGCAGTTGTGTTGGTTTGTTGTAAAGCGGGTCTGATGGATCGTCGCACCAACCATCTGCGGGTGCGATGGGTTGGGTGGCGAGGTTCGTTGCGGGTTCGCTCAGTCTGTCGGGTCGATAGAGAACCCTGCGAAGTGGCCAGGTCCCCGCTGGTGTTGCGCCGTCGCCCTCCTTCTTTGTGCCCTCAGATATGATGCCGCTCCGCCCAAGCGCGCAGGAGACGGTCTCGCCCTCAAAAGTAAGTGTTCCGGTTGAGGCACCCGGTTTGCCGCGCACGAGGATATTCATAGAGTGAGTCTAAAAAGGGACGGGAAGTGCTGCAAGCCGTAGTGGGGACTTAGTAGGTTGGCTCTTCGACAATTTTCAGGCTGTTGTACTGGTCCAGGGCCATTGCCATCGCGGCGGCTACACCGCTTTGTTCATACTCTGTCGTTGCATGCTGTTGTGCAGGCCTGGCGGGAGTGGGGTTTTCTGGGCTGGTTAGAAGCGCATTGAAGGCTTCAGCGCTGAGGGTCGGCAGTGGCGCACTTGCAGCTAGGGCAGCCGGAGCATCGGCGCTGATTGGGGTAGACTGTGCAGCTGGACGGGCGCTCTCGCGGGTGGTCGCCGCTGTCATTGTCGGCGGCGTGTCTGAACCTTGAAGCAGCGACATAACATGTCCGCCGAGATCGTCGCCCGTCGCTTGTTCAAGAACCGCTTCGGCAACAGAAATCCCGGCGCCGATCGGCCCGCCATAAATTGCGCCACCCACAATGCGAGCCGCTGGCTCCATCTCGTCTCCAGTCATCTCTCGATAGAGAGTTGAGACGATTGGCAGGTGTTGCAGCGGATTGATCATGTCCAGGAAATCATCGAAGGAGAAGCCATCATCGTCGGTTCCGGCAGGAGTCTCTTTTCCGGAGCCCTCAGTCTGCAGCGACCCGGTTATCAGATTGTCGTCATTTGATTCTGTCTTGGCGGTCGCAGCGGCCTGATCTGCCAGATAGCGCTCCGTCCGCAGCTCCATCACGGCCTTTGAGCCCTTGGTGTAGCGGCTCATCTGAAGGTAAAGCGGCAGCTCTGCGGCGACGGCTTCCATGCTGGCGGTTCTCCGATTGATCCTGTGCCGTTCGATGCAAATCTGAGACCGATATATTGTGCTTGTTTTCCAGTGGCTTAGTGAATTGTATCTGGCCGGCGGCGGCAGAAATTGCCGAGTTGGAGGGTGTATGAAGGGCAGCATCCGCCGGTTGGGCATTTGAGCTCTCCTGTGGCAAACTTAGGCATCGATTTGGTCTGGCCGCACTCTGCGGCAGCCACCCCTACATTTCAGGATCTCATGACACAAAAGACTGCCGCCGCAACTCCTCAGGACATGTTGCGTGAGGCGTTTCAACTCTTCGATCAAGGCAAAATTCACGAGGCGGCCAAGCTTGCGGAGGCTTTGCGCCAGCAGGCTCCCAATCATCCCGATGTGTTGCATCTAATGGGACTTATCTGTCTCAAAACCGGCAACCCTCAAGGTGCAGAAAAGCTGATTGGGCTGGCAATCTCCATTCTGCCGGACAAAGCCTTTTTGAGGGTCAATTTGGCAAATGCGCTGCGCCAGCAGGGAAAGTCTGCAGAAGCCCGGGCGGCCTATGACAAAGCGGCGGCACTCGATCCAGACTTTGCCGGGACATACATTAATCGAGGAACGCTTAACGCCGAAGAAGGCGAGGCTGAAGCGTGCGTCAAAGACTTCGAGGCGGTTATTCGCCTGACGCCAAATGATCCTCAGGGTTACTTGAATCTGGGCCAGTTTCGATTGGCGCAGGGGGATTTTGCAGAAGCCCGCGCTACTTATGAAGCGGGCCTCGAAAAACGCCCAGAGGGCCCTATGCTCCTGCTCGGGTTGGCGAATTCTTTGGAACGTCTCGGGGATCTGGACGGCGCACTCGTTGCTGCGGAAAAGGTTCTCCAGATCATGCCTGACCTGCCGGGAGCGTTGCGGATCTGGTCGAGTGTTAAACGCCGCCAGGGCTCTGCAGAAGAAGCGCGGGATCGCCTTGAACGTGTGTCGGTTGGCAAGCTGCCACCGGGTGGTCGACGACTCATTCATGGTGAGCTGGCTCAAGTTTATGACCGGCTTAACGATGCAGCGGATGCCTTCGATCATTTCGTTGCTCAGAATGATGCGGCAGCTGAACAGCTGACTGAATCTGGTATCGACAAATCTTCCTACATGACTCAGGTGACCGATCTCAAAGAAGCGTTCACATCAGACTGGGTTCGGTCCTGGACACAGATCGAACCAGTTGATCTCGATCCTGTCGCCGCTCCGGTTTTTCTCGTCGGCTTTCCGAGGTCTGGCACGACTTTGCTGGATCAGTTTCTTGACGCGCACAGTCAGATCGAGGTGCTCGAAGAGCTGCCCGTTCTTCTGCCCGTCCGCGACGCAGTGAAAGCCAGCGGAGGCTATCCTGAAGGGCTGGCGGAACTTTCTGTCGATAAGATCAATGAGCTTCGTCGTCTCTACATGTCAGAGCTTGAGCAAGCTGGTTTCGACACTTCAGCAAAAACAGTGATCAATAAGCTACCGCTCAACATCATTCATGTGGGATTGATTGCGCGCGTGTTCCCCGAGGCGAAGTTCGTTTTGGCTCTTCGTCATCCAGCAGACGCGGTGCTTTCCTGTTTCATGCAGGATTTCCAGTTGAATGCATCAATGGCGCATTTTCTCACTCTCAAAGATAGTGCGGCGCTTTATGACGCCGTCATGTCGCTTTGGGGTCAATACAGAGACTTACTGTCTCTAAATGTTGCTGAGGTTCGATATGAAAACCTTATCGCTGATCCAAAGGCTGCGCTCGCCGATGCGATGACCTTACTTGAGCTCATCTGGGAAGAGGGTCAAAGCGATCACGTGGCCCATGCACAAGCGCGCGGTTCGATACGGACACCTTCTTACGGTCAGGTGACACAGCCCCTATACGACCGGGCCGCGGACCGCTGGCGGCGGTATGAGACGCATTTAGATGGTATTCTGCCCCGGTTGGCACCATTTGTTGGCGAGTTCGGGTATGATTAACCTGATCACGGAACGCTCAAATGGACGTGAGGCGTTCCGTGAGGTGGTTGGCAAGAGGGGGTATGACAGCTACATGACCAGCAACGAAGGGGGCGGGGTACGCTTGTCCCGGGTGATAAGATGGTAGGACTGGGAGCTGACCCTAAGATGAGCACGATCAAAAAAATCCTGATTGTTGATGATGATGATGCGCTGCGGGAATCCCTGGTGGAGCAATTGGCGTTGCATGAAGAATTTACATGTACTGCAACCACCTGCGCGACAGAAGGTATCGAACATGTTCGTGGCAATCACGTTGACATCGTTCTGTTAGATGTTGGGCTGCCTGACATGGACGGACGGGAAGCCTGTCGTCTGATGCGTAAGGGCGGACTTAAAGCGCCGGTGATCATGTTGACGGGTGCTGATAGCGACAGCGATACGATCCTGGGCCTGGAAGCGGGCGCCAATGACTATGTCACTAAGCCATTCCGTTTTGGCGTGCTGCTGGCCCGTATCCGTGCGCACCTTCGTCAACACGAACAAAGTGAAGATGCTGTTTTCAAAATTGGTCCGTATACGTTCAAGCCATCTGCCAAGATGCTCGTTGATGATGGTGACAAGAAGGTTCGCCTGACGGAAAAAGAAACAGCGATCCTCAAGTTTCTCTATCGCACGGGCGTCAAGACAGTGGGCCGCGATATTCTGCTGCATGAAGTCTGGGGTTACAATTCTGGGGTGACCACCCACACGCTGGAAACCCATATCTACCGTCTACGTCAGAAGATTGAACGGGACCCGTCCAATGCGGAATTGCTGGTGACGGAAGCAGGCGGCTACAAGCTCGTTCCCTAAGTCTCATGAAAGAGCCTGTCAGACCCTGTGTGTTGGGGCTGACAGGTAAATCAGGACGCCCAGCATGACGAATGATCCGACTATGGCGATCATGAGCAGGACGCCAAGACCGAAGAAATAGGTTCCAAGAACCAAGAGCAGGACCACGACCGCCAAAAAGGCGAGAGCGCGGAACCCTTTTTCCCGATCAGGATCCGGGGTGGTTATGGGATCGGCCGACATGATTTCTCCTCAAAGGATACGCTGACAGCGCTTTAGTCTAGCGCACGGGTTTGCGTAAGAGATATCGCTTTTTCGTTGCCTCGTCTCAACGTGGCAAACCGCCGCGTGTCAATTTTGGTTGCTCGGTTGGTCGTGGGGTACGTCTGCGGTGAGTGCATAGGCATCAACGAAGCCTTGGGGCATGCGCTTGGGCTTGCCTGATTTGATATCGATGCAGACAAAATCAGACTTACCCCTGAGCAGCGTTTTTCCCGTTTCCGCATTGACCATCTGAAAGCGGCGGCGCAATCGGAGCTTGCCATCATTTCCGGTGATCCAGGTCGCGATGTCGATCTTTTCCCCTTCGTGAGAAGGGCCCAGATATTCCATCTCATGGGCTCGTACGACCATGCCCTTTCCGATTTTGGCATAGGCCTCGAAGTCAAGACCGAGCGCTTTTGAGTGTTCCCAGGCCACCTTGGCCATCCAGGTGAGATAAACCACATTATTCGTATGCTGAAAGTCGTCGATATAGTCTGGTTTGACAGTGACCGTCACAATGAATGGGTCTGGGTAATCCCAGGTATCGGCTGGCAATGTGCTCTCTGTCATAACCTGTCCTCATGAACGTGGTGCTCTACAGACTGTCTCTTTAGGGGGTTTGGGCGAAGCTGCCAAGGGGCCGTCGCGGTCCCGCTGTTCTTTGGCGCAACCCCGCAGGCACTCGACCCAGGTACTCGACGCGGGCGCCAGAACCGCTTAGTTTTCGCCTATGAGTTTACGTGATGCTGTTTCTCTGTTGGCTGCAACACCCCTGTTTGAAGGTGTCGACCCAGTGCGTCTGGAGGTGCTTGCCTTTACGGGCACCCACCTGGCGTTCGACGCTGGGGAAACCCTCGTGGAGGAGGGTACGCAAGCAGATGGTGCTTTTCTCATGCTGTCTGGCGAAGCAATTATGCTGGCAACTGGCTCAGACGGGCGGGGAAGTGCGGCGCGTCTCGACCGGGGCGGTCTGGCAGGTGAGCAGGCACTGATGCAGCCAGTTACCTGGTCGGCGACAATACGGGCGGCTCAACCTGTTGAGGTGCTGAAGCTCGAGCGAGAGGTTTTCCTGCGCCTGGTTGATGAGTTTCCGGAAATTGCATCAGGCTGCCTGCGTAGTGCGAACGCCCAGGTGACTGCGCTGGCTGATGATCTGCGTGATCTTGACCGTCGATTGGCCCGCGCGCGCGACACCCGGCAAGCCATGAAGATTGCCCGAGATTCCCGCGAAAGGCAGATGACCAGAAACCCAACACACGGCCCCTTACCTAAGTGAGCAGAATAATGAGTGAGAGTGCGACTGTTACGACGTTAGACCAGGCAAAAGACAAAGGCTGGCCGCCTAATATTCAAGCGGCGTTCAAACGGATGTCGCCTGCCAGCCGCTATCTGGGGCTGGAAATTCTTGATGTGGATATGGAAACGCTGACTGTTCAGGTTGCGTTTAACGCGTCCGAAGAGCTCTGCAATATGTGGGGCGGCATTCAAGGTGGCATGGTGGCGGCCATGCTTGATGACGTGATGAGCTTCGCCGTTGGTCTTGATCTCAACTGGGGACAGATTTCGCCAACGCTTGAAATCAAAGTCTCTATGTTGGCGCCTGCGCGGCCCGGTCGCCTCTATGCAAGCGGTACCGTCATTAAGCGTGGGAAGTCTGTTGGATTTATTGAGAGCGAGCTGAAAGATGCTGACGGCAATGTGCTGGCGACGGGTTCTTCAACGGCGACATTTGTTACGCTGAAGAAGAAAGACTGACGAGCCTTCTTTCTTGTGCAATTTCGGACGGAAAACCGGAAGCCCGTTTGGACCATCGCTCTGACCAAAGGCGCGATAGTCCTCAACCTGAAAATGCTTTAAGCCTCTCGTGCGGCACGCAACTCGTCGTAATTCTCAAACGAATTTTTGACGACAGCGTGGTTCAACATAACCTCAGCGACCTGTGTGTCGCCGCTCTTGTCAAAGATGCGGGTGCGGACCCAATAGGACTCTGTGCGTTTGCTTTCTGCAATGGCGGCAACTTCCCGACGGAGCAGATAGTCTTCGCCGACAAAGAGCGGTCCGTTGAGCATGCGGATCTCAAGATCTGCAAAAAGTCCGACAGCGGGCCCTTTGGTCGGGAAGCCTGCTTCCCGGTTTGAATATTCCGCAAGCACGCTCACCATTTCTGTCGGGATGATCGCTCGGCCCCAAGGGGACGTGGAGGCGTCTGCATACCAGGGCGAGGTCTCTGTAATGGCGGTAAGCTTTTGCGTCAGCGAGAAGGGATAGAGTGCGCCCATATGCTGATCGGCGTCCATGCGCACATGTTCATCTTTTGCACCCTTCATGCCGACTTCCAGGTCTTCAAGAATGACGAGTGGACCTGGCGGTGTGAGTTTGGCGCGGCGGGCTTCCAGCAGGGTTTCTCCGTGGTCGGGTCCGAGGCTTGCTGTCGCCTCCAGTACGGGTGTGCCGTCGGCCTTTTCCGCCCAGGCGCGCAGAGATGTTTCGCCGCCTTTTGGGGCTTCAACAAAAGCGCGGACTTCTTCGCCTTCCACCACCATGTTTTTGAAGTGAGAGGAAATGCAGCCGCGCTCAAACCAAGCTTGTCCCCATATCTGAACCAATAAGGGATCGAACTGAGAGAAGTGGGTTGGCCCTTCAATCGGCCCGGCCTGGAAGCCAAGCTTCTCCGCCATCTCATCATCATGGATCGACGTGTGGCCACCATATTCCTGGTCCGCCAGCATCTGGCGTGGTTTGCGGAGGGGGCCAGAGAGTGTCAGCGCTGTGTCAAACGTCATGTGTATCTCGTCATGTACAGGTGAGAAGTGGGGTCAGACTTTGAAGGTGGCGATGACCGGGGCATGGTCAGAGGGTTTTTCCCAACCGCGCGCATCTGTCACCACTTCCATTGATTTGGCGGCGCCCTCCATGGCCGGTGTCACCCAGATATGATCCAAGCGGCGGCCTTTGTTCGCGGCCTTCCAGTCTTTCGCGCGGTAGCTCCACCAGGAATAGAGTTTCTCATCATGGGGAACAAATTCGCGCATGACGTCGATCCAGGAATGGGACTTCTGCACCCGCTCAAGATGTTCCACCTCGATCGGCGTGTGACTCACGACTTTTAGAAGCTGTTTGTGGGACCAGACATCATGTTCGAACGGTGCGATGTTGAGGTCACCCACGAGTACCATTTTCGATGTCTTCTTATTCTTGTGGTTTTTGTACCAGGCTTCCATCTCATTGAGGAAGTCGAGCTTGTGGGCAAACTTTTCATTCTTATCCACGTCCGGCTCATCGCCGCCTGCGGGCACATAGAAATTGTGGATGCGCACATCGCCGGCGTCCGGCACGGTCGCTGCAACGTGGCGCGCGTCGCCTTTGTTGCAGAATTCGCGCGCTTCGATATTGGTAAGTGGCACACGGCTCACGGTTGCGACGCCGTGATAGGCCTTTTGTCCGTTAAGGGCGATGTGGCCGTAGCCTGCCTTCTTAAAGGCCTTCTCTGGGAATACATCGTTATGGCATTTGATCTCCTGCAGGCAGAGCACGTCGGGTTTCTGTTCCTTCAGGAATTTCTCGACACTCTCAATGCGCAGGCGCACAGAGTTGATGTTCCAGGTGGCGACTTTAAGTGTTTTTAGTTTTGGCACAGGGTGGAGCCTCGCGAAAAAGAGTGCGACAGATCGGTAGTCTAAGCCTGAAAAGAAATGACCGGTGATCAGAAGATGTTGAAGGTAAGGCCTGCAACGCCGATGGGCCAGCGCCCTTGTTCGAAAAGTTTAAGGCGCAGTAAGAATGGGTGATCTTCGTCTGCGCCAATGGCTGTTGCCAGCGCTGCCCCATGGACGGCCTGCATCGCAGCGCCTGCCGCGGCGATGGCGATTTCCATGTCTTCCACGCCCCAGATGTTGGCGGCGGTCTCTGCCGCTGTGCGCACCGCAGGCTCTGCTTCAGACGCGGCATAGGTAAAGCCAATCTCAAAGGCTTCTTCACTCAAGACATCGAGCAAGTCTGTTGAGAGGGAGGCACGCAGACCTTCCTCTGCCTCCCACGCGCCGCCATTCCAGTCACCACTTTCAGCGGCGATGATGGCATCGTCCCAATTGGATATGCGGGCAGGTCGCGCATCGGGGAAGCCCAGGGCGTCGAGATAGGCCTGGCCCACGGATTTGCTGTCGCCACGGAGCGGCGTGCCGAGTTCTGTAAACCAGGGGATCTCAGCCACCTGGCGACCAAAGTCACGCAGGAGGGCCAGTGCTGGCATTTCAAGCGCCAGCTCTTCCAGTTCTGCGTCGGAAAGGGGTTCGCCCCCTGAATAGTCCATGCTCATGGGCCCCTTATATAGCGGCCGGAAGGTCACCTAAAGGGATTAAGCGCTGTTGGCTCACTTTGAGGGGCGGACATGAAAACGCCCCGCCTAAGGGGGCTGGCGGGGCGTTCATGCGCTTACTCTGCGCTGGCACCGAGAGGGGATAGATCGGCGCCGGGGGCGGGCGGAAAACTCACTGCGAGGAGTTTCGGGGGGACGAGGTCCTCAAGCTTTCCGCCTGTCTGAGACTATAGATAGGACTCTGATGGGGCTGATTCAATGCAATCTGGCGAAAATCACTAACAGTTTATAAACGGGTGATAGCCGGTTAACCCTTTTATTTTCAAGGCGTTAGTCCTGAATTTGTCCGTGTACCGCCAGATTTTGCAAGACCTGTTGCGCGGTCTTAACCTGTCCAAGCCTCTAGTCCTTAAGATTTATTTCTATAGCGGGATCAGGAAAAGTGTGTGCGGTTTTCTGTCCGATCCCGCTCTTTTTGTTTTCGATCACGTTCATCGTTTTGGGTGATTCAACCCAAAACAATCGTGATCTAGTTTATACGTGCTGGTCGATCAGGATCGGGTTGCCGTCCGGATCGATGACGATACAGCTGGCGGGCCCTTGCGTGCTCTCATCTGCTTCGCTGGCAATGGTCACGCCATCTGCCTTCAATAGTTTCTGGAGGTCTCTTACATCAGTGAAGCTTTCGAGCGTCTCGCCTTTGGCATTCCAGCCGGGATTGAAGGTGAGGGTGTTCTTTTCAAACATGCCCTGGAAGAGGCCGATTGTGCAGCTGGGGTTTTGCAGAATGAGCCAGCCCTGGTCAGCGTCGCCGCCAATCACTGTGAAGCCCAGCTTTTCGTAGAAGGCGCGGGAGGTGGCCAAGTCCTTGACGGCGAGGCTTAGAGAGAAATTGCCGAGTTCCACATTTTTGAGGTTCATGGGTGATGCCCGTTCCGTGTGGTGGTGATTGTCTGCTGGTCAGCAGACCATGACAGACAATCACGCATCAAGGGGCACCATCCCCTGTGCGACCAGAAGTTTGGTTTAGGACACGCCGAGGCTCTCTGCCGTGAGGTCCAGCGCCTTCACCGCCAGACCGAAAAGCTCATCAATTTCCGGCTTGGTGATGGAGAGCGGTGGTGAGAGAACCATGGTGTCGCCAATGGCGCGCATGATGAGACCGTTCTCAAAACAATGATCTCGGCAGATGCCACCGGCATCACCAAAGCGTTCGCGGGTCTCTTTGTTTTTTACAATCTCCATGGCGCCCAAAAGACCCACGCCACGAGTCTCACCGATGATGGGATGATTGCTCAACTCGCCAAGCTTCCCTTGGAAATAGTCGCCGATCTCGCCGCCGGTTTTCTCCACCAGGTGGTCGCGTTCCAGGATGTCGATATTGGCAAGCGCCACGGCGCAGGCAACCGGGTGGCCGGAATAGGTGAAGCCGTGGGACCATTCTTCATCTGCGTTGAAGAGTGCGTCTCCCATGCGCGGGCCCACTGCAACAGCAGAGAGGGCCTGATAGCCAGACGTCATGCCTTTCGCCATGGACATGCTGTCGGGCTCAATCCCGTATGTGTGCGAGCCGAACCAGTTGCCGGTGCGGCCAAAGCCGCAGATCACTTCGTCTACATGGAGCAGTACATCGTGCTTTTTGCAGATGCGCTGGATTTCCGGCCAGTAGGTTTCAGGCGGGATCACAAGACCGCCGGCGCCCTGCACGGGCTCTGCAAAGAAAGCGGCCACATTGTCGGCGCCCAGCTCCAGGATTTTGGTTTCGAGCGCCTGGGCGACTTGGAGCCCGAACTCGGCAGGGTCGCTGTTCCCGCCTTCGCCATACCAATATGGATAGTCGATGTGTGTGAAGCCAGGCAGTGGCAGGTCGGCCTGCGGGTGCATGGACGGAATGCCCGACAGCGAGGCCGCCGTCATGGTGACGCCATGGTATGCCTGCTTGCGGGCGATGATGGTTTTCTTTGTTTTCTTGCCCTGGAGATTCCAGAAGAAGCGGATCATTTTGACCGCGCTGTCATTTGCCTCCGAGCCGGAATTGGCAAAGAAGAACTGGTTCAGGTTTCCAGGTGTCAGTGTGCTGAGCTTTTCTGAAAGCTCCGCCACATACGGATTGGTCGTCTGGAAGAAGTTATTGTAGTAGGGCAGTTCTGTGAGCGCCTTGGCGCCTGCCTCGGCAATTTCTTTGCGGCCATAGCCCGCGTTCACGCACCAGAGGCCTGCCATGCCGTCGATCAGGCGCTGGCCTTCGGAGTCATAAAGATAGACGCCTTCAGCATGGGTGATGACTCGCGCGCCTTTGGCGGCAAGCTCATGGTGGGTTGAGAACGGGTGCAGGTGATGGGCGGCATCCATTTCCTGCCAGCGTTTGGTCTGGTTTGACAGTGTGGCTGCTTGAGACATTTTGTTTTCTCCCGGGACGGTTCTGTCCCTCAATCAATGAAATGAAACTGACATTGGTGGCGGCGTTGGGCCGTGGGAGATTTACTTACGGATTGAATCCAATGCGCGCGCAAAGAACCAAAAGCTCGCCCTTGGTTTTGCTGGGAATATGACTGTGATCCTGTCTCATGCGGGAAGCTTAGCGCGGGATTGAGCGGGGCTCAATGGGGCTGTTTGTCATCGAGTTCGTCGATTTGGCTCTGAGTTCTCTCGACTTCCTGCGACATGCCGGCTTCCAGATAAAAACTACGCGCTTGCGTCAGTTTCTTTCGCGCGTTCTCGACTTCGCCCCGTTTTTTGGCGATATGTCCAATATTGGAAAGAGAGTCAGCCATGTAAAATTTGAATCCCAGACGCTGACTTAGGTCGAAAGCTCGCTCGAAGAATTTTTCTGCGGCATCGAGGTCGCCAGTTCCTAGTATCAAAATTCCTAGGTTAAGAAGATTTGCAGCGGTGCCTCGCTTGTTGCCGAGTTCTTCGTTCAAAGAAAGGGATGAATCAAACAAGTCTTTTGCCGCCGTGTAGTTGCCGCGGTCACTGTGAATGACACCCAAGTTGCCGAGCACCGTGGCTTTACCCTCTTTGTCCCCCATTTGCTCGTGCAAATTGAGGGAGAGATTGAGTAAGTCCTCAGCGGTGGTCTGGTCCCCTTCCTTTATTGCAATGAGTCCGAGATTGCATAGGGCTGTTGCTGCCCACAATTTGTTTTTGCTGAGTGACTGCACACGAGTGTAGCTGTCCTTAGCTGCATCCAGAATGTTTTTGCTCAACTGGACACCGCCGAGTTCGTTCCATGCACGGACATTGGAGTTGTCGAGTTCTGTTGCTTTGGTGTAGGCGGCGAGGGCTTCGTCTGTGTTGTTGAGGGACGCAATGGCACCCAGATTGACATAGGCCTTTGCGGCTTCTTTGTTGGAGGCTATGCCTTGGTTCTCTTTTGCCTCGCCAATCTGCCTGTAGAGTCGTTTTGCTTGATCTGTGTCGCCCCTTCTAAGGTGTTCAATCGCGTCATCGGCTTGTGGGCTTTCCTTAGCGACAAGATCAGCGATGGCTTTCTTGAGGCCTTTGTTTTCGTCCTGTACTGAATGCAACTCCGACTGCAGATACTGAGCGGCGGTGGCATGATCATCTCTCTGCGCTCTCGCCTCTCTAAGGTCGTCATAGACTTTTTCGACGAAGGCGTTGTCACGAATTCCGTTCGTGCGTTTAAAGAATGACCTATAAGGCTTCAGGAAATACTCGACCAACGCGAGAACAGCCACCAGCGCGCCCAAGACAATCGCATTGTCCGTGAGCCAAGTCTTTGCGGGTTCAAACCATTCCATCCACTCACTATAGCGAGATGAATGTTTTGACGGGAAGGTAAAACACAAGCTGTCATTGCCCGATTTATTCGGGCAATCCAGGGGCGGAGGGTGTTGGCATGGCGTGGTTACGAGAGCGTGGCCGTGTGGTAGGTGGATGTGTGAGGTCCACAGCGGGATATATTTGCCGACTGTTTGAAGTTTCTCACCCTGGATTACCCGGCCAAGCCGGGTAATGACACTTCTGTTTTTCGGGGTGCTGCATGGACCCTCGGGTCAAGCCCGAGGGTGACACGGCGTGTGGGTAGGGATGTCCGCGCGAAGAGACGTTAGGCCCTAGTCACACATTCAGGAGAAGGTGCTCCCGTTCCCAGGCGGAGATGACCTGCTGGTAGGCGTCGTGCTCCACCATTTTCACTTCCGTGTAGACGGTGATGAACTCCTGGCCCAATACCTCGGCCAGTTCCTTGTTGGCGTCGAGCTTGTTGAGTGCATCCAGCAGATGTTTCGGCAGCGCGAAGGTTTTGCTTTCATAAGCATTGCCTTCTTTCGGTTTTGACGGGGTGAGATTGTTCACCATGCCGAGATAACCACAGGCGAGTGATGCGGCGATGGCGATGTAGGGATTGGCATCAGCGCCCGCGACGCGGTTTTCGATGCGCCGCGCGTTGCCTTCAGAGATGGGCACGCGCAGACCCACGGTGCGGTTTTCCACCGCCCAGTGTGTGTTGATGGGGGCCGCGTTCCAGATCACAAAGCGCCTGTAGGAATTGACGTTCGGAGCGATAAGCGCCATCGCCGAGATCAGGTGCTTTTGCAGCCCGGCAATGTGGGCGTGGAAGAGTTCCGTGTCCTCACCCTTTTTGTCGGCGAAGAGATTCTTGCCGGTCTTTGTGTCCACGATCGATTGATGCAGATGCATGGAGGAGCCGGGCTGACCGCCATAGGGCTTCGCCATGAATGTGGCATAGATGCCGTGGCGGATCGCGGCCTGTCTCACTGTGCGCTTGAACAGGAAGGCCTGGTCGGCGAGCGCGAGCGGGTCGCCATGGTTGAAATTGATTTCTACCTGCGCGGGCCCTGCTTCATGGATGAGCGTGTCCACATCCAGTTCCTGGGCTTCGCAATAATCGTACATGTCCTCAAAGATCGGATCGAATTCGTTCACCGCATCGATGCCGTAGGACTGGCGGCCGGTTTCCTGACGCCCGCTTGCCCCAATAGGGGGCTCTAACGGATTATCGGGATCAATGTTCTTGGCGGCGAGATAAAACTCAAGCTCCGGCGCCACAATGGGTTTCCAGCCTTTCGCCTCATAAAGGGCGAGCACATTCTTCAGGACCGCGCGCGGTGAAATGGGGACGGGTTTGCCCTCGCGCGTTTCCGCGTCGCAGATAACCTGCGCCGTTGGTTCCTCATACCAGGGCACCATGCGCAGCGTGCTGCCGTCAGGTGTGAGAATGCAGTCGGGCTCCGTCCACTGGATGTAGTCGCTCTCGTCAATATAGTCACCTGTCACTGTCTGCCCGAAGACACTTTCAGGAATGCGCAGGCTGTCGCTGTCGACAGCGGTCAGGAATTTTTCTGTCGGAAGAATTTTGCCGCGGGCAATGCCCGACATGTCCGGCACCATGCATTCGACTTCCGTGACGCGCCGATCGCGCAGCCATTTGGCAATCTGAGCCTTGGTGTTGAGTTCAGGCTCTGCTGCTTTTGCAGGTGCCTTTTTGGTGTTTGACTTCTTCGCTGCGGAATTTTTTGCCGCTGGCATGGATCACCTGATCAGTTGTTGTTGTCTGATACAGTTTTTCTTACTGCATCTCCAAAGGTCCGGAACAGTTTTTCTGAGACCGGGTTTTCCCAGAACTTCCATTCCGGATGCCACTGGACAGCAAGGGCGAAATTCTTGGCTGTCTTATGAGACAGGGCTTCCGCTGTGCCGTCCAAGGCACGTCCTTCAATTGTCAGCAGATCGCCGGGCTTTGCAATGCCCTGCCCGTGGAGAGAGTTAACTTCAATGGTCTGCGTCCCCAGAAGCTTGGCAAACTTACCTTCGGGTGTCAGCTGGACTGTGTGGGAGGGCCCGTATTGGATCTCCAGCGGGTCGTCCTTGCCTTCGCGATGGTCAAAGCGGGGTGCAAACCCCTCGTCAGATGGAATTTCGTGGATGTGGGGGTGCAGCGTGCCGCCATAGGCCACATTCATTTCCTGAAAGCCCCGGCAGACAGCAAAGAGAGGCACGGCGCGCTCAACAGTCTGGCGGATAAGCTCCAGGGTCAGGGCGTCCCGCTGGGGGTCGTGCAGGGTCCCTTCCCTTGAGGGCTCGCCGCCATATTCGCTTGGGTGCACGTTCGACCAGGAGCCCGTCAGGAAGATGCCGTCGACGGCATCGAAGATCTCTTCCAGGTCCAGCGGGTCCGGAAGCACAGGGATAAGGAAAGGTGTGCAGTCTGCGCCTTCTGCAATGGCCTTGATGTATTTCTCCCCCACTGCGTGGAAGGGATGCTCCCCCATCATTTTGATGTCACAGGGGATGCCAACAATCGGCCTTCTGGGTGGGCGTTTGTGCGTTTTAGCCATGTATCTTGGCTATCACGGGCCCCCGGGGGGGCGTCAAGGGCGGGGAGATTGGGTGCGCTTCAAGTGTTTAAGAACTCGAACGGCCTCTTTTTGCGCTCACGCATGACCACCAAAGGTGACCTGCTTCGCGGAAGCGGCGTAGGAGCACCGGGCCACGGTCGTGGCCTTGGGTGATCTATCGTCTACCGCCGGGGCGTTGCTCGTCGCGAACGACGAAGAGGGCGTTGTCGGCCTTGATGCCGCCTTCAATATTGCGAAGGGCAATGGTTGTTTGAAGGCCTTGCGCGTCGCGCACGATCCATTGCCGGAGCTGCAGCTGGGGCTCATCAAATACGAGGGTGAGGTCACCGGGCGCTTCGCCACTCGGGTCGGCCAGGGTCACCCGAAGCAGGCCCGGTTCGCGCTTTACTTCACGGACGTCGGAGGATCGTGACAGGTCCACGTCAGACGCCAGCAGCAAGTTGAGTGGTGTCGCGCCAATGGGATAGCGCTGGGCCGTGTAGTCTTCTTCCTTGACGATCACCCAGGTGCCGTCTGCCACCACCACAAGCTCTGTGGGCGGTGCATATTCAAACCGCAGTCGGCCAGGCCGGCGAAGATAGAACATGCCTTCTGTAATGGACCCATCCGGTCCCACCTGCAGAAAGCCGCCCTGCAAATGCTCAATGGATTTCAGATAGCCGGTGATGCGGTCAATATCCGCCCGGTCCTGGGGGCCGAGTGGCGCGCCTTGTGGTGCCGCCTGCGCGCCAGCCAAAGGCGTCAGCAGTGCCAGCGCCAGGATGGCGACGCCTGCAATAGCTGCCAGCACCAGGGTGCGGGTCCTGGCATGTGCCGCCTTGCGGCTATCTCGTCCAAAATCGCTCATGATGAGGAACATAGAAGACCTTTGTGGCGGAATGAAGGAATGAAAAGGGCGCTGAAACGTCTGGGAAATGAACGGATTCTGAGCCGAACTTGGGGTTAATACCTTACACCCTCACCCGGATCGCCAATCAGCACCTCGCGTTTGCCTGCGTGGTTCGGCTTGGAGATGACGCCCTCTTCTTCCATCTGCTCAACAATGCGCGCTGCCCGGTTGTAGCCAATCTGGAGTTTGCGCTGGATGTAAGACGTGGAGGCGCGCTTGTCGCGGCCGACAATGGCAACCGCCTGATCATAGAGATCATCGCCAGAAGACCCCGCTGGCGCTAACCCCAAGATCTCGTTCACGTCGTCATTCTCAGACTCTTCTGTGACGGCATCGAGATATTCCGGTGTGCCCTGTTTTTTCAGGAAGCTCACAACTTTCTCGACTTCGCTGTCGGAGACGAAAGGTCCGTGCACGCGGGAGACGCGGCCGCCGCCTGCCATGTAGAGCATGTCACCCTGCCCCAGCAATTGTTCCGCACCCTGCTCGCCCAGAATGGTGCGACTGTCAATTTTGGACGTGACCTGGAAAGAGATCCGGGTCGGGAAATTTGCCTTGATGGTACCGGTGATGACGTCCACAGATGGTCGCTGCGTCGCAGTGATCATGTGAATGCCGGCGGCACGTGCCATTTGCGCGAGGCGTTGGATCGCCGCTTCAATTTCTTTGCCTGCGACCATCATGAGGTCAGCCATTTCGTCAACAATGACGACGATATAGGGCATGCGCTCAAGGCTCAGCTCTTCGTCTTCGTAGATGGCTTCGCCACTGTCGCGATCATAGCCGGTTTGGACTGTGCGGATGATCTGTTCTTCGTTTTCAATGGCTTCGGCGATGCGGGTGTTAAATCCGTCAATATTCCGCACACCGACTTTCGACATTTTGCGGTAGCGGTCTTCCATCTCCTTCACGACCCATTTCAGCGCTACCACTGCCTTCTTTGGATCGGTCACGACGGGCGCCAGCAAATGCGGGATGCCGTCATAGATGGAGAGTTCCAGCATTTTCGGGTCGACCATGATCATTTTGCACTGATCAGGCCGCATCCGATAGAGGAGCGAGAGGATCATGGTGTTGATGCCGACAGATTTACCTGAGCCTGTGGTCCCCGCGATCAAGAGGTGAGGCATGCGGGCGAGATCGGCGATGATGGGTTCACCGCCGATGTTTTTGCCGAGCGCCAATGGAAGCGATGATTTGGACGCGTCATATTCAGACGAGGAAAGAATTTCTTTCAGGCCCACCATCTCGCGGCGCACGTTTGGCAGTTCAATACCGATGGCGTTGCGACCGGGCACGACGGCGACACGGGCGGATACCGCACTCATGGAGCGGGCAATGTCATCGGCAAGCGCGATCACGCGGGATGACTTGATCCCGGGTGCCGGTTCCAATTCATAGAGTGTGACGACAGGGCCGGGGCGTACATTGATGATCTCGCCCCTGATGCCAAAGTCGTCGAGCACGCCTTCAAGCAGTCGTGCATTTTGCTGCAGCGCTTCATCAGAGAGGCTTTCGTCGGCCGCCTGGCGCTTCACCGCATTCAGGATGGAGAGGGCCGGGAGATCGAAATCTTCTGCTGGCAGTAGGTCCAGCATGGGCTCGCGCTCAGCCTTTGCGCGTTTGCTGGGCTTTGCCTTTTTTGATGAGCGTTTGACGGGCACGCGGCGCTGGCGGCGGCGCGGTTCCTCTGGTTCGTCCAGCATTTCGCGTTCAACGGCGAGACGCCGGCGGGGTGCCACTGTCGGTTCGTCATCGAACTCTTCTTCGTCGTCGTCCCAGGTGGGCTCTTTCCGGAACCGGTCGACGAGGCCGGTCATGCGATCGCTTGCTGCATACCAAAAGATGCGCAGGCGGCTTGGTTCTGCATCTGCATTGATTGCCCGCTGTTCGGCCCGTGCGTCTGCCCAGTCATAATACGAGTCGACGAGCTGCCATCGCAGTTCCGACACTTGATCAATGCTGATGTCGCTTGCATAGCTTAGAAGGAAGAGCGCGAGGCCCAGCGCCAGGACGCCGATGAGCGCGTGCGCGGGGGCATCGCCGATAAGGATGCCCAGATTGCCTGCGGTGAGCGAAGCGAGAGCGTCTCCAATGACACCACCAAAGCCAACGGCGAGCGGCCAGTTGTCGGTGGTGGGCAGGACGCTTGCCAACAAAGCCACTACACTGAGTGCCAGGAGTCCGACCAATGTTCGCCTGCGCACCTGATCGACGGGCGTATGGGTGAGCAAGCGCCAGCCCCAGATAGCTGCAAGGGGGACAAGGAGAAGACCGGCAAGCCCTAGAAGCTGATAGGTGAGATCGGCGGTGACGGCGCCGCTTGCGCCCATCCAGTTTTGAAGCGGCGCACCCGTTGCCTGGTTCCAGTTGGGATCGGCGGCGGACCAGCTCGCGAATGCCAGAGCCAGGAAGCCCCCAATTGCCAACAGAGCAAGCCCCGTTGCTTCGGCCATGCGGTGGCGGAAAAATACCCGCACACCCATGGGCAGATAGTTGACCGGGTTGGGAATGGATCGCACGAGGGCCATGGTTTTTTCCCTAGCTCAAAACATTGGTGAGGCGGGTGAGGGCTTCTTCAACTGTCTTCTCATCTTGTACAAGCGCCAGGCGGATGAAGCGTGCGCCAGGGTTTCCATCTGGAAGGGTGGCGTCGTCGCGGGCGAGGTAGCCGCCAGGCAATACTTTCAAGCCAGCGTCTGCCCAAAGCTGTTTGGTGACAGCAACTCCGTCACCGACATCGAGCCACAGGAAAAAGCCACCGGCGGGACGATAGAAGCCATATCGGTTCCCGATGATGCGCTCGGCAATGTCGTTTTTCACCTGATAGCGGGCACGGTTCTCCGCTGAATGGGCATCATCGTTCCAGCAGGCCGTCGCTGCGGCGAGTACGGGCAGGGGTGTTTGCGGCGCTGCGATGTTGCGGAAGGCGCGGAAGCGATTGATCAGTGCTTTGTCGCCCGCACAGAAGCCTGTGCGCAATCCTGGCAGGTTCGAGCGTTTGGAAAGCGAGTGAAAGACGATGATGTTTTCAAAGACATCACCGGACTTTGGCACGGCAAGTTCGAGAGCCGCCTGCAGGCCGCCAGGTGGTTCATCCCGGTCATAAATGTCGGCATAGCATTCGTCGATGACCAGGGTGATGTCATGCTCGCGGGCAAGGCTGATCAGGCGCTTGAGATAATCCAGCGGTGCAACGGTGCCCTGCGGGTTTGCTGGCGAGCAGAAATAGATCATCGCAGTGCGGGCGAGCAGGTCGCTGTCGAGCGTTTCAAAATCCGGCAGGAACCCGTTTTCAGCCGTCGCGGCGATATAGTGTGGTTCTGCGCCCGCTGCGATCGCTGCAGAGGCGTAGCACTGGTAGAAAGGGTTCGGCATCAGGACGGCCGGTTGTTTGCTTGCTTTCTCTGTGGGGCAGGCAACAAGTGCCAGATTAAACAGAGCCTCCCGTGTGCCGTTCACAGGCAGGATACGTGCATCTGGTTCCAAAACTTCCGGCGGCAGATTATAGCGACGGGCCAGCCATCCAGCGGCGGCATCGCGAAAGGGCGTCGTCCCTATGATGGGTGGGTATTTGCCATAGTCCTTTTCATGGGCGCGCAGAACGTCAGAGACAAACTGCGGGAACGCATGTTGCGGTTCCCCGATGCTCATCATGATCGGGTCCTGTCCGGGCTGGACTCCCTCCAAGAGGCTATTCAATTGGGCGAAGGGCCCATCGGGCATGTTGGCAAATCGGTCACTCATGGCCTGATCTTAACCATGAGGTCCATATGCCGTCTAGAGTCGGAAGGGTGAAAACCTGTTAAAAAGCATATGGTTAGGGCAGGTTTCGTAAGGCTTTTGTTAACTGCTTGTTAACCATGCCTGGGAAGCTGGCCAAAAAAACGGGCACCTGATCGTCATCAGGTGCCCGCTCCCCTCATCTCCTCCCCAGAGGTGGGGGTGCTTCAGCTCAGAAGCGCTTAGTTGATCAGCGTGGTGTCACGTCTGATTCCGGGTTGGCGCCAATCTTGTGGATCGCAAGGTCAGCGCCCAGAGCTTCTTCTTCTTCGGAAAGTTTGATGCCCATGACGGCTTTCAAGATGCCGTAGACAATAAGTCCCATGATGAAGGCGTAGCCTGCGCCCAAGACGGAGCCTGCGAGCTGACCCATGAAAGTCACGCCGCCAAGGCCACCAAGTGCTTCTGTCCCGAAAATGCCCGCAGCGACTGCGCCCCAGACACCACAGAGCCCGTGGAGTGGCCAGACACCCAGAACATCATCGATCTTCCACTTGTTCTGGCACATGTCGAAGAGGACTACGAAGATCACACCGGCGCCGGCGCCAACTGCAAGAGAGCCCAGCGGGTGCATGATGTCAGATCCCGCACAGACGGCGACAAGGCCGGCAAGCGCGCCGTTGTGAATGAAGCCTGGGTCGTTTTTGCCAACGATCAGCGAGGCCAGAATGCCCCCCGCCATTGCGAGCAGAGAGTTCATGGCGACAAGGCCTGAAATGCTTTCCAGCGACTGCGCTGACATGACGTTGAAGCCAAACCAGCCAATGCAAAGCAACCAGGACCCCAATGACAACCAGGGAATGGATGAAGGTGGGAAACCGACAAGCCGCCCGTCTGCGGTGTAGCGCCCTTTACGATGGCCAAGCATCAGGACCGCGCCAAGGGCGACCCAGCCGCCGATTGCGTGAACCACAATGGAGCCGGCAAAGTCATGAAGGGGCGCGCCGAAGGTTGCTGCAATCCAATCCTGAACGCCGAAATTACCGTTCCAGATGATGCCTTCAAAGAAGGGATAGACAAGGCCGACGATTGCAGCCGTCGCAAAGGCTTGTGGCCAGAATTTTGCGCGCTCAGCGATACCACCAGAAATAATGGCAGGGATCGCTGCGGCGAAGGTGAGCAGGAAGAAGAACTTCACAAGGCTAATGCCTTGCGGCCCGAACTCGTATCCTTCCGCTGTTGCGTCTCCTTGAAGCACGGCCGCGCTTACCAGGAAGTCGACCCCGTAGGCGACTGAGTAGCCGACAAAGAAGTAGGCGATTGTTGAGACGGCAAAGTCGACGATGATTTTCACCATCGCGTTTACCTGGCTCTTGTGACGGACGGTGCCGACCTCAAGAAATGCAAAGCCTGCATGCATTGCGAAGACGAGGATTGCCCCCATCAACAAGAAAAATACGTCACCACCAGCTGAAGCGGTTTCCATCAGATTGCCTCCGTTGCCACCCAAAAGGCCCGGTGTGAGCCTCATGTCCCCCAGAACGGGGAAGCCTGCTGTGCCCGTTTTTGTGGCATCCAGCAGACATGAACGTGAACGCGCAAGACCCCCTCACGCGTCAACTTGTTGTTTACTAATCAAACCTTGTGCCAGTCTCCCCAAGTTTCTGAAATGCCTTAAGAATCAGCAACTTGGCCGCAAATAGGGCAGCTGCCCGCTTTCTAAGCAGGCAAATCTATGCCCATTTTATGGGCGGTTTGATTGTTGGAGGCGCCTGATATTTAGGCAGATTTCCAGCGGCCCTTGAGGATGCGCCAGGCGATAAAGGTGCCGATCAGGCCATCGAAAATGATGCAGGCGTGGGGCAGGTCGGTGAGAAGGGGTGGCAGGTCTCTTGGCGCAAAGTCCCAGGCGATGTGTCCGAACCAGGCAAGCACTAGAAGCCAGGGGGAGGCGAAAAGACCGAAGAGGGCGAGAGCTGCAATCACCCCGAAGACAACCAGCTCGATGGACCCAAGTGCTGCATAGGTTGATCCAAGCCAGACCGTGAAGATGGCCCACCCTGTGAGTTCAGCTTTGGGCTGTAAGAAAGCAAGGCCTGCGATTGGGATAGTCGCAACAATTGGTGCGGCCCAGATCAACACGCCCTGCTCGGCCGCGAAGCGGACGCAGACGCTTGTGACGATTACAAGTGCCAGGATCCATACACCGGTCAGCGCGTATTTCACATATGTCGGCATTGAGAGGCTCCCCATTTTCAGAACAGATCTGGCTCTTCAGGGGTAGCGGCTTGCCAAGCCATGGGCAATGCGACAAAGAAACAGCTGGGGGGCAATCAACCTGACGATGAGGGGACCTATCTGTATGCTTTGCGCCAATTGCACTCTGGCTGGAGCGCGAGAACGAATGGAGAGAAGAGACCAATGAAAGAGATTACGCGTATCAATCATGTTGGCGTTCGTGTTCGTGATCTTGCGGTGACGCGCGCCTTTTATGAAAAGCTTGGCTTTGACTTTCTGGAAGGCCCAATCGGACCGGAGCCGGTTGCCGTTATGGAGCATCCGTGCGGTGTGAACATCAACTTCATCCTCAATGCGTCGGACGATGCTGCGCCTGAAAATCTGCTGATGGATGTTGCTCTCAAGCACACAGGCTACACGCATATCGCGCTGGAGATTACGGACCGCGCTGCGGTTGAACGCCAGCTTGGCGAAATGGGTATGGAGATTACTGAGACTGTCGAGTTGCCCACCGGTGCGATCTTCTTTTTCATCCGCGACCCGGACGGCAATGTGATTGAGTTTCACAAGCCTGCTTGACCCAAAAAAAGAGGGACCCAAGCCGGGGGTGGCCTGGGTCCCAGTGAGACATCAATGCTGCGGGAGTTGGTGGCTGCAGCGATGACGCCTTTGCTTTGGGAGGAATGTCAGGGCCACCGATACTCAAGTGGCCCTAACTGACTGCGCTTTTTACTGCGCGTTTCCGGACACAAAACCGCCAAGTCCGATTTGGCACTTTTGTTGGAAACGCTTTGCTCAGACTTCTCAGATGCGCTGTGATCCGGAGCCGAACTCTGGGTAGGCTTCGAGGCCAATCTCTGCTTTGTCGAGACCCAGAACTTCTTCTTCCTGGCTTGCACGAAGTCCGATGGTGAACTTAAGCGCCAACCAGAAGGCGAGGCTTGCGAGCACAACGAATGCACCGATGGAGACCACGCCAACGCCCTGCACATAGAAGCTTGTGTCGGAGTTGGTGAGCGGCACAGCCATGGTGCCCCAGATGCCTGCGAACAGGTGAACCGGGATCGCACCAACCACGTCGTCGATTTTCAGCTTGTCGAGAAGCGGAACGGCGACAACCACGATGGCACCGCCAATAGCGCCGATCATTGCAGCTGACCCAAGCGTTGGTGTCAGCGGCTCAGCTGTGATGGAGACGAGACCGGCAAGCGCGCCGTTCAGGGCCATCGTCAGATCAACCTTGGTGTAGAGAAGCTGCGTCAGAACCATCGCCGTAATCACGCCAGCTGCGGCTGCCATGTTTGTGTTGATGAAGATCTGTGACACATCAATCGCGTTTGAGGCAGAGCCCAGTGCGAGCTGTGACCCACCATTAAAGCCGAACCAGCCGAGCCACAGGATGAATGTCCCAAGCGTAGCCAGTGGCATGGACGAACCAGGCATCACATTGATTTCGCCGTTTGCGCCGAACTTGCCATAGCGGCTTCCGAGAATGATGGCGCCAACAAGAGCTGCCCAACCGCCAGTCGAGTGCACGATTGTGGACCCAGCAAAGTCAGAGAAGCCCATTTCTGAGAGCCAGCCGCCGCCCCACTGCCATGCACCCTGGATTGGGTAGATGAAGCCAGTAAGGACAACTGTGAAGATCAGGAAAGGCCAGAGCTTAATGCGCTCTGCGAGAGTGCCTGAAACAATGGAAGCTGCGGTCGCAACAAACACCATCTGGAAGTACCAGTCGGACGCTGCTGCATAGCCTTCGCCTTCGCCGAAAGCAGGAACGTCTGCAAGAGCGGCTGTGTCGTCTGGGCTCCAGAGTGACAGGGACCCGATAAAGCCAGCGTCAACGCCGTCATACATCAGGTTGTAGCCGACCAGATAGTACATGATGCCGGCGATGGAGAAGAGGGAGATGTTCTTCGTACATTGGATGGCAACGTTTTTGGAGCGCACCATGCCTGCTTCAAGCATGGCAAAGCCCGCAGCCATAAACATGACCATGAAACCTGCCATCAAGAAGAGCAGGGTATTAAAGATGTAAGCCGATTCACCAGACGTCATGGCTTCTTCGGCAAAGGCTGGTGCACTCATGGCCGTCAGACCAATAAGGGCAGCAGACCCAAGTTTTAAAAATTTGGCTGTCATCAGCTCTCTCCTATAGAGCGTCCGCATCGGTCTCACCGGTGCGGATCCGCGTGACTTGATCAACGGGTGTCACAAAAATTTTGCCGTCTCCGATTTGTCCGGTTTTGGCGGCAGAGACGATGGTTTCGACGACCTTGTCTGTTTGCTCAGACTTGACCACGACTTCGATCTTCAGCTTCGGTACGAAGCTGACGGCGTATTCAGCACCGCGATAGATTTCCGTCTGGCCTTTTTGGCGACCGAAACCCTTCACCTCGCTGACCGTCAAACCTTCAACGCCTTCAGCTGTTAGTGCTTCGCGCACAGCGTCGAGGCGAAACGGCTTGATGATTGCCATTACGAGTTTCATCAGGTTCTTCCCCTTCGTTTGTTCGGGCCCGCTTTCACGAGGCTCCGGTTCCCAGCCCCCTGTTCATGCTGAGGGGCAAATGAGGTCCAGGTTCTCCAGGTATTGGAGGATGCGGACTGGTCCTTGGCCTCTTGTTTCCAAGAAGCGTGCCGGTTTGGTTGAGAATATCTAACCCACTGATTTTTCTATCTTTTTCGGTTTGACAGACTCTTCACGCTGCAAAACACCCTCTGAATGTGCATAAAAAATAGCCAGTGTACATTTGGTGCGCAAAAAATAGGCACTTGCGTTCCTCCCGACGATTATCAAAATGCTGAGTGCCACTCCGCATTTCCTGTTTGGCCGGTTTGGGGTACACTTTCCGCCAGTTTCGGAGGAGGAAGAGCTGGTTCACAGCTCTCATCAAACAAATAGGGATGGAGACCGCATGTCGGACTTTTTGCGGGAGAAGTGGCCGGTTCTGGTGAACTCGGCTGCTGGGGTGGTTATTGCCGCTGTTGTGGTGATGCAGTTTGCGGGCGGCGGCGATGACGCCGATACAACAAGCCTGCCGGATGCGGTGTCGGGAGGCGAGGTTGCCGAAGCACCAGCTGAAGAAACACCGGCGGCGCCAGCGGAAGCCGTAGCGCGGGTGGTCGTAGACGTAGATGGGGCACGGATCGTTAATGCTGATAGTGAGCCTGGCAACTGGATGAGCCACGGGCGGACCTATTCAGAGCAGCGCTATTCACCTCTTAGTCAGATCAATGATCAAAATGCGAGCGAGCTTGGTCTTGCCTGGTCCTTCAACACGGGCACGGTTCGTGGTCTGGAGGCAACGCCCATCGTTGTTGACGAGATGCTGTTCACCACAGGCAATTGGGGCGTGGTTCATGCGCTCAACGCAAAGACCGGTGAAGAGCTTTGGGAGTTCGATCCAGAAGTGCCCGGCGAGTGGGCGCGGTATGGCTGCTGTGACATTGTCAATCGCGGCGTCGCCGTCTGGAAGGGCCGTGTCTATGTAGCGAGTTTTGACGGACGTCTCTTTGCACTCAACGCTGAAGATGGTTCCGTGCATTGGGAGGTGAATACGATCCCGGGTCCCCCCTACACGATTACCGGTGCTCCACGGATCGTGAACGGAAAAGTCATCATCGGGAATGGCGGCGCTGAGCTTGGCGTGCGTGGATACATCACCGCTTATGATGCTGAGACCGGCGAACAGGCCTGGCGCTTCTACACCGTACCGGGTAACCCGGCCGATGGATTTGAACACCCTGAATTGGAAGTGGCTGTTGAGACCTGGAAAGGCGGTCGCTGGTGGGAAATTGGTGGTGGTGGAACCGCGTGGGACTCCATGGCCTATGATGCTGAGCTCGACACACTTTATGTGGGCGTTGGGAATGGGTCACCGTGGACACGGGAAATCCGGTCACCTGGTGGTGGGGACAATCTCTATCTCTCCACCATTCTTGCACTTGATCCCAATACGGGTCGGTTGAAGTGGCACTATCAAACAACGCCGAGCGACAATTGGGACTACACAGCGACGCAGCACATTGTTCTTGCTGAGCTTGAGATTGACGGGAAAGAGCGCAAGGTGCTGATGCAGGCACCGAAGAACGGCTTCTTCTATGTGATTGATCGGGAGACGGGAGAACTTCTCTCCGCTGATCCCTACATCACGGTTACCTGGGCGAGTCATGTTGATATGGAAACCGGGCGTCCGGTTGAGAACCCAGCGGTCGGATACAATATAGATCCGCAGTTTGTGTTCCCGTCAGCCAATGGCGGTCACAACTGGCACCCGATGGCGTTTAATCCGGATACGGGCCTTGTCTACATTCCAACGCAGGAAATTGGCGGCATCTACACGCTCGCCAATCAATGGAAAGAGGGCAAAGAATTCAAAGTCCGTGAGAACTGGTGGAACACGGGCCTTGATTGGGCTGACTATGTCGACGTGATCAATGGCCTGCTTGCAGAGGGCGGTGAACTTCCGATCGATCATGGATATCTCAAAGCTTTTGACCCGCTGACCGGCGAGACGCGCTGGGCGATTGAGATGCCTTCGATCCTGAATGGTGGCGTCTTGACGACGGCTGGTAATCTAGTGCTGCAGGGTACGGCCGATGGCCGTTTTGTTGCCTACCGTGCCGACACAGGCACAGAGCTTTGGCGGGCAAATGTCCAGACGGGTATTGTTGCAGCTCCCATGACTTATGAAATTGATGGCGAGCAGTATGTCGCCGTCATGGCGGGTTGGGGCGGCACGGCTCTTCCATCTGGCGATGCGCGCACATCTGCGGCGGCCAAGTATGGCAATGATGGGCGTCTTCTGGTTTTCAAAGTGAATGGTACAGAAGAGCTTCCTGAACTTGCTCTGCTTGATCAGACCATCCCTGAGCAACCGGAAGTAACGGCAACGCCTGAGCAACTCCGCAATGGCGAAGTTCAGTTCATGTCTGTCTGTGGTCTTTGTCATGGCGCCCTGGCGGTCAGTGGCGGCGTGCTGCCCGACCTTCGTCGCATGAGCCCAACGACGCGTGAACATTTCGACGCGATCGTGAGAGAAGGCATGCTCGAAGAAAATGGCATGCCGAACTTTGGTGATCTGTTGAATGAGCAAGATGTGCAGGATATTTACTCCTACATCATCAAGCGGGCGACGGAAGACAGAGCGCTTCAGTTACCAACAGAATAAATCTGTTTACAGATGATTTTGACCCCGGCGCTTTATCAAGTGCCGGGGTTTTTTTTGGCAGAATGGAGCGTCACCAATCATCCCAATAGGGGTTTTCGCCGTGATAGGCCTTTTTGATGTGGTCCAGAAAAACCCGCGCCTTTACCGGCAGCAGATGTTTGTCAGGGTAGAGCGCGTAGAGCGGTCTGGCTGGCATCTCATAGTCTGACAAGATGGGCACCAGCCTGCCTTCGCGAATGTCTTTGCCTGCAATAAAGGTTGGAAGGCGCCCGACGCCTAAGCCACGTACAAGGGCTTCCCTAAGCGCATCGCTATTGTTCACCGAGAACTGTCCGGAGATTCGCACGGCCTGTGTCTTTCCTGCCTTTCTGAAATTCCATTCGCGTTCCAGAACGTAGTGGGTGGACGTCAGACAATTGTGATCCTTAAGGTCCTGAGGGACCGTTGGTATCTCATTGTGCTTCAGATATTCAGGGGACGCACAGATGGTGCTCTTCAGGTCGCAGAGTTTCTGGCCGATCAGTGTTGTGTCTGGCAGTGCACCTCCGCGGATCGCTATGTCGAAGCCGCCTTCAATCACATCCGCCCAATTGTCACTCATTTCCATATGGACCTGTATTCCTGGATAGGTCGTCAGAAATTTGGGGAGGAGCGGCGTTACATGCAGTCTCCCAAAGGACATGGGGGCGTGGATCCGCAGGTGCCCCTGGGGTTTGCTTTGAAGCTCTCCCGCGCTGGCTTCTGCCTCCTGGAGGCTCTGCATCGCGGCTTCAGCAGCGACGACGTATCTCTCTCCAGCTTCCGTGAGGTGGAGCTTTCTGGTTGAGCGATGGATGAGCTTCACGCCGAGTGCAGCCTCCAGTGTGCTGACGCGCTTGCTCACGGCGGATTTGCTTAGGCCCAGAGTTTTGGCTGCGCCGGAAAAGCTGTTCTGCTCAACCACTGCGAGGAAAATGGGGACTGCGTTTAGATCCAGCATGATTTGATTGTCTTCTATATGAGAACAATAAGTTTCCATATTGGCGGATTATAATAAAAAAGGAAACACTCCATGTTCTCCGCATCTTGCAGTGATAGGAGACGACGATGATCAGATTGGAACATGTGAATTTATGTGTGGCTGAGATTGAGCCGACCCTGAAATTTCTTCTGACGGCATTTCCCGACTGGGAAGTGCGGGGCAGGGGCCAAAACACCTGGTTCGGACGGGACCGGAATTGGGTCCATGTCGGAACAGACGAGACCTACATCACACTTAATGATGGCGCTCAGGGCGACAATCGTGATCTCGCCGGTCATACGCCGGGGCTCGCGCATCTTGGATTTTGTGTTGACGATTTGGAGGCACTGTCTGAACGCCTGCAGGCGGCTGGCTATCCTGTTGAGATCATCGGTGGCGACCATCCCTTCCGCAGGAACCTCTATTTCCTTGATCCGGCGGGCTTTGAGTTCGATTTCGTTGAGTATCTCAGCGAAAAGCCAGAGGAGAAAAACATGTATGGGGGCGAGACATCGGACGTGCGTCGATTGTTGCCGGCTTAGCTCTGCATCAGTTTGCGAGTGCCATCTCCATTGCCCGGCCAAGGCGGAGCAGTGGTTCGTCTTTGCCTGGGGCTGCCTGCATCATGAGGCCGACAGGCAGGCCGAGGGCGTCTGACCCCACGGGCAAAGTCAGTGCGCAGAGCCCCAATTGATTGCCGAGGGTTGTGTTGCGTAGTGCCATGCTGTTGGCGTGCCCATAAGCTGCATCGTCAGTCAGGAGTGGTTCGATCTCCGGCGGCGAGATGGCGACGGTCGGCATCAGGACAGCATCATAGCCCTCTGTCTCTTTTGCATAGCGCTTCTGTATTGCCTCGCGGAGAAGGAGTCCCGCGGCGAGATCTGGCGCAGAGCCGCGTTTGCCCATCATGAAGCGCGACGCGACCGAGGCAAACATTTCATTCTGCCGTCGTTCCACGTCTGTGCCCCACAGCCCATAGGCTTCGGCAATCAGGATGCTGGCTCCCTCCCACGCCAGGCTCTGGATCTCATCAAGGGCGGGTAGGGGTTTGTGGATGATGCGAAGCCCTTTGGCGCCGAGGGTATGAATGGCTTGTTCAATGGTCTTTGCGATCCCTGCGTCGAGGCCGTCAAAGACCAAATTGTCAGGCACGAGTACCGCGTGATCCTTAAGCGACACATTATGAATGTCGGCCGTCGCGCCACTTAGGAGAGAGAAGAGTGTGGCAGCATCTGCGACGGTGTGGGTGAGAGGGCCGATCGTGTCGAGGGAGGGGGAGAGCGGCACGGTGCCGTCCAGCGGTACGCGGCCCCAGCTTGTTTTGAGGCCGACGAGGCCATTCCACGCGGCGGGGATGCGAACGGATCCGCCGGTGTCGGTGCCAAGGGCAGCGGCTGCAAGTCCGCGGGCGACCGAGACACCTGCGCCGGACGAAGAGCCCCCTGGCGCACGGGCAATGTCGGGGTCATGAGGGTTTGCCGGGGTCCCAAAGATGGGATTGATGCCGAGCCCCGAAAAGGCGAGCTCGGTCATGGTGGTCTTGCCGAGCAGGACGGCGCCTGCGCGCGTCAGCCGTTCCAGGGTGAGCGCATCTTTCGTCGCAATGTTTTTGGTCAGAAGGTTTGAGCAGGCCGTTGAAGGTTCACCCGCTACGTCAAAGAGCTCTTTCCACGACAGGGGGACGCCGTCCAGAGGTGATCGACGAAACCCGGTTTTCGCGCGATCGGCAGCTTCAGCGGCTTCTTGTTTCGCCCTGTCAGTGGTCAAACGGACATAGACCGTGTTGTCCTGGTCTTCAGCCGAAATACGGTTCAGAAAATAGTCTGTGATCTCGCGCGGATCGGCGCGCCCGCTTTCAATCGCAGCCCCAAGCGCTAAGGCAGGCTGGTGGGCCCAGTCGTCAGTCATTCACAAGTCCGCCGCTTCTTAGTCCAGTCTGACTGGCAATGTTTCAAAGCCGCGGAAGGATGGCAAGTGCCGACGTTTGCCAGGCATTGTGCTCAAACGCACCTTTGGGAAGCGGGCCAGGAAGGCATTGATGCCGATCTGGGCTTCCAAGCGCGCAAGGGGTGCGCCAAGACACATATGAATGCCCCCTCCAAAAGACTGGTGGTGGGTGTCTTCCCGCTCAATGTCGAACTTATGAGGATCAGGATAGACACTAGGGTCGTGGTTTGCGGCTGCAAGAGAGGTGGTGATGCTCCGGCCTTTTTTGATGGGACAGCCGCCGACTTCATCATCGCCGAAAGGAATGCGTCCGCTGTCGGTAACGGGACTGTCAAAGCGCAGCATCTCCTCCACGGCGTTCTCAATCAGCGACGGGTCGGCTTTTAGTTTTTTCAGCTGATCTGGGTGGGTGAGAAGCGCATAGAGGCCGTTGCCCACGAGGTCGGTTGTCGTCACATTTCCGGCGATCAAGAGCAGTGTGCACATGGACATGATTTCGTCATCGGTCAGGCTGTCTTCTGCTTCCTGAACACGGATCAGGTCTGAGATAAGATCGTCTTTGGGCTCGGCCCGCCTTGCGGCGATGGTTCTGTCAAAGTAAGCCCGCATGGCTTCGCCTGAGGCTTCGATGCGCTTGCTGGTCTCTTCATTTTTTAGTGGATCAAAACCGAAGATCAGATCGTCCGACCAGCGCTTAAAGTCATCCCGGTCTTCCAGGGCGACGCCCAGCATGTCTGCAATGACGAGGGTCGGAAGCGGTCCGGCGAAGTCCGCGATGAAGTCAATTTCGTCGCGCCCGTTCATTTCGTCCAGCAGATCAGAGGTGATTTCCTCGGTCCTTGCCCGCATGTTTTCAATGGCGCGGGGATTAAAGGCCTGGCTCACCAGGGCACGGAGACGCTTGTGATCGGGATCATCTGAAAACAGCATGGAGGGTTGGAATTGAGCGAGGCCCTCCTCCGTATCGGTTCCCGTGATAAGGCGAATGTAGGAATCCGGCGTTGCTTTGCGCGGGTCGACCCCCCACTCGCGATTGCGCAACAGGCCACGCACATCATCGTGACGGGTGAGAATGATCCGTCCGAGGTCCGTATCTTCGTGTACCGGGGCTTCTGCGCGCAATCGGTCGAGAACCTGGTGAATGTCCTCGCGATAGGTTTCATCCAACGCGGTGAGCGCGACACCTTTGGGTAGGGACACGTCTTCCTGATGATGCTCCGCCACAAGCTCCTCCTCTTGATGCAAAACTGACAAAATGTCACCGAAGCCTAGCGTTCAGCTTGGTCCCTTGCAAGCCAGAAAGGATTTGGCTCCTGCGTCACTGGGGCAACTGGACTTTTGGGGCAATCCGATGGACTTTGCCTCTATGAGCGGTGACCCAAAAAAGTTCGATGTGATCATTGCCGGCGGCGGCCTGGCAGGTCTGCCTTTGGCGCTGGCCCTGGGCCAAGGTGGCTTTCAGGTCGCTGTGGTTGATGTGCTTGATCCAGCAGTTGATGTGGACCCAGAGTTTGACGGCCGGGTGTCGTCAATTGCCGATGCGTCGCTCCGAATGCTCGATGGGCTCGGCGTTGCCCAGCACATGGAAGACCATCTTCAGCCGATCAATGACATCGTCGTAACGGATGGTCGACCCGGCGAAACGGCCGCACCGCTCTTTTTGCATTTTGACCATACCGAGATTGGTGATGCGCCCCTTGGCGGTATGATCGAAAACCGGCATATGCGCGTCGCGCTTCGTAAAGCCCTGGCGAATTCAGAGGGGGTCACTCTGATGGCGCCCGACAGGATCGTCTCTTTTGACGTGGCGCCGTCGCATGTCTCTGTAACTTTGGGTTCCGGCACCCTTCTGGAGGGCGCCTTATTGGTTGGCGCTGATGGCCGGCGCTCGCAAATCCGCCAACAGTCGGACATTCAGACGGTCGGTTGGTCCTACGGACAATCCGGGATCGTCACGACTGTTGAGCATGCGCTTCCCCATGATGGCGTGGCGCAGGAGTATTTTCTGCCAAGCGGGCCTTTTGCGGTGCTGCCCATGGTGGGCAATCGCTCGTCGCTTGTGTGGACAGAAGAGACCGAACTTGCCGATGCCTTACTCGGCCTTGATGACGAGGGATTTGCAGCTGAGTGCGCAAAGCGCTTTGGGCCCTATCTTGGTGAGATGAAGCCCGTTGGTCCCCGCTGGTCTTATCCGCTCTCATTGCAACTCGCACGGGATTATGTACGTCCGCGTATAGCGCTTGTCGGCGATGCGGCGCATGGCATTCATCCGCTCGCGGGGCAGGGTCTCAATCTTGGGTTGCGTGATGTTGCAGCACTGGCGGATGTGTTGGTCGATGCGCAGCGGGTTGGTCTTGATATTGGTGCGCTTGTGACGCTTCACCGGTATGAACGGTGGCGGCGCTTCGACAATGTCTCGCTGGCCGTTGCTTGCGACGGTCTTAACCGCCTGTTCTCAAACGATGTGACGCCCTTGCGCCTGCTGCGCGACATGGGTCTTGGGCTCGTCAACCGGATTGGACCTGCGCGTCGTTTCTTTATGCGCCTCGCCGGTGGTGGTGTTGGCGACCTGCCGCGTTTGATGAAAGGCGAGCCTCTTTAGGCAGCACCCTGCTTAGAGATTGCGAGTGGAATTTCCCGTAGATCTCTTACCTCGACCAATGGCCCGTAGCCGGTCGCCTCATCTTCATAGCCCAATGTTGCGAGCGGTGACCCGCTACCTACAACAAACCGGGAGGCACTTTCTTCATCGGACAGTGGGAACGCAACATATTCGACAAGCGATTGTCTGCCTTTTTCGCTTTGTTCAACGCCCAAGATATGGAGGCCGCAAGGCGTGTCGAGAACACGATCAAGCACGGCAAAGATTGGGCTTCTATCAGCGGCCACTTCTGAGCGCTTCAAAAGTGTGCCCGTCAAATCGCTGACGCCACGTTCTGCAAAATCTGTCCCTAGCAAGCGGAAGCGGTATGTGTCCGCATCAAGCCGCTCAATGAGAAAGACCGATGGCAGAGTCGAGGGGATGGCGATCGGATCAAACGCCGTCCTTGGCGGAATGCCACCTGCAGTCTCTGACAGTTTGTGCCAGTAGGCGGTCAATTCTTGAGCCTTCCGGGACGTGAGTGCGTGGTCGTTGTTTAGTGCGTCCTGCATTTTTCACTTTCGTGTCCCCCCGAAAGATTGATGTGAAACACGCCGGCAAACTGGTGAGTTCGCGCGCATGTCTATTCATGTCCTGCGCCGTTCAACGCATGACTTCCTCCATGGCACATACTCAGTGCCACCGCCTCCTCATCCCTCTTCTGATTGGTTCATCCGCCGTCTCCGCGTGCGTAATGAACGGCGTCTTCTAGACGAAGATGGTAAACATTTGCGCTGTGTCAGACTGTCGCAGTGTCCAGTATATTGACCGCAGACGGACGATATTGGGAGATTGGCTCAGTGCCCGAGACCTGCTTCGGTGAGCCCCGCGAGATAATCCGCCCATTTTCCCTCATATTCGCGCCCGAGTTCATGCAGGTAATCCCAGGTGAACAGCCCGCTATCATGCCCATCGCTAAATAGGAGACGCGCGGCATAGTTGCCCACTGGTTCAATGTTGGTGATTGAAACATCCTGTTTGTGGGGCACGATTTTCTTTTGGCCAGCGCCGTGGCCTTGCACTTCGGCGCTTGGGCTTTCGACCCGCAGATATTCCGCGCGCAGCTCGAATTTCTCTCCGTCATTGAAGGAGACGATGAGCAAGCGGCCTTGATCAGAAAGGCGCAGCTCCGTTGGCCAGGGTCGATCCTGGTCCGGCGCCTTCGTGTCGTCGCTCATCCCAGCTGCCGCGCTTCGTCAGGCAGCATAATGGGAATGCCGTCGCGAATGGGATAGGCGAGACCGGCAGCTTCAGAGACCAGCTCCTGGGCGTCGCGGTCATAGTGCAGTGTTGCCTTTGTGACGGGACAGACCAGTATCTCGAGCAATTTGGGATCAACCGCAGGAGAAATATTGGCGGGAGGAGTTGTTTGGGTATCGGTCATAAGAACTCTTTTTCGGGAATATGAGGAAGGCAAACCTTATTGAACGGTCGAGCTGCCGTCGGTGTTGTCGCGCGCCAGCGCAATTTCTGTTAGCGCAATCAACATCTGGTTTCGGTCTTCCAGGGTTTTGGCTTCAAGCAATGCCTGTTTTTCATCTGGTCCATAGGGTGAAATCACCGACAGGGAATTCACAAGGCTTTCGTTGGGAGCGTTTTTAATGGCGTCCCAGTCTGCGGACAATCCATTGGTCTCCAAATATTGTTTGAGGATCTCCAGCAGCCGGTCGCGGGAGACATCGTCTTCGCCAAGCCCGGCCTTGAGGTCGCCTTTGAACTCTTCCGTCTCCACAAAGCACTGACGATAAGGGGTGACAGTGTCGAGCTCTTCGCGAATGCGGAACCGACAGACACCGGTCAAGGTAATCAGGAAACGACCGTCATCGGTCTCCATGAAAGAGGTGATGCGCCCGATGGTGCCGATTGTGTGCAGGGGCAGCTTCTCCTCCACAATGCCGGCATTGCTTGTGGGCGCAGCAACGGAAGGTTGGATCATGCCGATCAGGCGTTCGGCGCCCAGAGCGTCTTCGACCATTTGCAGATAGCGTGGTTCAAAGATGTTTAAGGGAACCTGGGTGCGCGGAAGCAGCAGCGCGCCGGTGAGCGGAAACACAGGAATGCGCGATGGGAGATCGCTTGCTTTGAGGTACTTTCCACTCACGGTTTACTTATCACCTTCTTGATGGCGGTAGCTGCCATTGGGGTTTGATCACATCGCCTAGCTGAACAGAATTGAGGACAGGCGTTTGCGACCTTCCTTCGTCACATCATCTGTTGGTCCATAAGCGTCAAAAAACTCAAGCAACTGTTTGCGGGCGGCTTCTTCGTTCCAGGCCCGGTCCATGGCGATGATGTCGAGGAGTTCGCTTACTGCGCCTTCACGATCGCCTGCACCGTTCAGTGCGAGTGCCAGATCAAAGCGTGCCTGATGATCCTTGGGGTTGGCGTCCAGTTTTGCGCGTAGCTCTGCGGTCTCGCCGACATCGCCTGACTTTGCGTCGAGAGCGATCGCTGCGCGCACGCTTGCGAGCTCGGGATCATTCACTTTGTCGGGGGGCGCGAGTTCGAGCGTTTGGCTCGCGCGGTCTGCATCGCCGCTTTGCAGATAGCAAAGGGCGAGGCCCGCAATGGCGCCAATGTGTCCGGCTTCCTGCTGCAGTGCCTGCGCGAACATTTGTGCTGCTTCCTGCAACTGGCCCTGAGCAAAAGTTTCGCGTCCCATTTCGGTTAATTGATCTGCAGGGGAGGGTCCGATTTCCCCAGCCAGCTTTTCAATGAATTGCTTGATCTGACTTTCGGGCAGGGCGCCTTGAAAAGCATCTACCGGCTGACCGTCCTTGAAGGCAAATACGGCTGGGATCGATTGCACCCGCAATTGTTGGGCAACTTCTGGATGATCATCAATGTTCATCTTCACAAGACGCACAGCACCTTGGGCCGCATTGACGACCTTCTCTATAACGGGTGTGAGCTGTTTGCAGGGCCCGCACCAGGGTGCCCAGAAGTCGACAATCACGGGAACCTGTTTGGAGGCCTCCACGACATCTGCCATGAAGGTCTCTGTTGTTGTGTCCTTGATGTAGTCGCCCGCGCCGGAAGGTGTCGGGGGCGTATCAGGGGTGCCTGCCAGATCTGACATGAGGTTCCTTCATTTTCTGTCTGCAAAAGAGACTTGTCTGTAAATGAAATAGGGCGAAAGGCGCTGTTTAAAGGCCTGCCGCTGCTTCCAAATCGATAATAGTGGGTTCGTGGCCGCAATGGCGGATGAATTTCAGAAAGTCGGCTTTTGAGATGGTGGTGGTCGCCTCATTGGTCAACGGATGATAGTTCAGCCAGGCATGGTCCATCATGGGGGCATCGAGGATCAGGCGGACTTGTCTGTCCACATCATTCACCAGCGCAAATGGGGTGACGGAGCCAGGCCTGACGCCCAAGGTTTCCCAGAGAAGCTCAGGTTTTGCGAAGGAGAGGCGTGCTGAGCCCAGGCTTTTCGGCAGGCTGTTTAGACGAATATTTCGTTCCTCTAGCGTAACGACAAGCCAAAGAGCGCCCTTTTTGTCCTTGAGGAACAGGTTTTTGCAGAAGCCGCCTGTTTCTGTGCCCAAGTTGGCTGCCCGCCAAGCCTGAGCATCATCGACCGCGTGGAGGGGCGGGTGGTCGATGGTGGTGGCGGCGATGCCCAGATCCTTTAGCAGGTGCAGTAGGCCTTCCTTGCTGACAGGGGCTTCTAATGGAGCGGGATCTGATGTTTGGTCTTCGGTCGTCATCTGCTTCTCATGCCACCAAGGGCGCTTCTTGCCAAGGCCTGACGCTGTCTAAAGGTGTTCCATTGCAGCTTGAAAAGTTAGGCGCAATAAGGGCTTGCAAAGGCGGCATCAATGCGCGATATACCCCCCTCGGCGGGGATATATCCCGTCTGGAGCGCGGGCGTAGCTCAGGGGTAGAGCACAACCTTGCCAAGGTTGGGGTCGTGAGTTCGAATCTCATCGCCCGCTCCAATTTTCCTTAACATGATGTGTGATCCACCCCTTTCGGGGAATGGCTGTTGGTTGAGGTTGTCTGTGGATTCGTCTGTAACCCTTATTTGATGACTGGTGATCAACGGTTTCTGGATCCTCTGATCGGGCGTCCCCAACTATAGCAGCGCCGGGGCTGAAACTTATGCAGCTCTAAACACCGAACCGCCCAACCAGTTTTGATGGCCGGACAACAAAATAGGATCTCAGATTATGGAGTCGCAAAACCTCGACCGATTGAACGGCCTTTTGGCTCTGCTTGCGGAAGGTGGATTTCTCGAAGGCATGCAAACCTACTTTGCAGATGATGTTGCCATCCAAGAGCAGGACAATCCTGCACGAAAAGGCAAAGCGGAATGCATCGCCTTTGAAGAAAAACTCCTGGAGGGTGTCGCTGAGTTCATCCAATACACTGCCCACTCAATCGGTGCAGGTGGCGACAAGACCTTTTATGAAGCGACGATGGAGTTCAAAACCAAAGATGGTGCCCACGTGGTCCAGAACCAGGTTGTGGTGACGACCTGGAAAGACGGCGAGATTGTCTTTGAGCGTTATTATCACGGCAATGCGTGAGTTTGATGTTTTGAGGTCAGCTGTTGCTCATGAGGGGCATAGCTGACCTCATCTCCGTTTAGCGCTGGTTCAGTTCATCCATGCGTTTTTTGAACTGGCGCTGCTCCCAGTCGCCGCCGAAGAACTTGAAGAACCCAAAAACGGTCAATCCGTGAAGCAGGACACCGGACCCCCAACCCAGGGCGACGGTGATGACCCAAAGGCGGTCCGGGTTCATCATGATGTTGAGCACATAAAGGCCGGGCATGATCAAAACGTAAGAGAGCCAGTGCATGTGAAAGCCTTTGAGACTTTGCACATATTGAATGGCGTCGCGTTCCTGCCGGTCTTTTAGCGATGTGTCTTGGGATAGATTGTTCATTGTCTCGGGCTCCTGCGTTAAGCGTGTCACGCTTGTTTCGAAAACAGCAGCGAGGCATTTCAGCGATTCCAAGGTCGCTGGATTTCCACTTTCGATACGCTGGATGGTACGCACGCTCAGACCCGCATGCTCTGCGAGCTGTTCCTGCGTCCATCCTTTTTCAAGGCGTCTTTTTTGAATGCTCATATCTGAATACTCATGAGGGCTACCTTTCCGCTGAGGCTTCATGAGAGCCGGATGTGGCCTGATTTAACCACGACAGGGACCCGTCAGACCACGACATCAACCCGCCACGGCGCGCGACAGGGACCTGCCAAGCCTAAGCGCCAGGCGGTGTTCCTGACAATTGCCCGTCGTCGACGGGCAGGGTCAGTACGGTGTGAAAAAGCTCAGCGTTTTTCGATGGTCTTCGCCGTGTCAGACACATGTTTCAGGAAGCGCGCGATGGTCTCGCGCTCACTTTTGGCAAAGGGCTTGAGAAGGTCTTCATTGAGCCCTCTCGCCTGTCCGGATGTTCGGGCAACCAGGGCTGTCCCCTGATCTGTGATGAAGACCTTGTGGACCCGGCTGTCTGTGTCTGCTTTTTCCCGGCGCACCATCCCTTTTGAGACCAATGTGTCCACCAACCCGGTCAGGCGAGATTGAGACATGCCTGCGCGTTTGGCGATTTCGGCACTCGCCAGGCCATCTTCCTGCGCCAACACGAAAAGAATGACCTGGTGCGCGGTCGCAATTCCCTCTCGGGATTTGAGCTGACGATCCACAGCGCCGAAGAGCCGGCTGTTTGCTTGCTGAAGGAGGTGGAAGATGCGTGGTGACTTTGCCATTGATTTTACTTCAAGGTTGAAATATAAAGCTTCAACCTTGAAATACCTGCTTCGGGCCTCATTCGCAACAGGCCCATTCATGATCACCGCATCTGTCACAGGAGAAATCCATGATCGCTTCGTCGTTTTATGTGCTGGCCCTGGTGGCAAGCGCGCTCTGGTTTACTGCAGCGCTGCGCTATTTCGGATTTCAGCATTTTGCGGCCGCGAAAGTGATGGTCGCCAAGAGCCAACGACACTCACCGGTGTTTCCCACCATGGCAGCAGGCATTCGGTTCCTTGGTGGCATGAACGGGTCTTTGGCTCTTCTTTGTTGGATGCTCATCGTGATCTCAGTGCTGGGGCTCGACTTGTTCGCTGACCCGGCTGAGCGCGTGGTCATTCTGGTTGCGCTCGCGGCGGCGCATTTCTCCCAGTTTGCGCCGAATGTGCCCATTCACAGAAATGGCGGACGCCAGGCGGATGACACCCTCTGGGATGTCGCTACCGGGCCGATGAATTTCATCTATGTCATGGACGCAGCGCAGATGATTTTGGCCATTGCCGCAGCTGTCGTGATCGTTCTTGTTTGAATCTAAGAGCGGTTAGGCCGGTCGGGCGCGCGTCAGCGCCGCGACTGCATCGGCAGTTGCCTGGGCAACTTCACGCAGCCTTTCGCGCGGGGTACCTGCGCGGGCCCGGGTTGCCAGATTGAGCAGTGTTCCTGTGGCCAGTTCTGCCGCTGCCGCGATAGCGGAGGGGGCAATACCGGGCGCACGATCAGCAATAAGGGCTTTTACCGCCTGATCCATGCCGGCGAGCTGCGCCTGCACCATTGCTTTGATTTCGGGCTCATTCGTCGCTTCTGTCACAGCTGTGGTGAAAACCAGACAGCCTTGGGCCATTTCCTCATCTTTGCCGAGGTAAATGTCGAGCGCCGCGTCATAGAAGTTGAGGAGGCCTGTGCGCAGATCGGGCCCGGTGGCCAGGGCCCCCCCTGCCTCGGTCGCCATGCGATGCCCGAACACCTCCAGTGTAGCTAAATACATTGAGAGCTTGTTGCCATAGGCAGCGTAAAGGCTGGGGCGGCTGAGCCGGGTTGCGGTGGCGAGGTCATCCAGAGATGTGCCTGAATATCCTTTCGCCCAGAAGACCTTCACGATCAGCTGGAGGACCGCGTCCTTGTCAAACTTGCGCGGGCGCCCTCTCGCACTGGTTTTAGGCGTGCTTTTCATTATTCTATACCGTTTCGCATATATTTCTTGACCCCGGCTCTCATCTGCGCATTATTAAGCGGACCGGTATAAAAATAAACCTCTATTTCAGGAGATGCCTGTGGGGTGGATAAGAGACGTCAAGTGCATGATTGAAGACCTGCAACGGGTGTCCCCCTTCATGCGGATCTGGGGGCCCTTGCTCAATGCGCCGATGGTGCTTGGAGGGTTGGTTTTCTTCTACCGTTTCGAAGCCGTTCTTATTCTTATCAGCTGTGTGGGATCGGTCCTGATCGCTGCTCAGATGCATAAGCGGGTGCCTTTTACCCGGCTCTCAAGTCTGGTGCACATCGTCTGGCTGCCGCTCTTTCCTTACCTCGTTCAGGTCCTGATAGACCGGGGAGTGGTGGATCTTTACAGCGCCTGGCTGGCCTTTGTGACGCTCACAATGGGCATCTGTCTTGCCCTCGATGCGCTCAACATCGCGCTCTATCTCTCAAGCTCAAACAACAAATATGAAGGAGCAGACCGATGACCCTGGCTCAAGACCCCGGCCGATTGTCGAAGCCTAGAGTTATTGGGCGCATACTTGGCGCTGAAATGAGGGGTGCGCGCCATCGACTCGCTCTTCGTCTCGGCCTGAAACGCCTGCAAGATGTGGTGCCTGAGGATTGGCAGGCACCGGATAGCGCGTTGGCCAATCAGGCACGCGGATATGCCGAAGAGCTCTGCTCGCCGATGCTGGTTGCCCATTCAGAGCGAACCTATTGTTTTGGGGCACTCCTTGCCGCCCGCGATGGTCTGAAGCTGGACAAAGAGCTCTTCTATCTCGGGTGTATTCTCCATGATCTGGGCTTGAGCGAGACGCACAAAGACGATCCTGGATCGTTTGAATGGGTCGGGGCAGATTTGGCTAGAACGTTCTGTCTCAATAATGGATTGGCCGAGAGCCGGGCGGATATAGTGCATGATGCGATCGCCCTGCATTCGTCCATTGGCGTGGTCCATAAATGCGCCCCAGAACTCGCTTTTGTGCATTTTGGAGCCGCTCTCGATCTTGTGGGGTCACGTTTGGAAGATGTTCCCAAGACCGATCTCAGCGTCATCCTTGAGCGTTACTCGCGAGATAATTTCTGCTCAGAGTTCGGCAGCTGCATGCATCATCAAGCGGCGAGCAAACCCACTTCTCATATCGCGGGACCGGTGGGTATTGGTTTTGTTGATCGGTTCAGAGGCCAATTGGACTAGGAACAGGCCTCGTTTCCTCAATTAACCATAATATGGACTTTTGGTCGCCAGAATGTGCTTGGGCGCGTAGGATTTGTCCCAGAAAAACGACGGAATTCTTGAAGTTTGCGAGAATTCTGCGCGTTCGTGGGGATCTGGAAAGTGTTAACGGGGTTGGCCCGCCAATTGGCGTCATGGGCTGTTTTCGCAGTGTGTTTGGGCATGCTCACCGGGCCGGCAATTGCCGACGCGGGTCTTGGTGCTGGCGCAACACCTAACTGGGAACCTTGGGTTGAAGCTGGCGGGACTTTGTCCAACCGCAATGACAGGGCAGAGGCGGTTGGCTTCGCGCCGATTGCACAGGATGAAGATCAACTTCTCTTTGTCGAAGCACGCGGCAAACTCTTTGAGGGTGGGTCGGAAGAAGGCAATTTCGCACTGGGCTATCGGGAGATGCGCAGCGACGGCTGGAACCTTGGCGTTTGGGGCGGCTATGACGTTCGGACATCTGAGAATGGCAACACGTTTCATCAGATCGCCGGGGGTGTGGAAGCGCTCTCCAAGGACTGGGATGTTCGGCTGAACGGCTACTATCCGCTTGAGGATCAGAAGAGCGTTGGCGCCTCCACTTCAACCACCACGTCTGCAACGGTGACGACCGACCCAGCCTTAAGTCTCGTTGGGTCGCAATTGTTCTTTGCCCGCGGGGGTGCCACGACCACCACGACCACCACCACAAGCGCCGGTTTTGATCTTGCCGCCTGGGGCGTTGATGGCGAGGTGGGTCGCCGCGCGCCACTGGAAGAATGGTTCGACTGGGTTCAGCCTGTTGAGGAGGGCGTTGATCTTTTCGATCACGAAGCCCGGATCTTTCTTGGCGGGTTTTACTTCGACAACTCGCTCTTTCCGGACGCCATCTGGGGCCCGCGTCTGCGCGCCGAGTGGCGGCTCAATGATGTGTTTGGCGGGCTGCCAGGGTCGCGGCTCACTTTTGAGATGGAAGCGCAACATGATGATGTGCGCAAAGAGCAGTTTGAAATTGGTGTGAGGCTCCGTATTCCGCTGGGATCTCCCAACCGTTCGAACCGTGGGCGCGTTTCACAATCGGCAAGAATGATGGAAGCGCTGGAACGGGATACAGACATTGTGACGCAAACCCGTTCTGGATCGACAGTCACCAGTGTGACCTCGGTCGATTTGCCTACGACGCTTGAACCGGTGAAAGATGCGAACACGAATGTCGACCTAGATCAGGTTGTCTTTGTGGATACGCCCGGCACCTCTCAAGCTCAGGTGACTGCGGCCGGGGGCAACAGCCTTATCGTTCTACAGGGCGACAATGGAACGTTTGGTCAAACTATATTGGAAGCAGATCAATCCATCGTTGGTGGCACGCAGGGAATTCTCGTTGAGGGGCGCACGACAGGCGTGCAAGACACATATGCCGCGCCCGGAGCTGCAGCGACAATTCATGTTCTTGCTGAAGCCGATGCTGTTCGGATGGCAAACAATACGCACATTACCGGGCTCACAATTAGCAGCGACGGGGCGCAGGCGACTGACGGCATAAACCTGGCGGCGGGAACGACGAACGTCTATATCGACAATACCAGTTTGCAAAACCTCGGCGGACGCGGTCTGGAGATTGGAAGCAATTCCCAGTTTACGTTCACGAACAATACGCTGAGCGAGCAAGGCGTTTTCAGTGCTGTTGAGATGGGGACCGGTGTGACTGCGGTGATCACCAACAACACGTGGCGGGACATTACGCGGACGACAATTGAAGCACGGGCAAATTCGACACTGACCTATACCGGGAATGATCATCAGGGCACTGCTGGTGCGGGTGGTGGCGCTGTCTTCGTCTTCACAGGTGGGGCTGGGGCGACGATGGTTCTCGATGGCTCAGGCAATCTCAACAATCTGACGAATGCGCCGACGGTCTGTCAGACAAATGGCGCAGCGTCGTTCACGGGCACAATTGACTTTGGCGGTACTGCACTCACTGACAATGTGTTGCCGTGTAACTGATCTGCTGGTCAGTCTGACAGGTCGGTCAGACCCTTTCGGGTAGAACAAAAGCGAGCGGCACCAGATCTGCTGCCTGCTCAATCGCAGCCAACTCCGCCGGATCATTCAGCAATCCACGCAAACAAAAGCGCGCTGTTGCGCGTGCTGCCTTTTCAGGCGGCGTCGCCGCCGCAACCTGTTGGGCGATGATGCTCGTTTCGGTGAGCTGGAAAACCTGTTCTGCTGAAAGTGCGGGTATCTCGACTGAAAACAGACCGGCCTGCTGCCCGGCTTCGATGAGGGCGCGATAGTGCGCGACCATGGTGGCGCGGGTTTTTTGCGCGGGTTCAAACCCGGGCTTTGAGAGTTCCGGTAAGTAGAAGATGGCTGGGAAATCGCGGTCCGCCGAGGCGACAGCCGTCACTTCCTCCATGATCGACTTAAACAGCGCCACTCCTGGAGGGAGATTGAACCTGGCAAGTTCGTCGTAAAACACCATGGAAGGGGTTGCGGCGAAGCTCAGCAATTCGTTCAACAGCACGTCTTTGGTTGGAAAGAGATTGAAGACGGATGCTGGTGCCGCTTTCAGTTCCGCTGCGATCTTGCGAATGCTGGCGCCGGCATATCCGTCCTTGGCAATATGTTTGGCCGCGACCAAAAAGACAGCCTCTTTTGTGAGCTGTGGTCGTCCGTCCGCCCTCGGGCGGCCTACTGGCCGCTTGGGTTTTTGTGCGGGTGTTTTTTCGCTTGCTTCCACCATGCCTCAATTTGCCGCAGAAATCCGCCAATGTCTATTTTATTTCATCTAAACAAAAATAATTGACTCATGAGGCCAGGCAGATTTATGGTGCCTCCGATTTCAATGGTGGATGCGCCGCGATAGTGCCTGAAGGGTGGCGAGCCTTAGTCATGGAAGCGCCGGGCATTGCTGACTGGCTCACAGCCGCCGCCTGAGGAGACTGATGATGCATACACATTCTCTCACCCTTCCTGGCCTTTCGGCGGAAGAGCTTTCCCGTGTCTCCGCGCCGCTTGAAGAGGCTTGGACATTACCAACAGCTGCCTATACCGACCCCGATCTCTATGACGTTGAGATTGAGCGGATCATGCGCAAAAACTGGTTGCCAGTGGGTCGCGCTGATCAGGTGCCGAACCCGGGCGATTACATCTGCATCACGCTCTACGATCAGCCCTTGATGCTTGTGCGCGGAACGGATGGAGAGGTCCGTGTGATGTCTCGGGTCTGTCTCCATCGTGCAGCTCCGATTGCAGAGGGAGCTGGCAATCGGAAACTCTTTTCCTGTCCATACCATGCGTGGAGTTATGCGACCGACGGTCAGCTCATCCGTGCGCCTTTGATGGACGGGGCTGAAGGGTTTGATGAGAAGTCCTGCAAGCTCCCAACATTGCGCACCGAGATCTGGGAAGGCTTCGTCATGGTCAATTTTGACAATGATGCTGAAGCTTTCGCGCCGCAGGTAGCGAGCTATCAAGATACGTTTTCGAACTACAAGCTTGATGATATGGTCATCATCAAGACGCTGGAGTTTGACAGTCCCTGGAACTGGAAGGTCCTGGTCGAGAATTTCATGGAGGCGTATCATCACATCGCCATCCATAAAGAGACATTCGAGCCGGTATATCCTGCGAAGGACTCAAAAATTCCGAATGCAAGCGGGCCCTATTCCATTCTTCATATGCCCGCGAAGGAGCCGCATGGAAATGACCCGGATGGCCTTCCGCTCATCGAAGGTTTAGAAGACTGGCAGCGGGATGATCTGTTGGCGACAGTCTTGTTTCCGTATTTCCTACTGGCGTTCCAAGGGACATCCGCGACCTGGTATCAGATTACGCCCGTGAGTGTTGATCGCCTTCATCTCCAGATCCACTTCTTGGTACCAAAGTCTTCAGCGAAGCTGCCGAATATAGATGAAATTGCCGAGGGTGCAGGGGCGCTTCTCTCCGTGATCCATCATGAGGATATTGAGGCGAACGATATGGTGTGGGAAGGCCTCAAAGCCCCGTTGACGTCACAGGGTCGTTTGTCACCACTGGAGCGTTCGATCTGGCAGCTCAACCAATGGTGGCTCCGCGCGCTTTCAAAGACGGGGTCGTGATGTTTGGGGCAGATCTTATTGGGGCGGCTGGGGTTGCGCTTTTGCTCGGCGCCTTTGCTGCGAACCTTTTGGGCATGGTCGCAAAAGAGAGCTTGGCCTATCCGAGTACGAACTTCATAGGGGCGTTGCTTGCGACCTATGCTTCGTGGCTCATCGCCTATATGCCCTTTGTCATTCTGGAAGGTGTCTGGGCTTGTGTGTCCCTTGCGGCCATCTTTCGTATTATCAGTCGACCGAGACCTGCCCAGTAAGCCATTGCCTGCAAACTGGTCAACTGCGCTTTGGAATATGGTTTGCTTCGATGCGAATGCCGTCCGGGTCTTCAAAGAGACATGAATACATGCCCGGAAACCAGTCATCCTGCGCGGCGGGTTCTCTGACAATGCGCGCGCCGATGGTTTCTGCAAAGCTGGCGAGCGCGTCTATGTCATTCCGGCTTTCCATGGAAAGGCAATAATGATGCAACCCTGACCGCCCCTGATCAAAAGGCAGGTCGGTATTCTCTTCGCTACATGCCTGGATGCCGATGGCGGTCCGTTTTCCAACACAGTAATAGTAGCCATCTGCCTTGATCATTTCCTTCAGGCCCAAATGGGCGAAGAGCTTCTCGTAGAACGGGAATGATTTCTCGAAATTGCTAACGGTGAAGTTGATGTGTGCAATGCCTTTAAGCGTCATGGGGTTCTCCTAAGCAGATTTTGATAATTTTGCCTGACTTGCGCTTGTGAGCTTCCAGGGTGGCGTCGCGGTAAACGCCAAAATGGTTGACGCGAGTGCCTTTGGGGCGTCGTGTGGAACGAATGTCTTTGCGTCAGGGATTTCCGTCAGGAACGCGTTACTTCCGATAGCAGCTGCGAGTCTCTGCGCGAGGTCCATCGAAAAGAGTGCATCCTCTGACCCCCAAGCCAGCAGAACTGACGTTCCTGCGCTGTTGAGTTCGGCTGGAAGTGCGAGTGTCAGCTTGACGTCAATTGAGCGCAGCAGCTTTTTGACGTCCCGGCGCACACCTGATGAGACTGCCATGGGCCGAACCCAGTCTTTAAGCTGGGCGTCGGGCAGGGGCGTTTTTGCAAACGCTGCGAAGGATGTCTCGTGACGGCGCAATGGCCCTACATGGTGCATGAGTTTTCCAAGAATCCAGGTCGCGAAAGGTACACGCGGCAACCATGTGAGATAGCCAAACCCTTTTGCCGGACAGACCTCAAGAGCGTCGCAGTTTGTCAGAACGAGCCGGGACACCCGATCATTGTGCCGGGCTGCTACGATCTGTGCGATGACGCCGCCGAAATCGAGTCCGACAAGGGTCACGTTGTCGAGGTTCAGTTCTTCCAGAAAGTCTGCGACGAGCTGGGCAACCCCGGTCAATGAGAGGTCGACCCCTTTGTTGAGAGGTGTTGTATGCGCGCCGAGGGGGAGTTCAGGCACGATGCATCTCCGATGAGAGGTCAAGCGTTCGATCGTCTTGTCCCAAATCGTTCCGTTCAGGAAAAGACCGTGCACAAAAACAATGGCTGGTCCTGTCCCTTTATCGCGATAGCTCACGGTACCCTGCGCCAAGGTGGCGGACTTATTGGTGCTTGCGTTCATGGTGCCTCCTTCTTGCTATATGGCTTGTTTTTTCAAAGTAACCAGTGGTTACATAAAGGCGATGTTGTATAAGATCAAGTGCGAAGCATGAAAATTTGCGCTGGAGACAGGTTTGTCGGTGAAAACAAAATCCACCTACCATCATGGAGACTTACGGAAAGCGGTCCTGCGCGAGGCGCCCGGCTGTATTGCAGAACAGGGGCTTGATAAGTTTACGCTGCGCGGTCTTGCCCGCGATCTAGGCGTGACACATGGCGCGGTCTACAAGCATTTCGCCGATAAGCGTGAGTTGCTTGTTGCGCTGGCGCTTTCTGGTCATGAGGGTTTTGCCGCGACGCTCCGCGATGCGGCGACACGCGATCAAGGGGTTGATGATCGCATTAAGAGTGTTGCGCGTGCCTATGTGCGCTGGGCGCTGGCCAATGACAGTCTCTATCAGATCATGTTCGGCCCGCGGTTGAATGAAGATGGACGCCATCCAGAACTTGAAGAAGCCATTGAGGAAACCTTCCGCGCCGTCGAAGCGCTTTTCGAACAACAATCATTGTCCAAGACGCGCGTGAGACACTTGTCTGTTTCCCTGATGACACAATTGCATGGATATTGCGATCTGGTTCGGCTGCGGCGCATCCGGGTGCGTGGTGCCAAAGCAGCAGAGACCTACTTGATGCAATCGATTGAGCCGCTTGTCCGCGGACTGTGTGCTGAATTGGACTAATATTCGACGGTTCCTTGCCTCTCGACAATTTGTCACAAAGTTTTTATCCGTGCGCATAACTGCCAGTTTTTGTCAGGAGCCTGGCAATTGGCTCTGGCGTTTCACTCTGAGTGCGGTACGGTCTGTTTCTGAACCAGCCGGGTGCGATATTGCGATCTCGTTCGGTGCCGTCCAAATCCCATATTTACCTGACCCTCTGAAAGGGAGAATGGTAGGGAGGAGAGAAGAGTGGCAGACCAAGAGACATTATCGGGTGATGGGGCCGCGGGCATATTGCCACCAGGGTCGCGCGCGGAGACCAGTTTTCAAAAGCCGTTGGCTTTCGTTGCCGCGGGGCAAAAAATCTCCGTTGTCCATGGAGATATTGTACTGGCAGTGAGTGATGATGTGATCGTTGTGCATGAGAAGGGCCACACGCCCGTTCTTTACTTTCCACGCGGTGATGTACGGCTAGGCCTTAGTGTTCAGTTGGAGAAGATGAGTCATTGTCCGCGCAAGGGTGATGCATCCTATTTTGAGTTCGTTGGGCGCAATGGTTCGGCGATCGCGTGGAGCTATGAAGATCCCATTCCTCCCGCGGCGACGTTGAAAGACTATGTCGCTTTCTACCCCGACAATCTCGAGTTCAACAGAGAGTCCTGACATGACATCTCCTTCATCGACCCCGCTCAAGGGGAGCGTGTCGATTGCGCTTGGCGATTACGCGCTCGTACGTTCTCAGTCCCTGGCGCTTACCGACCATTTAAGTGATGCGGAAGCGACGGTTCAATCCATGGAAGATGCAAGCCCTGCGAAGTGGCACCTTGCACATACAACATGGTTCTTTGAGACATTTATCCTCGAACCGAATGTGTCCGGGTACACGCTCTTTGATGACAATTACTGTTACCTGTTCAACTCCTATTATGACGCGGTAGGGGAGCGCCACCCGCGTCCGCGCCGTGGCATGCTGGCGCGCCCGGCCCTTGATGAGGTCCGTGACTATCGTGCGCATGTGGACGAGGCGATGGAGACCCTTTTGGCCAGCAAGCTTCCGCCCGAGCTTGCCAAGCTGATTGAGCTTGGTCTCCATCATGAACAGCAACATCAGGAGCTTTTGCTTACGGATGTTCTGCACCTGTTTGCGCAGAATCCATTGCGTCCGGCCTTCGCGCCCGCTGTCCCTTTAGAGATGACAAACAAGGGTACGGGTGATGCAGGTTGGGTCTCGTTTGATGGAGGGCGTTTGCCACTGGGGGCCAGCGGCGATGGCTTTAAGTTTGACTGCGAAGGGCCGCAGCATGAGGTGTTGGTGCGACCTTTTGAGTTGGCGACCCGCGCGGTCACCAATCGCGAGTGGATTGAGTTCATGGAGGCTGGTGGCTATCGCAATCCGCAATATTGGCTGTCGGATGGGTTCGCGATCGCCACGGAACGTGGATGGGACGCGCCGCTTTACTGGTACCAACAGGATGATACCTGGTGGTCTCTCACATTGCGGGGGCCGCAGCCTGTTCATCTGGATGCGCCCGTTGCCCATGTGAGCTTCTATGAAGCAGATGCCTATGCAACCTGGGCAGGAATGCGATTGCCGAGCGAAGCTGAATGGGAACATGCCGCCCGCGACGCTGAAATTGAAGGCAATTTCGCGTCCTCCAATATGTTACGGCCACGTCCACAGGATGCGCCAGCGGGTGATCTTGCGGGTCTCTATGGAGATGTTTGGGAGTGGACGGCCAGTCCTTTTACCTCCTACCCGGGTTTCAAACCCGCGCCAGGGGCGGTCGGTGAATATAACGGGAAGTTCATGAGCGGACAGATGGTTCTTCGTGGTGGGTCTTGCGCCACGCCGGGCGGTCATATGCGGGCGACCTATCGTAACTTCTTTCATCCGGACAAGCGTTGGCAGTTTTCCGGCCTCAGACTTGCGAGGGATGCGTCGTAATGTTGGACACAGTAAAAGTCACGAATGCTGAATTTGCAGCTGATGTTCTTGAGGGGCTTGGGCTTCCGCAAAAGACACTGCCCTGTCGCTGGCTCTATGACGAGCGCGGCTCCCAATTGTTTGAAGAGATTACAGACCTGCCGGAATATTATCCAACCCGGACAGAGACCAAGATTCTGGAAGGCTGCCGGAGCGCGATTGCCGCGGCGGCCGGAAGCGGCGCCACTCTCGTAGAATATGGGTCCGGCGCTTCGGTTAAAACGCGTTTGTTGCTTGATACGTTTGACTCACTGCACTGCTATGTGCCGATCGATGTGTCCGCGTCCTTCCTGGAGGAGACGGCTGACCAGTTGCGCCGGGATTATCCTTCTCTCTCGATCAAGTCTGTTGTCGGTGATTTCCTGTCTCCGATTTCTGTTCCATCGGATGCGCGAGGTGCCGGGCGCACGATCGGCTTTTTTCCAGGCTCAACCATTGGCAATTTGTCGAACGCAGAAATTTCAGATTTCTTTCAACGCGCGCGACAGGATTTAGGGGAGGGGGCATCCTTCGTGCTTGGCGCGGATCTGAAAAAGGATGTGAGGCGCCTTATCCCTGCTTATGATGATGCAGCCGGTGTGACGGCGGCCTTCAACCTCAATATTCTAAAACGCATCAACCGGGAGCTTGAGGGCACATTTACCCTCGACCAGTTTGCGCATGAAGCCCGTTGGAACGAAGACGCTTCCCGGGTTGAGATGCATCTGGTCAGCCAGAGAGACCAGACGGTGACAGTCGGGGACACCAAGATTGGCTTTGCAGAAGGCGAGACTATTCACACGGAAAATTCCCGCAAGTTTGCGCTTGATGAATTGGTGCAGCTGGCGGAGGCGCAAGGCTGGGTCCTGTCTCAGTCATGGATGGATGATGAGAAGCTCTTCAGTGTGGTGATGCTCGACGCTGCTTAGGCCCATTTCGTCGCGTTGCCGGACGATGACGTGTTTCCACTTCACCTGACAACGCTCTAGGGCATTTCAAATCCTTTGACGCTGATCACATGACCGTTCGATGCGGCTTTGCGGAATGGCAGAATTGCCTGGTAGGCGTCTGAATTATACCAGGCGTCGAGTTTTTCAGCTGAGGGAAAGCGAATAAGCACGATGCGTCCCTTAGGCGCTTCGCCTTCCAGCACATTGGGCGCTTCGTCGACAGCGAGGATCTCAGCGCCAAATGGGGCCAGGGCGTCCATGAACCCCGCCTCATATTTTGCGTAGTGCTCCCGGTCATTAATCTCAACAAATGCCATTGCGTAGACGGTCATGGTCTCAAACCTTCCTGTGATTTCTGCTGCACTTAGAGTGCCTTAGGTCATGTCCTCTAGGAAAGAGCCAATCCCTGATTTGATAACGAAAGAAAAAACTTGAATTATTAGAGAGGGCGCAATAAATAAAGAAAATACTTTTAAAAAGGAATGCTCCATGTCTGAGGCTCAGTATAAACTGCTTGATCCTGCCCTTGAGCCGCTACGCACCTTGGGGCCTGTTCTCGAAAATGGATTCGTCAACCATGCGCCGATGGCGGCTGAAGCCCTTGTCGCCATGGGGCAGGGCAATCTGGCAATAAGCTGGGTGAAGGCAAACCGTGGCGATATCCTCCCTGCGAGTGACAGCGCTCCGCCGCTTGACGCCACTGAGTTGGAGGGCGCCATTGGTGATCCCCGTCGGCAGGATGCCTGGCGCTCCTTTTTCCGCCATCGTCTCGCCAGCGGTCCCTGGGAGCCGGTATTGGATCAATGGGCGGATCGATTGGCACCGGGCCTCTTTGCAGCAGCAGCGCACGGGATTATTCGGGTTGGCCATGGTGTGCGTGCGCTTGGCGTAGAAGACACGCCCCTTCGACGACGGGAACTTGCTGAAGGTCTTGCCCTCTGGGCCGGTTCCTATCAGCCCTTGGTTACGCATCGGGTCGACAACAGCTCGACATTTTCTCCAAAAGAAGCGATGGCGAGGGTTCCACTGGTGCCGCTGGCGCATCGGCGCAATGAGGGCGCGATCACGACGGCTCTTGAGCAGCTCCCTCACGCGCAGGGATTTGCGGAGGCTATTTCTCTGGTCGATGTGTCAGGTGATCTGTCGGCTCTCGCGAACGACATTGCGTCTGAGTTTGCGCAGGTGTTCCTGTACCGGGTTCATACACCGCTTACCGCCATCGTTTTCACCCATGGGATCACGGCCGTGGCTGCCATTCTCAACATCGCCCCTCATGTGAAAGAGGAAACAACCCGCAAGCTTGTGTCCTATGGCTGGCAGACGGCGGCGGGATTGCATTCAGCCTATTCGGAGTTTCCAGCGCCTGGCCCAGGTGCTTTGCAGTCTGAACCGACAAAAGAGATAGCTGTGCGTGCAGCCCAACATGGAGATGATCACGTGATCAAATTGTCTGAGGCTTGTCTTAGGTTTTACGAGGCGACGGATGATGAACGCTTCCTGATGGTACCGGCTCACGCCCGTGCCATGCTTCCCGAAAACCCTGTTTGCGCTTCGCAGGAGAAATAGATGATTGTCACCTTTCCTGCTCTCATCCGGCTGGGTGCCATAGCCGCCCTTCTTGGGGGTACGCTTCGATTTGGTTCGAGTTTCATTCCCTGGGTTGAGGGGTCTGTGCCGCTTGAGACTCTCTATTTCGTCACTGATGTTGCTCTGCTTTTTGGCCTGTTTGCCATCTATCTGGCGCGTGCTGATCGGATGGGATTGCTCGGTCTGGTCGGGTTTGTGATCGCGGCGGTTGGCCAGGCAGCGATCATCGGGCCTGATCATGTTCCCTTTGGCATTGATGTTTACGGGGTTGGCGTACAGCTGATCGTCGGAGGTCTGTTTCTGTTGGGTATAGATCTGGTACGCAAGGGCGCTTACCCGGCCTGGGTAGCAGGCTTCTGGATCGCGGTTCCCTTTGTCAGTCTCGGGCTCGGCGTGCTTGATCCAACCCCATATGGGTGGGGCTACTTTCTCGGAGGCATCCTCTTCAGCTTAGGGTTTTCTGCTGCGGGATTAACGCTTCTTCGCACCACAATGCCCACTAGAAGGTAATGCGGGCACCTGCGGTAGCTCGTTTTGAATGACCTTCGCCAGACAAGGACGCGCTACCGTCGGCCCGTGCGAAAATGGAGAAGCCATCTCCCAGCTGCGCAGTTGCGCCTGCGCCAAAGGTCGCTCTTGTATCATCTCTGTCCGCTGCGAAGTTCACTGCGTTGGCGGTGATGCTGTTGCCGCCCAACAGATCATACTCGATACCCATCTCTGCTGAGAGGTTCAAGGTGCGGTTGCCTTTCAGGTCGAGGTCCAGACCGCTGATCATGCCGGCTTCCAGAAGCATGCTGTCGCTTTCGACAAAGTCGACGGCAATGCCGGACGCATCGGTGAAATCGTCAATATCACTGTCAATGTAAGTGAGAGACGCACGGGGTGTGACTGTCCACTTGTCGGTTTCTCCCGCAATGTGGAATTGATGGCCGACCTGAAAACCTGCCGTATAGGTATAGGCGTCGGTGTCTGCCACGCCAGCCAGGTTTGGTCGATCAAAATCCACTTCATAGCGCGTCAGCGTCGCAAGAGCTTCTGCGAACAGGCCGCCGTTTGCGGTCCAAAAGGCACTGACGCCCGCGCCGTAGCCGCTCGCTGCAAAGGTTGATCCATTCCCATTCGTCACGGATGTATCGGTGGATGTGTGCTGCACGAGACCGCCTATGCTGAAGCTGCCCGGCAGGCCCGTGTCTAGAACGACATCGTATCCAGCCTGCACAAAACGGTCCCTGCTCTCATACTGGTTGGCGCCTGTAAATTCTTCTGAACCCCTGACATAGCCGCCCCGGAGCCAGGCTCCAGTCTTCGCCTGCTGATGGCCCTCGACATGACCCCAGCGCTTTTGCGCCCAAGGCATTTGATCGCGGGCGAAACCAGACAGAGCCAAAGGTAATGCCTGGTAGGCCGGGATCTGCGTGGCCACGGTGCCATCGGATTGCAGGTACCAATTCTGACCGTCTGCCTGATTCAGCTTGTATTCGAAGATGCCACCGACAACCGCCCGGGAAAGCGTAAAGGCATCGGCCGCTGAGCCTACGCCCCTTACCTCGACAACCCGAATGCCATCTGTCGCGCCGGTACCGGTAATACCGCCTGCGCCCCCGGCATCTGTGATGGTGATACCTGTTGCGCCGCCTGCGCCTGTTGTCACCGTATCCAGAATAAGCACGTCTGTCGTGTCGACGGCGCCATTGTCCAGAACCGTGTCGAGATGAAGCTCACCGCCATTGGAGATAAAGTTCGAGGTGCCGCCTGCATTGGGCACAATAAGACTGGTGATGGCAAGCACGTCGCCAGCGACTGCGGACGTCCCACCGGTCTCAGCGTCTGCGAGTGTGATGATGCCTGAATTGATGAAGGTCTCAAGGCGGACAATGTGGCCCTGTTCAACACCGGCATTGGTCAATGAAAGTGCGGCTGATCCGGTTGCAAAGGTCTCGTTGGCCGTATTGAAGGCGGTTGCACCCGTCACCGTCGACACGCGCAAGGTTCCTGTTGCTGCATTGTTGAAAGTGTCAGTACCGGCACCGAAAAGGAGTAACCCGACTGCCTCTGTATCGCGGACGCCATCCGTGTTTGTATCTGCGAAGCGGCGTAGGTTGACACTGTTTGATGATAGGTTGTTTAGAACGGTGCCGCCGGGGCCCAAAATAAGTGATCCAGTGATCGTGCCGTTATTATTGATGATGGTTGCACCGGTTGCGGCTGACGTTATTGCAAAATCAGACAGGGCCCCAACGGAGGCACCATTCTGCACTGTGATCGTTCCGCTTGTGCCGGTTCGGATATCAATCCCGGCGCCCGCTGCTGTCCCTGCGCCGCCGGAAATTGCTCCTGTGACTGTCACATCGAAAGTGCTTGGCGTATTGATCGCGATCCCGTCATTGCCAGCTGTGTTTGTCCTCACATTGTTTGCGGTGATGACGGTTGGGCCGCCAGCTGTGGTAACGTCGATCCCCTCGTCGGCCGCAACAATGCTGCCGCTGGATGTGACGGTGATCCCTGTGCCAGCATAGACCTCAATACCGTCGTCCCCTGCATTGATATCACCAGTCACGGTCACCGTGCCTGTTGTGGCAGCGTAGGCATAGATGCCGTCGTTGGTGGTGGTCATGACATTGTTGGCCGTGACCGACACGCTGCTCGTACCTGAATAGGCGTAGATGCCGCGAGCGGCTCCCGTTACCGTACCAGTATCAGTCACAGAGGTCGCCCCGGCGGTCGCGTAGGCATAGATCGCAGCTGCTGAACCGCCGGAGACGCCATTGCTCGTCACTGTCACATTTCCAGCACCGCTATAGGCGAGTATTGCATTGCCTGCGGTGGTGCCTGTCGTGGTCACCTGTCCGGTGGCACTGACAGATGTGGTGCCGCCAAGAGAGAGCGCAGTGATGGCTGTGCCATAAGCGGTGACAGGTCCTGTTGTGGTGACGGAGGTCGTTCCAGTCCCAGACGCGACCACAACAATACCATAGCCGGCTGTCGAAGAGACGCCTGCCATGGTCACATTGACGTTCCCATTGCCGCCGAGTGAAATTGCGTAGACGCCGGTGCTGTTTACCGCGCCCCCAGTCTGGGTGACCGAGTTGCCGGTTATGGTGATGTTGCCGCCGGTGCTACCGGAAAGGATCCCAAAAGATGCTCCAGGTCCGGATGTCGTAATCGTTCCTTGGGATGTGATGGTGATCGGGTTGGCATTGGCGGAATAGGTGAGAATGCCGGCGGTATTGTTGCCGCTGACATTGATCGACGTCTCTCCACTGGTTGTTACCTGAACAGATCCGTTATTCGTTCCGACGAAAACCCCGTGGGAAGTCGCCCCGGTGGTGCTAATCGCCACTGTTCCATTTGTGGTGACAGCGAGATTTCCATAATTGCCGACGGGCGTCCCGCTGGTGATAGCGGACGTGTTCGCTGCTGCGGTGCTGATCGTGACACCATCTTGCACAATGATCGTGGCGTCATTCACCTGGTAGTCGATGCCCGTAGCGAAATTATTGCCCACTGGCGTACAAGTGGCGGTGCCACCGACGGCGATGATGCCGCACTCATTGGCGGCGTTTGCTGAACGTAGATGTCCATAGGTGCCCATCGATAAAACAGAAGTCGACAGCATTAGTGCCAGACGATGGCCAGACATTTTGCGCTTTTGAGTACTCATAGCTACCACCCCTAGAAACCCCACCTGCCAAGACTGTTAGCGGCCGCTCGCGGCGCTTAGTCAGGGTTATCTAACACTTAATAGAGCAGGGCCGTGGGGAGTCAAATTAACTCTCTGCGCATTATTGGCCGAAACCCTGATTCAGTCTGAGCTGGTTAATCTTTAGACCCAAAGCCTAATCCGGATCAGCCATTGTGACGGTACTTGCAAATTCCGGCGCGAGGGGGCTCACAGCGAGCGGGCATCGGACGTCTGGCAAAACAGCGACATCAAAAAGCTCTCGTATTTCGCCATCCAGGCGAAGCCATTCGATAACATTCCCTGTCGAAAGGTCGATGATCTGGACGCCGCACCAGGGGTCTGCGTCCCGCTTTTGCAACTCATCCTCAAGTTCAAGTCCGGCGAAGGATTGGTCGCGAGGAAGAGACAGGGTCGCGATGGCATGATTATTGTGGAAGGCAAGTCCTCGAACGAAGCCCGGCAGGAAGGCGATTTCCTCTGCCGCCCCTGTCTGACGGTCAATGCGAACGAGATGTCCGCGTCCAGAGTTTAGTGCATAAAGCTGATTGTTGTGGAGCCGCGGTGAGTGCGGCATGGAAAGTTTATCTGTCAGTACACGGTCTTGTTGGACGTCGATGAGCACGCCCCCTTCTCCGCGACGATCGCGCCATCCACTGACGCTGTCGCTGCGAGATACGGCAGTGACATATCTCGCTTCCCCATTTTCCATGGCGAGGCCATTAAGATGACAGCGATCCTCTGGCGCCAGTTTTGTAATGAAGGGTGGTTGCCATAGGGGCTTGAACCCGTGAATGGGATCGACTGTTGCAAGGCAAGAGTAGGACGTGTTCACGAAGATGATGCGGCCCGAAGGTTCCACGGCAATTTCATGCGCGTCAACGTCGCCTGTTGTCTGTGCGTTTCGCGGTACGTAGCAGACGTCATATTGACTGTTTGCGAACTCGCCTTCACGCAGCATGTTTTCCATGCGCCAGATCTGTGCATGGGAGGCGAGATAGATGCGTTGCCGCTGGGCGCAGAGTCCCATTGCCCGGGGGAAGCCCGTCTGATGAATGGAGAGGCCGCCATTTGGCTGTACGCCGACGAAGTAGACAATGCCCGATTGATAGGATGTGAAAACGATGCCAGCACCGTTGTTTGCCAGCCAGCCAGGCAGGTTTCTAGAACAGGAAATCTGTGTTCCAGCGGGCGCAGGCTGTGGTTCATTCGGTGATTGCGGGTCGGGTGTCTCAGGGTCTACGGTCATGCTTCCTCCATAGCAGATTTGCCTAGGAGGCAATAGCGGAGATGGTCGATATGGTAACCACGAGACAGCAGAACATCCCGCAGCCGATGGATGAGGTGAGCGGGCCGCCTATCAGCAATGTCCTGCGTGAATTTCTGACACCGCTTGAGTTTGCCAATCTTCTTCTATTTTGGTGGCGGTTGCCGTTTCATCTGCGCGGCAATGGACAGACGGTCTTGCTGTTGCCAGGGCTTGGGGGCGGTGAACGGTCCATGGCAATCATTCGGGAATATCTGCGTGTGCTTGGCTATGGCCCTCAAGACTGGGGCTTGGGACGCAATGATGGACGGGTGATGGACAAACTCCCGCGGGTAAATGAGATGGTTCGCACTCTCGCCAGGGAGGCGGGTGGACCTATTATTTTGATCGGGTGGAGTCTTGGCGGCTATTTCGCGCGAGAGGCGGCGCGGGATAATCCGGCAGACGTCTCCCAGGTCATCACGCTCGGTAGTCCCCTTGTCGGTGGTCCCAAATATACGGCGACCGCACGCTTCTTCGGGCGGCGAGGACTTGATCATGATGCGATCGAAGCGCGCATCGCAGAGCGCTACCGCACTCCGCTGAATGTGCCTGTGACATCTATCTATTCCAAAGGCGATGGGGTGGTGTCCTGGCAGGCATCCGTCGATGAATGGAGCCCGCATGCAGAGAATATTGAGGTCTCCACCACGCATTTCGGGTTTGGTATTTCTCGCGAAGTGCTGACGCATATTGCAGAGCGTTTGGTGCTTGTGCAGTCCCGGTAGGTCAAAACTCCCTATTGTTAGCCGTTTTTCATGGCCCTCTGTTCATTTTTGACCGGACCTTGTGATGTTGCTGAACATCCAAAGCGCTGGCCGGCGCGTAGAAAGCCCATATAGTCGATGTTGCACTGCACAAAGGATATTTCATGCTGCACCAACCGGTTAAAGATCTGCCTCAGAAACTTGAAGGCATCAAAGGGCCACGCATCTCCCACTCTTTGCGGGAAATCTTGACGCCGCTTGAGCTTGCGAAACTTTCGATCTTCTGGTGGCGTCTGCCGACCCGGCATAGGGGCTTTGGCAAGCCAGTGATCCTGCTGCCGGGCTTTGGTGCTGGCGAACAGTCAATGATTGTCATACGGGAATATCTCCGGTTCCTCGGTTACAAGCCGTATGACTGGGGCCTTGGGCGAAATGGCGGCGAGGTCGAAGAAATGCTCGAGAATTTCTCTGAAATCCTGGCTGCTCGCCATGAGGAAGCGGGCGAACCGGTTGCGCTTGTTGGCTGGAGTCTTGGTGGTGTCGTGGCGCGTGAAGCAGCACGGGACAATCCAGATGCGGTCTCACAGGTGGTGACACTTGGCACGCCGTTGATAGGAGGGCCACAATATACAGCTCCTGGTCCGTTCCTCTATTCGCGGTCTGAGAGAGAAGAGATTGAAGCGAAAGTTTCTGATCGATATGCGGTGCCCCTGGATCTGCCGGTCACATCAATCTACTCCAAGAAAGACGGCATTGTTGCCTGGCAGGCCTCTGTCGACCACTGGAGTCCAGATGTTGAGAATATTGAGGTCGACACGACCCATTTTGGGTTTGGGTTTTCTGAGCAGGTATTGACGCTGATCGCAGAAATATTGGGTGGCCATCGACGCCGCTCATGACACCCATAAGGTTATACCGCGCGTGATGCAGATGGCGCCAAGGGTTAAGATGATCCATTGGCTCCATTTGCGGAAGTTGGTGTCGGAGATCTTGTCCAGGACTTTCGTGCCAATTGTGGTGCCGAGCATGGCACAGGGGATGACCATCACATAAAGCCACCAAGGAAGAGTTGTCAGTTCTCCATTCGCTTCAATGGCGATTTGTCTCACGAGTATGCCGAAATACACCAGCTTCAACAGGTGGCTAAGTGTTTGTGTGACGGCTTTTGTTGCGACGACCTGATGACGGGTGAGGTCTGACTTCACGAAAAACGCGTCAAGCAGGGGCCCGGCCACACCTGCAATCAGATTAATCAGTGTAATGATAAATCCACAGGCCATGGGCATGCCCGGCTTAGTGATGTCGAGTGCAAAGCGCGCAGGAAGAGCGGCTGCGGCGAAGGGCACTGTACCTACGCAGATAAAGACGAGGGCTTTGTCGGGAACAAAGGAAATTGCGCTCAAGGCGGCGAGGGACAGAACCGCCCCGACGACATAGAGACCCAATACCGGCCAGACAATGTGATCGCGGGTGAGAAAAGCGCGGTAGCCATTGGAGACAGCTTGTGTGGCCCCATGGAGCATCATCGCTGAGCTCACGGGCAGGACGACCAGGAACACGCCCATCAAAACAATGCCGCCAGCCATCCCAAATATGCCGGATAAAGTGGCAGTCGCAATAACAGTGAGGGCAATAAGAGCTGTTAGTCCGACGCTGACCATGGGCTTTCCTTGTGAGCTTATTGGATCATTCCAACTTCGCGGCCTCCTTATCAGCCTTTTTTCACGACATTCAAAACCACTTCTCCGCATTCTTCTTGTGAGTTATACTCACATATGTCTGAAACGTCTCTCCAAGCCCTCCCGCCCCTCAAAGCTCTTCGCAGTTTCGAAGCGGCTGCTCGCCATGGCTCGTTTTCTCGCGCCGCGGACGAGTTATATGTGACCCATGGCGCGGTTAGTCGGCAGGTAAGGGTATTGGAGGATTGGGCGGGTGTGGCTCTTTTTGACAGGGTGGGGAAGAAGGTGGTGCTCACACATGCGGGGCGCCGCTTTGCAGATAAAGTAAGCGGTGCGTTCGGCGAAATCGCGGCGGCGGCGCGGACCTTGCGGGCAGACACTCAGGAGGCTCGCATTCTCACACTCAACATTCTGCCAACTTTTGCGATGCGGTGGCTGTTGCCCCGCCTTTCAAAATTCCAGTTTGCACACCCGCAGATTGAATTGCGGTTGGTGACATCTGATCAACCGCTGGACCGTATCGCGCCTGGTCAGTTTGATGTGGCTGTACGCCGTGAAGGTTCTTTGTCGGCCCAGGATTTCCGAAGTGGGGTTGTCTTCACTGAGGACGAGCTGCCGGTGTGCAGTCCGGCCTTTGCAAATGCAAACCCTGTCAGGGAGGCAGCTGACATTAAGTCTCTCCCGTTACTCGTTGCCGATACGCGGGTGGGTTCTTGGGATCGTTGGTTTGCTGCAGCAGGGGAGAATGATGTCGGCAAGGATGTGGCGCTTCGGCGTTTCGATCACTTTTACCTGGCACTTCAAGCGGCTATAGATGGGCTTGGCTTCGCTCTGGGCCCTCTGCCTCTCATTGAGGAAGATTTGGCACAAGGTCGATTGGTAGCGCCACTCGCGGGTCCCAAACTGTCCGCAGTGCCGTATTGTTGGGCGGTGCGAACTGCCGATGCAGAAGATCCGACTGTCGCTCAATTTCTCGATTGGTTGGACGGCGAAGCGACGGCGTTTCGGCGCTCTAGATAGTGTGCAAGTTTAGTCGCGCAGACGGTTGAACAATTCTTTCGCCTTTGCACGCAAGGACCGGCGGACCATTTCGACCTGAGACCATGCTTTGAAGCGAGCCGGCATCGGGACTGGATTGGCGTCGATGAGAATGTCACCAATTTTGATGGTCTCATTCCAGAAGGAGGTGATGAGGTGCCCCGACACTGCCGCTGAATCAAGTCGGTCGATCCACTTGTCTTCGAGGACACTGCGGATCATTTCTTCTTCCAGCAATAGACCTGCACTCTGACCTCGATAGGCGTCATCATAGGCACATTTAATTGTGAAGGCGGTGTTGCCGGAGATAAGGCTCAGGTTGATCGCGATTGCGACTCCATCAAGGCGCAGCACATCTGCCCGCGTGATGCATTTTCCGTCTTGCTCAGTAAAAGCTGCTTTTGCAAAAGCTCGCGTGTTGTCTGCGCAGTCGAGTGCAGTGCCGCGGTTGCCCTTCCACCCAGAGGCTTCGATCCTCAGAAAAGCGTTAATGGCTTCCTCGAGGTCTTCTCCACTGTAGTGATGGGTCCAGGTGACGTCTCCAAGTTCATCCAGACGCTTGCGGTTGCGCCGCAGATCTTTTCGCCGGCTTTTGGATACATGTTCCTTCATGTGATCGTCGACAGTTCCACGACTTATGAGTACAGCCCGCTCAAAGGCGTCATAGACCTGCGACGGTAAACTGCGTTTTGCCATTTCAGATTGGAGTGCCGTGTTTACGGGGCCTTCCAGGCTGATGTTTGGGAGAAGCCACAGGTCGCTCCCGGTCGCTGTCGTACCCATCACATCAAAAAGGGCGCTGACGGCGCCCTCAACCCACCGTTTGTCGATGAGCGGGATCGATGTGGTTGTGTAGTCGGTCGTCCATGCTTTGTTGAGGGACTTTACGCCGCCCCAATGCAGGCGATCGCTGACGAAAGGCCAAAGGGCGACAAGGGTCTCGTCGCGCCATACTGTGATCGCTTTTAGAGGCCGCTTCTCAATGTTGCAGATGAGGGCAGTTGAATATTGCCGTGAGTAGAAGGCATTTTCTTCAAGCGCATGGTCAACCAGTTCTTCCCACTCTGGCCCAAGTGCCAACAGCCCCGTTGCATCCAGAATGCGGGTTGTCATGACGCCTTCTATTGATGCTTGGTCTTGAGCAAATGCTTTTGGTGTCAGTACCATATTCATGATGTGCCCTCGGGGACGGGTTGGCGGGTTGGGAGCCAGAAAATGATGTCGAGACCCAACTTTCTCTTCACCAGGTAGGTCAGAATAATGCTTCGCGAGGCAACAGATGCTGCTGTCGCGATCGCGGCGCCGGCAATGCCAAACGTTGGGATGAGTGCGAAATTCAAGACAATGTTGAGGATGAGTGCTGCAACGCAGGTTGTTGCACAGGCACGTTCTTCGCCAAGCATATTCAACAGATCTTCACCTGGTCCTGCAAAGGCCTGTGCGATGAGGCCTGCCATCAGAATAGCGAGGATCGGCATGGCCGCATCAAACCCTTCGCCGAACAAATCAAGTAGGAATGGCGCTGCGAGGTAAATCACTATTGCTGCGCCGACGGAGGCAATGAGCGTCAGGCGTGTTGTTGTGCGCGCGAGTGTGTTCAGTGTTTTGGCGTCGCCCAATGCATTGAGTGCGGAGAAGCGCTGTGCGGTTGCTGCAGTGGCGGCATATTGAACAAAAGCCACAAGCTGCAAAATGCGTGAAGCTGCGAAATAGATCGCTATCGTCGCGGGCTCAACAAAGAGGCTAAGGATCAGGATATCAGCATTCGAAAAGAGAATGAGTGTGCCGTCGACGAAAACGAGCGGCAGAGATGTTTTAAACCACTTGCCCAGGCGATGTTTGTGGGGGCCCGGTGACACGATTTTTCGCAGACGTATCCAAACAAAGGCTGTTTGGACCAGCAGACTGACGAGTGTCGCGACGAGGACGACCCCAATTGCAAAGCTGGCAGAAACCGGCAATCCTAGTAGATAAGCGCCGAGAACACCTGCGCCGATAAGCCCATGTCGAATAATGAACGGTGGCGTGATCGCTATGATGGTCCAGTTAAATGCGCGGGCAATGTTCTCTACATAATCCTGAAGTGCGAACAGCGGAAACACAATGAGAGCAATGGCGAAGGGGAGGACATACACTTCTTCGATGGACGGGCCAGCAAACCACAAGACGGCACTGCCGAAAGCCGCAATCGTCAGAGACGCTCCTGCGACGAATAAGGCACCAGTCTGCAGGAAACCTCTCAGGAGGTCTTTTTCATCGCGTGCTTCATAGTGGGGAGCGAAGCGACAAACCGCTTGTGCAAAGCCCATCGGTGACAGGTGGCCGAGAACAAGTATCCAGACCCAAACGAGGGCAAAGATGCCGTAGTCAGTTTGTCCCAGAACGCGGGCGAGGAGCACCTGGCTTGCATAGGCCAAGGCGGCGCCAAGGCAGCGAATGATCAGAACTTTCAACGCGGCGAAAGCTGATTCTTGTGACTCTTTGTCCGCCCCCACCCGCGCGCGCAGACTGTCGAGCAGTCCGGCGAGGGACCGCGATTTGGTCAGAGTATCGCTCGTCTCAACGACGTCACTCATTGCCTGGGATTACTCCGCTGCGCCCATGGAGAGAGGGCTGATGCCTTCAGGAGCATCAGGGTTGATGCGGTATTGCATCACACGTTGGAATGATTGCTTCTTCTGCATGCCCGATTTGCGCCAAAAAGCGGTAAGTGCAACCTTCGCCCAAAAGGCAGGGCCGCTAATCGCGCGGGATCTAGGTATCCATCCGAGCTCGCTGCGCAAAACGCCATTGCCATAGTTCATGGCATAGGAGCGACGGATCGGTGCTGTCCAATGCTCCGTAGTGACCGATACGTTGAGGCAGTTGCCATTTAGAACGCGGTGCGGCCCGTTGAGCGCCCAGTGCAACATGTCGCCCGCTTTCAGATCGTAGGTGTCTGCATGAGCGTCATAGGAGGGGTCGTAGCGGATCTCTTCTTCCGTCACGCCGCGAATGACATTTTCCAAATCGGCAGGCCGCAGGAATGGCTCGTTTGGAGGATAGATGAGAATTTTTTTTTCGCCCCGGATCTGCCAAAGCGACTGGCCTGGCACGTCCGCGTGATAGAAGACTTGTGCACCTGGTGAAGATATTAGTAGGCCAAGTGACTTGCGGTGCGGTTTGAATCCGGGAACAGCAGCTTCTAGTTCCACATACATGTCTTCAAGCAATTGCTCGAAACGGCTGTCATGCTCTTCAAGTTTCTGAAGATTGATCCAAAGGCGTCCGCGCTTGATGGCTTCAAGCACATCATGGCCGGACAATCCGCTCCGATCGCAATAGGCCCAGCTCGTGGCATCGTGGCCTGTACCTGCCATGGTGTTGATGGGACTGATGGCCTGCGGCATCCGTTCGATGAGGCTTGCCAGTGCATCGTCTGAAAACAGGCTGTGCTGTGCGAGCGAATGTTGAAGGTGGGCGGTCTCCTGACCCCATGTGCTCGCGACATCTTGGCTCAGGTTTTCAATGATCTGTTGTTTCATGGCCTGCTATTTCCTGATCAGCATATTTTCCACCGGCGGAACTTCTCTGGTTTTGCGCAAGTTTTGTGCCGTGCCTTCTTCTTAGAGATCAGGGGTCAAGGTCGCGTTAATCCCGCAATAGGGCAGCTCTCTTCCATGACCTGTTTCATTTTGGAACAGATGCCTCGTGACCATCGCAAAACGATGCTTTTTCTTAGGGGTGCGGGTTGGCATGGCGAATGCAGGTACCGGGTTAACAGAAATGATCTGATCCAGGTGAACCCGCTTTGTCGCGGGTGGGTCTAAGGGGAATTTGTTATGAGTTATGTGCCGGCTTATTCGCGGCGACGTGGGGTGTCGATTGTGGTTCCCACCTCAATCGTTCGCTATGTCTATTTGGTGACCACGGCAGTTGTCGTGCTTGGCCTTCTGCGGGAGGTTTTTGTGGTTCAGGTTGGTACTGAAACGGTTCTTCAAGACCTTCGCCATTTTGCTCTTGATGCAGAGCGTAATTTGGGGGCGTGGTATTCCAGTGCTTTGATGGTTCTAATTGCAGCTTGCGCAATGGTGAACTGGCACAAGGACCGGGTCCGTGATGGGCTGGTGTCCTACAGCTGGGTTTTCATTGCAGTTGTGTTCTTTCTCCTTTCAATTGATGAGACGGTGGGCTTTCACGAGACCGTTGATGCGCCACTGCGCAATCATTTTGAGTTGACCGGTTTTTTATATAATCCGTGGGTGTTTTTTGGGGCAGCTTTTGTGGTCGGTTTTGCTGCTCTGCTCGTTCCGTTCCTGTTTGAGTTGCCACGGCATATTGCAATTCTGTTTGTGATCTCAGGGGCGATCTATGTTGGCGGCGCATTGGGTATGGAGCCACTGGATGCGTTCTTCGAACATGGATATGGCGAAGGGCATCTCTATCAGGTGATTGCCACCAGCATTGAAGAAGCGCTAGAGATGTTTGGCCTCACCTTGTTCCTCCATGCGAACTTCATCTTCATGGCGGAAGCACGCACGAATATGCTGGTTAGGCGCTCGGCCTAATATCCTCCGTGGGTCGAGTGAGCTTGTCCGGATTGCGCATCACATAGATCCAGCGCACCAACCCTTCGTGGTCGGGCACAAGGCTGATGACAATGTCTGTTTTCTCATCCTTCTGAAGTGACACGATGGCAGGGCGGCCGTTTGCATACACCAGCCGTGGTTTGACATTGTCCGCGTTTTTCTGGAGCAAGCTTGTAAAGACCAGCGCAATGTCGTCAGGACCGACAAGAGGACGGTAGGCCGCGCGTACTTTGCCTCCACCGTCTGAAAGGGCCAGGGCGTCGGGCGATAAGAGCGAGAGAATTTCCTGCTTGTTGTGTGTTTGAGCAGCTTCCATGAAACGGGAAAGAAGGTCGCCAACTTCTGCTATCGAGGCGTCAAAACGGGGGCTTTCTTCGCTCACCCGCTTTTTCGCCCGAGCGACCAACTGCCTGCAGGCGGCTTCGGTTTTATCGAGTGTCGCGGCAATATCAGCATAGTCGCTATCAAAGGCTTCCCTCAGAATGAAGGCTGCCCTTTCTTCTGGCGCCAAACGCTCCATGGCCCATAGAAGCGCAAGCTGCACGTCTTGTGCTTGTGCAAGTGCATCTTCCGGAGTCGCCGGGTTTTCTGTGTCTGACAAGATGGGTTCGGGCAACCAGATGCCCGCATAGACTTCGCGCTTGTGGCGGGCACTCTTGAGCGCATCGATTGCAAGGCGGGTCGTGACCGTGGTGAGCCAGGCCGCAGGAATTTTGATTTCTCTTTCGTCGGTGCCTGCCCAGCGCAGCCAGGCATTTTGCACAACGTCTTCGGCGGCCGCCCGCTCCCCCAGCATTCGGTATGCCAGGGAAGTCAGTCGACCGCGTTCCTGTTCAAACGTGGCAGTCGCTGTGTCGTTCATGCAGCCTTTTTTATCACGGTCTCCAGTTGATCGCCGACTTTGATTTTCTGGCAGGCCAATCCATGCCCCAGACCGCGTTTTAGAACTGGGTAGGTGCGACAAAAGGCTGTGGCGTATGCCAGCGCAATCGTGGCGCGTTTGCCGTAGCGGTGTTCAATCTCGATCCGATAGTTTTCGCTGTCCATGTCACCGGCGATCACTGATTCTGCAAAGCGAAATCCCAACGCGGCTTCTTCGCCCATTGCATCGAAGTCGCGTGCAAGTATTGCGCGCAGCAGGTCCGGGTCGACGCCTTCGGACACGCCCTGGTCCACCATCAGTTGGACGCACGGCCCGCAATCGCCTTCCAGAACGGAGGCGAGACCTGCGCCAAACCAAAGAGGTTTGGGCGCATCTTCGCGGTGTTGTGAGAGAAGGGGGAGCAGGCCCAGTTTCAGTCCGGCTGATGTCGACGTATCAATTACGTCATGCATATAGCTCGCGTCATAGTTGGTCTTGCGTTCCATAGACCTTGTGCCGAGATGCAGAAGCCAGCGGATCATGGGTTACTCCTTTGTGGATGAAAGCTGCGTGGCGAAATAGAGACCGGCCCAAGCGGGGATCTGAATGCCAACGAGATTGACGAATGCGATTTCGTCGAGGGGTACACCGCGGGCCATCCATATCTGAATGTGAAAGAGGCCGTGGAGGCAGGGCCATATCGCGCCTGTGATGGCAACCTGAGGCGTATTGTTTTTGACGGACCAAGCGAAGGCACCAGCTGCGATGAGATAAATCAGAGCGATGTCGCGGACAAAATGGAGGTTGAAAGGACCCATCATAGCCACGCCCGGCGTGGTCTCGTACCAGTACATGGGTGCGAACCACATGAGGAGAGCATTCACTCCATAGATTGCGGCGATGATGCCAAGCACAATTTTGGCCATTTTAAAGCTCCTTATTGCAGCGGGTTCAGCCGCCTTGCTCTTATGACGAGGCGGGGAGGGCTCCTGTGACAGAGCATCTCAAACATTTTTGAGCTTGGATGCGTACTCACCCTACGCACAGGTCCATATTGACCCTTTGTTTTGAGCCAATTCAGACAATTGCGGGCACCGGCAATGGTTCACTGCTGCGCGAGTGTCTTTTTATTTGCAAGCCTCTTGCATGGTCTGCCGTGGTGCCTATGTCCAGAAGCGAGTGTTCGAGCGGGGACCTCGTGTCCAGCCAATGAAGAGAAGCCGACCATATGAACTGGGACGATTTACGACTATTCCTGGCGGCTGCGGACGCCGGCTCTATGCGCGCTGCGGCAAAGGTCCTGCGGGTGAGCCACACGACAATCTCACGCCGGATTGAATCTCTGGAATCTGATTTCGATACCCGCTTGTTTGAGCGTCGGAGCGACGGGTTTGAATTGACGCCAGCAGGTGTTGCCCTGCTGCCCGTGGCGCAATCGATGGAGAACAATCTTCTCGGTGTTGAACGCCAGGTGCGCGGCGCCGACAAGGAGTTGGCGGGGCCTCTTATGGTCACGCTGCCGGACATGTTTGCCATGTACCTGATGGGACCGATCCTGTTTGAGTTTATGGAAGCCTATCCATCGATTGATCTGGAAGTGAATGAAAGCTGGAGCATCTTTGATCTTTCCAAACGGGAAGCTGATGTTGCCATTCGGTTCACCAACAATCCGCCGGAACACCTTATCGGCCGGCAACTGGGCACCTTTCACGAAGCAGCCTATGGCACCGAAGCCTATCTGGAAGAACATGGGCCATTGGAGACGAGCCAAACGGCTCGCTGGGTCGGGTTTGGGGAAGCTGCTCATCGGACGCGTTGGGTGGCGTCCAGTGCGTTTCCGAATTTACCCACGGTCGGGCGTTTCGATCATGTTCCCATGCAGGTTGAAGCAGTGAAGGCGGGTTTCGGCATTGGCCTCATACCTTGCTTCGCAGGTGACGCGGTTCCTGAGTTTGTTCGTCTGACAGACCCGTCGCCGCGTATGGATGTTTGGTTGCTGTCCCACAGAGACCTGCGTGCTACCGCACGGGTGAGTGCCTTTCGTCAATTTGTCATTGAGCGTCGGGGTTACCTCAAAACGAGGCTTGAGGGGACGCTTAAGCCGCCGATCCAATAATCGTTGCAGCCGGCACTTCATTGCGCAGCGGTTCTTCTTTCAGGAAGGCTTGAAGGTTTTCCAGGAAGAGCTCCTGTGCTCTTACCGGTGTGCCATTTGACTTTGGCGAAGAGTGCGGTGTCACGCGAACATTGGCGTGTTCCCAAAGGGGGCTTGTCTCTGGCAGGGGTTCGGTTTCGAAGACATCAAGGATCGCCACTCCCGGTGTTCCTTTGTCGAGCGCTGTGAGCAATTCAGTCTCATTCACCAGCCCGCCGCGCCCGATGTTGACGAAGGTTGCTCCTTCTTGCATGGACGCAAAGAAATCGGCATTCCCCATATGGTGTGTTTCGTTGTTCAGCGGGCTTGTGAAAACCACGACATCACATTCGGGCAGCCGCGCTTTCATCTCAGCGGGGCGGATGGTTTCGTGGGCCTGCGCACTCTCGCCGGTGCGCTTGACGCCGATGATATGGGCATCAAAGGCGCGGGCGCGCTTTGCCGTCTCATTGCCGATATTGCCAATGCCGACAATCATCCAGGTGGTACCGGCTATTTCGCGAAAATCGACGCCTTTCCATTTTTTCTCAGACTGATTTTGAAGGCGGGCGGTGGGGTTTTGAAACTCAAACAGGACAGAGCCCAGAACGAATTCCGCGATGGCCACCGACTGCGCATCTGAGTTGGTAAGACGAATTCCCTTCTTCGCCATTTCGACAAAAAGCGGATTGTCGAAACCGGCTGCTGTTGACTGAATCCATTCAAGGGAGGGCAGGTTCAAGAGATGATCAACATAGTCGAAGACGCGTTTGGTGATGAGAACATCGAGGCTCAGCCAAGCACATTTTGGACTGACGTCGTCCCGCTCGACAGGCACGCCGTTGCGGGTCAGAGAGCCATCGCGCTGGAAAAGCACCGGCGTTATGCCCTCAATCGACGAAAACCGTGTTCCCAGCGCCTCAGCACCATCTGCTGATAGTAGAATTTCCATTCCCACCCCGATGTTTGATCAATTTTGTTTGCATAAACATATCGTTTGTCACCGGTCTTAAGTAAAGTCCCCGCAACAAATATGTGTGAGGGGCAGTGGCAGAGTTGGGGACAGATTTGGTCGGGGAGCGGAGCACCGAGCGTAATGCGGTTGGGGGACCAGTGGCATCGCGTGCGGGACAGTTCAGCTGGGCATTTTTTGATTGGGCCAATCAGCCTTATTTCACGCTGATCACCACCTTCATTTTTGCTCCCTATTTCGCAGCCGGTTTTGTCGGTGATCCTGTCCAGGGCCAGGTGCTGTGGGGCTACACACAGTCGATTGCAGGCCTGGCGATCGCCATCGGGTCTCCACTGCTTGGCGCGGTGGCTGACCAGACAGGGTCTCGTAAACCCTGGCTCGGCTTCTTTTCGATCATATTTGTTATCGGTTCCGTGCTTTTGTGGACAGCGCTTCCCGGTGCTCCTGGCGGCCCCGCTTTTGTGATGGCGGCAGTTGTGTGTGCGGCGCTCGGCATGGAATTTGCGCTCGTCTTCTATAATGCGATGTTGCCGACGCTCGTCCCTGAAAAGCGCATGGGTGCTCTTTCTGGCTTTGGATGGGGTATCGGCTATGTTGGGGGCCTTGCCGCCCTGTTCTTTGTCCTCATGTTCCTTGTTGCCGATGCTGAAAGTGGTGTCACCATGATTGGCATTGAACCACTCTTCGGACTTGATCCTGTCATGCGGGAGGCAGAACGGTTCACTGGGCCGCTCGCCGCACTCTGGTACACGGTCTTTTCCTTACCGATCTTTCTTCTGACACCGGACAGCCCGCGGACGCCGGTTAAAGCACGCGCAGCCGTCAGCGCTGGCCTCGTCCAACTTAAAGCGACTTTCCTGAAGCTTCGGTCTTACAAAAATATCGGCCTCTTTCTCGTCGCGCGGATGACCTATTATGACGGCTTATCCGCCATATTTGCTTTTGGTGGGATTTACGCTGCCGGGACTTTCGGCTGGGGAATCCAGGAGCTGGGCGTTTTCGGTATCGTGCTTTCCATCTTTGCGGCACTGGGGGCGTTTCTCGGCGGTTGGATGGATGATCGTTTTGGGTCGAAGCGAACCATTCTTGTTTCTGTCGCTGGGCTTGTGTTGGGAACGCTTGCGTCGGTTTCCATCACCGCCGACACGATCTTCTTCTTTTTCGCAGTCCCGCCCCCCGTGCCAGGTGGTGGCCCCTTTATGAGTGTGGGGGAGCAGGTCTACATGGCAGCTGGGGTTCTGATCGGTATCAGTGGCGGTCCGGCGCAGGCGGCCAGTCGGACCTTTATGGCGCGCCTGGCTCCTAAAGACATGATGACTGAGTTTTTCGGTCTCTATGCCCTCTCTGGCAAGGCGACGAGCTTTGTCGCTCCCTTTGTTATCGCGTTGGCAACCGCGGCAGCCAACAGTCAGCGCGCTGGCCTCTTTGTTGTTGTGGCTTTTCTTTTGGTCGGCTTCCTGCTGCTTCTGCCGGTGCGTGAAGAACGCACGCCTGCCTAAGTCTGGGTTTGCATCTCACGCTATCCTCGCCCATGCTCTGTCTCAAATAGGGGAGCGGCGATTGAGTGATCAACAGGATGAGCCGGTACGTGTTCAGGTGCCGGGCGAAGCGAGTGCGCAACTTCTCTCCGCCGTTGGTGGAGAGCCGGCTGACACGAGAGGCCAGATTTCCTGGGCAACGTTTGAGTGGGCGCGCAATCCATATGTGATCCTCATTACGATCTATATTTTTGCCCCCTATTTTTCGGGTCATGTGGTTGGCGATCCTGTTCGCGGGCAGGCGATCTGGGGAAACATCAATGCCATTGGCGGATTTGTCATCGCATTGCTCGGGCCGTTGCTCGGTGCGATTGCCGATAGTGGCGGGCGCCGGAAACCGTGGATCGTCTCTTTTGTTGCGATCATGGCATTTGCCACGTTTTCCATGTGGTTCGCGTTGCCGATGGATGGCGGCATTGGCATTTTGGGCGCGGCGCTGCTTGTCATCATCGCAAATGTTGCTTTTGAGTTTTCTGCCGTCTTCCATAACTCGATGCTTCCCTATGTAGCGCCGCACAATAAGGTTGCCGGTCTGTCGGGCCTTGGCCTGGCGCTTGGAAACTTGAGCTCCCTCCTCATCCTTATCTTTATGCTGATTGCCTTCATGCTGCCGGGCGTTGTGGATTGGAGTTTTGTGCCTGAGATCGCGATGTTTGGTCTGGATGTTTCGGCCTTTGAGAACAGTCGCATCTCGGGGCCGATTGCTGCTCTTTGGATGGTTTTGTTTTCTCTACCGCTAATCCTCTTCACGCCGGATTCTGCACCGAGTGGAGCGAATGCGAAAGATGCGGTGCGTAACGGGCTGCGGTCAGTTGTGCGTACGGTCAAAGGACTGAAGCACTACCGAAACGTCGCGCTCTACCTTTTTGCCCGCATGTTTTACAATGACGGGAAGACAGCGGTGCTTATCTTTGGTGGTGTTTATGCAGCGGGTGTATTTCAGTGGGGTCCGCTGACGCTCACCATTTACGGCGTGGTTCTTTCAATCTTCGCGGTCGCAGGCGGTTTCCTGGGCGGCTGGCTCGACAATACGTTTGGGTCACGTAACGCCATCCTCATCTCTATTGGGGGCACGTCGCTTGGTCTTTTGCTGGCGGTCTCTATGACCCCCAATGAAATTTTCTTTGTGCCCTATGACGCGGCAGGGGCAGAACCGATATGGTCGCTTCCCTTTTTCTCCACGGTTCCTGAATTGGCCTATGTGAGTGTGGTGATCCTGATCGCTGTTTTTATCACTGCTGCTTATGCCAACTCTCGCACGATGCTGGCGCGGATTGCGCCGCCAGAAAAGATGTCCGAATTTTTCGGGCTCTACGCTTTGTCTGGGACTGCGACGGCATTTCTCGGCCCGCTGCTCGTTGGTGTCGCCACCGCGCTCTCAGAAAGCCAGCGGGTGGGTTTTGGGTCGGTGCTCTTGCTGCTCGTAGGCGGTATGGCGCTGATGCTCTTTGTCAAAGAAGAGCGGGCTGAGCTTGCGGAAGCAGACCGGCGAGACTAGGCCCGTCAGAAGCGGTGCCAGCCTTTGGCAATGACCCAATTGATTTCTTTCTCAAGGTTGGGCGGAAAATCATAGTCGCTGATGCTCGCTGGGTCGGCCCACGCAAATTCTGTGTGTTCATCTGACAGGGTGACGGCGTCGGTGTCTGCAGTTGCGAGAAATGAGAGACCAAGTTCGAACTCGTCTCCTTCGCCATGCGACCAGGTGGTCAGCGGGCGAATGCGCGAGACTTCGAGGCCAGTTTCCTCCCGTGTTTCGCGGCGCAGTCCGGCATCAATGGTTTCACCCTTATGCAGGCTACCGCCGGGCACATCCCAATAGCCCGCGTAATAGTCATCGTCTGGTGCACGCTTGATGATGAGAAGTTTTCCATCACGCCAAATCTGCACTTTGACAGCGATGGCATGGGTGAGCTCCGGCTTCTCCATCTCGCTCACCCTTTCTGGTTCTTAGTGACGGAAGTGGCGCATGCCGGTCATGACCATGGCGAGACCTTTTTCGTCTGCGGCGGCGATCACTTCATCATCGCGCATAGAGCCGCCGGGCTGGATCACACAGGTCGCACCTGCTTCCGCGGCTGACAGAAGCCCGTCTGCGAAGGGGAAGAAAGCATCGGACGCCACCGCAGAGCCTTTGGTGAGCGGTTCAGAAAGACCGGCTGCTTCTGCGGCATCTTCTGCTTTGCGGGCGGCGATGCGAGCACTGTCCACGCGGCTCATCTGGCCTGCACCGATGCCGACGGTCGCGCCGTCCTTCACATAGATGATGGCGTTTGACTTCACGTGTTTGCAGACGCGGAAAGCAAATTTGAGATCAGCGAGCTCTTGATCACTTGGCGCGCGTTTGGTGACGACTTTCAGTTCCAGATCGTCAATGACACCATTGTCACGGGTCTGCGCGAGGAAGCCCCCGGCGACAGTTTTCACAAAGAGGCCCGGTGTGCGTGCGTCCGGCAAACCACCGGTGGTTAGAAGTCGCAGGTTCTTTTTCCCACCGATAATCTTGCGGGCGTTTTCGTCCGCGTCTGGCGCGATGATGACCTCGGTGAAGATCTTTGCAATCTCTTCAGCTGTCTCGCCATCCAATGTCTGGTTCAGCGCAATAATGCCGCCAAACGCGGAAACTGGATCACAGGCGAGTGCCTTGCGGTAGGCTTCAGCGAGGCTGCCTGATGTCGCGACACCACATGGGTTGGCGTGTTTGATGATGGCAACGGCTGGGGCGAGTTTTGGATCGAATTCGCCGACCAGCTCAAAGGCGGCGTCGGTATCATTGATGTTGTTGTAGGAAAGTTCTTTCCCCTGCAGCTGCGTGGCGGTTGCGACACCCGGACGGTTTTCGCCGGTCACATAGAAGCTCGCGGCCTGATGTGGGTTCTCGCCATAGCGCAGGGTCTGCTTCAGGGTGCCGCCGATTGCGCGGTAGGCGGGCGCGCCTTCTTCAATCTCTGTCGCAAACCAGTTGGAGATGGCCGCGTCATAGGCGGCGGTCCGGGCATACGCTTTTTGCGCAAGCGCTTTGCGTGTGTCGAGGCTTGTGCCTTTCTTCTCCTGGATCTCCGAGATCACCCGGTCATAGTCGGCGACATCGACAATGACGTTCACATAGGCGTGGTTCTTGGAGGCTGCTCGGATCATGGCAGGGCCGCCAATGTCGATGTTCTCCACGCAGGTGTCGTAGTCGGCACCCTTGGCGACGGTTTCTTCGAACGGGTAGAGATTGACCGCCAGTAGATCAATGGGCCCTATGCCATGTTCATCCATGGAGGCCACATGCCCCTTGTCGTCGCGGACTGCGAGCAGGCCGCCGTGAACCATAGGGTGGAGCGTTTTTACCCGACCATCCATCATTTCCGGGAAATTGGTGATGTCGGACACGTCCTTCACCGGAATGCCTGCATCAGCGATGGCCTTTGATGTCCCACCGGTAGAAACCAGGTCGACGCCAGCTTCGTGCAACGCACGTGCGAAATCAATGAGGCCTGTTTTGTCGGAAACGGAAAGAAGGGCGCGGCGGACGGGTTGGATATCGGCGGGCATCGGTGGATCCTGAGATGGTTATCTATGGACAATGGGAATGTCCGCGCCGGATAGCACGAAACTCCAGCCTCTGAAAGGGATCTGAGGGGGATATGACTCTTATTCCGGGTCCTGTTGCCCAGATTGCTCAGGTGTGTCCTTTTCGCTGTCAGCGGGGGCGCCTTGAGTCTCTTCCGGAATGCCCGGCAGCTCCGTTGGCAGGGCTGGCAGCTCAGGTTCTTCAGCCTCGGTTTTGCCGGCACTTCCGGTGGTTGACAGGCGGCGCCAGGCCCAATGCACATTTGCTTCGTCGCGAAAGGCTTCCCCGGTAACGACGATCTGTTCGCTGCGCCGGGTTCGGTCCGCCGCACCCAAATAGACGCTCTCTTCGAGTGCGATAGTGCTTTTTCCATTCTCAACCCGGGCGCGGAACTGCCAGCCGTCGCCGTTCGGCAGCAGAACGAGGACGTTTGATTTGTCGTGGGCGAGCGAGGCGCGGGCGTCTGGGTGTAGGTGGAAGCGGATGGCAAAGGCGGCAGGATCGCCATCGTCTGCCGCCTGTTTGAAAGGTACCATGAGTTTGGACGGTTCGTCTGGTGCGCGGGTCAGGCTGTCTTCGCCGCGCAGATCTTCTCCGCTTGCACTTAGAAACAGCCTGCGGCGATGAACAAAACCAAAGAGTTTCCTGTAGCCATCATGGGCGGCATCAAGCCAGATCCCGTCTTCGCTCTCATTGCGTCTGCTCTCGACCCGGGCCGGCCCTTCCATGAGGCGCGACCCCAGAAGGATGCGCGACAGGGCGCCTTGCGTGAACCGGGCAGAGGACGTGTCGTTGAGCACAAGGGTCGAGTGGGCGGCTGTTGCGCGGCTTGCCGCATGCCAGTCAGCGCCCAGAATACGTGTGGCGCCGCAATTGGTGACGAGCCTGCAGCGTCCGACGCTCATTTCAAAGGAGAGGCAGCCTGCATGGGCGGAATGGGAATAGGCCCCAGGGGGTGGGGGCCCCGTATCCACCGTTACATAGGTGGGACCTGCTGACATGCGCTGATAGCCGGAGTGTGGCGCAAAGCCGAAGGGTTTGCCCTTTGCGTCATCTTCGGTAAGTGCGGCTTCTACCGCGCCGTCCGGCCCTTCGTCAGCACCATTAAAGAGGGCGAGTTTGCCATCGCCATGTTTGAAGAAGCGCAGCATGGGCATCATGCGATCAACAGCATTCCGGATGGGCTGAGGTACGCCCTGGCCCTGGGCGATGAGGGCGTCGCGGAGCGAGACCAGATCGAGCAGGATGGAGAGTTGGGCCGCAGGGTTCCGACTGATATGCCCCCCGTCGGGCAAAATCTGTTGGGTAAGTTCATGGCCCACCAAGTCGAGGCCTTTGCGCAGGCGCTTGCCACCTTCTGATAGGCAAAGCCCTGAGAAGGCCAGGCCAATCGCGGCCGTCAGACGTTGCTCGCCAGCAGGGGCCCACATGACCGTCCGGGCCAGATGACGCGCCTGCTTTGCCATGTTGCGGAGCAGGGTTGAGCGATAGATGAGGTCGGACTCTTCCATCAGCAGGGCGCCGTTTGAGGCCCAGGATGTCAGGCGTCTGCCAATCACATGGGGGCGCCAGCCAATATCATGCCATTGCCCGGATGTTGCGATCCAGCTTTGCACAAGCCCTCTTGCGTGGGCGCGGGCGGCATTGCCACCGGCTGCAGAGAAGTGCCGCACCCAGGAAAATCCATGGAGTTCTTCTGTCCATGTTTCGCTCGGCGCTTCAACGTCGAATGGTGACAGGCCGCTTGTTCTTACCTGCCCACCAGGCAGGTCATAGCGACCTTGAAAAAGGGCGTCTGCTTTGTCGACGCGTCCGGGGCGCAGGTCTTTGGGGTAATAGGTGATGGTGTCGGGCATCGGCCCGCGCAGTGTCTGGCGATAGGGCCAGGTGCTGTAAACTGCTGTCAGGCTCAGGTCTGCTGTGCGGCGGAGTGCTGCAAGGGTGAGGTCGCTCAATCGGTTGCCCGGATTGAGGATGTGTCGTTCCTGCCTGCGGGGAACAGGGTGTGACCCTTGAGATTTCTCGCCCACAGCTTCTGTCATGAGCGCGTGCCTTGTGTCGGGACGCTGTCCCGTTGGTCAGAGGGGGCGTGCCGCTTACGGCCGCTTGCGCAATGTCGCAATGTTTTCAGCATAGGCGGAAGGACCACCCTTGAATGTTGCAGTGCCCGCGACAAGAACGTCGGCGCCAGCAGAGATGACTTTAGGGGCCGTGTCAAAATTTACGCCGCCGTCGACTTCCAGCTCGATCTGTTTGCCAGTCTCTTCAATCCGCTTACGGATCGTTTCAATCTTGCGAAGCTGACTTTCAATGAAGGATTGTCCGCCAAAGCCGGGGTTCACACTCATCACCAAAACCAGATCGAGGTCTTCGAGAATTTCGTCCAGCACGCCGACAGGTGTCGCGGGATTAAGCGACAGCCCGGCTTTCAATCCCCGTGCCTTAATCATCTGCACGGTCCGGTGAACGTGTGCACCGGCTTCCGGGTGGAATGTAATAATGTCTGCGCCAGCGTCAGCGAAAGCGTCGACATAAGGATCAACCGGCGCGATCATCAGATGCACATCAAACGGTTTGTCGGAGTGTGGTTTCAACGCTTTGACGACATCGGGTCCGATGGTGATGTTGGGTACGAAGTGACCGTCCATCACGTCGATATGGATGTAGTCAGCGCCCGCTGTTGAGATGGCGCTCACCTCTTCGCCGAGACGCGCGAAATCTGCTGCCAGGATTGACGGGGAAATTTTTACAGGATTTGCCATAGAAGGATGCTTATCAGGTCAGTTTGGGTGGTGCAACGATGGGAGCGCGCTCAACGAGCGTAGATTGTCTACCCGGCTAAAGTAAGGCGGACCGCATAGAAACCGTCCATGCCGCCCTGATCACCCAGGTGGCAGGGAAGGGTGCGCAAATCACCCGCTGGCGTGATGCATTCCGACAGGCCACCAATCTCATCTGGTGTAATGGGGACCCGCTTGAAAGCCGGATTGTTCTTGAGGAAGAGAGCAGCCTGAGCCGGGCCCTCCAGCGGTTCAAGGGAGCACGTGCAGTAGATCAGCGTCCCTCCTGGCTCCAGCCACTCAGCTGATTTTGCCAGCAAGGTTGCCTGGACGGGGGCGAGGCTTGCTATGTCCTCCCCCTTCTTTGAGCGCAGAACGTCTGGATGGCGTCTGGCGGTGCCGGTTGCTGAGCAGGGGGCATCCAGGAGGATCTTTTTCCACTTTCGGCCGGGGCCCCAATCTGTCAGATCGGCTTTCACGATATCGGCGCTGAGCCTGGTGCGGGTGAGATTTTCTTTTAGACGTTCCAACCGCCCGCCGGCGCGATCAACCGCGGTGACTTTGGCACCAGCAGCAGCAAGAGCCAGCGTTTTGCCGCCAGGTGCGGCGCAGAGATCAAGCACTTCTTCGCCGGTGACATCTCCCAGAAGCTTGTGAGGAAGGGCTGCAGCGGCGTCCTGCACCCACCATTCGCCATCTGTGTAACCTTGCAGTTCCTCAATTCGCCCCGGGTGGGAGAGGCGGATGCTTCCTGTTTGCAGGTGTGTCCCGCCTAAGGTTTTCGCCCATCCGTCAGGGTCGGTTTTCACCGAAAGATCGAGCGGGGGTTCGGCCAAGTGTGCATCGGCGATGGCGCCAGCGGTCTCGGCTCCATAGGCAACCTCCCAGGAGGCCCACGCCCAGTAGGGAGTATTGGCCATGCCGGCCTCGCCGGCGTCCTCCTGGACCTTGATCATATCAGCACCCTCGCGGGTAATGCGGCGCAGGATGGCATTCATCAGCCCTCGATAGGGCCGGGTGTGTTGATTGGTGTTGGTCAGTTCAACGGCACAGTTCACGGCAGCATGGGCGGCGGAGCCTAGAAAAAGGAGCTCGGCAGCGCCCCCACGAAGGAGCGCCATGGCAAAGGCCGCCCGCTCAGGCAGTGTTTTATCAAGCATGGAATCTAGAACAGCGTCGATCTGTCCGAGGCGTCTGAGTGCCGTGGTGGCGATCGCGCGGGCAAATGCCCGGTCGCTTGGGTGGTTTGCCAGGTCTTTGGCGCTGAGTTCCCTATTGAGGGCTGTTTCCAACGTTTCACCCTTCTCCAATACAGATTGGAGCACCGCTGCTGCCGCACGCCGGGCGCCGGTTCCATCCTGTTTTGATCGGCCGTTCTGCTTTGATCTTGTTGGTGTCTTGGATGCCATGCTGGGTCCCGTTTTCTGCCCGTGCTTAGATCATAGACACGCCCGAGAGACCAGCGTCTTCTCCAAAACGGTAGGAGGTCTGTGATGTAGCCGAACGGCACATGGTTCGATTGGCTTTCCTAAGAAGTTGCCAGAACCCAAATTTTTAGCATGGATTTCCGATCTATCGACTCAAGGTGTAGTTAAAACAAATGCCATAGGTTGGCCTGAACAAGTAAGAGCATCAGGTGCCGCCCATGTCTGGTCATGACGATTTCGTCTTTCGCGATTTGTTCAATCACTCGTTTGATGCGCAGTGGGTGCTCAGTGCCGATATGCATATCGAGCACGCAAACGCAGCTGCGGTTTCGCTCACAGGCTATGAGGTGGAGGAGCTGGTGGGCCAGCCATTGTCTCTCCTATTGCCTCCCAAGATTGCCAAATCGCATGACACATATGTGGCGCACTATCACAAGCATGGTGAGACCCAAGGGGTATTGGGGCGGCCCCGGAGGTTTGAAATTTTGGCGCGGGACGGATCGCTCATCCCAATTCAACTGAAGGCATTTCGCCTCGGCGGAGCGGATGATAAGCGCAGGTTCGGCGCGACCATGGTTGATTTACGTGCGCAGGTGCTTCTTGAAAAGGAACAGCTTCAGACGATGGCGCAGCTTAAACGGCTTGCGCTCATTGATCCGTTAACGGAGTTATGGAATCGTCGGGCGTTTGATGATGCACTTGATCGACAATGTGCGCTGATTTCTCGTCATCACAGTGCCGCGGCGCTTGCGATGATTGATATCGACCATTTTAAGCAGGTCAATGATACCTATGGTCATGCGGCAGGCGACAGGGTCCTACAACAGCTGGCAGCGCATTTGAAGAAGATTGTGCGAAAAGAAGACATGTGCGCGCGCCTTGGAGGTGAGGAGTTTGGTATTCTGATGCCAGCCTGTGATCTGCGTTCGGCTGCTATTGTCATAGAGCGGGCGCTGCAGCGGGTGGCGACGGATCGTTTTGATCTGGATGATGGCCGCACCGTCTCCATCAGCTTCAGTGCCGGGATTGCGGCGATTGAGACGGACGCCGTTGCAGATGCTTTGGTTGAGCATGCGGATGCGGCTATGTATCAAGCGAAGAAGAATGGGCGCGCCCGCGTCGAGATGTGGGTGCCGGAAACCGGCGCCGCTTCTGCGAGCGCTTAGCCCCAAGGCCCCTCTTTAGGTGCCATGCCTGCCATTGCTTTCAGCTTTGCCACGCGGTTGGTTGTCGCCGGGTGTGTTGAGAACAAGCTGTCGCGCTTATGGGCATGGAGCGGGTTGATGATGAACATGTGGGCAGTAGCTGGGTTCCGCTCGGCTGCATCATTGTCGATGCGGCTCGCACCGCTCTCAATGCGTTGAAGAGCGGATGCAAGCCACATGGGACGTCCACATATTTCGGCCCCTAATTGATCGGCGCTGTATTCCCGCGTGCGGCTGATGGCCATTTGCACAAGCGCAGCGGCCATAGGGGCCAAGATCATAATGGCGAGGGTGCCGATGAGCCCGCCTGCATTGTTCCGATTGTTGCCAAAGAAGAGAGCGAAGTTTGCCAACATGGAAATGGCGCCGGCAAGGGTGGCGGTAACGGTCATGGTGAGCGTGTCGCGGTTCTTGATATGTGCAAGCTCATGGGCCATGACACCCGCCAGCTCTTCCGGCGTCAGCATGTTGAGCAAGCCAGTTGTTGCAGCGACTGCGGCGTTTTCGGGATTTCGGCCGGTCGCGAAAGCATTTGGTTGAGCTGTTTCAATAATATAGGTGCGTGGCATGGGGAGCTTGGCGTTTTCAGCCAGGCGTTGAACGAGGCGAACATAGTTTGGCGCGTCTCTTTCGGTCACTTCGCGCGCGCCATGCATGCGCAGCACCATTTTGTCTGAATTCCAATAGGCAAAGACATTCATGCCTGCGGCAATGAGAAATGCGATGGCAGCACCTGCTTCCCCGCCGATCATGAACCCAATCCCCATGAAGAGCGCCGTCATTGCGGCGAGAAGGATCGCGGTCTTTGTCATGTTCATTCGTCAGGTTCCTGGTGGCAACGTGTTGGCGTTCAGAGCTTCACTCATATATGTAGAGTGAAGAAGATACCTTCAATGCTGGCTGATGCCCGTTGTCGCGGGCGTTTTGAGGTGTGAGCCAATGTCAGACGAAAAAAGTCAAAAACCATTGAGCGAAGCCGCTAAGCGCGCCCTTGCCGAAGCAGCTGCCCGCCGAGCTGAAGCAGAGCCGGAGACAAAGCAGCCGCGCGAATTGCTCGGGCGAGAAGGACCTGAGCCCACCCGCTACGGGGATTGGGAGCATAAAGGCCTGATCAGCGACTTTTAGCGCAGAAAATCACTTGCTCGGTATGCGTGTATCGAGATAGTAATATACACGTAATGAGGGCTTATTTGAAAATATTCACCTTATGCGTGTGGGTGGCTGTGGGAGTGTTGGCCGCGCCGCTAACGGTGCTGGCGGCTGAGGTTCTTTCTGGGCCTATCGCTGCAACGGTGACGCGTGTGATTGATGGAGACACGGTCGAAGTGCGTGCTCGGATCTGGCTTGGTCAGGATATTCAGATCGCCGTCCGGCTCGCAGGTGTTGATGCCCCAGAGCTCAGGGGTAAATGTCCTGAGGAGCGGATCCAAGCGCAAGCCGCTGCAGCGCACCTCCAGTCCCTTGAGGGGACCCAGATTTCACTCACGAACATTCAGAGCGACAAGTTTGGTGGGCGCGTACTAGCTGACGTTTTTCACACCGAAATGGGTGCGTTAGGGCCTTCCTTGATGAAGGCGGGGTTGGCGCGGCCCTATCTTGGCGGACGGCGTGGCAGCTGGTGTTCTGAGGTCGCTGCTAGAGACTGATGGTTTGCAGATTGATGAGGTCTATGAAGCTTTCCTCCAGCTTCAGGGTGAGCGTTGAGTCTTCACCAGAGGTTCGGGTGACATGTGACAGCACGCATTGAGCCTGCCCCTCCTCGTTTTCCCAGGGCAGCATGATCTGTTCGATCTCCAGCACAGGACCCTCGTTGGTCTGGGAATGGTATTCAGATGTCAGCATCGCAGGGCCGCTAATCACCTGATTGAGGTGGTCGATGATCAGCTTGCCGAAAGGCAGTTCCATGAAGGTGGAGGTCTTTGTGCCTGTTAGATCGACGCCCAATCGCCGCACCATCTCGGTTCCGAAGAAACGTGTGGTGAAGTCTCCTCCTCCGTGCTCATAGATCACCATGTTTGACAGGATGGGTGCGAGATCTACCAGATCCAAGTGAGCTGTTGAGGGCAAACGCCCGTCACCCTTCTGGCTCTCCCAGTATGCCAAGAGCGTCCGTGCGCCCTCTGTTTTCAAATCCATACCTGGTCCCCGCAGGAATGACCGTCTCAACCGGAGCTGAAGATGACAGAAACCTAGGTTCAAAACAGTAAAAACTCTGTGTTGGGAATTGAATAAAGTAAAATAAGCTCTCTATACAGGGATATGAACCGCTGCAGCTGGATCGCTTCGCATGGAGGGTTCAATTCAAAGTATTGATAAAACAGAACGGTTGGTTTGCCCCATTTTTGGGGCAAACTATAGCTTTTTCACCTGTATTGGGAGCGCTCACTCAAGGCGCAATCGATTATCCTCAGCCGGGCGTGAGCTGCAGGTCTTCTTCAATCTGCTGTGAATGGCGCTGTGAGATTTTAGCGGTTTTGCCGGTTCTCAATCAGATTATCTACGACGCTTGGGTCCGCCAATGTCGACGTGTCTCCCAGATTTGAAAATTCATTCTCAGCAATCTTGCGCAAGATGCGCCGCATGATTTTGCCAGACCGTGTTTTCGGAAGACCCGGTGCCCATTGAATGAGATCCGGACTAGCGATTGGTCCGATTTCTTTGCGCACCCATTTCACAAGTTCTTTGCGAAGCTCGTCAGTGGGTTCTTCGCCGGCGTTTAAGGTCACATAGGCATAGATGCCCTGACCCTTAATATCGTGCGGATAGCCAACGACCGCGGCTTCTGCGACCAGCGCGTGAGCGACAAGGGCGCTTTCGACTTCGGCTGTTCCCATCCGGTGACCAGAAACATTCAGCACATCGTCGACACGGCCGGTGATCCAATAATAGCCATCCTCGTCGCGCCGACAGCCGTCTCCCGTAAAATACATGCCTGGGAATTGAACGAAGTAGGTGCTGGCGAAACGTTCATGGTCTCCATAAACCGTGCGCATCTGTCCTGGCCAGCTGTCGGCAATGCAGAGGTTGCCCTCTGTGGCGCCCTCAAGTTCGTTGCCTTCATTGTCGACAATGACCGGACGTACGCCAAAGAAGGGTTTTGTTGCAGACCCGGGCTTCTGGTCGACGGCACCCGGCAGCGGCGTGATGAGAATGCCGCCGGTCTCTGTTTGCCACCAGGTATCGACAATGGGCGAGCGCCCCTCGCCGACGATGTCATGATACCAAAGCCAGGCTTCAGGATTGATCGGTTCGCCCACAGAACCCAGGAGCCTCAGCGAGGAGCGGTTGGTTGCTTTTACCGGTCCTTCGCCTTCTGCCATCAAGGCACGAATGGCTGTTGGGGCTGTGTAGAAGATGTTCACCTGGTGCTTGTCGCAGACCTGCCAGAAGCGTGATGCATCTGGATAGTTGGGCACGCCTTCAAACATGAGCGTGGTCGCGCCGTTCGCAAGGGGTCCATAGAGGATGTAGCTGTGGCCGGTCACCCACCCAACGTCGGCGGTGCACCAGTAGATGTCGCCATCGTGGTAGTCGAAAACATATTGGTGGGTGATGGCGGCGTAGACCATATAGCCGCCGGTCGTGTGCATGACGCCTTTGGGTTTCCCCGTTGAGCCTGATGTGTAGAGAATGAAGAGTGGGTCTTCTGCGTTCATCTCTTCTGGCGGGCAGTCGGTGCTGACGGAAGCGGCGGCCTCGTGATACCAGATATCCCTGCCGTCCTTCATCGGCACGCCAGACGCGGTGCGTTCCACAACAATGACAGATTTAACCCCAGGGCATTGGGCGACAGCTTCGTCAGTGTTTGCCTTTAGTGGAATTTTTCGGCCGCCGCGCACACCTTCATCGGCGGTGATGACGCAGTTGGAGTCGCAGTCAATAATGCGGCCTGCCAGGGCATCGGGTGAAAAGCCGCCAAAGACAACTGAGTGGACGGCGCCAATGCGGGTGCAGGCGAGCATGGCATAGGCTGCTTCCACAATCATTGGCATGTAAATGGTGACGCGGTCGCCCTTCTTGATGCCTCGCGCTTTCAAGACATTCGCAAACTTGCAGACCTCTTCGTGCAGTTCCCGGTAGGTGATCTTCTTGTCGTCTGTCGGCTCATCGCCTTCCCAGATGATGGCGGTCTGATCGGCCCTGGTCGCAAGGTGACGGTCGATACAATTCACACTGGCATTCAAGGTTCCATCTTCAAACCATCTCACGTGGAGATTGTCTTTGTCGTAGGAGGTATCCTTGATTTTCGTGTAGGGCTTGATCCAGTCGATGCGCTGACCTTGTTCGCGCCAAAACCCTTCTGGGTCGGCAATGCTGGAATCGTACATCTTCTGGTAACCGGCGGCGTCTACATGGGCTCGGCCTGCCCATTCTGCGCTCACAGGGAAAATTGAGGTGTCTGTCATTATGGCCTCCCTTGCGGCGGCTTCTGGTTTCTGCCGCGCTTTCGTTTTCGGCACTATAGGCGGAAATTGGCTTGTTTGTGCCTTTTTCTCTCTTGTTTTTGTACAGACCATTTTCTCTGGTGGGGCGGTGTAACTCTAAATTAACCCTACATTTCGATCTGGTTCGCGGCCTTCGCCTGATTCAAGCTTTTTTACGGGTTCAGCGCGCATTCTCTCAGCAACTGTGAGGGATTTTTATGGGACGCCGTTTGCCGCGCCGAAAAAAGCTGATCAAGACCTCCGGGCTGCGCGCCCGCGCGAGGACGGTTGCGCATGACCAGACGGCAGATGAGAGCGTCTTTGATGACGTGGCGTTTGCAAAAGCTGGTCTCGAGCTCGCAGAACGTCAGGCGGGGTACGGAGCCTGGTTCTGGAACCTCCCAACCGGTTCCTTCTATATGACCCCAAATGCGTGCGCTGTGCTTGGGGTGGAAGTGGGCATCAGCGAATTCGAAAGCATCATGGCAGCCATTCACGAGGATGATCGTGAAGAAGTGAGCAACAAGGTTCGGCAGCATCTGGACTCGCGAGAAAATTATGATCTTGCCTGCCGCATCCGGCGCCCGGATGGCGAAGTGCGCTGGATCCGTGCGCGCGGCCATGTCTCGATTGATGCTTCAGGCGAGCCCGTCATGTTTGCTGGCTCGATTGAAGACACGACCTATCAGGTTGAGACGCTGAACGAACTGCAACGCTCGGAGTTGCGGTTTCGCTCGCTGATCGACAGCGCACCTTTCCCAGTTGTCATTACGCGACCCAGCGACAAGACACTCCGCTATGTCAATCAGCGGGCTGTCGACCTGTTGGACGAACTGGGAAAGCCCGCTGATACGCTGAGCGTCCCGGACCTTATGGCTGACAAGGAGACCTACGAAAAACTCCGTGAGCAATTGCTTGCAAAAGGGTCCACTGACAATTTTGAACTTTCACTCAAACGCGCGGATGGGACCCCCTTATGGCTCCTCATCAAAGGCCTGATTGTCGACTATGAAGGTGAACCCTGCGCGTACCTGATCCTATTGGATGTGACGGAACGTCGGGAGTTGGAGCAAAAGCTGCGCACCCAGGCAACGTCTGACCCGTTGACCGGTGTCGCCAACCGCACGGAGCTGTTGTCTCAGCTGGAGTTTGCGATCTCTGTTTCTAACCGCACGGATGAAGGTTTTGCCCTTCTGTTGCTGGACCTCGACAATTTCAAGATGGTCAATGACACACGCGGTCACAGTGTCGGCGACAAGCTCCTTGTCGAAACGTCCAAGCGACTTGACGCACTTTTACGCACGACAGATACGGTGGCGCGCATTGGCGGCGATGAGTTTGCCATTATCGCGCGTCATCTGGACAAGACCCGCGGTGTGACCGTCCTTGCTCAAAAAATCATCGACTCGTTGGCTGCTCCCTTCGAGATTGACGGTGTGACTGCGAATGTGGGGTGTTCCATCGGGATTGCCCACTATCCCTGGGACAAAGGTGACCCGGAGCTCCTGATGCAGCACGCTGACCTTGCTCTTTATCGAGCCAAGGACGAGGGGCGCGGATGTTTTCATATGTTTGATGAAGAACTCTCGCGCGCGGTGCACGAACGCATGGATATGGAACGCGACCTGCGCGTCGCTGTTGAGACAGACGAGCTCTTCGTGATGTATCAGCCACGTTTTGACGCAGAGACACGCGAACCCGTTGCTGGTGAGGCGCTGGCTCGCTGGAAGCATCCTGAAAAGGGTCTTGTCTCCCCCGGTATTTTCATTCCCATCGCCGAGGAAACCGGTCTGGTCATTGATCTTGGACGTGTTGTGCTTGATCAAGTTGTCTCTGACATTGCGCGCTGGCGGGAGCTTGGCCTCGATGTCGGGCCGATGTCTGTAAATATCTCCGCGGTGCATCTGGCGGCTGGGTGTGTACTTGAGGATGTTTTTGGGGCGCTCAAAAAGTACAATGTGCCCGCGAAATGTCTGCAGGTGGAAGTGACAGAATCCACCATGATCACAGATGAAGAGTCTGCAAGTTCGCAGATCAAGGCCCTTGCAGATGCTGGTATTCATATTCTGATTGATGATTTTGGCACAGGATATTCATCGCTGTCTTACCTTCATCGCTTCCACGCGCATGAGCTAAAGATTGACCGAAGCTTTGTGTCCAATGTGGCTGAGGCCACCAGCGCTATTCTGGCGCGGCAGATTGTGTCGATCGGGAAGTCGCTTGATCTCAAGATTGTGGCGGAAGGTGTGGAGACAGACGCGCAGGCCGACTTCATGACCGCTATCGGTTGCGATGAATTGCAGGGCTTCCTTCTCTCCAAGCCGATTGAGCGGCCTGAGTTTGAAGAGCTGATGCGCGGCAAAGCGGAACGCGTCGCAGCGGCGGCTCAAAAAGCCTAAGTGCTCAATCCTTTTATCTCTGCGTCGGACAAGCCGGCTTCCTTCAATATCTCTTCTGTGTGCTCTCCTAAGAGGGGCGCGTCGCGACGCACACTTGCCGGACTTCCCTCATATTTTACCGGGTGTCTAACGCTCCAATAGGGACCTTCGTGGGGGTGGTTTCTTTTCTCAAAGAGTCCAACCGCCTCCAGGTGAGGATTTGTGCGCAGGTCGCCCAGTCTGTTCACCCGGGCATGGGGAATGTCGTTTGCAAAAAGAAGTTTTTCCCATTCCTCTGTCGTCTTTTGAACGGAGACATCCTCCACCATGGCATAGAGCGCGCGAATATTACGGGTGCGGTTCTCGTAGGTTGCAAAGCGCTCGTCTGTTTCAAAGAGGTCCGGTTTGCCGCCAAGGGTGAAGAAGTCGCGCCATTGCTGATCTGAGTAGGGGAGGATGGCAATGTAGCCGTCGGCGGTTTTGTAGGGTTTGCGATCTGGTGCCGTCACGCGGACATAGCCGATTGGGCCGGTTGGCGGATCGTAGACTTCGCCATAGAGATGTTCTGCGAGGAGGAATGACACCATGCTTTCCATCATGGGAACTTCCACATATTGGCCTTCACCGGTGCGTTCGCGATGGAAAAGGGCCGAGAGGACGGCGTTGGTCATGAAGAGGCCCGTGGTTTTGTCTGCGATGAGTGTCGGGAAAAAGCGGGGGCGCGGGTCGCCGTCCACTTCCGACATCATGGAGGCAATGCCCGATGCCGCCTGGATCATGTCGTCATAGGCGGGGCGACCACCATAGGGGCCTTTTTCGCCATAACCGGTGCCGATGACATAGACGATGTCGGGCTTCACGGCTTTCACGTCTTCATAAGAAAGGCCGAGACGTTTCAATCCGTCATAGCGAACGTTGGCGGCGAACACATCTGCGGTTGCGATGAGCTTCAGAAGGGCGTCACGTGCTTCTTCCTTTTTGAGATCAAGCAGGACGGAACGTTTGTTGCGGTTGATGGATAGAAACATAGGGCCGAGGCCGGATGTTTCCCCCGACGGTGTGTCACCCGCCCACCGCATAATGTCACCGCCTTGTCCGTTCTTAGGACTGGGGCTTTCCACCTTGATCACGTCTGCGCCCATGTCGCCAAGCATGGCTGTGGCATAGGCTCCAAGTACAACACTTGTGAGATCGATGACGCGGATACCGTCCAAGGCTCCTTTGGGCGTGGCGCTATTTTTGGTGCTCACTGTGTTTTCCTTCAAAGACCCTTGGTGGGCCGCCATACATATCTCAAATCGGCGAGATGCTCTTCATTGCGTCTGCCATCTGTCCGCTCTGCGATCGTCAAGCCGTGGCGTCTGTAAAACCTTTGGGCACCTCTGTTTTGGCGAAAGGTCCAGAGTTGAAACCCGTGTGGGGCAGATATTTTTGCCTGGTCGAGCAATAGGGCGCCAAGATTTTTGTTCTGCGCTGAGGGATGGACATAGAGATGGTCAATCCAGTTCGGCCGGCCAGCCGATATGGCGAGAAAGGCCGCGATGCGCCCGTTGTGCTTTGCGACCCAGGTTTCCTGTTGTGTCGGCATGGTGGAAAAATGATGCCACATGTCGGCGGCGTTGTGACGCCTTGGAAGAAAGCCAAGCTTAGCCGTGGCCGTCAGATAGATCGTCGCGATGCCTGCGCCATCGGCGCTTCGCGCGCGTTCTATATTGACCTTGCTCATCTGGACTCCTCTCAGCGCTTCGTTCGATACTAGAGCGGGATCAGGAAAAGTGTGTGCGGTTTTCCGTCCGATCCCGCTCCAGACCATGTAACACGATCGCGTTTATCGTTTTGGGGTGTTTCCACCCAAAACGATCGTGATCTTGAACGGAGGAGAAAAGTCATGAGCTTTCACGTTCGGCCAATAGAGGCAGAGGATAGGGCGCTGGTTGAAGGTGCCCTTAATGAAGCTTGGGGTTCTGTACGTGTTGTCTCTCGCGGTAAGCTCTGGAACCCGCTTGATCTGCCGGGCATTGTCGCGGAACGTGGGGGAAACCTTGTGGGTCTCGTCACCTATCGACATGAGGCTGCCGTCACGGAAGTTGTGACACTCGATAGTTTCGCGGAAGGCGTGGGTGTGGGCAGCGCGCTTCTTGAGGCCGTTGCAGATGCAGCTCGCGATCAGGGCAAGGCTTCCCTTTGGCTGATCACCACCAACGACAACATCCCGGCGATCGGGTTTTATCAGCGCCGCGGCTGGGACATGGTGGCGCTCCATCATGGGGCGCTCGCGCGGTCTCGGCGTCTTAAGCCGGAAATCCCAACCCATGGCCTTGATGGCGTGCCGATTGATCACGAAATAGAATTCCGACTGGCTTTGTGACGCGCTGTCCGCGACACTGGCCTATCGAAAGGAAGGTTCATGCAATTGCACACGTCCAGCTGGCCGGAAGTTGAGGCCTATCTCACCCGCTCAAAAGGGATTGTCATTCCTATCGGGTCAACGGAACAGCACGGCCCCAATGGTCTTATCGGGACGGATGCCATTTGTCCGGAAGTGATTGCCGCCCACGCCGGTGCGCAAGCCGACATGCTGGTGGCGCCGACGTTTAATGTGGGGTGCGCGCAGCACCATATGGCTTTCCCAGGTTCGATGACATTGCGTCCCTCCACCATGATCGCGGTGATCTATGACTGGGTGCTGTCGCTTGGGCGTCACGGATTTGACCGGATCTATTTCTTCAATGGGCATGGTGGCAATGTGTCGACCATTCAGGCGGCGTTCTCTGAGATTTATGCTGACCGGTCGCTTGCGCGCGACGGCAGCAATCGCGGACCGGTGAAGTGCAAACTTGCCAATTGGTGGGACTACAAACCAGTCTACAAATATTGCATGGATACCTATGGCAAATCACATGGCGCGCATGCGACGCCGTCGGAAGTCGCGGTCACGCAATATGCTTATCCCGACGCCATCAAGCAGGTTGAGATGGATCCGAAGATAGCGCCGTCTGCGCGTTACACGGATGCTGAAGATTATCGGGAGAAATTCCCTGACGGCCGGATCGGGTCAGACCCGTCGCTTGCCAACCCCGCTGATGGCAAAAAACTTGTCGAGCTCTCGTCCAAGGGCTTGATCGAAGACTTTGCCGCGTTTGTCGCAAGCTGATCAGGCTGACGCGATGGTGACCTGACCGTCGGTCGTCTCAATTGGGATTGCGACAAGGCTCTTTCCTGCGCAGGGACCGCTGGTACAAAACCCATCGTCGAGATTGAACAGTGCGCCATGGGTTGTGCAGAGGATCTGATCCTTGTTGCGGGTCAGAAACCTGTCGGTGAAGGTTTCGAGGGGCGTGAAAGCGTGGGGGCAGGCATTCACATAAGCCACGCAGTCCGTTTGGGTTCGCACAATAAACATGTCGAACCGCTCGCGCCCGTCGCCAAAGGTGAAACCTTTGGCACCGGGCACATCAATGTCATCCAGCGCACAGAGGTGCGTGCCGGCGGGTGGCACTTTGGCCAACCATCTTTCTCGGCGTTGTTCGTCGCCAAAGCTCTTGGAGGGCCTGGTCACGCTAGCGACTATTTTTTTGCCGTGGGGACTTTTTTAAGGCCACCCATTTTGCACACCCGTTTCCATTCGTCCGCTGTCACGGGCTGGACGGACAGGCGTGAATTGTTGACGAGTACCATGTCTTTCAATTCCGGCGTGTCTTTTACATCTTGCAGGGTGACAGGCTTAGGCAGCGGCTCCACAGCTTCAATGTCGACCATGCCAAAGCGTTCTTTAGGGTCGGTGTGGTCGGGATAATGTTCCTTGATGACACGGACGATGCCGACGACGGATTTTTCATCCACGGAGTGATAGAAGAAGCCCAGATCGCCGATCTTCATGGCCTTCATATTGTTGTTGGCCTGGTAGTTGCGCACGCCATCCCAATGCTCGCCTTTGCCACCGCGTTTCACCTGATCATTCCAGCCCCAGGTGTTTGGTTCTGATTTGAAAAGCCAATAAGCCATTTGGATTCCCGATCCTTTGTTAGGTCGCATTTTCGAACCACAAAAGTCTGCAACTTTTGTTGAAAATGCTCCTACTCCTTGAGCAACCACTTCCAGGCGCGCAGTTCGCGTGTGCCGAAGAGACCTGCTTTTACATAAGGGTCTTCGTCGGCAAGCTTTTGCGCTGTGGCCCGGTCGGCAACGTCGATCACCAGCATGGAGCCTTCCAGACGTTCGCCATCGTCAGATGTGAAGGGGCCGCCGAGTTTCACCGCGCCTGTCTCTGCCCAGTGCTTCAGGTGGTTGTCGCGGTTCGCCATACGCAGGTCGAGTGAATCTGGTTTATCGATTCCGACAATACAAAAGAGCATGTGTTTTTCCGTGAGTTGGGTTGGTTTTGAAATGAGCTTAAGAGGCCGCGCTCGTCTTGAACAGGCTCAAATTTCTGCGGTGAAGGGGCGGGCGAGGAGCGAGGCAATTGCTTCATCCACCGTTTTGGTTCCCGACACAATATCTGCAACGGCGTCACAGATGGGCATTTCCAGGTGGCGCTTTTCGCCCATCGTTTTCACCGCCGCTGCGGTGTGTACGCCTTCAGCGACGGAGTTGCGGTCGCCCATAATCTCTTTCAGCGTTTTTCCTTCGCCAAGGGCTATGCCCAACGACATGTTGCGGCTCTGCCTGCTTGAGCAGGTGAGGATGAGATCGCCGAGGCCTGAGAGACCCGACAGGGTTTCAGGTCTTGCGCCCAGGCGTTTTCCCAGCCGGACCATTTCCGCAAAGCCGCGGGCGGTGAGGGCAGCCCGCGCGCTCTCGCCAAGCTTTTTCCCATCAACAATACCGCAGGCAATGGCCAGCACATTTTTAATGGCGCCACCAATCTGGGTGCCGATCACATCTGATGTCCAATAGGGCCGGAACGTGGGAGAGCCAATGGCATCCACCAGTGCGATGGCGGCTTCTTCTTCCGCGCAGGCGAGGGTGACCGCAGTCGGCAGGCCCTGTGCGACATCTGCGGCAAAACTTGGTCCGGACAGAATAGCTGGCACGGCATCTGGCAATGTCTCTTTCAGAATCTCGCTCATAAGTTTTCCGGAATTCTGCTCAATGCCTTTTGCGCAGACGGCAACCAGGGATCCCCTTTGCAAGACGTCATGGAGCTTGGTCGTCACCGCACGTAAATGTTGAGCAGGGGGTACGAGCAGAAAGGCGTCCGTGCCGATCAGATCTCCCATATCGCTTGTGGCCTTGATGCTCGGATCGAGGGGGATGCCCGGGAGATAGGTCTTGTTCTCGTGGTCTGCGTTTATTTCCTCAGCAACTTCCGGCTCATGCACCCACAGCTGAACGTCGCGACCGGCGCGCGCTGCCGCTGTCGCCAGTGCCGTGCCCCAGGCGCCGCCGCCCACTACTGCAAGAGTTCTGATTGGTGTCATGGTGCCTCAGGTTCGGTCGTTTTTGCTGCATTTCGCCCGATTTCTCGCAAATGCGAAATATTGAACGATTTGTTGATTGTTCAGGCCACCGCTCTACACTCACTCCCTATGAGTGAAGATATCTGCGAAAGAATCATAAAAGCTGCTGAAGAGCGTTTTACCCATTATGGCTATGGGAAGACGACAATGGCAGAGCTGGCACGTGACTGCGATATGTCTTCTGGCAATCTCTACCGGTTTTTCCCCAGCAAGCTCGATATAGCTGAGGAAATCTGTCGCCGTGCCTCCATTCAAACGGCGGACGCGCTGACTGCTATTTTGGATAGTCCAGGCATGAGCGCCTCAGAACGGTTGAAGGAATTCTTGTTCCAGGACCTTCGGACAACGTTTCACGCCTTGGAGAAGAACCACCGAATTGTAGAAATGGCGCAGCTGATAACAGCTGAAAGGCCTGAATTCCACAATGAAGGGCTGAAGCGGGAGCGGGACGTGTTGTCAGGCATTCTGAGCATGGGCCGTGAGGCGGGTGAGTTTGAGGTTGCTGATCCTGATTTCACCGCTGAAATGATCCAGGCGGCAACCCTCAAATTCTCCTATCCGCAGCTTTTTTCCCGCCTCAGTCTCGAAAAACTTGAGCTGGAATTGAATGGGGTCTACCAGCTGATTGTGCGGGGCTTGGCACCTGCGAAAGCTGCCTGACCAGGCTTACCCCCCCTTTAAGTTGTTGAATCTCCACAATATTTGCTGACCGCGAGTCCTGCTGAGCGGAGGGGTTCGCTCAGCGCTGCAAACAAGGCGAAAAGCAGCGAATTGTGACCATATTGTGAATAATGAATATTTTTGAAATCATTCATTGTTTTTCATTTAGGGCTTCCTATCTACTTGTCATAGACGCGCTCCTCCATTGAAGCAGGTGGGGGGTCGGAACCCTCAACCGGCCCAGAGCAAGGGGCGCGAGACTTAAGTGAACTGGAACGAGCCCATGAATGAAGCTGCACAAAGACAGACCCCTCCTCCATTTTTGGGTCCCCTTGGCGTCAGCACCCTCGCACTGATGCTCTACAGCGTTGGGCTCGTCATCCAGGTCGCTGGTCAATATTCCTTCTGATCCCTCACCTTAGTTCCCTCTACTCAAAGCAATAGGTGTTCCCATGTTTGGCAACGGACTTTCAAACTTCCTCGACCGTTTCAGCACAACTGCTGTGACAGTTGTCCTCACCGGTTACGGCGCTGTGCTGTTCGCGCAGGCAAGCAACCTGATCTAACAATCCTTCGTCCAGGTTCCCTTTCCCCTCCCTAGGGGCCTGGACATTGCCCCAAGCGTCCCCCCGCTAAAGGCATACTGAGACGCCGGACCCCCCTCCGGCGTCTCTTTTTTTGTGCTGTAAGTGAAGCCGGGTTACCGCGTGGTCGACTTGTCGAGCGGCCAGCGGGCACGGGGCTCGAGATCCATGGGCGAGATGTGGCCTGCCGCCAGATGTTCCAGCCCAGCCCAAGCGATCATCGCGCCATTGTCGGTACAGAGTCCCACAGGGGGGACTTCCAAGGTGAAGCCGTTTGCTTCGCAGGTCTGTGCCAGCCGAGCGCGGAGCGCCTGATTGGCGGCAACGCCACCGGCAACGACCAGGCGTGGCTGCTCTCCCAGTTGATCCTTGGTCTTGGTCATGGCGCGGCCCACGCGATTGTCGAGGACGTCGGCAACTGCGGCCTGAAAGCAGGCAGCGATGTCGGCCCTGTCCTGGTCCCCAAGCTCATTCCTTTCTGCAAGCTCAAGCACATGTTTGCGCACGGCTGTCTTCAGGCCTGAAAATGAAAAGTCGCAATCTTTTCGGTTCAGGAGAGGACGGGGCAGGTCAAAGCGGGTTGGATCACCCTTTCTGGCAATAACTTCAAGGGCCGGCCCGCCGGGATAGGGCAGCCCCATCATTTTTGCGGTTTTGTCGTAGGCCTCTCCCACCGCGTCATCGATGGTTGAACCGAGGCGCTCATACTCCCCAAGGCCCTTCACGTGCAGCAGCTGGCAATGGCCACCGGAAACAAGCAGTAATAAATAGGGGAAGGGGGTCTCGTTGGTGAGCCGGGTTGTGAGTGCATGGCCTTCCAGGTGGTTCACGCCGACAAAGGGCAGTTTGTGCACAAGGGCAATGGCTTTGGCGGTCATGAGACCTACGATTACCCCGCCAATGAGCCCCGGTCCCGCTGTTGCTGCCACACCGTCCAGCTCGTTGAAGGTGAGATCTGCTGTGTTGAGAGCCCGCTTCACAAGGCCATCCAGGTGGACCAGGTGAGAGCGTGCCGCAATCTCGGGCACGACGCCCCCATAGGGGGCATGGTCTTCAATCTGGCTCAGAACTTCGTTGGCAAGGAGCTCCGGGCCCGCTCCGTCAATCTGGCGCACGATCGCCACGGCTGTTTCGTCGCAGCTGGTCTCAATACCCATAACAGTGAGCGAGGTCACGATTTCAGTTTTCCGTTCCGTTACTTTTGAGTGCCCCCAGTGCGGCCATTCGCCCTGCTGAGCCAGCAATCAGGGCTCGCGCGCTGCACGAAACCCGGTATAAGAAGACCACGCACGCTTACCATCTGGTTCCATTTCCATGCAACGACCCATTCGTATCGGCACCCGGGGATCTGACCTTGCTCTCGCGCAGGCGAACACCGTCGCCTCGCTGCTCGCCAAGGCGCACCATCTTGAAGAGGGGGCTCTTGAAATCGTCCCGATCAAGACCTCGGGGGATCTCCTGCAGGAGCAACGTCTGTCGGAAGTGGGCGGCAAAGGGCTCTTTACCAAAGAGATAGAAGAAGCGCTCTACGACAAGCGTATCGATCTGGCCGTGCATTCCATGAAGGACATGCCCACCGAATTGCCCCCAGGCCTCATCATTGATTGTGTGCTGGAGCGTGAAGATCCGCGGGACGCTTTTATTAGTCCGAACGCCCGTTCGATTGAGACCTTGCCGCAGGGTGCCAAATTTGGCACCTCATCGCTGCGCCGCGCCGCTCAGATCTTGGCTCAACGTCCCGACCTTGAAATTGTGCAGTTTCGGGGGAATGTCGGCACGCGGCTGAGAAAGCTGGAAGATGGTGTCGCTTCCGCGACCCTGTTGGCAATGGCAGGCCTCAACCGGCTCGGTATGCCGGAGGTGGCAACGGACCCCGTTCCCATTGAGAAGATGATCCCCGCTGTGGCCCAGGGCATTGTCGGTATTGAACGCCGGGTGGAAGATGAAGACATTGCCCATATTCTGTCGCCGATCCATCATGTGGAGACGGCTATTGTGATGGCAGCCGAACGCACGTTCTTGGCGGCCCTTGATGGCTCTTGCCGGACGCCGCTTGCGGCCCATGCCGTTTATGAAAAAGGCCGGATCCGGTTTCGAGGGCAAATTCTGACGCCTGACGGTAAGATTGTTCACACGGCTGAGCGCGATGGCTCGCCTGCTTTGTCGGCTGCCCTTGGCGCTGATGCTGCGACGGAGCTTAAGGCCAAAGGTGGCCCGGAGTTTTTCGCGACCTGGTGATTCCGAGAGGTTGTTTTCATGCACCTGCTGGTGACCCGCCCCCGAAAGGATGCCGAGGCTCTGGCGCAGGCGCTTCAGGCCCGTGGTCATGACATTACCGTTGACCCTCTTATGTCGATTGAATTTCACCCCGAGACACCGCTCACGCGCACGGGTGTTCAGGCGCTGCTGATCACAAGCGCGAATGGCCTTCGAGCAATGAAGAGCCGCAATGATTTCTCCGAATGGCTGAAACTTCCGCTTGTGGCGGTGGGGCCGACGACTGCAGCCCTGGCTCGGGACGCCGGTTTTCCGGACGTTTTTGAGGCGGAAGGCGATGTGGTGTCTCTCGTTAAGCTGGTGCAACAGAGGCTGGAACCAGATCGGGGGCCTCTCCTGCACATCGCAGGAACTATCGTGGCTGGAGACCTAAAGGGTTCGCTTGAGGCGGATGGTTTTTGGGTGGAGCGTGCTGTCCTCTATGAGGCGAAGACGGCAGCCGGCCTTTCACTGAAAACGGTTGAGGGTTTGCGTTCAGGAGTCATTGACGGAGTACTTCTCTATTCAAAGCGGTCTGCGGAGACATTTGTCGATCTATGCAGGCTGGCGGGCCTTAGGGATCACTTGTCCGGCTTGAATGCTTATTGTCTCTCAGCAAATGCCGCGCTGCCATTGCAAAATATCGGGTTGCGAGGGATCCACGTTGCGTCCGCGCCAAATGAAGCAGATCTTCTGGCCTTGCTTGACCCGGCATCAGGGCCTGAGAAATAGGCAAAAACAAAGGCGGTGAGTTTCGCTCCCCCTTCTTGATTTCACGTATACTCGCCTGATCTATCGAGGGAGTATAAAGACGGCGACCGGGCCCTCACGGGCTCTCTCGTCAAGGGCGCAGTAAGGCATTTGGGAAGTAACAAGGCAGTTGGGTAATGACAGATAAAGACGGTTCCTCTTCCAGCTCACCGGGCGGCGCGAGCGACAAATCCTCAGACGAGCCCCAGACCATTGATGCCACCGCAGTAGATGTCACGGGGAAGAACCGATCTGTTGCGCTTGGGGCGGGCCTTGCCGGCGGGTTGATCGGGGCGGCGGTTGTCGGCTTCGGGATCCTCTATGTGATGCCTCAAACCGGCGGAGCAGATGACGGTCAAGTTGCAGCCCTGGATACACGGGTGAGCGAATTGGGCGACCTTTTCCAGACGCGCACCGATGGGCTCTTCACCCGACTTTCGAGTGTTGAGGAACTCGCAGCACAACACTCAAATCAAATTGGCGCGGCCCCAATTGCCGAGCGGTTGCAGGCGCTTGAGGGTCTGGCTGCTCAGATGCAGGATGATGCGGCCAAGTTTGAAGACCGGTTAGCAGCGGTTGATCCGGAGAGGCTGACATCAGAGCTCGCTCTTCTGGCAGATACATTGCGAACTGCCTCTGAAGATGTGCGCGCTCTGAAAGAAGCGCAACTGCCCGCCGACATTCCAGAACGGGTCGGTCAGATTGCTCAAGGGGTGAATGCTGCGGCTGAGCAGATCAATGTCCTCACGCTTCAGGTTGCCGCCTTGGAGGATGAGGTCTCACGTCCTGACCCGACGGCGGAGGCAGCGTTGGGGATTGCCCTTGCGAACCTCACCCGTGCGATTGATGCAGGAACGGCCTTTGACGCAGAGCTTGGTGCGATAGCCGCGCTTGCTCCTGAAGACCCCGCGGTTGTCGCTCTTGCAGAGGTGGCCCCAAAAGGTGTTCGGTCTTTTGCTTCTCTTACCCAAGAGTTTTCTGATCTTGTTGATCCACTTCTGACGGCGGAGCGCCGCGCTGGCCGAGAAACGTTTTATGAGCGCATTGTTGGCAGTGCGCTTTCGATCATCACGGTGCGCCGTGTGGGCGATGTGGAGGGGGACACGGTTGAAGCAATTGTTGCCCGCATTGAAACACGGTTGGCTCAGGAGGATTTGGCCGGCGCCTTGAGCGAAGCGAAACTTCTCACCGGACCTGCCGCTGAGGTCGCTGCGACCTGGGTCGGTGATGTTGAAGCTCGGCAGCAAACCGATCTCCTGGTGCGGGACTTGTCGGCTCGTGTATTGGCGCATGTCGCCGCAGGCGAGGAGTAAGCCCCCATGTGGCGTGTTCTTGTTCCTTTCTCGATCATTGCCGTTTTGTGTGCCGCCGCTGTCTGGCTGGCGGATCATCCAGGTGTCGTAACGGTCACGTGGCAAGGTTATGAAATCCGCACCAGTTTTGTGATGGGTCTGCTTGTTATTTCCCTGTCGACCATCATCGGCGTGCTTGGCTATCGTTTGTTTGCGACGTTTATGAAAAGCCCTGCGGGCTTCACCTCCTTCCTTGCGACGCGAAAACGCAAGAAGGGATATGATGCGCTTTCCAAAGGCATGGTTGCAATTGCGGCGGGCGACAGCCGTGAGGCAGATCATTATGCGGGCCAGGCGCATAAGCTGCTCGATGAACCTGCCATGACCTTATTGCTTGCAGCCCAGGCCGCGCAGATGAAAGGCGACAGCGCTGGAGCCACCCGTTTTTTTGAAGAAATGCGGGGCCATTCAGAAACAGAATTTCTGGGACTTCGGGGTCTTTATGTTCAGGCTGGGCGTGTTGGCAACAAGGCTGCCGAACGAGCTTATGCGGAGAAGGCTTTTGCTCTTCGGCCCAATACGCCTTGGGCGGCAGAGGCAGCTTTCACCGCACAGGTGGCTGCAGGTGAGTTCGAACCAGCGGCGGCGACACTCGACAGAATGCTGCAGGTCAAACTTCTCACGCGCGATGTGGCCAGGCGCCGCCGCGCTGTCTTGTTGACGGCACAGGCGATGAGTCTTGCCGATGGCGAGGCAAGTGACAAAGCTCTTCAGCTTGCGAGCGACGCGGTGGAGATGGAACCGACTTTTGCGCCGCCTGTTGCGCTAGCCGCGCGTCTTTTGGGCGAGGCCGGGCAGACGCGCAAAGCCGGACGTCTCATTGAACGGGCCTGGGCAACACATCCTCACCCTGATCTTGCGGATGTTTATCTGATACTCGTGTCAGATGAGAAGCCGTTTGACCGGCTGCGTCGGGTCAAGGGCCTGGCGGCCCGCAACCCCGGTGCGGGTGAAAGTCAGACAGTGTTGGCACGTGCAGCTCTTGCTGCGCGAGATTTTGAAACGGCTCGAGAAGCGCTGGAACCTCTTCTGGTTGGCGATCCCACTCAACGGGTGTGCGAGTTGATGGGTGCGCTGGAAGGGGCGGAAGATCATGCCGCGGCGGCGCAGGTCTGGCTCACCCGCGCCATTCATGCGCCTGCCGATGCTTGTTGGGTCGCTGAAGGCTATCAGTCTCATATCTGGGTTCCTGTGGTGCCGGAGACCGGCGCGTTTGATACGCTCAACTGGCAGGTGCCCGTCAAACGGGCCGGGGCGCGGGCGGCGCTGGTGCCCCCAACCCCGACGGCGTCGGAACCACATGGCGAGGAAGACCTGCAACAAACCCTGCCTGCTGAGGCTAGGAGAGAAGAAGAAACTCCTGCTGAAACGCCGGAAAATGTCCCCACGCTGGACGAGGCAGAACCCCGTGATAGGCTTCCAGAGCATGTGGTAATCGCGCCAGATGATCCGGGGCCGGAAGGTTCGGGGATTGATGAAAATGGCGCCAAGGGGGAGTCGCCAAAATGGTAGGCCGAACAAAATGATGGGAAAATTTTTAGGCGGACTTGTTGCGCTGGTGCTGGTTGCGTTTGTTGCGCTTTTTGCGATGTGGGGCGCTCTTGACAAAACCACCGCAGAATTGTTGCCGAAATATGCGAACGAGGCTTCGACCTTTCTGACGCTTCCCTCTGGTGCCACGGCCCACTATCGCGATGAAGGGAACAAGGACGGTCCTGTTCTTCTTCTGGTGCACGGGTCCAACGCCTCCCTTCATACGTGGGAGCCCTGGGTCAAAATTCTTGGTGATGACTATCGGGTGATTACTCTCGACCTGCCTGGCCATGGTCTGACGGGAACCCATGAAACTGATGATTATAGCCGCGCAGGTCAGGTCGCCTTTGTGAAAGAACTCGTGACCGCTCTTGAGCTCGACAAGTTCGTTATGGGCGGAAATTCCATGGGCGGCGGCGTAACGCTGCAATATGCGGTGACCCATGGGGAAGATCTGCTTGGCATTATCCCTGTGTCTTCCTCCGGCATGCCGCGCGATGTGGGGAATGCGTCTCCGCCACTTGCCTTCCGGTTGGCAGCGACACCGGTGGTCAACCAGTTGATGCTTGTCATCACGCCACGCTCCATTGTGGAAAATGGGCTGAAGCATTCGATTGAGGATGACGGACTGGTCACCGAGGCGATGATTGATCGCTATTTTGATATGACGCTTCATGACGGCAATCGCGGTGCGACGCGGGCACGGTTCCAGGGCTACGCAAATCGCGGTGTGGCTGATGCGGCGCTTGCAGAGCAAATCCCGTCAATCGAGCTTCCCGCACTCATCATCTGGGGGGAGAATGATCCTCTTATTCCCGTTGAGAGTGCGCACAAGATGAAAGAGGCACTGCCTCAGGCGAAGCTCGTGATTTATGAGAATGTGGGACACATCGCCATGGAAGAAGTGCCGGAAGAAAGTGCTGCCGAGGTCCGCGCCTTTATGGCGCAGGTGACTGCCGTGCCTCAGGAAGCCGTTCCACCGATGGTCCTCTGCGGCGAGGTTGCACCGATTGCAGAAGGTGCAGTGATCCCAGAACCCTTCAGGTGTGGCGGCTGAAGTTTTGGTGTGCGCTTTGTTGGTCCAAGGCGGAAACCTGGCTCGAACATTCAAAGAACCGGACTAGGCGTCCAATCAACCTGCGAGAAAAATTCAATCTGCCTTCTTCTTGGCGGCAATGAAATAGCTCGATGCCCCTGAAAATATTGTCTTTGTTTCTGCAGCATAAAAGTTTCCGCCACTGACTAAGTCATCCAAGTCAGAACTTTGAAGCCTACGTATTGGGACAGGAATGATCCCAAGCTTACATAAAAGACGAACAAGCTGAATTTGCGCACTGACTAAAAGTGACATCCTCTCCCGCAGGCAGGGGGTTAGGGAAATGAACAACCCCTCAGGCTTTAGAAGTTCATGGACCCTTTGCACGACGCGCTGCGGATCGGGAACTGTATGGAGCATATTGAAGGCTAAGACGACATCAAATGAACCCTTGCTGTAGCCGCCGTCAAATATGTCTGCCTGTGCAAAGCTGACATTATCGACGCCGTTTACATTGGCTTTTTGGGTTGAAAGCTCAATCATTCTTGTCGAGATATCGATGCCTTGGATTTCTGCCACATGGCCAGCTAGTTCACAGGCTGTTGTGCCGGTTCCACACCCATAGTCCAAAACAACATCACTCTCTTCGAGATGCCGCATTGCGCATTCCCTTGATGTTTGATGGATATGTTCAAACCGTTCTTCGGTTCTGTCGTAGTTTTCCGCCGACTTATCCCAGAATTCTTTTGGCTTATTCATCTAGTGGCTTCCCATGAACTCAGAACAATCTCGCTCGAAAATGCCTCATGTCGGATGCTTGGTAGGAACTGCATAGTTCCTACGGTGCAGAAAAGAATGCTGCTGCCTTCTCTATCCTAAACCTAACTGGCGGAAAATTGCATATTTTTATAGTTCTGGTATACGAAAATAATGGATAGGCAAAAATCAGCTTTCGATTGGAATCAGGCTCGCGCTTTTCTTGTAACTGCTGAGGAGGGGTCGCTTTCGGCAGCGGCCCGTGCGCTTGGTCTTACTCAGCCAACACTCAGTCGACAGGTCGCCAGTCTTGAAGAGGCGCTGGAGGTGACCCTGTTTGAAAGGACGTCGCGCGCCTTGCTGCTCACCCAGGCGGGAACGGATTTGCTAGAGCATTTTCGCAGCATGGGGGAAGCGGCAAACCGCATATCTATTGCGGCCACTGGACAATCGCAGAGCGTTACCGGACAGGTTACGATCGCTGCCACGAATCTCATGGCTACTCACTATCTGCCGCCGATCCTCAAAAAGCTTGAGAGCAGAGCGCCAGACCTTCAGATTGAAATCATTACGTCGAACGAGTTAAGCGACCTCCGGCGGCGAGAAGCCGATATTGCAATCCGTCATGTTCGTCCTCAAGACGAGAGCCTGTTCGCGAAACAGTTGCGTGATAGAACCGCCCATCTATATGCGTCATCACACTATCTGGATGAGGTAGGCCGTCCGTCCCAGATCTCTGATTTGGCGCAGATGCAGTTTGTGGGGTTTGATTATCCTGAGCAGCGTCTTGGACTGTTCGCATCGCGTGGGCTCACTCTCACGACAGCGAATTTTAATTTCGCAACGACCAGTGCGACCTTGTCTCTGGAACTCATCCGCGAGGGCTTTGGGATCGGTTTTCTTCCTGCCGAGATAGCAGAGATGTATCCAGAGCTGGAAAATCCCTTTCCGGGGTTTGATCCCATAGAAGTTGAGACCTGGCTGGTTGCACATCGGGAGCTCAGAACAAGCCTCCGCATTCGCTTGGTTTTCGATCTCCTCTCGGAAGGGCTGTCAAAGTGACACGCAACCATTGTCTGATACCATGATCCGTGCGCTTCTCTGGAAAAGCGCTTGATGAATCTTGCCAAGACCCACGGATCGGTTTAAGGATTTGCCGGAATTTCGGTCTCTGACTCTGTTATTGTCGGAGACATGTGAGCCGCTTTAGCTCAGTTGGTAGAGCACATCATTCGTAATGATGGGGTCGGGTGTTCAAATCACCCAAGCGGCACCACTTTCACTCTGCTTCCACTACATTAGATGGTCTAAGCTGCTCAGGCAGGGCGCAGTTCTCCTTCATAGGATACGATCAGTCCGATGAGGGGTACCGCAATTTCAACATCGAAATAGAAATGCCCGTTCTGTTCCCGCTCATGGCTGTTTCCGGCGGGCAATAGAAATTTTGGCATGGGCAGGCCAAACAGGGTCCACCTACGTGGAATGAGGAAAAGCCTGTTGTCTTTGACGGTGAGAGCCAGCGCCACCTCAATTGGTCCAAAGCGTTCTAGCAATAGGTGGTTGTTTTTACCCGCGCCGATCTGTTGAAGGGAGCTGAAGGTTTTACTGCCGAAGTTTCTGGTCCATCGTTCCCCCTTTTCAGATGGAACGAGTTCCACAGTGATGGGGGTGCTCGTGCCACTGTTGGGAAAGCCGATCGCCCGTGCGATTGTTCTGGCGAAAATGTTTTTACCACGTTGGACGCATGCCGTACCGGCCCACCTGCGGGGTTCGCGGGTGGCGTGGAGCGCTTGCACTGGGGTGGGCAGCACGGTGAACGCGGTCCCCAGTATTTGCTGATATAGGGGCTTGGTCTTTTCGTCGCCTGCGCGAAACCCCGTAGAGATTGTGCGCTTTGCAAACAATGTTTGGTAGTCAGCAAGATCAAGCGCACGGGTTGCCGGCCTTGCGCCGGGGTCGGGGATGTTACCCTTGAGGCGTTTCCTTACGAGGCATTCGATGGCCATGGACGGGATGTAAGGGCCGTCATCCCCCTCTGCGAGCAAATGCCAGGTTCGTTCCGTCTCGATGTCGTTCTTCGTTCCTCGCACGTGGACAAACATGCCGCCGCGATGCTCCCCAAACTTCATCAAGTTCAGAACTCGATAGAAAAGTGGGGCGAGCGGGACAAAGGACGGTAACCCAAATACCGCTCGCGCTTTGGCGAGTAGATTGAGAATGCGGTGCAGTGTTTCGGGAACAGGCCCCGCGCCCATCCAGATGTCGCGGAGTGTTTCATGTTCAGGCGGGATCACCTGAAGGTCTGGCACATCTACCAGTGAGAAGTGGATATTGCGTAGGGGTATCTCGCCTGGTGGGGCGATGGTGAATCTTCTATGTTCGGCAAGGCCGATGGCTGTTCCCGGCTTGCCGCCTCGTGTCAGCTTCACCCGGCTTCCTGCATAGCCGACAACAGCACGCATCACGTTTAGCCCAATCCCTGCATAGGGTGAAGGTGCAATGCCGCCTTCCACTGTGACTATGTCCATGTCCTTGGCTATCTCGCGCAGAACGGCTGCGGTTAAGACGGGGAAGCTGCTCACTCCCGACAGGATATAGATGTTGGCTTCTTTGGCAGCTGCGTCGAACTGGGAAACCCCGAAGACGAAGTCTGCTGAATCTGCAAAATCCAGATAGTTTGTTTTCTGCTTAATGCAGGCAGTGATTACACTGTAGGGGTTGCTTCCGTAGTTCTGAAAAGGTCCCGAGGCATCAACGACCACATCTGGCTGTGCTGTCTGAATGCCTTCTTCGATGTTGCTGCGGTCTAGTTGAAGAGGTGTGACCGTTGCTGCGCCTTTATAGGACTTGCAGAAGGCAGACGCTTTCATGTGTGACCTGCCAGCGATAATCAGTTCGAGGTCAGAAACGTCGGAAAGGAGTTCGGCTAGTCTTCCTCCGAAGACGCCATATCCTCCCATAATCAGTATTTTCAAAGTCTGCTCCTGCTTCATCGCGCAGTGTCTCGCTAGAGCCTATCGCATGCTGATGGAGTGCGTCGGCGTGCAAATTGGCGCAGGGGCACGTTTTTGTGACGAAGCTAGGTTTGCCTATGCTGTCACAGGCGCTTAAGCTCGGTCGTCAAATAGTATGTTGTCCCTAACGTAGAGTGTGGTCCATGTCCCGTTCTGTCTTCGCCGCCGCCCTGACTGTTGCTTTGTTCTCTGCGACACCGAGTTTTGCTGAGGACGCGGCCCAGCCCGTGATGGCCAAGGCCACGCTGATCAATACGGACGGTGAGGAAGCAGGCATGGCCACGCTCACCCAGGGTCCGAGCGGTGTGCTTATTCATGTGAAGGTAGAAGGTCTTACCCCCGGCAAGCACGGGCTGCACCTCCACGCTCACGGTGTGTGCGAACCTCATGAAGGCTTCAAAACAGCCAAAGGCCATGTGGGCAAGGTTCCCGGCGGCCATGGGCTGTTGAACCCTGAAGGGCCGGAGCCTGGCGATATTCCAAACATCTTTGTCGGTGCTGACGGTGTGGGCGAGATGGAGGCCTTTACCTCCCTCGTATCCCTTGTTGAGGGGCCGAACAATCTGCTGGATGACGACGGCTCCACCTTCATCATTCATGAAAATGCAGATGATCACCTGACCCAGCCGATTGGTGGCGCGGGTGCGCGGGTTGCCTGCGGTGTGATCGAGGCGGACTGAGCCTCCCTCATTACAATTTGTAACAGTGTTTTGCTGGAAGGGCCGCGCGTGCGTTCCTATCCTTGGGGCGCGCGGGCTTGCTTTGGCCTGTCTTGTTTTGTCCAAAGGACCTTGCCCAGCACATGACGTCTCTCAAAGCCTTCTTCAATTCCCCGTATTTTTTCTGGGCGCTCATCGCCCTGCCGTCTGTGGCAATGATCAATGGGGCGCTCAGCGGGCGTGACCTTGAAAGCCTGTTGCATCCGACGGGGGAGTTTGCCGCGCGTTTCATGATTATCGCCATGATGCTGACACCGCTCCGCATGATGTTCCCGAGTGCGCGTCCCATCCGTTGGCTGATGGCGCGGCGGCGGTATCTCGGTGTCGCGGCGTTCGGCTATGCGGCGCTTCACACGCTCTATTATGTGATTGATCTCGGCACGCTTGATGCGGTGATGACCGATGTGGTGAAGCTCGGCATCTGGACAGGCTGGGTCGCGTTCCTGATCTTTGTACCCCTGGTGCTTACGTCTAACACCGCGTCGGTCAGGGCGATGGGCCCTGGCTGGCAAACGCTTCAGCGGCTCGTCTATCTGGCGGCTGTTATGACGCTGCTTCACTGGATCACCATCCACAATACGTTTGGTGGCGCGCTTGCGCACTTCCTGCCGCTGGCAGCGCTGGAAGCTTACCGGATTTGGAAGGTCAGGATCGATAGAAACTCAGATGAAACCGGTTCAGCTACGACGTAGGGTGCCGGGTCCTCGCAATTGTTCAGATGCAGATAACGCCACTCTACAAAAACGAAAGAGAGCTAGACGGTCTATTCGCCCAACCGCTCCGTTCATTTTGTAGAACTGCATTGGCTGAATGCAAAGGGGCTAATCGAGCTCTTCGGGCTTCACAGCAGCCATCAGTGCTGATAATTTGACGCCGTCCCCGCCCCTCAATGCTTCTGCCGAGGCAGCGCGATCTCTACCCACTTCCTTTTGTGCCAGTGATACGAAGCCTTTTAGGCTGTTGCGCGCAACAACAGTGCGGCGCCTTTTGTCGTCGTCGCTGCTGTCGGGCCAGAATCGAGCAATTTGATGTCCAACTACAAGATGATCCAGAATGCGTGGGCGATACCCTCTATACGCGGACAGCTTATCTGATCCGAAATCGTCTACGACCTCGTTCTTGAAAAATAGACGACCTCGTTCGATTAAGATCGATGTGTCAAAAATTACCTTTAGACGAATTTGTTCGATTTTCTCTGCGCTGAGTATTGGATCCCTCAGAAGAGAAATTAACAGTAGTGTTTGCAGACACTCGATGCAGTCATCTGCCCAACTAAGCACTTCATCGCGACGAAGTTCGCGCCGTCGCCAACTAAACCATCCAAGGAAAAATCCAAAGATCGTCAGCGCCGGTGAAGCAATCGCAAAAACGAGTTCGGTGTTCGTCATCTTTTGGCGCCCTGTGTCCGTGAATGTATCCTTTCAGCCAACTCTCGCAGAAACTGTGAGGCTTCTCCGGCAGCGGGAATCTCATGGAACCAGTGTGATCGATCCGAGCGGAAAAGGGCGATATAGACCGTGAGCAGGCGCAAATCGATTATTTCCGCTCGCGCGCGAAGCGTGTTCCAATAATAAATGTCTTGAGCCAAATGCCGCACCCGATTCTCGAAGTTGAATTCCATTATCTGCAATGCGTAAAGTGGTGACCAAGAGATGGACACTGTTGTGTCGGAAACCCCCAGCGTTTCGTTTGGCGTGCCGAAAAATCCGAGTACAGAGAAACCTGGCGACGCAGCAGCGGCGTATAGCGCCGTCTCAATTCCAGTTCGGTCAGCTGGTTTCGAGTTGGACAGATTTATATGCCCGCCCGAACAAATTGCTACGAGGATGAGAGTCAGTAGGGCTCGTGAAATGTTCACTAAGGAACCTAGGTGCGCCCACTTTATGAAAATTGGACTTTGCGGTTGTGCGATTTCTATGCCGTCCCCCGTAAGGGAAATGGAGACAGGGTCTGTGAGTGTCATCAGTACGCACGAGCGCAAGACGTCTTGTATGTCGAAGGTAAAAAGGCTGCTGGCAGATCTGGCCTGTTGAAGGAGTTCAAATCCCTCGCTGAAATTGTCCGTAACGAAGTTTATCTCTGCTGCCTCCAAAAAAGACTCCGTAGCGCCAATTGTGCTACTTCGTTTTGCGAGATGTTGCGCTGGACCTAGTTGGTCAGAGAGCTCGCTTGCGCGCATCGCGCAAGAGACTAGGAATGCGGTTCGTGTGCTCACGGATTTGACATCCCAATTTTCGGTGTTTGGTAAGCGGCTCATGCGACTGCCTCAACTAGATTGCTGATGTTCGCTGGATCAATGAAATCCATATTGCGCTCTCTCCAGCCTGTTTGGTGGAGATTTTCGTCGTACTTTATTACCCACTCAATTTGTCGTCCTGGCACAAGCAGTTTGGCCGCGATCTCGCCTTCGTCATGAAAGAGCCAAAACTGCCTAAACAGATTAAGGTCGCGTACCTCGTCGGAGATATTTGACAAACCCGGACACGGTTTGGGCGAGACTATCGTCCAACATCGGAAGACGAAGCCATTGGTCCTTCCACCTTGGGTCGCAAAATCCAAAGCTGTTCTCCACGCAGGCCGAATGTGAACACCGCCGGCTCCGGGATCGGGGGTTACGGCACCCGCGGACAGTGACACGTAGGGCGTGTCGTTTTGTACCATCGAGTAATTGTTTACGTGGTCGTCGAGTGCCAGCGGGGTGAGCGCATCGTGCGCGGAAGGAATACCGTCAGCGAGTGTGTCTCCGCTATTGTTTCGCATCCAAGAGCTGAGTATTCCGGTCGACAGAATATTTTCTGCTTCAGCGTCGGAGAATTGACTGCTCTCGGGAATTCCCTTCAAACACCACTGAATGTACATGAGTGGCCCTCATCTATTGGCAGTGTAACCGAGGCCAAACCCTAATAGTAAAATTCAAAATGTACAGTGTGAAGTTTTTGTAACGCCGCAAGAAGTCTGGGCGCTATGTTGCTTTAGGCGTCGCGTGCAGGAGCTCAGCGGGATCGCACATGAGGGCGCGGGCATAATCGACAAATTCGGCGATGTCTAAGCGGCGCTCGCAGCCTTCTATTTTTGCAACATAGGATTGTGGTTTTCCGAGCGCATCGGCAACTTCCTGCTGCGTGAGGCCTGCGCTTTTGCGTGCCTCGATGAGGCCCTGAATAAGGTCCGCATATTCTTGAGTATGAAAACTCTTCACCGCCTGCTCCAAAGAATCTTGAAGCACTGGAATAATCCTGTTTTCGGATTATCCCATTTTGGGATATATTGGTTTCAGGCTGAAATCAGGAGCGGGCGATGGAGGGGTATAATTTCTGGGCAGATCTGCTCGACACGGTTCGCTCCACGGCGGATTGGGTGAAGGCTCTGTGGCTGGTGACATGGTCTGTCTTCTGGCTCGGTGTCGTGGCGCTGGTGTTGCGCTACTGGCTGGCTTTGGCGCGGTACACCGCGCCGCCAACGGGGCGTCCGGCGAATGACGATAATGATGAGGTGGCGCGCTTTCGCCGGGTGTTTGGCGGGCGAGGGTGAGGGGGTGCCCTAAACACAGGCTGTCACCACCCGACTTGTTCGGGTGGTCCAGGGTGAGAGACTTCTGCCGTCGCGCTATTCTGAAGAGGTGGTAGAAATCTGGTTCGTTCTTAGGAATGCAACTTCTGAGGCTTTCATTGGTGACAGTGCGTGCCGCCCTGGATTACCCGGACAAGCCGGGTAATGACAAAGAGAGTGAAGGGTGACCGGTCTCCCAAAATTGATGCCTTGCTTGCGCGCTGAATGTTCTATGCTCTCTTCCAAGAAACTGAATACATTTTGTTGACGCATCATCTTATCGATCCTCGTTTCACTCCGGTCGGATGATGCTTTGGGGGAAGCGTTATGAGTCTGTGGCCACTAAACAATCTGCTGAATACGTTTGTTCAGAAGGGGCGGCTGACCGTCTTTGACGTGGATGGGTCTCAGCACGAATTCGGGACCGCAGGCGAGGGCGACGAGGCGGTGCATGTCACCATGCGACTGCATGATAAGGCGCTTAAGTGGAAGCTCTTCCTCAATCCGGAATTGATTGCCGCTGAGGCTTACATGGATGGCGGCCTTAGCTTTGAGGCAGGGTCCGGCTGCTACGACCTTCTCTTTCTCTTTTCCATCAATCGCGGGCCGCTTGCGAGCCATAAGGTGCAGGGCGGGCTGCGACGTTTCTGGCGGTCCATGCGTCGGCGCCAGCAGGCGAATGATGTAGACAATGCGAAGAAACAGGCGCGCTCCCACTATGACCTTTCAACGGAGATGTATCAGCTCTTCCTGGATGAGGAGCTGAACTATACCTGCGCGTTTTATGAGACGCCGGAGACATCGCTTGAAGATGCACAAGCTGCCAAGCTCACCCGCGCCACGGCGAAGCTCGGCCTCAAGCCCGGCATGACCGTGTTGGAGATTGGCGGCGGCTGGGGTGCCTTTGCCATTCGCATGGCGAAAGAGGGCGCGCATGTGACCTCGCTTAATGTGTCGCCGGAACAGGTGGCGATTGCCGAACAGAAAGCAGAAGAAGCGGGTGTGTCCGACCGTGTTGATTTCGTGTTGAAGGACTACCGGGAATATGAAGGTCAGTTCGACCGGGTGGTTTCCGTCGGCATGATGGAACATGTGGGCATTGGGCATTTTGACGATTATTTCGGTACGGTGCGCGATCTCCTGAAACCCGATGGCTATGCCTTTATCCATTCCATTGGGCGCAGCACCCAGCCGGGCACAACCGGGCCTTTCTTCCGGAAGTATATTTTCCCGGGGGGCTATGTGCCTGCGCTGTCAGAGACGTTTGAAGCGCTGGAGCGGCAGGGCCTCTGGGTTGATGATATGGAAGTGTTACGTCTCCATTATTATTACACGCTCAGAGATTGGCGGACGCGCTTTACGGCGAACCGCGCAAAAGCCGCAGAACTTTATGACGAACGCTTCTGTCGCATGTGGGAGTTTTATCTAGGCGCCGCTGAGCTTGGCTTCCTGCATGGGTCCAACATGGTGTTCCAGCTTCTGCTCTCGCCCGCACGGGATGCCGTGCCGCTCAATCGGAACTTCATTGTGGATGCGGAGCGCGCCATGATTGCCCGAGACGCAACTGGGCAGGACAGTTCGAACACCTGAGGCACGCCCTTGACCTATGAGCAATATAACAAGTTCTGCGGCAGCCTTCCGGCGACCACTCACGTGGTGCAGTGGGGTGGGTCTCACGTCTGGAAAGTGGGCGGCAAGGTTTTTGCCATTGGCGGCTGGGATGAGGCCACGTCAGGAAAACCCAAGGCTGCGGTGACCTTCAAAGTCTCCAAGATTGCCTTTGAGATGTTGAAGGAAGAGCCGGGCTTGCGCCCCGCACCTTATCTCGCTTCGCGCGGCATGAGCTGGATCCAGAATTACGAGAAGCCCGGCCTCTCCGACAAGGATCTCAAGGCCTATATCAAAGAGTCTCACCGGATCGTGTCGCTCGGACTTTCGAAGAAGAAACAGAAAGAACTGGGTCTCAATCAGGGGGGGTGATTGCTCACAGCGGCGAGCACAAAAAAGCCGCCCTCAGGATCACCCAAGGGCGGCTTAAAACTCTGTATGACTAGAGCTTATTCAACAACCGAGAGGTTCTCAGCGGAAGACTTGCCATTGCGGCCGACTTCCAGCTCGAAAGAAACTTTCTGGCCTTCGTTCAGCGTGGAGAGACCTGCACGCTCAACAGCAGAAATGTGCACAAATGCATCTTTGCTGCCGTCTTCTGGCTCGATGAAGCCGTAGCCTTTGGTTGCGTTGAAAAATTTGACTGTGCCTGTAGGCATATTGGTAGTTCCTCTAACACGTATTTAGTCCGCACCTGCGCACCGCGCGCAAGAACGGGTCTTCAACGATCACATTGTCAGGGGATAGATAAGCTCGCCGGCGAACCGGAAATTCATTTAGCGCGCATCGAATGTAGAACGTATTCGAGGATTTACGCCGATTTTTGCGCCCAAGTCAATAAAAGGAGAATTGAGATTTCACTTTGTTGGACAGCGCGCATAGAAAAACCGCCCCCAACAAAGGCTGGAGGCGGTTTCGTCACCGGTCGTTGCCGACCGAATGCAAGTCGCTATTAGTCGACGACTGAGATGTTCTCAGCAGAAGACTTGCCGTCGCGGCCTGGCTCAAGCTCATAAGAGACCTTCTGGCCTTCGTTGAGTGTTGAGAGACCTGCGCGTTCAACAGCAGAAATGTGCACGAATGCGTCTTTGCCGCCATCTTCTGGCTCAATGAAGCCGAAGCCTTTAGAAGCGTTGAAGAATTTAACTGTTCCGGTTGTCATGGATTTTTCCTCTGACGTAAGTGATTAAGTCCACACGGGCCTTGTGCACATGCGGGTCGCAATTGGTCACATTTTCAGGGGATAAATAAGCTGATCGGCAAGCCGGTCGGTCACGTAGCGCACATCGAATGTAATCAGTACGTGCACATATAGGGGTTCTGACGGGTAAGTCAATGAAAACGCCGTAGGGGCACCCTTTTGGTGTGCTTTCACACCAAGGTGGCCGCACTTTGATGCATCCGTTCCCATATTTGAGGGGTAAAGGTCGAGTTGCCTTTATTTGAAGCTATGACAGGAGGCTTCCTCATGGTGCAGAGCGCTGATGTAATGTTTGAAGATATGGCAGAAGTGCCGTCGCAGGACCCACTGCGCGCTCTCCTCCATGCCGTCGCGCGCTCCGATCGCCGCGCCTTTTCAGAGCTTTATGAGCTAACAAGTCCACGGCTCTATGCGCTTTGCCTCAGAACGACGGGACGTGCCGACCTTGCTGAAGAAGCTCTGCAGGAAGGTTACATCCGTGTCTGGAAGTCAGCTTCGCAGTTTGACCACTTGCGCGGTACAGCGCTCGCCTGGATTACCACCGTGGTGCGCAACCGGGCACGAACACTTGGCGCAAAAGCACACCGACAGTCGGCGGCTGTCGATGATGGGTATGACATGGCGGACGCCCCGGATGCGCATGCTGTTTCGGGCTTTGACAAAGTATTATCAGCGGAGCGGGTCCGTCGTGTCAGGGCATGCCTTGGGAATGTCGATGCGGAAAAGAAGCGTGCGCTTCTCCTGGTCTATTTTGAGGGGCTCACCCATCAAGAGCTTGCCAGCCGATTGGAGGTGCCGCTTGGTACAGCAAAAAGCTGGGTCCGACGAGGCCTGCATCAGATGGGGCGATGTCTTGGCGACAGTACAGATCTGCGTGGTGAGGCGGTTCATGACCTTCTGGCCGCAGAACATGAGTTGGGTGTGCTTCCGCCCACTGCGACCCCGGCTTTTCAGCGACGGCGTGATTTAGATGCCAAATATTGCGCTGCTGCAGATAGATGGGCAGACGATTTTTCCGCACTGCTCACCCTGTTAGCGCCCGTGCGTCCCCGCGATGCAGTCTGGGATGTCATCTCGCGAGAAACCATTGCCGGTCGCGGGATGCCATTTCGGGGGCAGCATGGCCTGGTGCTTCTTGCAACATTCTTTGTACTGATGGGCATCTATTTACTTGGATGAATTTGGTTGCGCTTTCGCATCCATTCGCGCTGCGCCTGGGTTAAGGGGGTACGGCCAACTTGGCCGCATGACCACCTGACCGGGAGACGGCAATGACTGAGACGAACAAGTCCAAAAAAACAATTGTGGCGGGGAGGCGCCGCTTCCTCACCAATGGCAGCACGATGGTGTTGTCTGGCGCAGCCCTCGCGATGATGGCGGGCGCAGGCGGCCGCACGTTGATTGGTGAGGCTCAGGCAAGTGAAAACGATGTTGCCATACTGAACGCTGCGGTCTCCACAGAGTATGAAGCGATTGCTGCTTATGAACTGGGTGCTGCAAGCGGGTTGCTCTCTGCCGGTGCTTTGAAACTTGGCATCAGCTTTCGCGATCACCATCAAGAGCATGCGGAGGCACTTGTTGCCACCGTACAGAAACTGGGCGGCACGCCGAATGAACCTCTCGCGGACTATGGCTTTCCTCTCGATAAGCTGACAGATGAAGCGGCGGTGTTGCGTCTTGCTGCAGGGCTTGAGAAGGGGGCGGTGAGTGCCTATCTCGGTGCGGTTCCTATTCTCGATGATCGAGGGCTTGCGAAAGTTGCCGCCTCTATTCTTGGGGACGAGGCGATGCACTGGGCGGTCCTTCGCAATGCTCTTGGTGAAGACCCTGTTCCCGTTGCCTTTGTCGAATGATGGGCCATTCAAGGTTTGTGTTATTCCTGTCGGGGCTGGCTGTGGCGTTGGGTTTGTTTGGTGCCGGTGCCGGTGCCGGTTCCAGTTCCAATTCGAGTTCTATGGCCGTGGCGCATGCCCCGGGGGGGCAGGCAGGTCTCGGCGAAAAGGTTTTCAGCCGGTGTCAGGCCTGTCACTCGCTTGCCCGCAATCGAACCGGTCCGCGCCTGTGTGGTGTGGTAGGGCGCGCGGCGGGCACTGTGCCAGGGTTTCGTTACTCTGGCGCGATGCTCTCAAGTGGGCTTGTGTGGGAAGAGGAGAAACTTCTCTCCTTCATTGAAGATCCGCGTGGAACAGTTCCTGGTACCTTCATGGGTTATGCGGGTGTCAAGGACGCGGATGATCGAAAGGCGCTGCTTGGATTCCTTGCTGAAGCTGCTTTGACGCAAGAGTGCGGCGAGTAGTGCAGATGGTGTTGGTCCTACGTTGAGGTTTTTGCCTCACAAAACTCTTTGAGGCCCTTGTTCTCTGTTTCCAGCGTCTTAAGTGCCTGGCGTTTGGCGAGGGGCCAAAGCAGGAAAGCGAGCACGCTTTTTAGCTCGAGACCCAGCGTGTTGGTGCAGCCCGTTTCTGTTGGCACTGTGTGATGGGTTGCGGTGAAGTGGATGCCGCGCATGTGCGTATCCCAGGCGAAGCTCTGTCCGTCGTCCACTTCAATCACCGTCCAGATGGCTTCCGGCATGCCGGGCTGTTGCATGCGGGCATGGCTGCCGACGCGGAAAGGCCCGTCGTCCTGACGGGCGGCCTTTTCGACGGTTGGGGTCCAGTCCGGCCAATTGTTGATGTCTGTTGTCACCGCCCAAACGGTTTCGGCCGGCGCGTCGATCTCGATTGTATGTTCAACTTTCATGGAGCCCCTCCTCGCACGGGTGATTTCCTTTCCATATGGGCACGGGCCCTTGGGCCTGCAATCTCTTGTCGGTTGGTGCAGGTTTGCCTCGCGACGGCGGGCCGCACTGCTCACCGCCCGATTTCTGTGCTTTATAGGTGCGTGAAGCGAAGACAGATGAAGTCGGTTGGGGGTGGATGAAAAAATATCATATCGGAATTGCGGGATGCGGGCCGGCGGGACTGTCGATTGCGCTTTTCCTCAAAGCCCAAGGTCACCGCGTCACGCTTGTTGATCAGCTGGAAGAACCTCAGCCCATTGGCTCAGGGCTTGTGTTGCAACCCACGGGCGTCGCGGTTCTCGCATCGCTTGGACTTGAGGGGGGCATTCGCGCGCTCGGTGTCCAGATCGACCGCATGCTCGGACATGCGCACCCGTCGCGGCGGCGTGTTCTTGATGTGCGCTACGATTGGGCGCAGCCGGGGCGCCACGGACTGGCGGTTCATCGCGCCGCCCTCTTTAATGTGTTGTTTGATGCGGTCGCGCACGCGGGCATTGATGTTGAGACGGGTGCGACGGTGACAGGGGTGCAAGAGGGGGGCGACCGGCGTCCCTCGTTTGAAACTCAGTCCGCCCGTCTTGTCGGTCCGTTTGATTTTGTGATTGATGCGCTGGGCTCGCGTTCGCCTATTCGTCGGCAGATCTGGCCACACCACAAAATGCGGGAGCTGCCGTTTGGTGCACTCTGGGCGAGCCTTGAAACAAATGGCGGAACGACGCTGTCAGCGTTTTCGTCGTCGACCCTTGAGCAGGTTTATTCCCGCTCGAGCAAAATGGTGGGCGTCCTTCCTATCGGGCGCATCACTTCTTCAAGCAGCACCTACACCGCGTTCTTCTGGAGTTTGAAGCAGGAAGGGTTTGCCGCCTGGCAGGCTGGTGGCCTTGATGCCTGGAAAGACCAAGTGCTCGCCTTGTGGCCCGAGACAGAGGGGTTGCTGTCCCTCATCACAGATGTGCATGACCTCACCTTTGCACGCTATGGGCATCACACGCTCATGACCCCGTACAAGGGGCGGGTCGTTTCCATTGGGGATGCAGCACATGCCACCAGTCCGCAATTGGGGCAGGGGGTGAATATGGCTCTGCTCGATGCCTATGCGTTGGGCCGGGTGTTTGCGGGGGCTCCAGATCCCGAGCAGGCGTTCAGGGCTTATGCGCGAGCGCGGCGGTTTCATCTGCGTTTCTATCAGGCTGCCAGTCACGTCTTTACGCCGGTCTATCAATCAGACAGTCGGGTTCTGCCCTGGCTTAGAGATCGGTTCTTTATGCCTGCTACCAAGTTTCCCTTCGTGCCGACAGTGCTCGGGCATACGGTTGGCGGGACGCTGGTGCCGCCCGGCATTGAGATTGAGCAGAGTGGTTCTGGAGATTAGTTGGCTCAGCTTTAAGCGTCCTGAGGCGCTTTGCCTTCGGCCATGTCCTCGATCAGTTCGATAACGGAATCCCAAAAGAACAAGCCATCCACATTTCCTGTTGCGGCGAGCTCAGCGGCCCGCAGGGTGGCAATCACGGCAGCATCATCGCCATACTGACCGACCAGAGTTCGGGCTGTTTGGGAAACGTCTGGGTTCGTCTGAGTTGTGTCTTCACTTATAGCCATTCAGACGGACTTAGCGTGGTGCGCGGGCATATCAAGGGCTAGGTCAGGTGGGCGCCCGGTTCTGAGATTTTTCCCGCCAAAGGAAGAAAATTACGAGCGCCACGGCCACCACGCTATAGCCAAGTGAAATATGGGCGATCATGTTGGCGCCGAGACCGGCATCTATCAGCCATCCAAAGGTTACTGGTGCAAGCGCCGTTGCGAAAACCATGAGCGACACGCTGAGCGAGCGGATGGCGCCGAGATGCTTGGTGCCATAGAGCTCTGGCCACAACAGGCCGCCGACTGCCATGGCGCCGCCGGTCGAAATGCCAGCCAGTGTGAAATAAAGAAAGATGCCATAGGTCGCGTCTATTGTACCCAAAGCGATCATGGAGAAGGCAAGCGGCACCATGTAGAGGGCGATGAGCGGTCGAAAACCGAACCGATCAGCAAAAGGCCCGGCAAGAAGTGAGGCCACCAGTTTTACAATTGCAAAGACAGAGAAACCGGCTGCCACAAGTTCAATGGGCCAGCCCTTTGATTGAGCGAGGTAACCCTGGTGCACAAAAAAGCCTGTGAGGATGAAGGCGGGTGCCATCATGGCGGGCACCAGAATGTAAAAGCGGGGATCGCGCATGACTTCTGCGCGGGTCCAGTCTCGCTTGGCGGTGCGGTCCATAGGTCCGGTTTCATCGGCTGAGTTTGCCACGGTTTCTGGTTTTGGATCCGTGCGCACCAAGCCATAAGTGAGCGGCAGTAAAACCAGCAAGAGAACGGCGGCGTAGATGATCCAACTTTCGCGCCAGCCGACGAGTGCGATCAGTGCGACTGCGATGGCGGGGAAGATGGCTTCGCCAAAACTGTAGCCAGCCGCGGAGATGGTAACGGCCTTGCCGCGATTGACGGAGAAGTAGCGCCCCATGGCGGTGGACGACGTATGGGACATAAGCCCCTGCCCGAAATGGCGCAGGAAAAAGAGAGCGACAACAAACATCCAGAAAGACGGGACCAATGCAATCGCGAGGGCCGCTGCGCTGAGCACCAGAATGACCGTGGTCGAAAAGGTGCGAAGCTTAACCTGATCAATCACGCGTCCGGTCCAGGGCAGGGCGGCTGCACTTAAGAGCGTGACGAATGAAAAAGCACCACCAAAGGCAGAGGCTGACAGGTCATACATCTCCCGGAGCGGCATCTGGTAAAGGCCGACAAAGAAGGACTGACCGAAGCTCGACCCGAAAGTCATGAGCAGCCCAAAGGTCAGCAAGGATTTATGACCACGTATGAAACGCAGATAGGACAGGAACGGCGCGAACATGTGCCCCTGCTACGCCTAGTTTCCACATCATGCAAGCGTCTGCACCTGTTCAGCGTCTGAAACACTGCGGTTACAAACATGACATCAGATTTGGCTCTTCATTGACCTGCGTTTCGCGGCATTGCGCCGGAGCCAAAATGATGATGCGCAAAACCTTGCCTATTGAATACATGTATCTGTTGCTGTTGTGTCTGCTCGGCTCTCCCGCACTTGCGGAGCTTCCAGTGGCTGGCCCCGTCGTCGTCGCTTGGGACGAACGGCAGGCGCTGCCAAAGCGAGTCTGGGTTGATGCCGATGCCGCTTGCGGTGTGCCCGGCCGTGTTGATCCAGATGATTGCTTTGCGCTTGTCTACCTTCTGTCGCGCCCGGACATTGAGATTGTGGGTGTCTCAACTGTGTTTGGGAATGCGCCTTTGGAAGAGACAGACAGGATTGCCCGAGAGATAGTTGGTGGTGCAGCGCCGGTCTATCGTGGCGCAGCGGGGCCAGGAGCCGTTTCGCCGACGCCCGCAACTGACGCGTTGGCTCAAGCCTTAGAAGATGAGCCGCTCACTATTCTTGCTCTTGGTCCTTTAACAAACCTGGGGGCCGTATTTGCCGCTGGTCCGTCTCTCGTTGGCAATGTTGAGGAAGTCGTTGCCGTGATGGGCAAGCGAGAAGGCCATCTCTTTCATCCGGCGGAAGGATCTGCTGGCGCTGCTTTCTTTGGCCACGGTCCGATCTTCACAGATTTTAATTTCGTGCAGGACCCTGATGCCGCGAGAGCTGTGATGGCCTTGTCCTCGTCGGTGACACTCATACCCTACGAAGCGGCACGCCAGGTGACACTCACATCAGAAGATATGCGGGCTCTCGCTCAGAGGGGCGGGATTGCAGGGGAGCTCGTTTTATTGTCGGAGGGCTGGCTGGCCTTCTGGCAGGAAATGGCCGGCATTGATGGCTTCTACCCGTTTGATCTTGTCGCCGCCGCCTATGTTGGCAATCGGGAAGCGTTGACCTGTCGGCGGACCGGCGTGCGCATCGGCGCAGACCGCCGCGCTTATGGTCCGCTGCCGGGTCCGCTGGCCCTTATGGTTGGTGGGCTTGCGGGGACGCCGGGCGGGGTGCTGGGCGAGGTGCTTTATTGCGACCAGGTGGTAGAGGGCCTTGTCGACGAGCTCGTGGGGGCGCTTTTGACAATTGATGAAAGCGACTGAGTGCCCAGCGTCACCTTTTTGTGATTGGTGATTGCCTGGCGTGCTCCTAGGTATGGTTTAACAGAAAACAGAATGATGGACGGGGAGGTGGCTATGTCACTTGCGGAACAACTTGAGGCGATGAGTGCGGGATCTGCCAAACGTATTCCTGAGGAAGCACGGGCTGTGATGATGAAGGCAGCGCAGGAACTCGATGCTCAGGGAATTGGAGACACTGCGCTCTCTGTTGGTGACCCTTTCCCGAAGGTTGGGCTTCAGAACTCGGACGGTGCAGACTTTGATCTTTCCTCTTTGTTCGCAAAGGGCCCGGTTTTGATCAATTTCTATCGGGGCGGCTGGTGTCCCTACTGCAATCTGGAGCTCAAAGCCTATCAGAATGAATTAGAGACAATTCGGTCTCTTGGGGCTGAGCTGGTTGCCATTTCCCCAGAAACCCCCGACCGGGCGGAAGCGACGGCTGCCAAGAACGCGGTGTCCTACCCGGTTTTGACTGATCCTCAAAACAGTCTTGCCGAGGCTTTGGGCATTGTCTTCACCCTGCCGCCTGAGCTTGAAAAGCTCTATGAGATGTTTGGCAATAACTTGCCGGAAGCCCATGGTGAGGCCGGTTGGCGGCTGCCTATTCCTGCGACCTATGTTGTCGGCAAAGACGGTGTGATCCTCTATGCCCATATTGCCCGGGACTATCGGACCCGCGCTGAGCCTGATGAACCAATTGCTGCTCTAGAGACCGCTAGCAGAGTCGTATAGGTCCATTTTGACGATTGTTACGCTTCCGGATCGACTTTATCGTCTCCCGTTTGTTGGCGTGATCTGTCGTTATTTTCTGTGTCCAATATCGCCGCCTGCGGGTGCGATTGTGACGGTCTATTTGCGTCCAGAATAGGCAGGGCGTCCATCATTTCAGCTGCCTGGTTGGGCGTCTTTTTTTCGGATTTCGTCCGTCGAAATCGATGTGTGACATTGGCAAAATCGCCGCAAAATATCTCATGTTAACAAGGTGTTAACGCTGATTCTGCTGGCCCTCTTCGATCGTGCCTTTGAGGCACTGACAAGCTGCGAATATTTCTCAAAAGACTCTTTGGTGCTCAATTGCGTGGCATAATTGCCATACCCGTCACGCAACCGTTACCTCGCGTGCGACAATTTAGTCCAAATGCCTTGACTCACTTGGCCTTTCCCGGCGGGATGTAGGGGAGGGATGCTGACTGGCCAGGGGGGACTAGTTTGCCTATGAGGGGACAAACAACCGCCTCCCGATCCAGCTGCAATGTGTAAACGCATCGAGGATCGAGGAGGATCGTTCCATGATAACTAGCAGAGTGCGCTCTGCACTATTGGGTAGCGCCGTTGGCGTTGGCCTTATAGCTGCATCGACTACTGCGAACGCGCTGGAGTATAATTTCGGCGGCGTTCAAGTCTTTTTGGACACAACAGTTTCGGCTGGTGTGTCTGTCCGTGTTGCAGACCGCAATGCGTTGTTCCTGCCAGAGTCAAACGGTGGTGCTAGTGAAAGCACCGCTGATGTTTTGACCATTCCAGGTCTTCCCACGCTGGGCGGTCTTGCTGGTCAAGTGGTGACTTTGGATACCAACACTGCCGGGGACAATTTCGACGGCTCCATCAATACTGATGATGGACGGTTGAACTTTGACAAAGGCGATCTGACGTCTGGTGTTGTCAAAATGACAAACGACATTCAGGCAAATTATGAGAACTACAAGTTCTTTGCCCGTGTCAGCTCTTTTTATGATGCCGTACTAGACAATAGCAGTTCATTTGAACGGTCAGCTATTGGTGATGGCGCCAAAACGGACACCGCGCGTGACATTGATCTGCTCGACTTCTATGTGTCGGGTGACTTCAATGTTGGTGATCTTCCACTGAACGTCCGCTTGGGTAAGCAGGTTATCAGTTGGGGTGAAGGCACGTTCTTCCTGAACGGCATTAACGCAATTAACCCGATTGACGTCAGCGCCTTCCGGCGTCCAGGCGTGGAGATCAAAGAGGGTCTACTGCCTGTATGGGCTGTTTATGGGTCTCTCGGCCTCCCTTATGATCTTTCTTTGGAAGCGTTTTATCAGCTTGAATGGGAAGAGTTCCAACTTGACCGTCCAGGCACTCCGTTCTCTGGCTCAGATGTTCTGTTCCAGAGCAGTCAACTCGGTGGTAACCAGAACGCAACTTCCTTTATTACCGGTGGGAACCCTACAACAGGGTCTTTCCGTGATTGTGGCGGGCTTGCTGGCAACCCAATCGCAGCGGCCATTGATGCGGCTCTCGTTGCGGCACCAGGTACGTTTTTTGACAATGAAACGTGTAGTGGCACAAACCCATTCGCAAACTTCACGACAAACCTGCCAATCGGGCAAGCTGAAGCAAATCTGCTCGATCCCAACATCGTCAATCACACAGGTGTGATCAATCGATTGCAGGACCGCGAAGCGAGCGATTCAGGCCAGTATGGTGTTGCCATGCGCTGGTATTCAGAAGATCTGAATTCGACTGAGTTCGGCTTCTACTTCATGAACTACCATTCGCGTCTCCCAATTGCGTCTCAGCGTGTTCGTGATGGAGCGACTACCGGCGGCTCGGTGCTCAATTCATTCCTTGCTGCTGGACAAAATGGTGATGTTGCAGGTCGCGGTATTTCCTTTGGTGGCTGTAACCTGACTGCGGCGAATGCTAATCCGCTAACGGCTGCTAACCAGGGTGTTCTCCTTACTGCTGACCAGACATTTGGTCTGCCTTTGGGCGTTCTTGCCAATCCAGCTAAGTTGGCTGTGCTTGCAAACCCAGCTAACACGAGTGACCCTGCTGGGCTGATTGCAGCTGTTGGACCTACGGCAACTGCCTTCTTTGCAGGCCTCGGACCCGTTGCTGCTGGCAGTAACCCTCTTTCAGGTGCCCTCGCGGCGGCTGGTTTAGGTGCTAGCCCATTTGCGGGCGGTGTCGCTGGGGCGAATATCGGACCAATGGTTGCGGCTATTACGTCGATCGGCCAGAGTGCCGCTGCTGGTTTGGCTCCAGGTGCGACCGTGGCTGCTGCGGCTGCTGCGGCTGGTGCAGCAGCACCTATCATTGTTGCTCCAGGCTCAGGCCTTGAAGCAGCAATCACGAACTGTGGTCTGGTGGGTGCTCAAAGCGCGACAATCCCAGCACCTGGAACGCCTCTTGGTACAGCTAATGTGCTTGTTGATGGTGCTCAGGTTCTTGGTACTCGTGCAGCTAGCGGGATCCCGCCAATTGGTCTCTTCCTGGAATATCCAGAAGACATCAAGCTCTATGGTGTTTCCTTCAACACAACCATCGGTGACTGGGGTGTGCAGGGCGAAGTTGCCTTCCGCCAGAACCAGCCACTGCAGCTTGATACTGACCAGCTGACGATTGCGTCTCTTCTGAACACCTGCTTCTTCGACGTTACGTTCGGGGCGAACACTGGGGCCATCTTCGACGGTGGTAACACGTTCAACTCAGCTGGCACGTCGTGTGGCAATGGGTTTGGAACCGGCGGTACAGAGCTAAATGGCTTTGTTCGTGAGGAAGTTCTCACAGCATCACTCGGTACCACGGCTACTTACACAAACTCCAACCCAGCTGTTGGAGCTCTTGGCGCGGATTTGGGTATCCTCGTCACTGAGGTTGGCGTCATGCATGTACCGGATGTTCCCGGTGAAGATGCGCCTGTAGGTGTCGCTCGTCTCGGAAATGTTTGTACATCGGGTACAGACCTGCCTCTCGCTGGGTTCCTGGGACTAGACCAACGTAGTGGATGTCGGGCAACCGAGTTCTCCTACGGCTATCTGCTCCTTGGCCAGCTGCAGTACAACAACGCATTTGGCACGCCTATCACGCTGAACCCAACAATGGTTTGGCAGCATGATGTGAAAGGTAACTCGCCAGCTCCGTTGTCGAACTATCGTGAAGGTCGCAAGCGCGTAAGCCTTGCACTGAACGGCAGCTATCAGAATACGTGGCGTGGTGGTATTTCTTACACGAACTTCTTCGGCAATGAGAAATACTCCAAAGACGGCGACCGGGACTTCGTTTCGGTTAACCTGAGCTACTCATTCTAAGGATCTAGCTGGAGCATTTGCGCTCCGACATTACGAAAATTTAAGGGCCCGGCAGGCTTCTGCCGGGCCCTTTTCTTTGCGTCATGTCGCATGACATTCTACAAGTATGTCAGTTGAGGTGAGCGCCGGAAGAGCGATATCCTCGTGTAACTAGAGAGGGATTTTTTATGAAAAAGACGACCGCAATGGTCTCGCTTTTTGCAGCCAGCGCAATTGCGACGGGTGCAATGGCAGCAGTACCAGACGCCCAAGTTAGTCGGCTAGGTGCTGACCTGACGCCGGTTGGCGCAGAGAAAGCCGGCGGTGGCGATATTCCTGCCTGGACAGGTGGCTTGCCAGCTGTGCCGAGCAGCGTTTCCTACACGCCAGGCGAAAAATTGCCGAACCCGTTTGCGAGTGACAGCGTGAAGTTCACAATCACTGGCGCGAATATGGCTCAGTACGACCAGTATCTGACTGATGGGTACCGTTCGCTCCTGAGCACCTATCCTTCATACAAGATGGACATCTACCCAACGCGCCGCTCCTGTGCGTTCCCCGATAATGTATATGCTGCAACGCGTGCGAATGCGGGCACCGGTATTCTTGTCGGCGGTGGTAATGGTGTGGGTAAGGCCATTATGGGCTTCCCATTCCCGATCCCAAACAATGCGCTTGAGATTATCTGGAACCACACGCTTCGTTTCCGGTCGTTCAAGCTTACTCGACAGTTTACGGCTGCAGCTGTAACGCGCTCTGGCGATTACACCCTTCAGACGGTTCAGGATGAAGCCATTCTGCGCTGGTCCGATCCAAGCAAGGCATCGGCTGAAGATCTGGACAATATCTCGATCTATTACATCGCTAACACCGTCGCTCCGGCTCGCTCCGCGGGTAATGTGATTTTGGTGCATGAAACTTTGGACCGTTCTATCGATCCGCGTAAGGCTTGGTCCTACAGCCCTGGTACCCGTCGGGTGCGTCGTGCGCCTAACATTGCTTATGACAATCCAGGTACGAACTCAGATGGTTTGAGCACATCGGATTCTTTCGATGGATATAATGGTGCGCCTGACCGTTACGATTGGACTGTCGTCGGGAAAGAAGTGAAGGCCATTGCGTTCAACAATTATGACGCAGAGTCAGCGCCTTACGACAGCTTTATCGCGCCATTGCACGTAAACCAGGATGCGGTTCGTTATGAGCTTGCCCGCACATGGCGGATTGAAGCGACGTTGAAGGCTGGCAATCGCCATGTCTATGGTCGTCGTGTGAAAACGATCAATGAAGACAATTGGTCGATCTCGTCATCCGACATGTATGATGCTCGTGGTGAGTTGTGGCGTGTTCAAGAGCTTCAGCAGCTGCAGCGCTATCAGATTCCACTTTGCGGAACTGCCGCGGAGATCGTTTATGACCTCCAGGCCGGACGCTACCTTGCTTTGGCAATGACGAACGAAGAGCCGCAGATCAACTATTTTGCAGATGAGTTGAATCCTGACCGGTACACACCGGCTTCCATTCGTCAAATGGGTACACGCTAACGCGTACTGCTCATGAGACCCCAGGGTCTCTCACAAGAATCGACCCCGGAGCAAAACCTGCTCCGGGGTTTTTTGTTACGAAGATTTAATAAATCTCCCCACGGAATGCCAGGTTTTCTGCGGGTTTTTGCGCCAATTATGACCAATCCGTAGGAACTATTCGCCGACGGACTATGCTACCGTCCCAAAGTTGGCACCAGGCGTAGCCCCACCATTTGGGTCAAGTCCCACAATTGGATCGATCGGTGTCATAAAAATGCGGGGGCATTTTGAGGAGGGAACTAATGAAAAACCTAACACTAGGGTTGGCATCGTGCTTGACCGCTGGCGTCCTTGCGACCAGCGCCATGGCATCGGTCCCAGCTTCTCAGGCCGCGCGGCTTGGGGCTGATCTGACACCTATGGGGTCAGAAAAAGCAGGCATTGGCGATATTCCGGCTTGGTCCGGCGGATTGTCGAGCATTCCATCTGGCGTGAGCGTTCAGGCCGGAGAACATATTCCGAATCCATTCTCAGGGGACTCGGTGAAATTCAGCATTACCGGCGCAAACATGGGCCAGTATGCGGATCAACTGACAGACGGCTATAAGCTGCTTCTGTCGACCTACCCATCATACAAAATGAATGTGTATCAGGGCCGTCGTACTTGCGCCTACCCGGATGCAGTATACGCCGCGACGCGTAACAACGCTGCAGTCGGCGAGCTTGTTGGTGGTGGTAACGGTGTTGGCAAAGCCATCAATGGATTCCCGTTCCCGATCCCAAACAACGCTCTTGAGATCATCTGGAACCACACACTGCGCTATCGCGACTTTAAGATCACGCGTCAAACAGCGAATGCCGCTGTCACACGCTCTGGTGACTATACCAATGTGATCTCGCAGCAGGATGTGATCCTTCGTTGGTCTGATCCAAGCAAGACCGCTGCGGAAGAGCTCGACAACATATCGATCTACTTCATCGCGAACACGGTTGCGCCAGCGCGTTCAGCTGGTTCTGTGATCCTCGTGCACGAAACGTTGGACCGGTCAATCGATCCTCGGAAAGCGTGGCAGTATAGCCCAGGTACACGTCGTGTGCGTCGTGCGCCAAACATCTCTTATGACAACCCAGGCACTAACTCTGACGGCCTCAGCACTTCGGATTCATTCGATGGCTATAATGGCGCGCCAGACCGCTATGACTGGACTGTTGTTGGGAAGACCGCGAAATACATTGCTGAGAATTCCTATGATTCTTTCAATGTACCGTACTCTGACTTTATTCAGCCGCTTCACCTGAACCAGGACGTGCTTCGCTATGAATTGCGTCGTGTATGGACCATTGAAGCAAACCTCAAGCCTGGCAATCGTCATGTGTATGCACGTCGCGTGATGCATATGAACGAAGACAGCTGGACGCTTGCTGCTTCAGAAAACTATGACGGACGTGGTGAGCTGTGGCGTGTTCAGGAAGAGCACGGAGTGCAGCGCTATCATGTGCCGCTCTGCAACAAGGCAGCTGAAATTGTCTATGATTTGCAGGCAGGACGTTACCTGGCACTGACCATGGAAAACGAAGAGCCACCAACGAACTACACAGCTGATGAGCTCGACTCAGGTCACTTTACGCCTGCATCGATCCGCCAGCTCGGCGTTCGCTGATCTAGCAAAACACACTCTTGAGTGTCAGGCGGCCAGCTCCTTCGGGGCTGGCCGTTTCTTTTTGAGATTACGAAATTTTAATGTTTTGGACGCGTTTTTTTCCGGCTTTTCTGCCGTTTTTCTACTGACATAACTGTTCGCATGCGGAGCTTTGAATCGCCGTGCCGGGATTCAATCGGTATCCTTTCCCTATTGGGTAGGGGGTCCTCGATTAGACGGGCGTGTTGCGTATCCCGATGCTGACAGGATTTCTTCCATGCCTGCAATAACGAGACTGAAACCTCGTGGAGGGAACCATGAAAAAGACAACAGGAATAGTGACGCTTGTTGCTGCCAGTGCATTGGCGACAAGCGCATTTGCGAGTGTACCGGCGTCTCAGGTGAACCGCCTGGGCGCAGACCTGACGCCAGTGGGCGCGGAGAAAGCCGGAAGTGGCGACATCCCAGCTTGGACTGGCGGCTTGCCCACGGTGCCAAGCAATGTGACGTATACACCTGGCGACAGGTTGCAGAATCCGTTCGCCAGTGACGCGATCAAGTTTACGATTACCGCTGCTAATATGGGTCAATATGCAGATCAGCTGTCGGATGGTTACAAGGCGCTGCTGTCCTCCTATCCGTCCTATAAGATGAATGTGTACCAATCGCGCAGATCTTGCGCGTATCCTGACTCTGTCTATCAGGCGACGCGTCGGAACGCTGAAGTGGGCGACCTCGCTGAATCTGGAACCGGGGTCAGTCAGGCGATTATGGGTTTCCCATTCCCGATCCCAAACAATGCCATCGAGGTCATTTGGAACCACACATTGCGGTTCAGGTCCTTTAAGGCGACCCGCCAGTTTACAGCCGCGGCAGTAACCCGGTCTGGAGAATACACTTTGCAGACCGTGCAGGACGAAGCGATCCTGCAATGGTCGGATCCAACAAAAGGATCGGCTGAAGAGCTGGATAATATTTCGATCTACTATATTGCGAACACCGTGGCGCCAGCACGTGCTGCCGGTAGCGTGATCCTGGTGCATGAAACACTTAATCGGGCCCTGGATCCACGCAAGGCCTGGCAGTACAGCCCGGGTACCAGACGGGTTCGTCGTGCGCCAAATATTGCATATGACAATCCAGGCACGAACTCGGATGGTTTGAGCACGTCAGACTCATTTGATGGATATAATGGCGCTCCAGATCGCTATGACTGGACGGTATTGGGCAAGGATGAGCAGTTTATTGCTTACAATGCGTATGACGCTGAAGCATCGCCCTATAATGAATTCATTAGCCCACTCCATCTGAATCAGGACAAGATCCGCTATGAGTTGCAGCGGGTCTGGCGGATTCAGGCGAGCCTCCGCCCAGATACACGCCATGTGTATGCCCGGCGAGTCAAAATGCTGAATGAAGACAATTGGCAGATTGCCGGGTCTGAAATGTATGATGGACGCGGTGAGCTCTGGCGGTACCAGGAGCTGCATTCGCTGCAGCGGTACAATGTGCCTCTTTGTGGATCTGCCGCTGAGATCGTTTATGACCTTCAAGCAGGCCGGTATCTAGCCCTGGCCATGCAGAATGAGGAACCACCGGTGAACTATTTCGCCGATGAACTGGACGTTAACCGATATACGCCCTCCTCAATCCGCCAGCTTGGCGTTCGCTGAGTTAGCATATAGAATAGGTGGGTTGGCTCCCTTGAGGGGCCAGCCCATATTTTTTGCCGATTTTCGGGCAAAAAGGGCCCTATCCCAAGTCAAAACGGGTATGGTCTGACATAACAAGGGGCACCAGTCCCGACGGTCCGAAAAACCGGCTTCTAGCGGGGAAACGCGAGTAACAGGTCATGAATGTAAATAAGATCACTTCAACCGTGCGCCAAATTGGGCCGCGGGCATTTCGGTCCGCGTCAGCAACGCTGTTGGGCCTTTCAATGGTTGTTGGGACTGTAGGGGTCGCGCAGGCAGAGGGCGATATTGCTGCAGCTTGTGAAGCTGCCGAGAGCAAGGCGACACCGTCAGACCTTGCCGCCAAGAAATTGCTCCTTGATGTCGCTAAAGCAAATGGTCGTATGGTGGCTGTCGGTGAATTCGGTCACATCGTTTATTCAGACGATGATGGCACCACCTGGACTCAGGCTAATTGTGTCGCGACGCAGGTCACACTGACCTCTGTCGATTTCCCCTCGAAAGAGGTTGGCTATGCGGTTGGTCATGATGCGGTCATTCTGAAAACAGAGGATGGCGGCGAGAACTGGGCTCAGATCTACGAGGATTTTGACGCCGAGACACCGCTGATGAACGTTTTCTTCAATACGCCGTCTTATGGCTTGGCCATGGGTGCGTTCGGGTTTGTCCTGGAGACGAAAGACGGCGGTGCCTCTTGGGCACAGCGTCCAATTGTTGAAGGTGGCGAAGATGATTTTCATCTGAACGATTCCTTTCGTGCAAAAGACGGATCGCTCTGGGTAGCTGCTGAATTTGGTACCGTTTACCGATCTGGTGACGCCGGCGTGACTTTTGAGCGCCTCCAGACGCCTTATGAAGGCTCTTTCTGGGGTGGTATTGGCCTGAGCGATGGCTCTGTCTTGATTTTTGGTATGCGTGGCAACGTGTTCCGCACTGCTGATGCTGGTGCGACCTGGACCAAAATTGAGACCGGTGTGACCAAGTCTTTTGGCGGCAGTGTTGAGCTTGCCAATGGTACCGTGGTGCTTGCGGGCTTGAACGGGGCTGTGGCCTATTCGGATGACCTTGGCAAGTCCTTCACTACTATCAGCCGTGCTGATCGTGAAGGTTACAATGCGGTTATCGGCGCTTCTGGAGACCAGATCGCCATCTTCGGTGAGTCTGGTGTGAAGATCATGCCAAACACTGCAGCCGCGGCGCTTGCTGCCGGTGGCAGCAGCAGCTAAAGGCTGTGCTGAGCAATTTTCGAATTGGGGCTCCGGACTTCCGGGGCCCTTTTTCGTGCGCTGGCGCCTGCTGGGTTCTCCGTGACCCTGTCGCCTTGGCTCAAGCCTTCCGGTAAACATTCACAAACACATCAATTTCTAGGGTTGGAAAAATGTTGGACAAAGCCGAACCGTTTGGTGATTTCACCTCCATTGCCCGCGAAGGCCGCGTTGCGGTCGTAACATTTGATCGGGGCGATGGCCTTAATGCGCTTTCTGTCGCTGCCATGAAGGAACTGACGGCAGTGGCCGATAGTTTTGAAGATGACTTGGAGACCTCGGCAATTGTTCTTACCGGCACCGGCAAGGCCTTTTCTGCTGGGGCGGACCTTAAAGATCCCGCGCTTGCCGAACGCCCATCCGGCCTTCTCCATCGTCGACACGCCCTCAAGGCCGGCCCCAACATGTGCGCGGCGTGGGAACGACTTGAACAGGTTACCATTGCCGCAGTTGAAGGCTTCTGTATTGGTGGTGGCTCAGCTCTGGTGGCGGCATGTGATATCCGGGTTGCAGGCGCATCGGCCAATTTCAGATTGCCTGAGATTCCCTTGGGCATGAACATGAGCTGGCACTCCAATCCTCGGTTGGTGAACCTTATGGGTCCTGCCAAGGCGAAACTCTTCACCATCCTGGGCGAAAGTCTCCCAGCCGTTGAGGCCCTAGACTGGGGCCTCATTGAAAAGGTTGTTGAGGCGGGTTCTGCGCGGGCGGAAGCTATTGATCTTGCGGCACGTTTTGGCGCATTGCCTCCCGTTGCGGTTCGTATGTCAAAACAGTCTATCGATATGGCGGCCAAGGCGCTCAATCATGCGACGACCTATATGGACCGTGATCAATTTGCGCTGGCGGCAACTTCCAAAGATCAGACAGAAGCAATTGCGGCCTTTTTGGAGAAACGCACGCCGCACTTTACCGGCGAATAGAGAGAATTGTTATGCACACCAGGTGTCGACCTAAGAGCGGGTTTTGTCACCAAAGAATGTTTATGGCCGGGCTGGTGTTGCGTCGTTTTAACATCTGTGCGCAAGCTGGGGTCTGTCGTGGGTGTTGAGGAATGGGAGCGGTTCTGTCTGTGATGCAATTGCAGTTTGATCGACAAGGACGGGCAAAGTGTGTTGGCGTTCAGCGCACGAGTATTGTTGTTGCAGTAACCGCGCTCCTTATTTGCCCTGCTCTGGCGACCGACGAGGCTCCCGCAGCATCGATCGGTGCGGATGAAGCGATCGGCACGCACTACCATATACGCGTAGACGACCTGCCAGCCCCCTATGCGACGCAATCGGTTGGAAACCGCCCCGTTGTCATTGACCGCCCCGCAGGTGCCCAATTGCGCGTCCCCGAAGGGTTTGAAGTTTCTCTTTTCGCTGATGGACTTCAACACCCACGCGGCATGGTGGTGGCGCCGGATGGTGCAATCTTCCTCACAGAAGCGAATGTGGGGCAGGTAACACGTCTCGTTGACCAGGACGGTGATGGTCAGGCGGACACGAAGACAGTTTTTGCCCGTGACTTTCGTCTGCCTTCGGGCATTGCGATCCATGACGGTGATCTCTACATCGCGGATGAGCGGGCTGTCTGGTGGCTTGGCGCCGTGGACGGGCGTGAGACCGCGGAGGGAAGGCGGCCGATCACGCGGGCCGGCGCGCTTGGGGATGCAGGCGGCCATTGGACTCGCATGCTGAAATTCTCTCCTGATGGGAAGAGTTTCTTCGTCTCTGTCGGCAGCGAAAGCAATGTGAACGAGGAACCGAAACCGAGGGCGACCATTCAACGGTTTGATCTGGAGAGCGGCGCTCAAACGGTTTATGCGTCAGGCCTTAGAAATCCGATTGGCCTTGCTTTTTATCCTGGCTCAGATCGTCTCTTTACGGTTGTGAATGAACGTGACGGGTTGGGTGACAAACTGGTTCCGGATTTTTTGACTGAGGTAACCGAGAGTGGTTTCTATGGATGGCCCTATGCCTATCTGGGGCAAAACGCCGATCCGAAATTTGGTGATATTCGACCTGATCTTGTTGCCGCAACGTTAGAGCCTGATGTTCTTCTGGCAGCCCATTCCGCTGCGCTGGACCTTGTTTTCTATGACGGCGGTCAATTTCCAGAAGCCTATGAGGGGGATGCCTTTGTGGCGTTTCACGGTTCTTGGAATGCATCTGTGCCTACAGGATACAAAGTGGTCCGAGTCCATTTTGAGAATGGCAGTCCGGTTGGATCCTATGAAACTTTTGTCGCTGGGTTTTGGACCGAAGGGGACACGCCTGCGCGTGTCTGGGGGCGTCCAGCCGGCCTCACTCTGACACATGACGGCCATTTGCTCATTGCTGATGATGAAGGTGGAACAATCTGGCGTGTCAGCTGGGCCGGGGATTAAGCGGCAGATTGCGAACGACCCTGTATATCCTTGACGGTGAGTTGTTTCATGTTTCCTGGTGCTTGTTCGATGCCGCCCAGACAGGTTCCCGTGATAAAGACCCCGCCCAGCTTCTTGAGTGCGACCGCTAGGTTGAGGTCGCTGACCTCTTCAAAAACTGTCAGGAGTTTTGCTGACTTTGCCGCGCCGATAATCTTTCTGGCCTCTGCCACTATGGCGGCATTGGAGAGGTTAGCAGGAATTCGGTAGGACACAGATGTAGCGCCCATTGACGCGCAGGGTGCGATCGGAAAGTCTGAGCTGGGTATGGTAATTGAGACTGCCCGGAAATATTCCGACAGGCCAGATATCCGCTGCGCCAGGGTTGATGAGGGCGTGCTCGCAGGTATGTCGACGATCGACGCCATCAGATTTCCCTTCATATAGGGAGGAATCTTCTTGGCGATCTCCAGAATGGTTTTGCGGTTTGTTGAAGAAGACAATGTGTCGAAATGAATCTGCGATACTAGGAGCGATGTGAAGTTCTTGGGCAGCAACGTTTCCGCTGTCTCAATTTGAGTTTTGAGCATCTGGGTATCAAGCGCGTAGAGCTGTTCGGGATCGTTCGATGTGCCCAAAACTTGCCGGCCATACAGATCGCCTTCCTGCGTGTTGCGTATTACTGGGAGAACGGCGTAGCCCATAAGCACCTCGTTGCGGATGTTCCACATGGGCGCATAGCCAACTTCAAAGTCGGTATTCCCATCTGCGCTCACGGAGCTCTTTGCGCTGAGGTCATTTTCTGTTTTAACTGGCTGGCCGTGCGCTGGCGTGATGTTCTCCAATATGACGGTACGTACTAGCTTGCCCCCTCGCGGGCGAATGTCGATGGTTTGGGACTCAAACGGTCCAACGTCTGCTGCCTTAATCCTCTGCATCACAATCTTGCTTTTTCGTGCTGCTGTATCGACATCATCCCTATCAAAGAGGATCAGGAAGCTGTCTCTCCCGACCGGCAATATCAGGTCCCACGGTGTCAGATGGTCGGCGATGATGCGTTCTAGGTCCGATGCGGAGCTTTGAGTCTTCTGATCAAACACGATGGAGAGAACCTGTCCCGGCAGCTTCTGCGGCTCTGGAGCGCGTGCACTCGTGCCATCTTTGGCTCTGGTGTCATCAGCGGTGTTTTCTATATCTGACATCGGTCTGTCTTCCCGCATGGTCGTTTCGATGTGGTTTTCCGGCTCGAAATGCACTCCCAATGGTCTATGCGTCTTTTGAAAAAATGGTTAAATGAACAATCTATTTTACAAAGCCCGCGTGTCAGTTGTTCTAACTTATTGTTTTTGCTTGAATAATCGTATGTATGCGGACAGAGTTCTGAGCGCGTTTTAACTCTCTAAGCACCCCTTTGTGCTGCTGGGTTGAGCGGAACCATCAAAAAACGCCGCGGCTTGTACCGCAGCGTTTCTCTGTGCTGGCTGTTTGGAGCGCCTATCCTTTGAGAGCTGCCTCGCGGGCCTTGCGAACGGATTCATTGGTTTGATTGAACAGGAGTTTGCGCCGCGCCTCTTCCTGTTCTTTTGTGAGTTCCTGTTTGCCAAGATCTCCACCTGCGGCCTGGCCGCGTTTGACAGCGTCACGTGAGCCAACTTCGTCCACCCATCGTTTGACGTTTGGATAGGCATCCCACCCTCCATCGGTTCCTTCTGGCGCGGCGAGGCGATTGAGGAACATGGCCCAGGGCCAGGTAATCATGTCTGCGATGGAATAGTCAGTGCCTGCGAGAAAGGGATGGATGGAGAGCTGCGTGTCCATAACACCTGCCAACCGGTCGACTTCTCCGATGAACCGTCGCTGTCCGTATTCTAGTTTGCTCTCGTCATCAACGATGGTTTTTGCGTAGTTCTTGAAATGATTGGCATTGCCCATCATCGGACCTAAGTTCGCCATCTGCCAGTGTACCCACTGCAGGACCGCATATTTTCCGGCGGGATCTTTGGGGAGGAACTTGCCTGATTTCTCGGCTAGGTACTCCATGATGGCGCCGGATTCAAAAATGGCAATGGGCTCTCCACCGCCCAGCGGCTCTTTGTCGATGATCGCGGGCATGCGGTTATTTGGACAGATACGCAGGAATTCCGGTTTGAACTGATCACCACCGCCAATATCTACTGGCACGATGGTGTATGGCATTTCACACTCTTCGAGCATGATGGTGATCTTGCGGCCGTTCGGTGTCGGCCAGAAATATACATCAATCATCTGTTGAACTCCCCGTTGGTTTGTTGGGTCCAAGATAGGTATTTCGTCTCTGTTTCGCTACTTTCTCAAATGTGAAACCGCAGTGATACCATCTGTTCCCAACTTGCCGGCCTTTGCGGCACCGCGATGTTTGGTGTGCTTTTCTGTCTGCAGCAAGGTTGGGGGGGGCGTGATCTCGCGTTGCAACATGAACTGCGCCTGAACAAGTGGCAAAAATATCTGCTCAGACTGCCAATCGGATGACTGTCTTTATACGAATGAAGTCGCTATAAAAGCTGTCTACGTAGCGACCGCAAAGCTTGCTCGCGGTCGTGCAATTGACAAGAACTGGGAGGCAAATTAATGCCCAAATTTATTGTAGCGCTGAGCGCTGCTCTTCTCTTTGCGACAAGCGCATTTGCAAACGTGATCACGATCAAGTTTGAACCTGCTGGTGGCGAAGCTGTGTCATTTGCTTTTGACACAGAAGCAAATACCTCAACAAACCTGGCAACCGGCGATGCTGCTCCATACACGTTTGATGAAGCATCAAACACGATCTGTGGTGCTGGCCCGGATGGCGCGGAGCTCTGCGCAACTTTTGAAGGCCCTTCTGAAGAGCCAACGGTCGGTCAGTCTGGTCCTTACACAACAAATACTGGTACAGCCGGCACTGCTACAATCGTTTCGATTGAGTAGTTTGAGCGTGTAGCTCTTGCCGGTGTCTCAAGCGCCGGCGTTTAGTCCCACAAAAATGTTGGGGCGGTTGCGTAACTGCAGCCCCAATACCCGCTCTGAGGGCAATCCATAGAGGCGGTATCTGCGCTTAAGGCGAAAAGGATCTGCCTTCGCCAGGGAGCCCAGGCCTAGGTAGCTCTGGGTAAGCCCCTAGAGACCGCGCAATCGAGTTTCTTTCCCAAATTGATCTCCGACAATGCAATTTGTAGGCGTCAGCTGCGATGCTTACAATCGCACGCGGTCGATCGGACGGATGCCAGTCAGGTCTGACAGAGACGACGCGGCACTCAATCAACTGGGGAGGTGGATATGAGTGAGGCACCAGCACAAAAGTCAGGCTCCAGCCTGCCAGAAATCAATGCCCTGACGGCACGGGATGTTCGGGAGTGTTTGCAGCTTGGGCTTTCAGACTTTGCGCGCGCTCCTCTTATCGGCATTGTGCTTGGCGCGATCTTTGCGGCGATTGGGATTGTTATCGTGTTGAGCCTGTTTGCCTCTGACGCGCCATGGCTTGCCTACCCTTTTGCCATTGGGTTTCCGTTGGTTGGTCCTTTTGCGGCAGCCGGAATCTATGAAGTGAGCCGCATGCTGGAGCGCGATGAAACACCGACCCTTGCTTCAGTGTTTTCGGCTATGTGGGCACAGAGGCGAAGAGAGCTCGGCTGGATGGCGTTTGTGATGCTGTTTGTGTTTTGGATCTGGATGTATCAGGTACGGTTGCTGATTGCCTTGTGTCTTGGGCTTGTGTCCTTTGCCAGTTTTCAGGAGTTCCTGACGGTCATTTTGACGACACAGGAAGGCCTGATTTTCTTAGGTGTCGGTCATGTTGTTGGTGCCGCACTTGCTCTGATCCTGTTTTCTATCACCGTTTTTTCCATGCCGCTTCTGATGGACCGCAGCCTTGATATTGTGACGGCTATGATCACCAGCGTCAGGTGTGTTGTGGCCAGCCCTCGGGTGATGTTGATTTGGGGTGTGATTGTGACACTGACCGTGATGATCGCCTGCGTTCCGTTCTTCCTAGGGCTGCTGGTCGTTTTGCCGGTTCTTGGACACACGACCTGGCATCTCTATCGCCGCGCTATCGAGCCAGAGAGCTGACGCTCATGAAAACGCTCGTGGTTTACTACTCTCGAACAGGCGCCACGCGCAGCGTCGCTGAAGAGTTGGCCCGAACTTTAGATGCTGACATTGCAGAGATTACCAGCCCTCGGTTCCGCCTGGGTCCGCTTGGATATTTGCGGGCCGGGTTTGACAGTGTGCGAGGAAAGCTGCCGCCGATTGATGCGCCAGCCCTCGACTTTGGGGCTTACGATCTGGTGCTTGTTGGGGCGCCGATTTGGACCAGCTACCCGGCCTTGCCGGTTCGCAGCTTCTTTGCCAATGCGCAGTCGCTTGGGCGCGAGACAGCTCTCTTCTTTACGTGTGAGGGTCACTCACCGGTTCAGGCCGCCGTTGACGAGGTGCGCCGTCTTTGGCCTCATGTCGTCAAGGATGCAATTGCCGTAAATGTGAAGGAGCGGGATGAGGTCGTGAGAGCCAATGCGCTTCTGGATTTCACGGTGCGCTTAGGCATAAAGGGCACCGTCGGCACTGCATAGCCAATGCCGACGGGCGTTCAGTGTCGCCTTAGGCTTGTCTAGAGGCCTTTGTTGGGCAAGATGATGTATTTCTCGCCGGTTCTTTTGGCGACATAGTCTTGCACCGCGCCAGAAGACAAAGCTTCTTCCAGCGACAGTTCGCCGGTATAGGAACTTGCAAAGGTTGTCTTGATTTCGTCAGCGACACGTTTTTGCAGCTCGGCAGCTTTCTCCATGCCTACGCGACCAAGGAAGAGAGGGAGCAACCATCCACCGACGCTCCAGGACATGCCATAGCCGCGGTTCAGCACCGTTGGGGAGAGATCCAGACCTCCATAGAGATAGACCTGCTTCATGGTCGACGATCCATAGGTGTTGAGACCACTTGCGTCGCGACTTGCAGCACGTTCCATGCAGGTCAGAATGGTGTCGGCAAGCTTTCCGCCGCCGGTTGCGTCAAATGCGATGGTTGCGCCGGTTGCTTCGAGTGCATCGGTGAGGTCATTGAAGAAACTGTCTTTGGATGAGTCGCAGACATATTTTGCGCCGAGCGATTTTAGAAGGTCAGCCTGTTCTTGTTTGCGAACGATGTTCACGAGATCGACGCCGTCAGCGAGACAGATCTTGTTCAACATCTGACCAAGGTTTGAGGCGGCTGCGGTGTGCACGAGTGCTTTGTGCCCTTCAAGCTTCATGGTTTCGACCATGCCGAGAGCGGTCAGTGGGTTGACGAAGCTGGAAGCGGCTTCTATGGCCGTGGTGCCGTCATTGTGGACCAGACAAGCTGCGGCTGGCACGCAGACATATTGTGCATAAGAGGCGCCGGATGTTGCGGAGACCACTTTCCCCATCAATGCCTGCGCCGCGGGATCGTCACCTGCGGCGATAACTGTTCCTGCTCCTTCATTGCCCACGGGAACGGCCATGTCCAATCGGGAGCGCACCATACCGAGGCGCTTTTCTGGCACAGGCGCCATAAAGGCTGGCTTGCCTCCAACGGAGGTTTCCTTGCCGTCGGTGATAGCGGCCGGTCCAAACATAGGTCCCATGTCTGATGGGTTGATTGGAGCAGCTTCCATACGGATGACCACCTGGTCTTTCGTGGGTGTCGGCACATCAACGTCGGTGAGGTAGAGCTCCAGCTCTCCCGCCTTGCTGATCTTTGACAGCATTTGTAGTCCTTTGGACATTTTTTACTCCCATTCGTAGGTGCCGCCGATTTGATTATTGCAGGGGCGGCGTGATTAGAATTGGGAGAACCTTAGCACGGCAAATGCCCATGTGGACCAATGCAGGTTGCGCGGTGCACCCTGCATTGGCGATGTCCTATTTACAAATTTCTCCGTTATATCGAACGAGGCCGACCAGGTTGTCCGGGTCCCGGAGGTCCACCAATCCGTAGGACTTGAACTGGCCCGAATATCCTTTCAGCGTTCCCCGAGTGACATTTTCCTGGATGTCATAGGTGATCTCGATCATGAACCGACCGGGTTTGCCGGGCACAGCCGTCAAAACACCGAGATCTTTTGTCCAGAAGGCACCGCCGTCATCGCGCCCGAAATAGTGCTCCATGTCCATCTCTAGACCGGTGACGGTTTCTCGCTGGGCGACGATTTTTCCAGCGGCCATGCTGACGCTCCCAGTCAGAGCCGCGGAGATGATCATGGGCTGACCTTCGCCTTCTGAGAAGAAGTTGGGAATTCCAACACCGCCAATCGTCATACAGGAGTTTTCTGCTGCCTGTGATGGGGGGGTACTGGTGATCAGGATGGTTGCGACAAAGGCCAACCCGTAAAAAGCGTTTTTCAACATGTGTTTCTCCGTCATCACGCCACGGTGGATGAATTGAGGTCATCCGCCGTGGGTGCTTGGTTTCTAAATGTAACGATCGTTATAATTGCTATTTATATAGGGGTCGTTATATTTTCAAGGAGAAATTGATCCCTTTCCCCTGTTTGGATGCTCACATGACTGAAAAACTGACAAAACGTGAGAGAACGCGCGAAAAAATCCTTGAGGCCGCAGGACGAAATTTCCGGCGGTACGGCTATGCAGGCACAGGGGTTGATGGGATCGCTGAGGCCGCTGGCGTTACCTCAGGTGCGCTTTATGCCCATTTTGGGTCGAAGGATTTGGCATTCGTGGCGGCGCTCGAACGCGGGTTGGATGAGGTGATAGACGCCATCCCTGTCTTCCAGCGTGACCATGGAGATCAATGGGTTGTTGCTTTTGCAGACTATTACCTAGGTGCTGATCATCGGCAGGATCTGGATTGTGGTTGTGCCATGACGACGCTGTCTCCAGAGGTCGTGCGGCGGGACCACTCGCTTCACGCGGTTTATGAAGAGAAAATGACTATAATCGTCGCCCAGATCGCACGTGGTCTCTCTCCTCCATCAGAAGAGAAGGCAGTGGATGACCGGGAGGGCCGGGGCTGGGCTTTGTTGTCGACCCTTATCGGCGGGCTGACGGTGTCACGGGCCGTCGCTGACTCAGACCTTGCAGCGCTGATAGCCGCATCGGTACGTGGAGCTGCGATCGCTGCGGCAGGTGAGGTTGCTCCCAGTAAGGATGCCTAACCGGTTTAGCTACCTCAGGAAACCCGCAGGACGGCGAGGCGTGTGCCCTTGATGTGTTTGATCGGGTGGGTTTTGCCTAGCTCATTCAGATATTTCCAAACACCAGGGCAGGGTGGCGAATAATCGTGCCAGAAAACCAAACCTCCTTTTTTTGTCATGGCGATGGCTTTCTCCGTGTCACTCTTCACGTAGGAATAGGCGTGACTGCCGTCAATAAAGACGAGGTCACAGGTTCCAGCCCAAGGCGTATCGTCAAATTCTTTGCTGTCGCCAAAGAATTGTTCGACCTTTCCTTCGACAGGTGTTCCTGAGTAGTGGAAGTTCGTGAACGTGCTTTCTTCCTTCGCAATCTGGGTCCAGCGCGCATTGTCTGGATCGTCACTCTCGGCACGATATGTGTCCAGCGTATCCGGAGTCAGCGTGATGGTCCCTATGCGGGCACCTTCAGGCGCATTGCGTGCGAGAAGGTAGGTTGTGCGCCCGGTGCAGGTTCCAAACTCAAATATCGTCTTGGACTTTTTCGCTAGAGCTGCCAGGACCCAGACTTCATCTATGGTGGTGGAGGCCTGTGACCCTTGTTCGCCGATGACAACCGCTTCAGCGCTCAGAGCTGTTCCGGTCTCGGTCTCTGAAAATATTTCATCCACATCCTGTGGATTCACCTCGGGAAGAGCATCACCGTCGAAGAGTGGGCGTCCTTTGCGTCGACGTCTTTCCTTCAAACCGTATTTTAATGCCCAGGCAGCCAGACCGAGGCTCACCGCCACCAACCCCAGAAGGGTGATTTCAAAGTTGGACATTCCTGTTCCCCAGTCCCTGGCCTAAGGCCAGTCGCAAGCATTTCCCTGGTCGCATCTTCTTACATGTGCGGGTGGGCGACAAGGTTAGACGCGAATAATGAGATGGTATCAAGGGGTATGCGAACTGGAAAACCGTGGTAGAAAGCGGGTATCTTATCGGCGCAAGCGAAATTGAAAGCGGCGGGTCTCATGCAATCACTCCTAATCCTGATTTACCAAGTCATCAATCTCTACATTTACGTGGTCGTCGCCAGCGCCATATTTAGCTGGCTGGTCGCTTTCAATGTCATAAACCCGCAAAATCGCTTTGTTTACACAGTGGTCGATATTCTCTACCGGCTGACCGAACCCGCCCTTCGGCCAATCCGACGGATCATGCCGGATCTGGGCGGCGTGGATATCTCGCCGGTGGTGCTTATTCTCGGCCTGATATTCCTTCAGAACTTGATCATCGAGCTGTTTGGGTCGGTCCGCGCCGGACTGTGAGCAACGGGCTGTGAGCAACCCACGGGAGCGTGGTTACGCTGTAGGGTTCAGCTCAGTGAAATTGATTTGTGACATAGGCATGGATAGCTGTTGACGATGACTGAGGCGACACGGATAGAAGGCAAGGTTTTCTCCTCTCAGTTGCGGGAGAAGGTGGCTGGTCATGTAGCCTGGCTGCAGAAGGAGCACGGCATCACGCCAGGACTTGCAGTTGTTCTGGTCGGTGATGATCCAGCGTCTGAGGTTTATGTGCGCAACAAGGGCATTGCGACCCGTGAAGCAGGCATGCACTCCATCGAGTTCAGGCTGCCCGCCGATGCCACTGAGGAAGAAGTCCTCGACCGCGTGCGTGCTCTCAATGCAGATGAAGATGTGCACGGCGTGCTCGTTCAGTTTCCTGTGCCCGATCAGATATCCCAACAGACCGTGATTGATGCGATTGACCCTGCAAAGGATGTGGATGGACTCCATCCATTGAACGCGGGGCGTTTGTCGTCCGGTCTTCCTGGTCTTGTTTCCTGTACGCCGCTTGGGTGCCTTATTATGGCGCGCGCAAGCGTTGAGGGAGGGCTTTCGGGCAAACATGCTGTGGTTCTTGGCAGGTCGAACTTGGTCGGCAAGCCGGTGGCACAGCTGCTGCTCAATGAAAACTGCACTGTAACCATCGCTCATTCGCGGACGGAAAACCTGCCTGAGATTATTGGTCAGGCCGATATTCTTGTGGCTGCCGTGGGGCGCCCGAAGATGGTTGAAGGAAGTTGGCTCAAAGAAGGCGCGGTGGTTATTGACGTTGGCATCAACCGTGTCCCCGCTCCGGATAAAGGCGAAGGCAAAACGCGTCTTGTTGGCGATGTGGACTATCAGGCCGCTTTGTCCCGTGCATCTGCGATTACGCCTGTTCCAGGTGGGGTTGGTCTCATGACGGTCGCCTGCCTTATTCGCAATACTGTCGTTGCCGCCTTCATGCAAAACGGCATTGCACCGCCTGTTGATCTCTAAAAGGATTGTCCATGGAAACCCGCACTCTTGGATCTCTCTGGCCTGTTAGCCTGCTTACACTCGGCGGCGGTGGCCTTGGTCAGATCTGGGGGGAAACCTCTCGGGAGGAGGCCGTCGCGACAGTACGTTCTGCGGCCGATGCGGGGATCAATCTATTTGATGCTGCGCCCATGTATGGGCGGGGTGAAGCTGAGATGGTTTTCGGGGAGGCCTTTGATGGCTCTCCACCTGCGGGCGCGCGGTTCACAACGAAGTGCCAGGTCGGATCGCCACCAGCTGACGACGTCTATGAGAAGCTTGAAAAATCGGTCGTGCGGTCATTGAAGACCATGAAGATTGATCGTGTGGATCTCTTTTTCCTGCATTCGAATATCTGCCCCGATGATTACATCTATGCTCAAAATGCAGATGTGCAGCATGTTTTTGCGACCAAATGGTCGCTCTACGAAAACACTCTCATCCCCGCTTTCGAGAAGTTGAAAGAAAAAGGCCTTATCGCAGATTGGGGTATTACCGGCACTGGTCTGCCAAAGACCATTATGGATGCGCTGCGTGCTGACAAGCGTCCTGCGGTGGTGCAAGTGGTCACCAATTTCCTGGATAGCGCCGGCAGCATGAAACGATATGAGGAGCCGCCGGAGCCTCGCAACATTGCGCGTACGGCGGCAAATAATGGTGTTGGTGTTCTGGGTATTCGTGCCGTCCAGGCTGGGGCTTTGACCGCAGCCTTGGACCGGGAAGCGGCGCCGGAAGAACATGCTGATTATGACAAGGCGGCGCCCTACCGGGCTTTGGCGGCTGAGTTGGGTGAAGATCCTGCCGTCCTGGCGCACCGCTATGCATTGGCTATGCCTGGTGTCGACACCGTCATTCTCGGTGTGAAGAACCGGCAGGAGCTCAATGATCTGGTCGACGGCGTTAATAAGGGTCCGCTCGATCCTGAGATTGTTGCGCGAATTGATGCGCTCCGCCTGAACTTCCAAATACCTCGCATGCCCCTGGACTAGGGCTTTAGCCTTGGGGCGAGGCAGAAAGTGGAGGCGTCCGTGCATCACCTAAAACTGCTTCTCACGGTCTGCCTGCTTTTCTTGGCATGGGCTGTTCCGGCACAGTCGGCACTTCCTGGCACGCAAGAAGGTGGCATGTTGACCTGGCCGCGCGCCGAAATGGCGCGGGCGCTTTCACTCTATATTCCACGACGCATGGCAGAAGAGGATGTGCGCGCCCTTTCCGTTGCGGTTATCGCAGACGGGGAAATTGTCTTCGAGCAGGGCTATGGTAGGGCGGACACTTTTGGGTCCGAACCCGTCACGGCCAATACACTGTTCGAGGCAGCCTCGCTCGGGAAGTCGGTCGCTGCTGTCGGGGCGCTGTCCATGGTTCGGGAGGGGGCGCTCGACCTGGATATGCCGCTTGGTGCAAAGCTTACCGAGCCCTGGCTTGGCGATGGTGACGACCATCAGTTGATTACCCTGCGCCATGTTCTCACCCATACATCGGGGCTCACCAATTTTATCCGGTGTTGCAGTGATGAAAGTTGGACAGCACCCGGCGAAAACTTCTCCTATTCCGGCGTGGGCTATATGTATATGGGCCATGTCATGGCGGCGCATGATGAGAAGCCTTTCGAAAGCGTCATGCGGGCTCGTGTGTTAGGACCGCTCGGCATGGCATCATCGGGATATGGTTTGGCCGAGCCCTTGGTGGCGACGGTCGCCCGCGGTTTCGTCCCTTTCTATCAGGTACAGCTCGCATTTTTTTTACCGCTTCTTCTTCTCTCGGTCGTCTCCGCTCTACTCACCTTTCTGGTTGTGCGGTTTGGCCTTAACCGTTTGAAGCTGGAGCCCGTGGATTTCGCGCCGGCGGTGTTTGTATCGCTGGTGGGAACGCTTGGGCTCATCTGGCTTCTTCTGGGCGGTTGGGGCCTGCTCTTCGTTCTTGGCAGTGTGATTGTCTACCTGCTTCTATTTTTTCTAGGTGTATTGGTGCTCATCACAGCCTTTGCCTTTCTCGGTCTCCTGGGGCCAGCGGATGGCACGTTGTCACGCGGTGGTCAGCAGACCAATCCGGCCGCCGTTGCTGTTGCCGTTGGGCTTGTGTTCGCGCTCAGCCTCTTGATCATGGGTCGAAACACGCCTGTTCCAGCAACGGCAGGGGACGTGATCAATCCTGCCTCATCGCTTCGGGCAAGTGCCCATGACCTGGGTCTCTTTGTTGAAGGGGTGCTTCGAGGCGACGTGATTGGATCTGAGCTTCGAGACCGTGTGTTGGTGGAGAACGTTCCGATCGAGGCTGGCATCGGCTGGGGGCTGGGCTTTGGCACACGTGAGGGCAAGAGTGGCCTTACTGGTTGGCAATGGGGCTCAAATCCCGGATTTCAATCGCTTATGGTTATTGATCCGAAGCGGCGCGCGGGCATTGTTGTGCTTACGAATTCGTCGACGGCGGGGCCTTTGGTGCAGGAGATTGCTGGTCACGTCATGGGGGAAACGCCAGGCTGGTCGCTGCCGTAAGGCCTGGTTGGAGGAGATTGGGATGCAGTCTTTCGATGTGATTTTCAAACGGGCATGCAAACGTCATGGAGGCGAGAAAGAAGTTGCGTCGCAGCTATCCAAGCCCAAGTCAAAAGCTGCGCTTAAGAAGATTCCTGATGATCGCTGGCTTGCTGGCATGACACGGGCTGTCTTTCAGGCGGGTTTCTCCTGGAAGGTGATCGACGCTAAGTGGCCTGGTTTTGAAGAAGCCTTTGAAGGCTTTGATGCACCCCGTGTCGCGTTTTACGCGGACGAGGAATTGGAGCGTCTCGTCTCTGACAAACGCATCGTACGGAATGGGGCGAAGATTAAAGCCACCATTACCAACGCACGGTTGGTGGCAGAGTTGGCGGCGGAGCATGGCAGCGCCGGTGCGTTCTTTGCCAATTCCAAACCCGAAAACTACATCGATCTGCTGGAAGTTCTGAAAAAACGCGGAAGCTATCTCTCTGGCGGTTCTGCTCAGTATTTTCTCAGGTTTTCTGGGGTTGATAGTTGGATCATGTCCGGGTCTGTTGTGGCAGCGTTGAAGCAGGCCGGTGTGGTGGATAAGGCGCCGACATCCAAAAAGGCGCTCAAGGCTACTCAGGATGCCTTCAATGTTTGGCGTGAGGAGAGTGGCCGGTCGCTTACCGAAATCAGCCGGGTTTTGGCGCTGTCGGCAGATGGGTAAGGTTTAGATCTGCGCAGCAAAAAGCCGGCCTGAGGAGGCCGGCTTTTGTTTGTCGGGAAGGTGCGCCTATTTCTTGGCGGCTTCAATACCCTTGCGGATGAGGTCCATGGCTTCTTCGGCAGAGCCCCACCGTTCCACCTTCACCCATTTCCCTTCTTCCAGGTCCTTATAGTGATCGAAGAAGTGGGCAATGCGGTCGAGCAGGATTTTTGGCATGTCCCGATAGGACGAGACTTCCTTGTAGTACGGGTTCAGCGCATCGACCGGCACGGCAAGGATTTTTTCGTCCTGACCGGCTTCGTCTTCCATCAGTAGAACTCCGATGGGGCGTGAGCGAATGACAGCGCCGGGCACAACAGGAATGCGACTCACAACAAGTACGTCAACCGGGTCCCCGTCATCGGACAGCGTGTGCGGCACGAACCCATAATTGCACGGATAGTTCATGGCTGTGTGCATGAAGCGATCCACGAAGAGCGTGCCGGACGCTTTGTCGAGTTCGTACTTTACTGGATGGCCACCGTGAGGAACCTCGATGATGACGTTGAGGTCGTAAGGGGGGTTGGCGCCAATGGGGATTTCGTCGATACGCATTATTTAATCCGGTTGTTACGGGCTTGGAGGAGACGCAGGCGTAATGCGTTCAGCTTAATAAAGCCTTGCGCGTCACGCTGGTCGTAAACCGTGTCCTCTTCAAACGTCACATGTTCTTCGGAGTACAGGGAATAGGGGGAAGACCGGCCAACAACGGTTGCCGATCCCTTATAGAGTTTCACACGCACAGAGCCAGTGACACATTCCTGAGACTTGTCGATCATGGCTTGCAACATCTCCCGCTCAGGGCTCCACCAGAAGCCATTGTAGAGGAGTTCTGCATAGCGCGGCATCAGCTCGTCTTTGAGATGTGCAGCACCCCGGTCGAGGGTCAGCGATTCGATGCCACGGTGAGCGGCGAGCAGGACGGTGCCGCCAGGTGTTTCATAAACACCGCGGGATTTCATGCCGACAAAGCGGTTCTCGACAAGGTCGAGGCGCCCTATGCCGTTGGCCCCACCATACTCATTGAGTTTGGTAAGAAGCGTTGCAGGGCTCATGGCCACGCCATCGATGGAGACCGCGTCGCCTTTTTCAAAGCCGATTTCGATATAGGTCGGTTTATCGGGTGCTTCTTCGGGGGACACAGACCGGCTGTAAATATATTCGGGTGCTTCTTCGGCCGGGTCTTCGAGAACTTTGCCTTCCGCGGAGATGTGCAAGAGGTTTGCATCCACAGAGAAAGGCGCTTCGCCGCGCTTGTCTTTCGCGATGGGGATCTGATGCTTCTCGGCATAGTCGATCAGCTTGGTCCGAGAGTTGAGATCCCACTCGCGCCATGGGGAGATGACTTTGATTTCCGGATTGAGCGCATAATAGCCAAGCTCGAACCGCACCTGATCATTGCCTTTGCCGGTTGCGCCGTGGCAGACAGCGTCAGCACCGGTTTCTGCGGCAATTTCGATCTGGCGTTTTGAAATGAGCGGACGGGCGATGGAGGTGCCCAGCAGATAGACGCCTTCATAGAGCGCATTGGCCCGGAACATGGGGAAGACATAATCGCGGACGAATTCTTCGCGCAGATCCTCAATATAGATTTCCTTGATGCCCAGCATTTCTGCCTTTTTGCGGGCGGGCTCCAGCTCTTCGCCTTGGCCGAGGTCGGCTGTGAAAGTCACAACTTCGCACTGATAGACGTCTTGCAGCCATTTCAGAATGATTGAGGTGTCGAGGCCGCCTGAGTAGGCAAGCACGACCTTGTTTATGTCGCTCATGATAAGTACCGCTCTTGGGTTCCAGCCTTAAAGGATGGTGATTTTCGCGCACTATAGGCAATTCAATGACCCTCGCAAGCGCTGTGAGTTTTGCTGGCTCGGAGTTTTGGATATCGATCTGGGATCTGCGGGTGTGATCGGGTATCAAAGGGAGATGTCAGGCTCTTCACCCTTAAGAAATCCCACTTTTCGGCGACTTTTTGCCGCTCAGGCGCTCGCGCTCCTCGGCATGGGACTTACGACAGTGGCGCTTGCCCTTTTGGTCTATGAGCTGGACCCGGCCAGGGCCGGCCTGGTGCTGGGCGGGGCGCTGGGGCTCAAAATGGTGGTGAAGGTCATTGTGGCGCCCATCGCCGGTGCCTATGCCAACCGGTTTTCCCGCAGAGCGCTGCTCGGGGTTATCGATCTTTTTCGAGCGGCTCTTATCGCACTCTATCCGTTCATCGATGCGTCCTGGCAGGTTTATGTCCTTGTTGCTGTCATTGCAGCGGCTGAGGGGGCCTTTAATCCGATCTTTCAGGCGACCATTCCTGATGTCCTTAAGGATGAGGCGCAGTATACGAAAGCCCTTTCCTACAGCCGGATTGCCTTTGATCTGGAAAATGTTGCGAGCCCTCTGCTCGCCGCTCTGTTTTTGGGGTTTGCGACTTTTGACCTTTTGTTTGAAGTGAATGCGGTGGCCTTTCTGCTGTCATCAGCTTTGCTCTTTGCAGGTCGTCTCCCAACCCCTGAGCTGGAAAAGTTGCGGGAGCTTCAGCCGCCCTTTCAAAAGGTAACGCGTGGCCTTCGTCTCTATTTCCGCAACCGGGAGCTGCGTGGTGTCTTCGCCCTCTATTTTGCGATCGCAACGGGAAGTGCCGCGGCAATTGTTGCGACGGTTCTCTATGTAAAAGAAGGTCTGGGGCTTGCCGACACTCAGGTGGCGTTGGCAATGACGGGGTTTGGAGCAGGGTCGATCTTCGCCGCTCTCCTCTTGCCGCGTCTTCTTGACCAGGTAGCGGATCTTTCGGTCATGCTTGCTGGCGGGGCGGTTGTTGGCGCTGCACTGCTCTTGTCAGCAGGTAACCCAAATTTCCCTCTATTCATCTTTTTCTGGGCATTGATGGGGTTTGGAACAGCGCTCGCCATGACCCCGGTGGGGCGGGTGATCACGCGTGCGTCCGATAGCACACACCGTGCGGAGCTTTTTGCGGCTCAGTATGGATTGTCCCACTGTGCGTGGTTGGTTCTCTACCCTCTGGTCGGGGCACTCGTCGGAGTCTTTTCGTTTTCAGTTGCGTTTGCGCTACTGGCGTTTCTGGCTTTGATAGCAACAGTGATCACCTATTCTATTTGGCGCGGGTGAGACGTTTTCTCACTTGGCGCACGCCGTAATAGACCGCACCGATCACAAATGGAGCGGCGATGCCGGTTGCTAGCGTCGGGTCCACAGGACTGCCGACCTTGGCCGCAGCCTTCAGCATGTAATTCACAATGCCCAGCAGGTAGTAGGAGATGGCGACGGCGGACAGGCCCTCGACTGTTTCCTGAAGGCGCGTCTGCATGCGGACGCGGGACTCCATTGAGGCGAGCAGGTTCTGGTTCTGCTCCTGCACGGCAATCTCGACACGTGTGTGCAGCAAGCCGGAGGCGCGGGCGATGTGCTCAGACAGCGTGTCCAGGCGGCTCGCGACCGATGCACAGGTGCGCATGGCGGGGCTCAAGCGGCGGTCCATGAATGTGGCAAGTTGCTGAATGCCGGACAGTTTTGTTTCGTCCAGGTCGGCGATGCGCTCTTCAACCAAGGCGTGATAGGCGCGGGACGCGGAGAAACGGAAGTCCGTTCGCGCGGTCATTGTTTCGATGCGTGCGGCCAAGGTGGTCAGCTGGCTGAGCTGGTGCTGTTCGTCTGCTAGTGATGTGATGCTGGTTGTTTCTCCCGCAACTGTCGCCAGCTCTTGTTCCATCTCTGAAATCTCCGGCGCGATGGCGCGGGCAAGCGGAAAGGCCATCAGGGCCATCATGCGATAGGTTTCAATTTCCAAAAGCCGCTGCACAAGGCGTCCCGCGCGTCCAGGCTTCAGGCTTTCATTGGCAACGAGAATGCGCGAGCAGCCTTGTGCATCAAGGGTGAGGTCCGTCCAGGCGGCTGCGCCCCCGCCAGCAAGAGAACCGCCGACAAGGGTGTTGTCGCCAAAGACCTTGTGCAGCAAATCGGATGTGGAGGTCTTGGGTTGTGGCGTCACCACCAGGTTGATGGCGACCAGGAGTTCTCCCTTGATCTGCTCACGCCATCTGTCGGGGATGCGTGATACAGGGGCGTGGGCAAACCGGTCGCCGATATTTTCCGCGCTATGCAGATGTTCAAAGAATGTATAGGTGGAAAACTCTGTGTGCCGCTCCCAGGTGAGTTGGAAGGGGCCAAGGTCCAGTGTCAGATGGTTGCCGAAATTTTCCGGGATGGCGGCGCCGAAAAGGCTCGCCAGCGATTTGAGGGATACCTTTTCCTCTGCATGCCCGTTCTCGCCGGTCACAAATGCCAGATGCGAACAGATGAGCGCGCCCGGGACGTCCGCAGGTGGCCGCGAATGAACCTCATCATTCAGCTTCTGACGTTGTGGATGTTCGGCGAACTGGCGGAGAGGCGGCATGAGTGTCTATGAGTTGTTCATCAGATTGATCTGAGGAACCCTTCTAACCTTTTATTGGGCGCATTTCCGAACCGCTGAACCGGCAACCACTTCAGCTGGAAATGCTCTATCTAGCTTCACGAACCGCATTTGATAGAGTGGGCGGCAAGAAGAAACAAGCGTTTGCATGAGCGCGTTGGAAAACAGGTGAATAACAAATGGCTGCTGTTGAATTTTGGTTCGAGTTTGCAAGCACCTATTCCTATCCCGCTGCCATGCGGGTGGAACGTGTCGCCGCCGCCTCTGGGGTCGAGTTGGTCTGGCGTCCCTTCCTACTCGGGCCGTTGCTCGGCAAGCAGGGGCTTACCGATTCTCCTTTCAACGTGTTCGAACAGAAGGGTCACTATATGTGGCGCGATATGGCGCGCATTTGTGAGGCAGACGGGATTGACCTCAAAAAGCCGGCGATTTTCCCTCAGAACGGATTGAAAGCGGCTCGGGTTGCTTTGTTGGGCATGGATGAGGGATGGGGTCCAGATTTTGTGCGAGCGGTCTACCAAGCCAATTTTGTTGAGGGACGCACGATCTCTGATGTTGCCGTCATCGAAAATATTCTAGAAGCGCTCGGGCTTGATTCTGGCGGGACATTTGAAAAAGCAATGTCTTCGGAGAACAAAGAGCGTTTGAAAACTCAGACCGATGCGGCCTGGGACAAGGGCATTTTCGGCGCGCCGAGCTTCACCGTTGGCGACGAACTTTTCTGGGGCAATGACCGAATGGAAACCGCCTTCGATTGGGCGGTCAGCCATTAGTTTCAGCCCAGTGTTAGTTTATCGCCTTCTGCAATCCGACCAGGCTTTGAGATGTTGCAATAGATGGAGAGGTTTTGGGAGGTGTGAGCGACCATGGCCCGCATGATGGATGCGTCGCGGGGAAGGTCCCCTTGTGAGCGGGTGGTCATGATGCAGCGGGGACATTCGGTGACGGCGTCAACGGTCGCCTCGCCGATGCCGATCGACTGGTCAACCCATTTCGCCTCTTCAAGTCCTGTTATCTTGTCGCTGTCACTCACAAGAATGTTCGGGCGGAAGCGACGAATGTCGAGCATTGCGTCTGGCGTGAGGGTTTGCAGATGTCGTAGAGAGGCTTCCGTCAAAATGTCGAGAGGGAATGCGTCAAAGTAAGTTCCGACGGGTGTCGCAAACTCCATGAGCTCCGTAAGTACGTCAGGCGGAAAGGTGCTGAAGTCAGGCAGCGGCTCATCTGGTTCAAGTGCGAAAACGGCCCGCAGTTCAGCGAGCGCATCTTCGGGCACATTTTTCGTTCGATAATGGTCCTTGTTGTCGGCAGGTTGTAGTGGCCAGAGGGTGACGTCCTGGCCGAGCGCTTGAGAGAGTTTTTCATTTACCCGCGTATCGTCGGACCGCACGGTGCTTCCGTTTGGGAGAGTGATTTCCACATGGGGAACCGCGCCAGCATTTGTGCCGTCAATATACTTTGCCGAGCAGTTGAGGAGTTCTGCAATCTTCTTTGCCCCGACAATCGTTTGCGTCGCTTCGTCGCGCACTGCCCAGCCGCGGTCCAGTGGGACGCCGCCAGCTGTGAGAACGGTTTCGGTGAGTTGTTCGCCCTGCATGGATTTCACAGGATAACGCCAGATTTCTTTGACGGTGAAGTGCTGGCTCGACATGTGACATCCTTTGGTTCTCTATGGCGACGGGCAAGGGATCTTAGCGCATCTTACATTTTCATACAATCTGTATGAATTGGCTTTCATGGAAGAACCAATCGAGACTTTGCACCGGGCCACCCTTGATCGGGAAGCAATCGTTCTGATCTGTAGCTCTCACTCTAGGGGATATTCCAATGGCTGACCTTGTTCTTCATTCGCGCGCACTCAGTCTATATCTGAGGATCGCAACGCTGGTCTGTGAAGAAAAGCAGATCAACTATCGTGTGGCCGCACGGGATGCGCCTGGGGAAGGCTTTCGAGAATTCCATCCTTTTGAGAAAATGCCGGTGCTGCAGCATGGCGATCTCATGATCTATGAAACTCTGGCTATTGCGGATTATGTGAACCGTGCCTTTGATGGTCCTGCTCTTTCGCCGGTCGCGCCGCAGGCTCATGCGGAGATGCTGACCTGGATCAGCCTCACCAACGCTTATTTCTTTCCTACGATGATGGGGGGCATTGCCAAACCTTTGCTCATGGCGCCACTTCAGGGAGAGCCTACCGACCATGATCTTGTTGCCCGGTCCCTTCCCGACCTTGAAAAGCAGATCGCTCTGCTCGAAGCCAGCTTGAAGCAATCGCCTTATCTGGTTGCTGGCGAGCTTAGCCTGGCGGATCTATTTGTCCTGCCGAACCTGTTTTATGCAAGCCTGACCGATGAAGGCACACGCGCCCTTCGCGAGGCGCCAAAGGTTCAAGATTGGATGAAGAGGCTGACATCGCGGCCGAGCTTTGCTGCGACAGAGCAACGTCCCTGAATCAGCCGGGTGCGTTTTAGGGTGTTACGGCTTGTTAAGCTGAAATCTGACTTGCTTTGATTTTTTCGCTGGCTGATTTCAGTTGTCCGCAGGCTGCCATGATGTCGCGACCGCGGGGTGTGCGAATGGGACTCGCATAGCCAGCTTTGTTCACGATCTCCGCGAATTTCTCAATCTGTTCCCAGTCGGAGCACTCGTAAGGCGCGCCGGGCCAGGCATTGAAGGGAATGAGGTTTATCTTTGCGGGAATGCCTTTCAGCAGGCGCACAAGTTCCTTGGCGTCTGTCAGGCTGTCATTCACGCCCTTCAGCATCACATATTCAAACGTGATCCGCCGCGCGTTGGAGACACCGGGAAACTCACGGCAGGCCTTCAACAGCTCATTCAGAGAGTATTTCTTGTTGATCGGTACGAGTTCGTCACGGGTGGGATTGTTCACCGCATGGAGCGAGATGGCGAGCATGACACCCATTTCATTCCCGACGCGTTCGATCTCTGGAACAATGCCTGACGTGGACAGGGTAATGCGACGCTTGGAAATCGAAAGCCCTTCTCCATCGGAGACGATATCCATTGCCTGTTTCACATTGTCGAAATTGTAAAGCGGCTCGCCCATACCCATGAGCACGACGTTTGTGATCTTTCGCCCCTCCTGGGGCGTCGGCCATTCTTCCAGGGCATCGCGGGCAATCAGGACCTGAGCGACAATTTCGCCGGCGGTCAGATTGCGTACAAGTTTCTGCGTGCCCGTGTGGCAGAAGGTGCAATTCAGCGTGCAGCCCACCTGGCTGGAGATGCAGAGTGTTCCGCGGGTCTCTTCAGGAATGTAGACGGCTTCCACTTCTGGCGCAGGCGCGCGCGGGTCCGTTGAGGGCAGTCGGATCAGCCATTTGCGGGTGCCATCGGTTGAGATCTGTTCTGTGACGATTTCTGGACGAGTGAGCGTGAAATGCTCCGCAAAGCTCGTGCGCAGATCTTTTGAGAGGGTTGTGACGTTGGCGAAATCCTGGTGCCCATGATGGTAAAGGGCGTTCCAGAGCTGGCCGACACGCATCCGGACCTGTTTCTCGGCAACCCCAACAGCACGCAGGGCGTCGCCCAGCTCCTCACGGGTCAGGCCAATGAGCGAGACGGGTCCGTCCGGCATCGCTGCCTTGCGCGGACGCTTTTTGGGGCGTGCTTTGTTTGCGGTGTCGAGGATGGTTGCCATTTGGCCCTCTTAGCGTCGCCCTTGTTGGGCGCTTCCGGGGTATCACTGAGGCGCGTCATAGCACGGGCCGAGGCCCGTGCGCCATCCTATGTGGCAGGCAGCCTTAACTAGGCTCGGAAACCGCAGAAATTAGCTGTTTTTGGAGCGCGACCCGCTTTTAGCGGCAGGTGTCGTCGATTTTGTTCAGCGCAGCTGTAATGCCGGACAAAGAATAACGATCTGTGGTGAGGGTTCCCCGTTGGGAAGTGCCTTTGACTGTCATGGAGCTGCCGCGGCGCATTGCGGTTGCCATCCTGTCTTCGTCGCTTGTGTCCTTCAGCCATGCCCAATAGCGGTTTTCGCCGCCCTCAGAAACGCCGCTAAACATCTGGAACTTGTCAGAGCCGATTTGAGCAAACGGCCGGGAGCGATCAGAAAATGGATAGCCCGCCCGCATAGACACTTCATTGGTCACGTTTTGACCGGGGCGGTGTGTAATCATTAGAAACACATCGCCTCTATTGGCGCCGCGCGGCTGCATCTCTTTTGGCTCAGACATGACATAGCAAATCCGGCTGGAGCCGGACCCATAGCTGTAGGCCGCCCAGTCTGAATATTTGCCCAGGAGTTTGGGCTCTTCAGCTGCAGCAGCGGAGATGCCAAACCAGACGGCTGTCATTGTGGTGAGGAATAGTTTTGTAAGCTTTGAAAACCGCATCATTTTTCCATCTGTCTTGCCTAGAGCGTGTTGCGCCTAATCGGACCAAAAAATCGCGCCAAGCTTGCGCGTTTTTCTGCCCCTAGATGAATCTGGTAAGGCGCAATACGCTTTTGAGACCCCCTAGCCATAAGGCTGAGTAGAATCATACCGGGCTCTGCGGTTTATTGCCAGCGGCTTTAAGCAGAGTTGTTTGCTGGTTTATGTCGCTTTGTTCTCGTCGGAAGCCATATGAATGACCCGTTGTGGGAACGGAATCTCGATTCCGGCTTCTCGGAACAGTCGATCAATTTCAAAGCGCAGGCTGGATGATGTGGTAATCCGAGAAGACACGTCACTCGTGAAACACCGGAGCTGGAAGTTGAGACTTGAGTCGCCGAATTCCAGGAACAGCACATCGGGGCTCGGCCAGGAGACGATTTTGTCCACATTCTTAGCCGCTGCTATCAGCGTTTCCCGCACAAGCTCGGTGTCTGAGCCATAGGCGACCCCGACATTGATCTCAATCCGTGCCTTGCGGTCTGAGTGGGTCCAATTGATCACTGATGTCGCCACCAGCTCCGAGTTTGGGATCATCACTTCGGCACGCTGGAAGGTCTCCACTTCCGTGCGCCGTACATTGATATGGGTGATGTGACCGAGCGTGTCGCCAATTTCGATGAGGTCACCGACTTTGATGGGTCTTTCAAAAAGGAGAATCAGGCCGGAGATGAAATTGTTGGCGATGTTTTGGAGACCAAAGCCAATGCCGACAGACAAGGCGCCAGCGATAATGAGAAGGCTTTGAAACTCCACGCCCAGTGTGGTGGCAGTGAGCAGCACAGCCGTGATGATTCCCACATACCCAAAGATCGTGGCAATTGAATATTGTGCACCGGCATCGAGGCGTGTTTGGGGCAACACCGTGTCGCGAAGCAGCTTTTTGATCAGCCGGAAGATGACGATCGTTGCGATGAACACAAACAGGGCTTCAAGAATGTCGGCGAAGGAGATGGTGACACCACCTATGCTAATGCCGGTCAGCAGATTGTATGTGATCGTCCAAAAATCATTGAGCGGAATGCCCCAGACGGCACCTATGAGGGCTGCGCCGGTGATATAGACCGCCACTTGCATAAAGCTGATCAACCAGAAGGCGACCGTGCTGCTGCCATCTTCAGACAGAGCGAGCCAGTCGGCGGCTTCCTTTCGACGCATGAGGATGCCGATCCATTCAGCAAACAGAGCGCGGGCGAGAAAAAGAGCGCCAACGGTAAGCGCACTGCCGATCAAACTTCCGATCAGATAGATGGACAGTGCTGTATAGCCGACCCAGGCTGCCACAGCGCCGGTAAGGGCGATGAGACCGATTGCAATGCGAAGGCCCTGCCAGGCGATTGTGCGGCGCCGGTCTGATGGTTTTGCTTGGGAGGGTGCTTGATCCTCGTCACCGCGGCCAGCGCTCCAATCAGGGTCGGCGCGCCACAAAGCGGGACGCAGAAGATCGATGATGAGGATCGCTTCGAGGGTCGCGGTGAGGGCACTGTAGATTGCCAGGAAAGCTGCGTCGGCAGGATCGCTCGTGAAGCTCACAAAAACATCTGCGCCGAAGAGAATGCCTAGAGCCCCGATCCGCTGTGTCAGATGTTGGGCATATTTGGGTTTGATGGGGACAACGCGCCAGTTTGGCAATGATGGTGATAGCGCGGCGCGCGGCAGAGACAATGCGGCGATTGCGATCAAAAGGGCTGTGACAAAGCCGTTTACGAGATTGAGGAACGGGCCCTCATTGAGGGAGAAGGCAAAGTTGAAGGTGAGCCAAAGCAGGCCGGCAAAAAGAGCTGGAAGCAGACCATTGGCGAGGGCTGCTGTGCTCGCGCCCAAGAGCCTGCGGGTATAGCTCGGTTCTGAGATGCGTTCATCACGGCCCAGCCATTCCACGAGAAGCCGGCGTCCGAAGAGAGCGATGGCCAGAATCGTGATGAGAATTCCAAGAGGAGTCAGGCGTTGAAATGGCGTTTGGTTTTGTTCTGTTGGCGCGCGCCACCATTCAAGAGGTGCTGTGCCCAAGCGGGAAAAATAGGTTGAGGCGGCAAGCGGGATTGTTTTCAGGGTTTCCCAGCCAAGGGGGCTCGGTGTGCGCGTGAGGAGCAGGGTGACAGCCAGACCTTGCTCGATCCCTGAAAGGCGTAGAGTCAAGGTATCAACCCGGCGGATGATGAGTTGGGCCTGCGCGGCGCGCCCGCGAAAGTCAGCAACTTCCGCTTCATATTGGCGCCGTTTCTGCTGAACGTCGCGGGCTTCTTCCGGCTCTCCTTCAGCAGGGCGCTCGCCCAGGGCCGCCAACAGGTCTTCTGAATTTGTTGCAAAGTCAGTGGCTGCGTTGCGGGCCGCCACCGCATCTGCTCTGATCTGAGTCAGAGTTTCCCGAACACCTTCATCTTCTTCTGCCGCATGCTCCGGTTTTGCGAGTTCTGTCTCTATGGCATCGAGCGACCGGGACCATGCATTGAAGGTTCGGTTGAATTTCCATGCCGGTTCGGCGGTACTTGCAATGCTGGGTGTTGTGATCGCGAAAGCAGAAAACAGCAGGCCGAAGACCAGTAGTGATTTGACCGCAGTGCTCATGTTTGTTCGCTCTTATTGTCGCGCGGCTTGGTCGAGCGTAGGAAGCGTCCCCCATGCTGATGGGGTTTCTTCTCCTCTTGCGGTGCACCCGGCATCAAGGCGCGATCGGCAAAGTTCCCGAGAGATTTAACACGGTCATACATGACGATGGCCCCGGCGATTTGTACGTTGAGACAAAAGGCAGTCGGGATCTTGATCACATGATCGCAGGCGGCGACCATTTCGCCCGACAGGCTGCCACGTTCCGGCCCCAAGACATAGGCAGCGTTCAGAGGGTGGCGAAAGCTTGGAAGCTCGATGGCGTCTTCGGTCAGTTCAATGCCGACCAATTGGCATCCTTTCGGGAAAGCCATGTCGCCGACACTTTCCCACTCGTAATAGGGCAGGTGATTGGGTGTCTTTGATGTATCGGACTTGGCGGCTCTCACTGAATAAAATGCATTTACTGTGAAAACGAAGCTCGCCCCGAAAGCGTGTCCTGAACGGATGATGTTGCCCATGTTCATGGGCTTTGAAATTTCTTCCGCTCCAATGCCGAAATAGCCGCGCACAGGGTCACCTAGTCATAGTTGAAATTGCCTCAATGGCTTAGTCAATGAAGAGGTGAGGTGCAAGTTTCGACAGGGTGGGCCCCCAAACAAAACGGAGGCTTCCATCGCTGAAAGCCTCCGTATCCCCTGCTTAGAACCAACGGCTATGAGGATCACTGCCGGTCGGTTCTGCGCATTCCCAGGTAGGTACGAGCGGGTGCTGATCGCTCAAATGTGCCTGATCCTGTCTTGTCTTAGAGAGTGCGAGCGGCGTGCCAACCAAAAATTGCTGCAAAACTGCCGATTTTCAGTTTTCGCTCTACGCAGTGGCCCTCAATTTGAGACGCTCTGTCTTGTTTTAGGACGGGACATCTGCCTGGTGGCGCTTTGGCGGGTGATGGGTAAGATGTCGGCAACGCAATCATAAAAACAGGGAGCCGCGGTCACATGAAAGCCGTCCTTTGCAAAGAATATGGTCCACCAGAGAGCCTGGTCATCGAAGATGTGCCCAGTCCGGAGCCTGGCGAGGGGCAGGTCCTCATCGAGGTCCATGCTGCGTCGGTCAATTTCCCAGACGTGTTGATCATTGAAAATAAGTACCAGTTCAAGCCGCCGCTTCCCTTCGCTCCTGGTGGTGAAGTTGCGGGCCGGGTCGCGAAAGTCGGGCCCGGCGTCAAAAACGTCAAAGAAGGCGATCGGGTGATCGGGTCCTGTGGCTGGGGTGGTTTTGTTGAAGAGATCGTTGTCGACGAAGCTCGCTGCACGCCCATCCCTGATGAGATGGATTACAACACTGGGTCAGCCTTCCTGATGACCTATGGCACCTCTCACTTTGCTCTTCGCCGCCGCGCGAACATTCAGCCAGGTGAGAGCCTTCTTGTGATGGGTGCAGCTGGCGGTGTTGGTCTTGCGGCAGTTGAGCTTGGCAAGGCGATGGGCGCACGGGTCATTGCAGCGGCTTCTACTGAAGACAAGCTTCAGGTTTGCCGTGACCATGGCGCAGATGAGACCATTCTTTATCCATCCGGCGAAATGAGTCGCGACGAACAAAAAGCGTTCTCAGACAAGATCAAAGAACTGACGGGTGGTCAGGGCGCTGACGTGGTTTATGACCCGGTTGGCGGTTCCTATTCAGAGCCCGCGCTTCGCGCCACCGCCTGGGAAGGTCGATTTCTGGTCATTGGTTTTGCCGCTGGCCCGATCCCTAAAATTCCTCTCAATCTGGCATTGCTTAAGAACTGTCAGATTGTTGGTGTATTCTGGGGCGCCTATACAGGCCGCGAACCAGCAGAGCATCAGGAAAACCTCGCGGAACTGATGGACATGTTCAAGAAGGGGCAGCTGAAGCCACATATCTCAGCAACCTATCCGCTTGAAAAAGCCGCTGATGCGCTCAACGATATGGGTGGCCGAAAAGTGAAGGGCAAAGTTGTCCTTACTGTTCAGCGTTAGGGCTTTTATTTTGTCGCATTTTCGAACCGCAAAAGTCTGTCAACTTTTGCTGAAAATGCTCTAACACAAAGACAGAGAGGCAGCGGTAATGCGGGAGACACTCATTCGTCTCGGGATTGCTGCTGCCGTCTTTGTCGTGCTCCTTTTCGCTTTTCTGGTCTATGTGCTGCTGGCGTCCAGTAGCCCAGACTATTGGGCTGGCGAAGTTTCAGAGTTTGAACGGCTGGATGTGTCTAACCCACCGCCCAAGGGTGGGATTGTGTTTGTTGGGGGACGCGATGTACGCCTCTGGGAAACGCTGGAGGAGGACATGGCGCCACTTCCGGTTTTAAACCGGGGGTTTGGCGGGGCTTATCTGGATCACCTTACCTATTTCGCCGCGCGCATTATCAAACCGTATCAACCGCGTGCGGTTGTGGTGATCGCAGGGGCCGAAGATATGGCAGATGTGCAAGGCCGAACGCCTGAGGAGTTGCTCAGCGGCTTCAAGGTGTTTCTCTCTGCGCTCAGAGCCCATGAAGTTTCGGCGCCCGTTATTTTTGTTTCTATCCGTCCTTCACCCATGCGGGCGGCAAGATGGTTCGGGGCCAAAAGGGCGAATGGTCTTATTGAAGCGTTTGCCGCAGCGCGCGACGATGTGATCTATCTTGATGTCGCATCGCTCATGTTCACGGATGATGAAGAGATGCGCGATGAGATTTTTCGTTGGGACGGCCTGTCCCTCTCGCCCGAGGGGTACAGTCTGCTCACGTCACGTTTGAAGCCGCTTCTAATGCGGCGCTTTAATTCACGTCAACCCAATCTGCTGGAGGAATCCAATGAGCAATTTTAAGACTGTTGTCCCAGAGGCAATGAAAACAAACTATGATGTGTTTCATTTCGCGCCCGCCACGGTCATTGACAACCGCGTGTATGCGTCGGGTCAGATCGGTATCGGCCCCGACGGCAAATCACCGGAAAATCTTGATGAGCAATTTACGCTCGCTTTTGAAAGTGTTGGGCTTGTGCTCAAAGAGGCCGGTGCAACGTTTGACGATATTGTGGAAATGACCACCTTTCATATCGGTCTTGGCTCGCACATTCAGGAATTTATTGGCGTCAAAGACCGCTACGTGAAAGAGCCTTATCCTGCCTGGACGGCAGTCGGCACGACAGAGCTTGCGATCCCCGGTGCGGTGGTTGAGATTAAGGTCATTGCACACATCTAACGAATAAGAATTCAAACTAGAAAACGGGAGAAACGATATGGGCCTCACTACGATCAGCGAAAACACACCAGGTGGCAAAGTCACGGGCGTGTGCGATGAAAAATTCGCCGGCGTGGTGGAGGCCTTTGTCGAAAATCTTACTTCACGCGACGAAGTCGGCGCCAATGTGGCCATCACTATTGAAGGCGAGAAGGTCGTCGATCTTTGGGGCGGTAAGAAAGAACGCGATGGTGCCGACTGGGAAGAAGACAGTGTCTCAATTGTCTTTTCCTGTACCAAGGGGGCGACAGCGCTTTGCGCCAATATGCTGGTTGATCAGGGCAAGCTCGACCTCAATGCGAAGGTTGCTGACTACTGGCCTGAATATGCCTGTAACGGGAAAGAAGACACGACCGTTGCGATGATGCTTGATCATTCCGCTGGTGTGCCTCATGTGCGCCCTCAGGTGAAAGAGGGTGGCTATAACGACTATGAATATATGGTCGACCTGGTGCAAAACGAAGAAGCCTTCTGGGTGCCCGGCACACGCAACGGCTATCACGGCGTGACATTTGCCTGGACGGTTGGTGAACTTGTTCACCGTGCTGCTGGAAAGCGTTTGGGTCAGTATTTTGCCGATGAAGTGGCGGGGCCCTTGGGCCTCGACTTCTGGATCGGGACGCCGGAGAGCGTTGAGCCGCGCATTGCCGATATGATTCCGACGCTACCGGATGCGGACGCACCGCTCAGCAAATTTACGCAGGCCGTCATGACGGACCCGACCTCTCCGTCGTCGCTCTTCTTGCTCAATGGCGGTGGTTTCAACTTTAACTCACGCGAAGCGCATGCGGCGGAGATTGGGTCTGCCAATGGTATCACCAATGGGCGCGGTCTTGCGGGCATGTATGCGCCCCTTGCCAATGGCGGCGAACTCAATGGCGTAAAACTGATGGGGCCGGATACGCTGGCGCGCATGGGGCGTATCTCTATGGGGACCCATGAAGATGCGACGCTCCTTATCGCCTCGCGTTTTGCCCTTGGCTTTATGAAGAGCATGGATAATCGTGGGCTTAAGGACACACCGGACTCGTCCGCACTTATGTCGGAATCTGCCTTCGGTCATGTGGGGATGGGGGGCTCGATCGGGTTTGCCGATCCAGAGAATGCCATGTCCTTCGGTTACAATATGAACCGCATGGGCGTTGGCATCCTCCTCAATGATCGCGGGCAGTCACTGATCGACGCGACATACAAATCTCTCGGCTATCGCTCGAATGAGAGTGGCTGCTGGACGCGCTAAAAGCCCATTTTCTTTGCCGCGTTTTCGAACCGCAAAAGTCTGAAACTTTTGGCTCGAAAATGGCTAGCGATCCTTCGATAGTTTGTAGGTGACGGTGGCGTGGGCAACAGGTGTGCCTGCTTCATCAGTCACATCCACTGAGCCGACACAAATAGATCCGCCCCGACGGATCACACGCGCGTCTGCCGTGAGCGTCTGGGCGCGACCGGCATCTAGATAATTGATCGAAAAGCCGATGGTTGTGCCGCGTGGGTTTTTGGGCGGTTCTTTTAGTGCCCAGAACGCACCAGTTGCCGCAACGTCGACCAGCGACGCGATGGCTCCGCCATGCACCATGTCTCCGACGGTCGTGATGTCGTTTTTAAACGGCATGGCGACAACAACATGATCCTCTTCGAGAGTTACAGGCTCCATGCCAAGCAGCTTGCCATAGGGCGACAGAACGATACCGTCTCGGAGCATGTTTTTGAGGGCGTCTTGCATCTCGAAATCCTTTCGCTTGTGTGACCTGAAAATTGGCTCTGACGGGCTTGCTAGCAAGACTAATCGGCAATGTTGTCACGGAACCAATTTGCGTGATTGCCCGCGGGTCCCTACATTCACATGAGTTCGCAGCACCTATTTCGGACTTGCGAATATGAGAAAGCCGCTTCGTGACAGAGGATGCACCCAACAGAGCGCGGGCCACACAGGCCCGCTTTTTAGCGCTTGCGCCCAATGTTCAAGGTGCGCTGTGGCTGTTGGCATCGGCGGCGCTTTTCACTGTGATGCAGACGATTGCAAAACATCTGGGACAGCGGCTTGATCCGTTTCAGGTGTCCCTGGCGCGTGCCTTCTTCGGCCTGCTTGCCATTCTGCCTCTCTTGGTGCGCGCAGGGGTTGGAGTTGGTGGCATCAAGACGAAGGTTTTGCCGCTGCAATTGTTGAGGGGTGTCGTGGGGACGCTCGCCATGTTCTGTGGGTTTTATGCGGTTGCCAATATGCCGCTTGCAGATGCGCAGTCGCTAAATTTTGCACGCGGGCTTTTTCTGGTGCCGCTTGCCATTCTCTTTTTGAAAGAGGTTGTCGGAGGGCGTCGTATTGCGGCGATGGCTGTGGGGTTTCTTGGTGTGCTGATCATGTTGCGCCCCACCGGCGATATCGAGCCTGCGGCGCTGATCGCTCTTGCCGGCGCGGCGCTGGTGGCTCTTGCAACAGTGCTGGTGAAGATCGTCTCGCGCTATGACAGTCCGGTTACGCTTATGTTCTATACGGGCTTTGTTGGAACGCTCGTGGCTGTCGTGCCAGCTATTCTGAATTGGGTGCCGCCTACTGCGTTTGAATATTTCCTGCTCGTGCTTGTTGGCGTGATTGGGGCCTCAGCGCATAACTGTTTCATTCGAGGCTATGCGGTGGGGGAAACAACGGCGGTGGCGCCCTTTGAATATACATCGCTCATTTTTGCGGCTGTGGCGGGCTTCTTCATCTTTGCCGATGTTCCCGATATCTACACCGTCATCGGTGCCCTCACCATTGTCGGTGCGTCGCTCTACATCGTTCGACGTGAGGCGCAAGCGACTAAGGCTGGAGCTTCGACCATCAAGGATCCAAGATCAGACGCTTAGTCGTCTTTGGTGTCGGTCTCTGGAATGCCGAGGGCGCGTCGGGCCTGCTCTGCGTGCTTCGGCTTGATGTGCGTCTGAACGATGCCGAGCGCTGTCAGGAGGACGGTTGCATCGTCGGTAAAGCCCACTGCGGCGATAAAATCTGGCACCACATCTGTGGGTAGGACGAAATAGGCAAGGGCCGCCAGGAGTGTTGCCCGCACCCGGGTCGGCGTGCGCCGATCGATCGCACAGAAATAGGCGCTGGCTGCCTCTTCAGCAAAGGGAATGCGCCCGCCCACTTTCAGCATCTTTTTCCAGAAGCTGAAGCGGACCCGTTTTTCATTCCGGGCCATAACGGAAGGAAGCTGAATATCCTTCGAGCCGAAATCAGGAACCGTTGTGCTTTGGGCGCGTTGCTCAGTCATGAATCCAAGATGGGCAGAAATTTTGGCAGATGCAAGGCAAGGCCGACCCTGCGTCAGGGCTTTTTTGGACGGTAAATGCCCCTTCAGGGCTCGCTTTTGGGGCAAAAAACCTGTTACATCCGCCGCAGAATTTGATGATCGGCGCCAAATGACCGCTATTGAGGCGGGAGTGCACCCGAATGGGGCAAGTGGCGTGAAACAGGGAGATAGCCCATGAAGCTCGATTCTGGAATTAGTGCAGTCGTCACCGGTGGTGCGTCTGGTCTTGGTGAAGCCACTGCCCGTGCTCTTGCGGCTGATGGTGTGAAAATTGCCATCTTCGACATGAATGAAGAAAAAGGCGAAGCGGTTGCTAAAGAACTTGGCGGCGTTTTCTGCAATGTGAACGTCACCGACGAAGCGACTGTTGATGCAGGTTTTGAAAAAGCCCGCGCCGCTGTTGGCCAGGAACGCATCCTGATCAACTGTGCGGGTACGGGTAACGCGATCAAAACAGCCAGCCGCAACAAAGAGACCGGCGAGATCAAGCACTTCCCGCTTGATGCGTTCAACCTCATCATCCAGATCAATCTGGTTGGTACGTTCCGCTGCATCGCGAAATCGGCTGCTGGCATGATGTCCCTTGACCCGCTGGACGGTGGCGAACGCGGCGCGATTGTGAACACGGCGTCTGTTGCTGCGGAAGATGGTCAGATCGGCCAGGCTGCATATTCAGCGTCCAAGGGTGGTGTTGTTGGTATGACACTGCCAATCGCTCGTGACCTTTCCCGTGAAGGCATTCGGGTCAACACGATCCTGCCTGGTATCTTCAACACGCCATTGCTCGCAGCTGCACCTGAACAGGTGAAGCAGGCGCTTGGCATGCAGGTGCCTTACCCACCACGTCTCGGTAACCCGGATGAGTATGCAGCACTTGCAAAGCTCATGGTTGAGAACAGCTACATGAACGGCGAAGATGTCCGTCTTGATGGTGCCATCCGTATGGCCCCGCGCTGATCGCATTCAGAAGTTAATAGAAAAGCCCCGGTGGAAACACCGGGGCTTTTTTGTTGCGTGAGCCTGTCGTCAGACACTTTTGTCGACGATTTTGCCGGTACCAGGGGGCGGGGGAGGCCGGTTCGCGGCTTCATCAATAGCATCGGCAAATTTCTGATCCGCCTCGAACGTCTTTTTCAGGACGACTGAGGAAACCGACAGCTGTGTCTGTGCTCTGTTCAGGGTTGCGCCAGCGATGGAACTCATGGGCAAGGCTCTCAAACTGTTGTGAATGTTCCCAACAGATTAAGAGCCTATCTCTTGCGAAACAGCTCTTCGGGCAGCGACAGTTTGAGTGAAATTGTGGCTTAGACGCTAACGTCGACGGCTTTCCCGGTGCCGGGGGGTGGCGCGCTGGCGACTACTTCCTGGATCACGGCAATCAGTTCCTGATCAGCTTTGGCTGCTTGCTTCAGGGCCGCATTTTGAAGCGTTGTCTGCGTTTGTGCCGCCTGTTGTGCGACCGCTGCCGTTGCAATGCTTGATGCGTCCATAAGCTTAAAGCCCCTTCTGTACCCTGTGATCCATGGTAAACGAAGAGGCTTGATAAAGGGTTTATCTATTTGTTCTGGCGCATATTCTTGTCCGAAAACCGCTCACACTTTTCGGGAATAAGCGCCTACCTGCCTGCCTTTCCGGCAAATTTGTCCATGGATTTGGCGAGTTTGATGTCCAATTCTGTGATGCCGCCAGCGTCATGGGTGTTGAGGGTCACGTTCACGGTTTTATAAACGTTGAACCATTCAGGATGGTGATCCATCTTTTCTGCGATGATGGCCACCCGTGACATCCAGCCAAAGGCATCTGCAAAGTCTGTGAAGACATAGGTCTTCTCAATGGCTTCCTTGCCGCGCACTTTTTTCCAGCCCTTGAGGCTGGCGAGTGCTGTTTGGCGGGCTTTGCCTGTGAGTTTGGTGGGACGCGTTTCTGTCATGGTCTTCCTTTTCTGCTGGTTTAAGATAGCGCAAAACAGACCTCAGGGGGAGTGCGAGATGGGTGAGCAGTCAAAGAAGCTGGAAGGCTTGGATCTTTATTCATACGAGTTCCAATCTGATCCGGTTCCCTATCTGCATCGCTTGCGGGAGGAAGACCCGGTCCACCTCTCGACCCACGGCTTCTGGTTTCTGACCCGATATGATGATGTGCAGATGGTCTTGCGGGACGCGGAACGGTTTTCCAGTGCGGGTGCCAGTTGGGGCAGCTCGAACCCCATGGCCAAGGACAAGGAGAAGGCCAAAGAACAGGGCGGCGATGTGGGCAAGGTTGGCAACCTGCTCCGCCATTCCTTCAACCTGTCCGATCCGCCAGTACACACGCGTTTGCGTGGCCTAGTGAATCAGGCTTTCTCGCGTCGGGCAGCTGACCACAAACGAGAACGTATTGAGTCTGTCGCCGGAGAGCTTGTCGCTGCAGCAAAAGCGAAGGGTACATTCGATCTGGTGAGAGACCTTGGCTTTCATCTCCCGATCATTGTGGCATCTGAGATTATCGGCATCCCAACGGTGGATCGGGAAAAATTCCGTCGGTCGTTTGAAGAAGCGGGCGTGTTGATGATGCCGATCAAAAACAAAGAAATTCTGGAGCGAGGCGTCGCTGCTGCTCGCTGGCAGGGGCAGTACCTTAAAGATCTGGTGGAAGCGCGGCGCAGCAGCCCGCAGGACGATCTGATTTCCCATCTGATTGACGCGGAAGAAGAAGGGGAACGGCTCACCGCGCCTGAAATGATGGCGGCAATTGCCACCATCTTTACGGCAGCGGGCACCACAACGGAACGGATGATCTCCTCAGGGCTCTTCATTCTGCTCTCAAACCCAGATCAATTTGAGGCCTTGCGGGATGACAGATCGCTGATGGACGGGGCGCTCGACGAAATTCTGCGCTTCCATCATCCAGACCAGTCCACCTCGACCAATCGGCGTGCGACGCAGGATGTGGAGATGCGAGGGAAAGAGATCAAAGCAGGCGACAGTGTGCGCGTGTCGCTTGGGGCCGCCAACCGTGACCCCGCCCGTTTCCCTGATCCTGACAGGTTTGACATTCGTCGAGCAGACAATAAGCACCTCTCTTTTGGCAATGGCATTCACTTCTGTCTGGGTTCAGCGCTCGCCCGGTCTGAAACGGAAGTCATGTTCAATCAGGTTTTTGATGAGATGCCCGGGCTTACATTGGTGACGGACATGCCAATCAAAGACCCACGGCGCCCAGACCGGTACAAAGAAATTCTGGTCAAGGTCTGAGGCATGACGTCCGTTCTTTTTGTCTGCCTTGGAAACATCTGTCGCTCGCCGACAGCGGAGGCTGTGTTCCGGGCGCGGGCAGCGGCGGCGGGCCTTGATGTTGAGATCGATTCAGCTGGCACAGGTGCATGGCATGTCGGGGCGATGCCGGACGAGCGCGCCCAGGCGGCGGGTCATGCGCGCGGGTATGATCTCATACCTATCCGGGCGCGCCAGGTGAGTGACCGCGACTATGAGCGGTTTGATCTGGTGCTTGCGATGGATCACGACAATCTAGCGACGATGAAATCGCGGGCGCCTGCCTCATCGCACGAACGCATTCGCCTGTTTCTTGAGTTCGCACCAGAGCTTGGCCTCAATGCCGTTCCCGATCCCTACTATGGCGGGGACGACGGGTTTGAAGAGGTTCTGGATCTCATTGAATCTGCAAGCGACAGGCTGATTGCTTACCTGCAAAACTAGTTGAGAAGACTCATGAACCGTTTTGGGGCACAGGTAAGGTGTGGCGCTTCCACCGGACAGGTGTGGAGCGAGAAGTGGATGATGCGGGCTTTGCCGATCAGGTTTTCCAGCGGCACAAAGGAAAGGCTTGGGACTCTGCTATCGGCTGAATTGTCCCGATTGTCTCCCATCATGAACACATGGCCGTCAGGCACGCGGTAAACCGGCGTGTCATCGGCACTGCCTCTGTCACTTCGCTCAATGATGATGTGATCCATGTTGGGAAGTGCTTCATTGAATATTCGCACGCGAATCTCTCGGCCCTGCTGATCGGCATAGGCATAGTCTTCAATTTTTGTGCGTGGAACCATCGTTCCGTTGATAATCAGGCGTCCGCGTCTGAGCTCAGTTGTCTCGCCGGGAAGCCCGACAACGCGCTTGATCATATCCGTGCCGGGTTGAAGAGGGTGATCAAAGACGATGATGTCGCCGCGTTCAGGCAAGGCCCCAAAGAGCCGCGAGTCGCTTTCGGGAAGATAGTGTCCAATGCCGAAGGGCAGGGAGTGCCTTGAATAGCCATAGTCCCACTTCGTTACGGCCAGTCTGTCACCCACTTCCAATGTGGGGACCATGCTTTCTGTTGGAATATAGTAGGTGGCAAACGCCGCGGTGCGCATGATGAAAACAGCAAGCAGGGTGAAGCTGAGGGTCTTGATGAGTTCTTTGATGGCCACGGTGCCCTCCTGTTTAGTCTTCCCTACCGACCTAATTGCTCACGAGCCTGTTCTCAAGACCCGACGGCGTGGGCCTGCTCTTCCAGATCATAGGTGCGTTCGGCCACATAAGGCCCGCCGCCTTTGCTATTGCGGGCGGAAAAGAGCACGAATTGCGTCACCTCAAATGGTGGCGTCGAAAAGAGATTGCGATGCTCAATATAGTGCATCACGTCGCCTGCATTGGTTGCGCGCTTGTTGAGGCGCGCGATCGTTACGTGAGGTGTGTATTTGCGCGGTTCTGCTTTTAGCCCCAGTTTTTGCATCGCGGTTTCCTGCTTTGCGTGCAATGCGCGCAAGGGTTCGCTTTCGGCAACACCTGCCCACAGGGCATGGGGTTTTGAGTGGCCAAAAGAGCCTAGCCCACTTAGATGCAAGTCAAAGGGGTCTGCCTTCATGTGCGAAAGGGCTTCATCAATCTCGAAGGCCATGTCCTCTGAGACATCGCCGATGAAGCGCAGTGTGATGTGAAAATTTTCTGGGCTGATCCAGCGGGCATTCTGCAATCCTGATTGAAGGGTGCAGAGGTGGTCGGAGGCGGAAGCTGGAATTTCGAGGGCAGTGAAAAGGCGTATCATCTTTGGCCACCCGATTATGACTTACCGGCGTTTCTAACATGAAGAAGATTGGGCTGATTTTCTTTTCAGCACAATCCCCTCCATGAAAGATTCACATAAGCAAAGCTTTAGTGTTTATGGGCACGGGCTTGGACATTGGTGGTGCACGGCGTCCAGTTCTTTTTCCAGCTCCTCAGACCATTCGACATCGATAGAGGTTACCGCGAGTTTCAGCTGCTCCATGGTGGTCGCGCCGATAATGTTGGACGTAACAAATGGACGCGTCGTGGCAAACTGATTGGCAAGTTGCGACGGGTCGATGCCCCATTTTTTCGCAATGGCGAGATACTGATCGATGATGGCTTCAACACCTTCACCTTCATAGCGTTGCAGGCGATTGAAGAGGGCTTTGCGCGATCCTTCCGGCAGGGCACCTTTCTGATACTTGCCGGTGAGATATCCCTGCGCCAAAGGCGAATAGGCAAGGAGCCCGACCTGCTCGCGATGCGAGACTTCTGAGAGGCCTACTTCATAGGCCCGGTTCAACAGGTTGTAGGCGTTCTGGATAGACTGGACGCGGGGCAGGCCGCCCATTTCTGCATGATGCAGGAACTTCATGGTGCCCCAGGCGCTTTCGTTTGAAAGACCGATCCAGCGCACTTTGCCGCTTTTCACGATCTCGTTTAGAGTTTCGAGAATCTCGCCAATCTTATTGATCTCCTCGCCCACATGGCTGTAGCCCCCACCTGGGTTGCCTCCAAACAAGGGAATGGGGCGGTCAGGCCAGTGGAGCTGATAGAGATCGATATGATCGGTTTGCAGGCGCTTCAGGCTCGCGTTCACGGCTTCGTTCAGTTGTTCTTTTGTTTGCTCGGTGCCGGACCCGTCTTCGCGCAGCCATGTCATGGGCGCGCGGCCGGCCGCCTTGGTTGCCAGAATGATCTTGTCGCGGTTGCCGTTCTTTTTGAACCAGGTGCCAATGATGCTTTCTGTAGCGCCTTGCGTCTCAGGACGCGGCGGCACGGCGTACATTTCGGCAGTGTCGAAAAAATTGATGCCCATGGAGATGGCATAATCCATCTGCTCATGACCTTCGGCCTCGGTGTTCTGTTCGCCCCAGGTCATGGTGCCCAGGCAAATCTCACTTACTTCCTGGCCGGTGCGGCCAAGTTCACGATACTTCATTGGATCCCCCCAAATGTCGGTCTGGTTTTATAGATGGCTGAATTGAATTTGTCAGTTGATAGCGGCGGTTTCTTCGCTCGGACCATCGATCAGTTGCTCGACGAGCGGCAGAATGCGCTCAACAATGACTGAAACACCTTCTTCGGTTGGATGCATGCCATCTGGCAGATTGAGGTGCCGCTCAGCGGCGACCCCATCCAGAAAGAAGGGATAGAGGGGGGCATCATATTTTTCAGAGAGGTCCGCGAAGATGCCGTTGAAGTCTGTTGCATAATCATCGCCCATATTGGGCGGTGCCAGCATGCCTGCGATCAAGACTTTCACGCCGCGCTCAGACATTTGCTGAAGGATGGCGTCAAGATTGGCTCGGGTCACTTCTGGCTCAATGCCGCGAAGGGCATCGTTTGATCCCAATTCTAGGATGAGGGCATCTGTCTCAGGCCCGACTGCCCAGTCGAGGCGAGCGAGCCCACCGGTGCTGGTGTCACCTGAAACACCGGCATTCATCACATTGACGTTATGACCCTTCGCTTTCAGGGCGCGGGCCAGCTGCTCTGGAAAGCCGGTGCCTGGGGGGAGAAGGTAGCCTGCCGACAAACTGTCGCCTAAAGCAACGATTTCAAAGGGATCGGTTTGACCGGCCTCGGAAATGGGTGCTTCTGCTGCTTGCACAGACCAACCAGTGAAGCCAATCGCTGCCGCGATGATCCATGTTTTGATGCCGAACGTAGTCTGTATGCGTCTCATATAAGTCCATATAGGCTTGTATGGGGCCTAGGAAAAGGCCATATCGGTTTATTGCCTGCCTCTGCCTCCCTAAAGAGGCGCTCAATCAAGAAGGACGCCTGCGCGCTTTCCATGTCAGATACGCCAAACGATCCCATTATCCGCCTCGATGACCTTAAACTAACGCTGCCTTCCACCGCTGGTGAAGTGAACATTTTGCGAGGCCTGTCTCTTGCCGTTGAGAAAGGTGAAGCGGTCGGGCTGGTCGGGCCCTCTGGTTCGGGCAAAAGTACGCTTTTGATGGTATTGGCGGGGCTTGAGAAGCAGACGAGCGGCACGGTTACCGTTGCGGGTCAGAACTTTGCGGGTATGAATGAAGATGCTCTGGCGCTTTTCCGCCGGGACCATGTGGGGATCGTATTCCAGTCTTTCCATCTGGTGCCGACAATGACGGCGCTTGAAAATGTTGCTGTGCCCATGGAGCTTGCTGGCCGTGCAGACGCTTTTGAGCGCGCGGAAGAAGAATTGGCCCATGTTGGTCTGTCCCACCGCCTGACCCACTATCCAGGCCAGCTCTCAGGAGGCGAACAGCAGCGGGTGGCGCTTGCCCGCGCCGTTGCCGGCGACCCCAAAATTCTGCTCGCTGATGAGCCAACGGGCAATCTCGATGGGACCACGGGCGACCAGATTATTGAGCTGATGTTCGATCTCCACGACAAGCGGGGTACGACGCTTGTGCTCATTACGCATGACATCGAACTGGCTGAGGCCTGTGACCGGGTGGTGCGTTTGAAAGATGGATTGATTGATTCAATTGAGCCAGGACGCCGCGCCAAGCAAACGGCTGCTGCTCAATGAGTGGAGCGCCATCTTCCTCTAAGCCATCACTCGCTCTTGCTCTCACTTTTGCACGTCGCGAACTGCGCGGCGGTCTCAAGGGCTTTCGAGTTTTCCTTGCCTGTCTCACCCTTGGGGTAGCAGCGATTGCAGCTGTCGGGTCTGTTTCTTCCGCGCTGGTAGAAGGTCTTTCGGAAGAAGGTCAGACAATTCTTGGGGGTGATGTTGATTTCCGGCTTGTTCATCGGGAAGCGGGTGCAGAGGAGCTTGCCTTCATCAGTCAGAGCGCAACCATTTCCAAATCCACCGAAATGCGCGCCATGGCGGCCGCGCCCCGTACCGATGAGCGCACCCTCGTTGAGTTAAAGGGTGTTGATGATCTTTATCCGCTCTATGGGCGTGTGACGCTGACGCCAGAGATGGATCTTTCCGCTGCACTTGAGGCGCAATCGGGTGTTTGGGGGACGGCGGTTGAGACGGCACTTCTGGACCGATTGAACGCTGAAGTGGGCGACACGCTCGATGTGGGTGATATCTCAGTTGAGATCCGGGCGGCTATTGACCGCGAGCCAGACCGTGTTGCTGGTGGCTTTGCTCTTGGGCCACGGCTCTTCCTGTCTGATGAGGCGATGGAGGCAACGGGCCTCATTCGCTTGGGTTCGCTCATCAATTATCACTACCGGGCGAAGCTGCCCGAAAACCAGCGTCTTAACGCGGATGTGGCCGCCTGGGTCGCGGAGGTCAATGAACAGTTTCCGAATGTCGGATGGCGCATTCAGGATCGCTCAGACAGTGCGCCGGGTGTGCGCCGCTTTGTTGAACGGGTGGCCTTGTTCCTCACGCTCGTTGGATTGACCGCACTGGTTGTTGGCGGTGTGGGCGTCGGCAATGCGGTGGCGTCCTATCTCGATACCAAGCGCGAGGTGATCGCGACGTTCAAGTGTATCGGGGCACCGGGCGGCTTTATCTTCAACGTGTATCTCATTCAGGTCATGGTCTTGGCGCTGGTTGGGGTGGCAATCGGGCTGGTCGTTGGTGGTGTGACGCCGTTCCTTGTGCAATGGGCCATTGAAGACATGTTGCCCATTCCGGCACGCTTTGCGCTCTACATGTCGCCGCTCGTATTGGCAGGGGCCTATGGTCTTCTGGCCGCCCTTGCCTTTGCTGTTTGGCCGCTCGCTCGGGCGCGGGAAATTCCGGCAACCGGCCTCTTTCGCGACATTGTGGCGCCGTCGCGCGCCTGGCCTCGTCCTGCCTATATCATTGTGATGGCTGTGGCGCTGGTCGCTTTGGCGGGGCTTGCGATCGGTCTTGCGGACCGGCCAGATTTTGCCGCCTGGTTTATCGTTGGCGCGGTGGCAAGCTTTGTGGGGCTGCGTCTCACGGCGGTGGGGCTTATGGCGTTGGCGCGTCGTGCGCCACGGTTCCGAAACCCGGAGCTGCGCCTAGCCTTGTCCAATCTCTATCGTCCGGGCTCGGCGACGGCGAGTGTGGTTCTCTCCCTCGGTCTTGGCCTCACGCTTCTGGTGACGATTTCGCTCATCGACGGGAATATTGCCGACCAGATCAATGGGGAACTGCCTGAGCGCGCGCCCTCCTTCTTCTTTGTAGATATTGGCCCCGATCAGGTTGAAAAGTTTGAAGAGATCGTGACGGGGACTGAAGGCGTTCGGGCTCTTAATCGTGTGCCTATGCTGCGCGGTCGGATCGTCTCTGTGCAGGGCGTCGCCGCTGAGGACATTGTGGCTGCTCCTGATGTTTCGTGGATGCTGCAGGGCGACCGCGGTATCACGTACTCGCAAGATCTGCCTGGTGGGTCTGAGCTCATTCAGGGCGACTGGTGGGCCGCGGACTATGCTGGTCCACCGCTTATCTCGATCACTGAGGAAATGTCTCAAGGGTTCGGGGTCGGCATTGGTGATGAAATCACGGTCAATGTGCTTGGCCGGAACCTCGCGGCAACCGTTGCCAATACGCGTGAGATTGACTGGGGCAATGTTGGCATCAACTTCATCTTTGTGTTCTCACCATCAGCTCTGGCGGCTGCGCCCCACACTCACCTGGCGACGCTTGCCATGGATGAAGCAGGCGAGGTTGCCCTGCAGCGTGAGGTGTCGAAGGCGTTCCCCAACATCACGATTGTTCGGGTGAAGGAAGCACTGGAGGCAGTGAACAAGCTGCTGGAAGATTTTGCCATGGCGGTGCGGGCGACCTCTATCGTCACGCTGGCATCTGGCATCATGGTGCTTGCCGGTGCTATGGCGGCCGGGCACAGGCGTCGGGTCTATGACGCTGTGGTGCTCAAAGTTCTGGGTGCGACGCGCGGCAAGGTGCTCAAAGCCTATATCTGGGAATATGCCCTTTTGGGCGTTGGGACTGCGACGGTTGCGGCGGCGGTCGGCTCTATCGCCGCCTGGCTGGTTGTGACCCAAGTCATGCAGGCCCCCTGGGCCTTCCTGCCGGTGACGCTCGCCGTCACGATTACGGGCGCGGCCATTGTCACGGTGGGGCTTGGGTTGTTGGGCACCTGGAATGCATTGTCAGCAAAGGCAGCCCCTGTTTTAAGATCTCAGTAACCAGAGCAATATTGGGGATTAAGCCCTTATTTTTGTTAAGGTTTGGTCACGTTGTGGGGTGCCGGTTCTGCTTGAAATCGGCGCCCAAACTCCCCATATTCAGTGTCAGAGTTTTCGATCAAAGGGATCATAAGAACCATGGCTGAATTTGACCAACAACGTATGGGCGCCGGTACTGCGACACGTGCTGCGGACCTAGACGCGGGTCTGCGCGCTTACATGTTGCGTGTCTATAACTACATGGCGCTTGGCGTCGCCTTTACAGCGGGCGTTACCCTGTTCATGGGGGCTAACCCTGAACTGATGGCAGCGGTTGCGCTTGGGCCCATGAAGTGGGTGCTGTTTGCAGGCGTGCTGGGCCTTGGCTGGTTCGCGCCAAAGCTGATTTTCTCAAACGCCGGGTCAACGACCATGGCCCATGTGTGTTTCTGGGCCTATGCAGGCATGTGGGGTTTGCTAATTTCCCCCATGATCTACGCGTTCATGAACATCCCGAACGGCGCGGGCATGATTGCTCAGGCCTTCCTGATCACATCCGTCATGTTCGGTGCAACAAGCCTTTATGGTTACACGACGAAGCGTGACCTTTCCGCCTTTGGTCGCTTCTTCTTCATGGCCTCGGTCGGATTGATCGTTGCAATGCTGGCAAATGTTTTCATTTTCCAGAGCATCGGCTTCAGCTTTGTGATCTCTGCCATTGTCGTCCTGCTGTTCGCAGCGGTGACTGCTTATGAGACACAGATGGTGAAAGAGCTTTACAGCGGTGGCGACACAGGTGTCACAACCAGCCAGAAAGCCATCTTCGGCGCTTTCGCACTCTATGGCAGCTTCATTGTGATGTTCATTCACATCCTGAACTTGCTCGGGATCATGCGCTCCGAGTAGTTCTCAGGCACATCGAATTTGGAGACCCCGGACCTTTTCAGGCGCCGGGGTTTTCTTTTGCGTGGACTTGGTGCTGTAGTTCGCCGATCAGGGTGTAATGGTCAGTCGACCAGGCGGAGTTTTTTTTTGTCGAGCACGCGGATCACCTGAGCGAGGTCATGACCCCGCTTCAGGATGGCGCCGGTCGCTGCGATCACTTGATAAGCACCTTGCTTGCGGGTGAGCTTTGGGTGCTTCTCAATCCGATAGAGTGGGATTTCGCTGGAGCGTCTGAAGACGGAAAAGACTGCTTTGTCTCTTAGCGCGTCAATGGCGTAGTCCCGCCATTCACCAGCGGCCACTTTGCGCCCATAGAGATTGAGGATGACGTCGAGCTCCCGACGGTGCCAGGAGACTTCCGTCTGAGGCACGCCGCGGCCTGCCTGATAGCCATTGCCCACGATAACGAGGCTGGCGGGTTTCACGCTTGTAGGTGATCGATCCATTGGGGAAATGATCGCCCGGACGGGGCTGCAAAACAAGGTTTTCTGCGGCTTCCTGATGAATGTGTTGCGCAGAAATCACAATCTTGCCTTTTTTCAGCCGCGGACCGGACACATGGGACTCCTACCTTTCAATTGTTGCCTTACAGGCCCGGTCTCGAAAGTCTCCGGTTCTTTCAGCCCCCCAGCCCCACCGGATCATTCGGGGTCGGGCCACTTAGATCTCCTCGATTATTCCCCTGCTTGTTTTGGGAAAATGTGAGGCAACAGACTGAAGGGTGGTGCCTCCTCTGATATTCAGAAGCGGCTCACCCTTTTTTCTTGTGTAAACGGTTTACTGGCGCACTTTCGAGGGCACAAAAGACTGGAACTTTTGCTGAAAGTGCTTTTCCCCCTGTCTGCTACACTCCCGCCAAACGACATCAAGAAAACAGAAGGGGGAAGTCATGCGTCTTCAAGACAAAGTGGCGATTGTCACGGGAGCAGCCAGTGGGATCGGCCGGGCATCGGCAGAACTGTTCGCTGCCGAAGGGGCGAAGGTCCTCGCGGTCGATCTAGAGCCGTTTTCGCTGGACCACGAAAACATTCAAACGCTCGATCAAGATGTAAGCGCTGAGAGCGCTGCAGCTGCCATTATCGGTGGGGCCGTCGAGCGATATGGGAAGCTTGATATTCTCATGAACAATGCAGGAATTGGCGCGGGGGCGCCGGTTGAGGAGTTTCCCGACGAGCTCTGGGACAAGTGCCTGGCAGTTAATCTCACGCCCCACTTCAAGCTCTCAAAAGCGGCGATCCCTCATTTGAAAGAAAGCGACGCTGGTCGGATCATCAATGTGGCGTCGGTTATGGCCGACGGTACTGATTATGGGTTGGCGGCTTACAGCGCCGCAAAAGCCGGCGTTGCAGGTCTCACCCGCAATCTGGCGCTTGAGCTTGGTCGATATGGCATCACGGCAAACTATATACTTCCCGGTGCCATTCGCACGGGCATGACGGTCAACTTCAAGGACCCAAAGATTGCTGAGGTTTGGGCCAAGAAGTCGCCTCTGAAACGTCTTGGGGAACCGGTCGATCTTGCGCGGGGTGCCTTGTTCCTGGCCTCAGATGATGGCGGTTTTGTCACCGGGCACGGCCTGAATGTCGACGGCGGGTTGATGCTGCGGGTGTAGCGCACACTTTTTGGCAAATGACAGGAGAGAGTATGCAGGACATTGCAGGCACGAGTGCGGTGATATCTGGTGGGGGCGACGGCATTGGGCGCGCTCTTGCGCTTCAACTGGCGAAATCAGGGGCGAATGTGGCTGTCACTGACATTCGAGCTGATGCCGCAGAAGAAGTCGCTGCAGAAGCCGCCGCCCTGGGTGTTAGATCCGTTGGATTGGCGTGCGATGTCACGGATGAAGGCTCTATTCATGAGATGGCAGCAAAAGCTGTTGAAGAGCTCGGGCCGATGCAGATCGTTTGGGCAAATGCGGGCCTTGGCATCGGACAGGGTTTCACCACGGCTCGGCGCGAGAATTTGCGCTGGATGTATCAGGTGAATGTGGATGGTGTCATCGACACGGTTCGGGCGTTCTCTGACAGTTTGAAAGAGCAGAGCGGGTTCCGCGCGATTGGGATCACCGCCTCCATGGCAAGTCTCACTCATCCTGATGCGGGCACGCCGTCCTATTCAGCGTCCAAATATGCCGTGATGGGTATTGCCGAAGGGCTTCGCACCGAGCTCGCGCCCGACGGCATCAGCGTGACGGTGCTTTGCCCAGGCCTTGTAAACACGCGTATCTGGGATGGAGCCCGGGCCCGGCCAGAAAAATTTGGTGGGCCTCGTCATGCGCCAGAAGAAGCGGGTGCTCATTGGCGTGAGGCTGGCATGTCTGCGGATCAGGTGGGGCAATGGGGCGTCGAGGCGCTGCGGGATGGACGGTTTTTCGCCGTTATGCCTAACAATGAAGACAGCCGGGACGCAGTGGCTGCCCGGCAGGCAGAAATCCTGGCGGGAATTCGCTATCCGGTCCGCTAGGACCACTTTGCGTGGCCCTCTAAGCCCCTGGCTTGTTTACGAAAATGACCGATTGTTCACGTGCTGCCCCCTTGTCGCCGCGCCCGTCGCAGTGGCATAAGAAAGGGGGGCAAGATGGGCGCGAGATCCATCTGATCGGGAGATAAAACCATTACGGCAAACGACACTGCAAACCATGTGGAATCATCTGCCAGCGGCGGTTCTGCGGCAGCGATGATCGAAATCAATGGGCTTGTGAAGAAGTTCGGTCCGTTCACCGCGGTGGACGGGATCAGCTTTTCTGTGGCGCGCGGCGAAGTTCTGGGCTTTCTAGGTCCTAATGGCGCGGGCAAGTCCACGACCATGAAGATGGTGACGGGGTTCCTTGCGCCAACGGCCGGGCATATCAGCGTCTGTGGCCATGAAGTTGGGCCGGACACGCTCGCCGCCCAGCGCATGATCGGCTATTTGCCGGAAGGGGCGCCTGCTTATGCAGATATGACGCCGCTTCAGTTTTTGCGTTTCATCGCGGATATACGGGGCCTCAAAGGTTCGGCTGCTACTGCCGCGATTGCGCGGGCTGTTGATCGCACCGAGATTGCCGGTGTCATGGAACAGCCTATTGAAACGCTCTCCAAGGGATTTCGTCGTAGGGTCGGGCTTGCTCAATCCATTCTGCATGACCCACCGGTGCTCATCATGGATGAGCCGACGGATGGTCTTGACCCCAACCAGAAATTTGCGGTGCGCAAACTCATCGCAGAGATGGCGCCGACGAAAGCAATCATCATCTCTACGCATATCCTTGAAGAAGTTGATGCGATCTGTAGCCGCGCTCTCATTATTGATCGAGGCCGGATCGTTGCAGATGGTACACCGGCAGCCCTGACCGCTCGGTCCCGCTACCATAATGCGGTGACGTTGACCCTTGATGCGGGCGATGCGGATGCCGCGCGCGAGGCTTTATCTGCAGTTGAGGGTGTGGCATCCATGGAAGAAGACGCACGCGGTGCTGATCATTCTTTCACTTTGTTTGCCACAAGTGCGGATGAAGCCGACACCAGTCTTGTTGACCGGGTCGGCAATCTAGCGCGTGAAAAATCCTGGAATGTCCGGACGCTTTATGGAGAGCCCGGGCGTCTGGACGAAGTGTTCCGGTCGCTCACACGGCCCGATACAGAAAAAGCGCAAGGGGACGTAGCATGAGAGAGACGCTTGCGATCTTCAAACGGGAACTGGCGGGCTATTTTGCTACGCCACTCGCTTTCGTGTTCATGATCATTTTTCTGTTTTGCGTTGGTGGCTTCACCTTTTATCTGGGCGGGCACTTTGAGGCGGGGCAGGCGAACCTGAAAGGGTTCTTCCAGTTTCATCCCTGGCTCTACCTCTTTTTGATCCCGGCTATCGCCATGCGCCTTTGGGCAGAAGAACGTCGGGTCGGCACCATTGAGTTGTTGTTGTCGCTGCCTATTCCGCTCTGGTCAGCTGTGCTCGGCAAGTTTCTGGCGGCCTGGGTGTTTGCAGGCATTTCGCTCTCGCTCACATTCCCCATGTGGCTGACAGTTGCCTATCTCGGTGATCCGGATCATGGGGTGATCCTCGCGGGCTATGTCGGTTCTTTCTTTATGGCGGGTGGCTATCTCGCGATTGGTTCCTGCATTTCGGCGACAACGCGCAACCAGGTGATTGCCTTTGTGGTGAGCGTTGTTGTCTGTTTCCTCTTTACAGTCTCTGGTCTTCCCATCGTGACTGACTTCGTGTCGGTCTGGGCACCCCAGGCAGTTTTGACAACGATTGCGTCCTTTAGCTTCCTCACGCACTTTGAAGCGATAGTCGAAGGGGTGATTGATCTCCGGGACATTATCTATTTCGTGACACTGATCGGCGTCTGGCTGGTGGCCTGTGGCATCATTGTCGATATGAAGAAGGCGGGATAGAGACATGAATACGCAAATCTCTCGCCGCGCCATTTCCATTGCGACGCTTGTCCTGCTTGCGGTCTTCTTTGTGGCCGTGAACCTCTTCTCGAACATTTCGTTTCGCACAAGCCGGATCGATTTGACGCAAAGCTCCTTGTTTACGCTTTCTGATGGCACGCGGAATATGCTGCAAGAGATTGAAGAGCCGATAACACTGCGTTTCTTCTTCTCGGAATCTTTGGCGACGGATTATCCCCGGATCCGCACCTATGCGGGCCGTGTGCGCGATATTCTCGAAGAGATGCGCTCCTATTCTGACGGCAATCTCGTTCTCGAGGTTGTTGACCCTGAGCCTTTCTCTGAAGACGAAGATCGGGCTCAATCGCTGGGTCTCAAAGGTGCGCCGACGACAGAAGGCGAAGTCATCTATTTCGGGCTTGCGGGGAGTAATCTGGTCGACGGGCTGGAGGCTATTCCTTTTTTCACCGACGAGCGGGAAGAATATCTGGAATATGATGTCGCCCGCCTCATCCAGAACTTGAAACGTCCTGAAAAGCCGGTGCTCGGGATTGTCACCAACATTCCGCTGGATACGGGTGCGGGTGGTTTGCAGGCGGCTATGCGTGGCGAGAGCCAGTCCTTTCTTATCTATGACGAGCTGTTAGACCGGTTCTCCCTCGAGTTCCTCGAGCAGGATTTTGACTCTATTCCCAACTCCATTGACGTTGTGATGATTGCCCATCCCAAACCGCTGGATGAGCAAACAACATATGCCATTGACCAGTTCATGATGCGTGGCGGTCGCGCTCTTGTGTTTCTGGATCCGCATTCTGAAGTCAGCCTCACAGCAGGTCCGAATGGTCAGCCCGTGCAGGGATATACGGAAGCCTCCAGCCTTGATCAGCTGATGGCCAGCTGGGGCGTGGACCTTGACCCAACAAAGGTGATTGGCGACAGAGATAATGCGCAGCGGGTGCAGGCAGGGCGGAATGTGCGTCGCCAGCAGACGGATTATGTGGTCTGGATGGCGCTTGGCCCTGATGATGCCAATAGTGACGATGTTGTCACGGCAGATATTGACCGGCTTAATCTCGGCACAGTGGGGCACCTTGTTCAGCGCGCAGATGCGACGACAAGTTTTTCTCCCATCCTGAGTTCATCGACAGATTCGATGTTGCTGGACCTGGAATTTGTGAAAACCGGCCCGACGCCGGACGCGCTCCTTCGGGCCTTTGAGCCAACGGATGAGGCTTATGTGATTGCCGCGCGTGTTGCCGGGCCGCTCAAGTCGGCATTCGCCGATGGTCCGCCGCCACCGAGTGAAGATGCCCAGCCTGGCACGTCGCCAACTGCTGAAGACCATCTCGCGGAATCGAAAGAGAATGCCAATCTTATCATTGTTGCGGACTCCGAGATTTTTGATGACCGGTTCTGGGTACAAGAACAGAGCTATCTCGGTGAACGGATCGCGATCCCGATGGCGGATAATGCGACCTTCATTCTGAATGCGGTGGACAATCTGATGGGGTCTAACGATCTCATTTCTCTGCGCGCGCGTGAAAAATCCGAACGACCCTTCCTGGTGGTGGACGAGCTGCGACGGGAGGCTGAAGCCACCTTCCTTGCCGAAGAAGAGGCGCTTCAGGCCAAGATCGCAGAGACTGAAGAAAGACTTGCGGCTCTTCAGACGCGGGCACCAGCCGGCGCAGATGTTGAGGAATTCCTCTCTGAAGACGAAGCTCTGGAAATCCGGCAGTTCCGGGCGGAGCTTGCCGAGAGCCGGACAGCTCTTCGCGATGTGCAGCGCAATCTGCGCCGTGGCATTGAAGATCTCGGATCCACAATACGGTTTGTAAATGTGGCGCTTGTTCCGCTCTTGATTGCGGGGCTTGCATTGGTATTGGCGCTTCTTCGCGCGCAGCGGCGGAAACGCCGCGCTGGACTTTAAGGAGAGCGCTTATGGCTAAGATACAGGATACGCTGCGCGCACCAGGCCCGCTTCGCAATTTGCTGCTGTTGGCGGCGGTGACGCTTTTCTTTGTTGTGGCCGCGGCAATTGTTCTTGCAACGCAGCGTGAAGCGACGTCAGTTCGTTTTGATCCGGAGCTCTTTTTTCCTGACCTGAACGAGAAGGTGGGCCAAGCAACGCGGCTTGTTTATACGACCGGTCAGGGCATGCAGGGCACGGCCAATATCACCATTGAGCGCGATGATGAAGGCGTTTGGCGCGTGTTGCAGCGCGAGGGTTATCCTGCCCGCGTAGATCGGGTTCGTAAGACCATTCTGGGCCTGACAGAACTTGAAGCATTTGAACCGCGCACCTCCAACCCTGAGTGGCATCGCAATCTTGGTCTACTGGAACCAGAAAATCTTGGCAGAGCGGTTCGGGTACAATTGCTTGATAAAGACGGAAATGAGATTGCTGGACTTCTTGCGGGCGAAATCGTCGAATCCACGGCTGACCTTCAAGGGCGTGGCTTTCTCTATGTGCGCCGCGATGGGGAAGACCAGACCTGGCTAGCGCGGGGGTCAATCTCTCTCGACAAGGATGTCGCCAACTGGCTTGATCCAACTGTTGTGACGCTTCCTCAAGAGCGTATTGCCAAAGTGACCCTGTGGTCGATATCTGACAACCCAGCGATCTTGTCCCGTTCTTCGCCGGATCATCCAAATTTTGTTGTTGAAAACCTGCCTGTCGGATCTGTCTCGCGGGGCGCGCCTGTTGTGAACGCGAGCGCCACAGCCTTTGCAAGTTTTGAGTTTCTGGATGCTGTGCCGGTTGAGTCCATCATCTTCAACAATCCGCCGGTTGCAGAAATCGTGACCTTTGACGGATTGAAGCTCACCTTGACAATGGCAGGCGCCAATACGGGGATGTGGGCAAAGATTGTTGCGTCCGCTGACCGTTCTATGATCGCTGAGGATGCAGACACGAGTGCGCTGGATGCAGAGATCGCCGAGATTAATGAGCAAATGGGTGATTGGGCGTACAAGCTTGAGCAAAACCTTGGCTCGCGGCTTACGCAGACAATTGGCGGTTTGACCCGCCCGGTTACAGAACCAACAGCGCCCTGACGTCTAGAGAGTGCTCATGTCCAGGCGTGCGGCGCCGAGGATCTGACCATTGCCTTCCACCTGAAGGATGGCGGCGCAGCCATCATAACCCCCACCGCTTTCGGGCCCAACAAGGTCACTCTTTGGCAGGGTGAGGCTGATCGCTTCACCTTTCCACATGCCGACGGGGACCATCTCTCGCACCACGTTGGAATAGGTAATGGTCTCGCCTGAATTTTCGCCGCGTTCAATGACGACGGGTGTTTCCTTCACGTAGCGAACGAGCCAGAGTGTTGCCTCTTGGTCCGTTGTAAGGGCGCCGACATTCAACTGAACGCTGTCGCCGTCCGCTACAAATTCAACAGCGACGTCTTCTTGTCTCATTTCGCGGCGAAGTTCGATGGCGCTGTTCACGTGGCCCGTTCTTGAGCCGACGGCATCTTCTACGCCATCAATCACCATTTGCGGCGTGTAGACGGACCGGCCACCGAGGTTTTGAACGTAGGCGCGCTGGCGGTCAGTGAATGCCTGTTTGGCAAGAGTGTCGCGCCAGCCGAGATAGTCCCAGATGTTTACGGGTAGGGAGAGGGCAAGCACGTCTTCGCGTTTTGCCAGATCGTTCAGGAATGCATCTGCCGGTGGGCAAGATGAACAGCCTTGGCTTGTGAAGAGTTCCACGACAATTGGACGCTCTCCGGCTTGGGCAAGGGAGGTCATGGTGCACAGGCTGATGCCCAGAACGAGGGCGGATTTGGCAAGGAGGTTTTTCATGGATCCAACATAGGAAGGCTCAAACCTTCAGGCGAGTAAATTTGAGGTGAGGCTAATGTGAGCGCGCCCGTTTACCTTTTGGTGTCGTGTTTCCGAACCGCAAAAGTCGGCAACTTTTGCTGGAAACGCTTTGGACTTTGTCGTGTTTCTGAACCAATCAGGTCGGCTGGATATGCTTTCCACACAAAAAAAGGGCGCTCCAGATAGCTGGAACGCCCCAATTTCTGTCGTTTATCGCCAGACTCTTTCGTGGCGCATTTCCCGAGCCGCAAAACCGCGACCCACTTTTGCTCGGAAATGCGTCAGTCAGCAGCAAGACCGCGCAGCACGTAGTGCAGAATGCCGCCATTGGCGTAATAGTCCACTTCGTCCTGGGTATCGATCCGGCAGGTGAGTTCAACCGATTTGGTGGACCCATCTGCAAACGTGATCACAGCGGTTACTTCGTCGCGAGGGTCAATGTCTTCAAGCCCTGTGATCGTCACCGTTTCAGATCCATCGAGACCGAGTTTTTCCCAGCTGTCGCCGTCCTTGAACTGCAATGGGGCGACGCCCATGCCGATCAGGTTGGAACGGTGGATCCGCTCGAAGCTTTCTGCCACCACGGCTTTAACGCCGAGAAGCATGGTGCCTTTTGCAGCCCAGTCACGGCTGGAGCCCGTGCCGTACTCTTTCCCCGCGAATACAACCAACGGGGTTCCCCGCTCTTTGTATTCCATGCAGGCATCATAGATTGGCATCTCGGTGCCTTCAGGCTGGAGCTTCGTCACCCCACCTTCTGTGCCTGGGACCATCTGGTTTTTGATGCGGATATTGGCAAAGGTGCCGCGCATCATCACCTGGTGGTTCCCGCGGCGCGAGCCGTAGGAGTTGAAGTCCTGCACACCCACCTGGTTCCGGGTGAGGTAGGACCCTGCTGGGCTGTCCACCTTGATCGAACCGGCCGGTGAAATGTGGTCGGTCGTGATCGAGTCTGCGAAGAGGCCCATGATGCGCGCATCATGCACATCTTCGAGAGGTGCCGGTGTATCGGACAGCTCTTCAAAGTAAGGCGGGTTTTGAACATAGGTGCTGTCATCGTTCCACCCGTATGTTTCGCCTTTGCTTGTTTTGATGGCCTGCCAGTTGCTGTCGCCTTTGAATACGTCGCCGTAGCGTTCGCGGAACATTTTTGGAGTCACAGCTGTACGGACTGTATCGGCGATCTCTTTATTGGTTGGCCAGATGTCCTTCAGATAGACGTCTTTGCCATCCTTGCCTTTGCCGATGGGCTCTTTGGTGAGGTTTTTCGTCACCGTGCCAGCAAGGGCGTAGGCAACAACCAGTGGCGGTGAGGCCAGATAGTTGGTGCGCACGTCTGGGCTCACGCGGCCTTCGAAGTTCCGGTTGCCCGAAAGAACCGAAGAGACGACCAGGTCATTGTCGGCAATCGACTTGGAGATCGCCGGTGGCAGTGGGCCAGAGTTCCCGATGCAGGTGGTGCAGCCATAGCCCACGAGGTCGAAGCCCAAACCATTGAGCTCTTTCTGCAGACCGGCTTTTTCGAGATATTCCGTCACAACCTGTGATCCAGGTGCCAGGGACGTTTTCACCCAAGGCTTCACTTCCAGACCGAGAGCTCGTGCTTTCTTGGCGACGAGACCGGCAGCAATCAACACGCTCGGATTGCTCGTGTTGGTGCAGGAGGTGATCGCAGCGATGGTGACATCGCCATGACCGATGGTGAAGTTTTCGTCTTCCACATCAAAGCGCGTTTCTGCCTCTGATGCTTTATTGTATTCGCCAGCAAGAGTGCCAGAGAAGCTTTCGGCGAGATCGGTCAGATCAACACGGTCCTGCGGGCGCTTTGGTCCGGCAAGAGCGGGAACAACAGAGCCCAGATCCAGTTCCAGCGTGTCTGTGAAGACAGGGTCTGGTGTGTCTGAGGTGCGGAACATGCCCTGTGCTTTGGCATAAGCTTCCACAAGATCGACGCGGGCTTTGTCCCGACCTGTTGCGCGGAGATATTTGATGGTTTCCGCATCAACCGGGAAGAAGCCGCAGGTGGCGCCATATTCTGGGGCCATGTTGGCGATGGTTGCCTGGTCTTCCAGAGACAGATGGTCGAGGCCGTTGCCGAAATATTCGACGAACTTGCCAACCACACCGCGCTCGCGGAGCATTTCAACAACCTTGAGTACGAGGTCAGTCGCGGTCACACCTTCCGACATCTTGCCGGTCAGTTTGAAGCCAATGACTTCCGGTATCATCATCGTGACAGGCTGGCCGAGCATGGCAGCTTCCGCCTCAATGCCGCCGACACCCCAACCAAGGACCGACAGGCCATTGATCATGGTGGTGTGGCTGTCTGTGCCCACGCAGGTGTCCGGGTAGGCCATTTCAACTGTCTTGGAGGCACCGTCTTTTTCAGTGCGGGTCCAAACAGCCTGGGCCAGATATTCAAGGTTCACCTGGTGACAGATACCGGTCCCAGGAGGCACAACGCGGAAATTATCAAATGCCTGGCTGCCCCAACGCAGGAACTCATAGCGTTCCTGGTTGCGTTCATATTCCAGATCGACGTTTTCCTTAAACGCTGTCTGGGTGCCGAACTTGTCCACCATCACTGAGTGGTCAATCACAAGATCGACAGGCACCTGTGGGTTGATCCGCTTTGGATCGCCACCGAGCTTGGCAACCGCGTTCCGCATCGCGGCTAGGTCAACAACGGCTGGAACGCCGGTGAAGTCCTGCATCAGCACACGGGCTGGACGATAGGCGATCTCCCGGGTGGATTTCCGGGTTTTCAGCCAGTCTTTGACCGCAGAGATGTCTGCTTTGTTGACGGTGCGGCCATCTTCAAAGCGGAGCAGGTTTTCAAGCAGCACTTTCAGGCTGAAGGGGAGACGGGATACGCCTTCCAGGCCATTTTCTTCGGCCTTCTTCAGATCGTAATAGACGTAGTTCTTGGTGCCGACTTTGAGGTTTGAGTACGCATCAAAGCTGTTGGTGCCCAGCGGCGTGAGAGCAGCTTTTGGCGCTGCCTTGCGTGCAGGGGCCTTTTTAGCAGGAGCTTTCTTTGCTGGCGCTTTGGCCTTGGGCGCGGCTTTCTTGGCAGGCGCCTTTTTCGCAGGCGCTTTTGCCTTTGGAGCGGCCTTGCGAGCGGTCGCTTTCTTCACCGGTGTTTTCTTTTTGGCCGGAGCCTTCTTTTTAGACGCCTTCTTTGCCGCCTTTTTCTTCGCGGCTTTCTTCTTAGGCTTTACCGCTGTCTTTTTGGCGACCTTCTTTTTCGCCGTCTTCTTGGCTACTTTTTTCTTCGCTGCTTTCTTAGCGGTCTTTTTGGCCGCTTTCTTCCGCGCGGGCGCTTTTTTCTTAGAGGCCTTTTTTGCTGTCTTCTTGGCTACTTTTTTCTTCGCAGCTTTCTTTTTGGCAGGAGATTTCTTCTTTGCAGAAGCCTTCTTCTTAGCGGCGACTTTCTTTTTCGCCGGTGCCTTTTTCTTCACTGTCTTCTTCGCAGCTTTTTTGGCTGCCTTCTTTTTTGCTGCAGGCTTCTTTTTAGTCGCCTTCTTAGCCGGAGCCTTTTTCTTTGCCGGTTTCTTGGCCATGGGGTCCGCTCTCCTCGAAAAAAATGTGGTGCTGCGCCAAATGGCGCGCCCGCGCCAATCGACGGGCGGACTATAGTCAGAAACATGTAGGAAGGCTATGGCCGGAAGGGGGCAATATGACGGATAATGAGCAAAAATATGTGTCCCCAGGCCGCTTTGGTTTGGGATGGTTTTGAGGCAATTGAGAACGGGTAGCGAGATGGCAGTAAGAACAGAAAAAAGCGGCGCTGTAACGACGGTCATTCTCGATCGGCCAGACGTGCGAAATGCTGTTGACCGGGCAACAGCCGAAGCACTTGCAGAGGCCTTTCTCGCGTTTGAAAGGGATGATGAGGCGTCTGTCGGGGTTTTTGTTGGGGCAAACGGAACTTTTTGCGCCGGGGCTGACCTTAAAGCGGTCGCGGAAGGCAGCGGCAATGGGAATGGTGTTCCGCCAGCAGGCACAGGCCTTCAATTTGATCGCCTGGCAGCAGATGGCCCTATGGGGCCATCGCGCATGGTGCTCTCAAAACCGGTGATCGGTGCGATTTCCGGTTACGCCGTTGCTGGCGGCATGGAGCTCGCGCTCTGGTGCGACATGCGCGTTATGGAAGAAGATGCTGTGATGGGGGTTTTCTGCCGACGGTGGGGTGTGCCTTTGGTCGATGGCGGGACCGTTCGTCTTCCCCGTCTTATTGGCCATTCGCGGGCGATGGACCTGATCCTGACGGGTCGGCCGGTGGAGGCTGATGAAGCGCTGAGCTTCGGCCTCGCGAACCGTGTTGTGCCGACAGGCGAGGGACGTGCAGCGGCTGAAAAACTCGCAGCTGACATGGCGCGGTTCCCTCAGAATTGTCTGCGCAGTGACAGGATGTCTGCATATGAGCAGTGGGACCTGCCTTATGATCAGGCAATGGCAGGCGAAACCATGCGAGGGCGCGCAGTGCTCGCCTCAGGTGAAACCGTTGCCGGAGCGACGCGGTTTGCGAGTGGTAAGGGACGAGGCGGTAATTTTGACGACATCTAAGCCGCTGGTGGGTCTCACCGTCGCGAAGCTTTCCTGCGTGCGTGGTGAGCGTGAGGTCTTTCGCGATCTCTCCTTTCAAGTCGCACCTGGCGAGATACTGACCCTTGTGGGCCCTAATGGGTCTGGGAAATCGAGCCTCCTGCGGCAGCTTGCGGGGGTGCTGGAGATAACTGATGGCGAAATCAATTTGGACGGGACGAGCGAAGACCAAACCATCGCGGATGTTGTGCTCTATGCGGGGCATTTGGATGCGGTGAAAGCACCGCTCAGCGTGTCTGAAAATTTGAGTTTTTGGGCGGAGTTTTATGGTGTTTCTGGGGCGCGGGTGGAGGAAGCCCTCGAGGTTTTCAGTCTTAGCCATCTGGGTCATCTGCCGGCCGGGGTGCTGTCGGCGGGTCAAAAGCGGCGATTGGGCCTGTCGCGGTTGGCGCTCATAGACCGGCCGCTCTGGCTTCTTGATGAACCCACTGTGTCCCTTGATACAGCGAGCATTGCAGCGCTTAGCGATCTTATGCGAGCCCACCTCAAGACGGGGGGGAGTATTCTTGCGGCGACCCATGTTGATCTCGGAATTGAAGGCACGCGAACGCTGGACTTGAGCAGCAATGTAGGGGCGCTGACATGAACGCCTTCTTCGCATTGGTGCAACGTGATGTGCGCCTTGCCACGCGGGTTGGCGGCGGTGGCGGGATGGCGGTCTTCTTCTTTCTGATTGTCTTGTCGATTGTCCCTTTCGGGATTGGCCCGGACCTCAATCTCCTCACCCGCATCGCACCCGGCATGTTGTGGGTCGCGCTCTTGCTCTCGGCTCTGCTGACGCTTGATCGGTTGTTTCAGGCAGACCAGGAAGACGGGACGCTTGATCTGCTGGTTTTGGCACCCCAACCGCTGGAGCTCACGGTACTGGCAAAAGCAGTGAGCCATTGGCTCACCACAGGTCTGCCGCTGGTGATTGCCGCGCCGATATTGGGGCTTATGCTCAATCTCCCTCTTGAAGGCATGTTACCCCTGATGGGCGCCATGTTGATTGGGTCACCTGCTCTGTCTCTTTTGGGGGCAGTGGGGGCTGCTCTTTCTGTTGGGGTCCGGCGTGGGGGACTTCTCATCTCGCTGCTTGTGCTGCCCTTTTACGTGCCGGTGCTTATCTTTGGCGTCAGTGCTAGTCGCGCCGCCCTTGTGGCAGTTCCCGGCGATTTGGGCGGCCAATCCCTACTTTTGCTGGGGGCTGTCAGCCTTGCGTCCCTCGTGGTGGGGCCTGTTGGCGGTGCTGCGGCGCTCAGAGTTGCGGTAAAATAGGGAGTAGAGACATGGAAACCTGCGGCGACATGCCCCCAGAAGGATACTTGCTGGGCTGCACTTGGCGGGCTACATCAGACTGATATGGCCTGGTCAATTCACACATATGCCAATCCGACGCGGTTTATGAACTTCTCCGCGATTGTGTTGCCCTATGTCTGGGCGCTTGCGGCGGCAGGTATTGGGATCGGTCTCTATCTTTCTTTCTTCGTCGCGCCGCCTGACTATCAGCAGGGTGACAGTGTGCGGATCATGTTTGTGCATGTGCCTTCTGCCTGGCTTTCTCAGTTTGGTTACGGGACCATGGTGGCTTCGAGCATTGTGGCGCTGATCTTTCGTCATCCGCTGGCAGATGTGGCCGCGAAGTCCGCGGCGCCCATCGGCGCTGTTTTCACCTTCCTCGCCCTCGTTGCGGGTGGGTTGTGGGGCAAGCCCATGTGGGGCACTTATTGGGTGTGGGATGCGCGGACGACGTCGACACTGGTGCTGCTCTTCATCTATCTCGGCTATATGGCGCTTTGGGCGACGATCGAAGACCCAAACCGGGCGGCGCGCGTCGCCGCGGTGCTCGCGATTGTGGGCGCGGTCAATCTGCCGATCATCCGCTTTTCGGTTGATTGGTGGAACACGCTGCATCAGCCTGCAAGTGTCTTCCGTCTTGATGGACCGACCATTCATTCGTCTCTGCTCTGGCCGCTTTTTGTTGTCGCCTTGGGCTTCACGTTTTTCTTTATCGGCGTCTTGATGGTGCGCATGCGGGCGGAAATTCTGCGACGCAAAGTACGGACGCTTCAGATGCAACAGGCAGCGGCGTAAACTCCATGGATAGCTGGACAGAATTCTTCAACATGGGTGGGTATGGGCCTTACATTTGGTCCTCATTCCTGATCGCTTTTGTTGTGATGTCAGGTCTCGCCCTGCAAAGCTGGCTGGATCTCAAGAAACAAAAGCGCCTGGTTGCAGAGCTTGAGGCGCGCGCTGAGCGGAAAAGATCATGAAGCTCTCTACGCTTCTGCCAATCGCGGGGTTTTTGGGCCTCGCCACTCTCTTTTATGTTGCGATATTTGGTGGAGACCCTTCTGAGGTTCCCTCAGCGCTTTTGGGCAAGCCCGTGCCTGATTTCACGCTTCCTGCTGTTGCGGATACGGGTGTGCCAGGGTTTGCGACAGATGACCTCCTCAAGGGTGAGGTGACCGTGGTGAATGTCTGGGCGTCCTGGTGTGTGCCCTGCCGTCAGGAGCATCCGCTGCTGGAAGCCCTGGCGCGGGAAAGCGGTGCTCCCATCTTTGGGCTCAACTACAAAGACAGTGGCGATGCCGCGCAGAGGTTCCTGGCGACGCTGGGCAACCCATTCGAGCGGGTCGGTGCAGACCGCGATGGTCGGGTCTCAATCGACTGGGGTGTCTACGGGGTGCCGGAAACGTTCGTTGTTGATGGGGAGGGCAAGATTGTCCTTAAGCATGTAGGGGCGATTGACCCGACAAGCCTGACTGAGAAGATTTTACCTGCCATTGAGCAGGCTCGAGTGGACAAGTTGTCCCCAGCTTCCCCAGATGCCTCCGGCGACCTTTAAGCGTTTATTAGCCCTAATTGTTTGATAATGAGCGATATCCCAGGGTTTGGGCCAAATCGCGAATTTTCAGGGTTACTTTTTCGTAAATGAAACCGGTGGTCAGTGCAGCACAGATAGCCGCTCAGGCGTATGCGCAGAAGACAATTGCGCCCCGCACTACCGCTCCGTCTGGATTTGTTGTCGATGCGAAGGCCGCCCCGGCTAAGGGCGCGACACCGGTTCGCCGGATCACGGAAGAGACAGAAGCCTTCAAGATTGAAATCAGTGCGGAAGCACTGGATGCGGCCAGCCGTGATGGTGGTCGTGGTGCGCAGGCAGCGGAAGCTTCTCCCGAAGCCTTTGGCGCTGACGGCGCTGAGGATGTCGCGAAAATTGCGTTCCAGCCTGTCGATAGTGTCTCGTTGAACAATGGACGCCGTGAGGCGCCGTTTGCGCACGAGAAACTAGCGGTGACAGAAAATGAAGCGCCGCGTCGTCCGGGATCCGTTCTGGATATCACGATCTAAATTTTAGAGAACTCAGAGCTCAAAGAAAAACGCCGGCGACCTGGGTCACCGGCGTCTTTGTGCTTGCGTTTGTTCGCTACTATTAGCGTCGCGCGGTCTTCTTCCGCGCTGTCGCTTTCTTTGTCGTCGTCTTCTTGCGTGTCACGACTTTCTTTTTCGGCGCCGGTGCTGCGTCTTTTGCTTCCGTCACAGCATCTGCCAGAAGACCAAGGTTCTTCTTAAGGTCTTTTTGTACTGTCTTTGGAATGAGCGCGAGAAGAGCGGCTTCAGCTGCTTGAGCACCGGGCTCAGCGGCTGTCAAAGCGCGGCGCCCTGCTGCTGACAGGCGCACTGAGTTTGCCCGTGCGTCTTCCTTGGTGCGTTTGCGTGTTAGCAGTCCACGGTCGATCATCCGCGCGACCATGTCAGCCAATGTAGACCGGTCGATCCCTGTACGGTTGACCAGATCTGTTTGGCTTAGTCCTTCTGCGTCACCAACGGCGACAAGGACGACGAATTGACGGGGGGTAAGACCGCTATCACTCACTGCTTGAGCGAATTGGTCATAAGCAAATTGTTGTGTTCGACGAAGCAGGTGGCTGAGGGAACCATCCAGGTCGAAGCCTTTCGACTTACGAGTCGCCATTGTAACTCCTTTGGAACTCATTGATTGTTCTGTTGCCGCAGTAAATCGCATATTTGGTTCAGCGCGCCAAGCGTTGTTATGCAGATGGTGACGACGGCGTTCAATTTCTTGTGTTAAATTAGTTGGAATTCGTCAGAGGGCGTCAAAATGTCGCCCCATTTTGATCGATCCGTAAGCGGATGAGGTGGATGAGTGCGTTATGGGAAATGAAAACGAGAAAACTGGCAGCGCGAAGCCCGGCTTGCTCGCTCCAAGTGGTTTTAGTCACCGAGTTCCTGATGGTGACAGTTTTCCGCGGGCGGTATGCGACACATGTGGTTTCATTAATTATGTAAACCCAAAGATTGTTGTCGGATCAGTTGTAGCGCATGGGGATGCGTTTCTTCTGTGCCGCCGTGCCATTCAGCCCCGCCATGGATTCTGGACATTGCCGGCCGGATTTATGGAAGAGGGTGAAACCACGGAAGACGGTGCACGCAGAGAAGCATTTGAAGAAGCCAATGCGAAGATAGAGATCAAAGACCTGTTGGCTGTCTACAACATCCCGCGTATCTCGCAAGTGCAGTTGATGTATCGGGCAGATCTGCCGACACCTGAATTTTCTGCAGGCGATGAGAGTCTGGAAGTTGGTTTGTTTACCTGGGATGAAATTCCCTGGGATGAGCTTGCTTTTCCAAGTGTGCATTGGGCGCTCATGCAATACCGGTCTGTGCTGGGACAGGATGCCATCGTTCCTTTCACCAATCCTGACGGAGAACTCGGCAATCAGATGCCGGGCGCGGGTAAGGGAGCATGACGGACTTAAACGCCGCTGCCAAAGCCTTCCATCTGCAGGCAGACTTTTGTGAGAATTTAGGGTCTCCCTTTACAGCCCGTGTCCTTACCGTTTTGGCAGCAGATATCGGAGCAGGTGGTGTTATCGCTAACCTGGTTGCTGGTTTTGAAGAGGAGCCTGTTGCCGCTGCGCTTGCACTACGGGTCGCTGGTGCTCTGCATCGGAGGGCACTTGATGAGCCCAATGGACGTTTGGGACAGTTGTATGCGACTGTGGGTGGCGCGGGGCCAGATGATGCGGCGTTACAGGCTGCGTTGATCAAAGATATCGCTGAAAACCGGTCTCACTACGACACCTATCTTGAGGGGCCACCACAGACGAATGAAGTGGGTCGGTCCGCAGTGATGATTGGCGGGTATCTGTCTATTGCCGCGCAGACGGGGCTGCCTCTTCATGTTTTTGAGATTGGCGCAAGCGCCGGACTGAATCTTGGGTGTGATCGATTTTTCTATCGGTTTGGTGACGAGATCTGGGGAGATAAAACCTCGCCCGTTTCGCTGGTACCTGATTGGCATGGCGGGCTTCCGCCGCTGCATGCAGATCTCAAGATTGCTGAACGTCAAGGCTGTGACATCGCGCCGGTTGATATCGGTGAGCACGAAAACCAACGCCGATTGGAGTCCTACATCTGGCCAGATCAGCCTGAACGTCTCGCGCGCCTTCGAGGCGCGGTGTCTGTTGCGAAAGAGCTTGGAACGCGTGTGCTCCATGAAAGCGCGGATGTCTTTGTGGAGAATGCGCTTCAAAATTCAGCGCCGCGGGCGGTCAGGGTGATTGCACATACGATTATGTGGCAATACATGCCCGAGGACATGCGCGCGCGGATTGAGGACGCGATCGGCCAGGCGGGTGAGAAAGCCTCAGGGGAAAGCCCGGTCGCCTGGCTCCGGCTGGAACCGGTTGATGTGAAGGATCCACCGAGTCTTCGGCTTACTCTATGGCCTGGTGGAGAGACACAGGAGCTTGCTATCGCGCATCCACATGGGGCGTCGGTGAAATGGCTCTAAAACGTTCAGGCTTCTTTTGCGTCGTCTTCTGTTTTCACTAACTGATGATCTGAAACTACTTTCACCTGGAACATGGCAAAGACGGCGGTGATCGGCATGATGCCGAAGACTTTGAAGCTCACCCAAAAGTCGGTTGAGAAGTTTCGCCAAACGATTTCATTCACGATCGCCAGGAAGATGAAAAAAGTCCCCCAGCGAAAGGTGAGTTTGCGCCATCCCATTTCATCCAGCTTAAAAGCGCCGTCGAACAGATATTTCATTGTGGGCTTGCCAAAGGCGAGGCCGCCCAGCAGACCCGCTGCAAACAGGACATTGGTGATGGTTGGCTTGATCTTGATGAATTGCTCGTCCTGCAGGAAGACGGTAAGGCCTCCAAAAACGAGCACAAAGCCGCCGGTAACCAACGGCATCATGGGGATATTCTTAAACAGGATATAGGTTGCGATGAGGGCAATGATGGTCGCAACCATGAACATGCCTGTCGCATAGAAAATGTTCTGCTCTGGCGGGGAGCTGAAAAACGCGTCCGCTTTTGAGTTCATCAGGAAAAAGACAATGAGGGGCCCAAGCTCAAGGCTCATGCGCAGCCATTGTCTGCCGCTCATGCCACTCTCGCTCTTGGAGGAAGCTTCGTTGTCAGTCTTTTCCACTATATCGGTCATGCTACTCGCTGTTTTGTGCTCAATATTTTGGGAGCCTATATTCTATACGCACCGGTCAACCAGTCAGATCAAGCGCCGGTCAGAGCTTTAGCAAAACCTTCTGCTGAAAAGTCCTGAAGATCATCAATGCCTTCTCCTACACCGATCATGTGCACGGGCAGGCCATATTTGCGTGCGATGGCGACAAGAATGCCGCCGCGTGCTGTGCCGTCCAGTTTGGTCATGACAAGCCCGGTAACGCCAGCGATCTTTGTAAAGACCTCAACCTGATTAAGGGCGTTCTGGCCGGTCGTTGCATCGAGCACGAGCAGGGTTGCGTGGGGTGCGGTGTCGTCGAGCTTGCGAATGACCCGGATCACTTTTTCAAGCTCCGCCATAAGGTCTGTCTTGTTTTGCAGACGCCCGGCGGTATCGATCATGAGCAGGTCGGTGCCGTCTTTCTGGGCGCGCTCTACAGCCTCATAGGCAAGTCCCGCAGAATCGCCGCCAACCTTTGTTGTGACCACCGGAGCACCTACGCGCTCGCCCCAAACGGCGAGCTGTTCGATCGCTGCTGCGCGGAAGGTGTCTCCTGCGGCCAGCATGACTGATTTGCCCTCGGCTTTTGTCTTTGACGCGATCTTGCCGATGGTTGTTGTCTTGCCAGCGCCGTTCACGCCTACGACCAGCGTGATGAAGGGCTTTTTTGATGCTTCGACACGGAAGGGATATTCGACCGGTTTTAGAACACGGGCGACTTCCTCGGCGAGGATGTCGCGGACTTCTTCCGGGGAGACTTCCTTGTCGTAGCGGTCTTTGGCGACTGCCTCTGTGATCTCTACGGCGACGTCGAGTCCCAAGTCTGACGTAACCAGCAGGTCTTCCAGATCCTGAAGGGTCTCTCCATCCAGCTTGCGTTTTGTGAAGATGCCTGTGACGCCATCGGACATGGCGCGGGTTGAGCGTGTCAGCCCTTCCTTCATGCGTTTGAAGAGGGACTTTTTTTCCGGGGCTTCCGTATTCTCGTCTTCTGTCTCGCTCACGCGCAGGCCTCGCCGCTCAGCAGTGCGCCTGCTGTATTCACTACTTTTGTTTTCACGATCTCTCCCGCACGCGCTGGTGCGGCCATTGTAATCTCCGCGAATTGCTCTGTGCGCCCACGGGTTTCTGTTTCCATCAGAACGTTTTCGGTCTGTCCGATGCGGCTGTTCAAGAACGCAGTGCTTCGGCTGGCGCCTGCGTCGCGCAATCTTTTCGCGCGCTGCTTAATGAGGCGCCCGTCCACTTGCGGCATGCGCGCTGCCGGTGTTCCCGGACGGGCTGAGTAGGGGAAGACATGCAGCCAGGTGAGGTCGCATTCCTCGACAAGGCGCAGCGAGTTTTCAAACATCTCGTCTGTCTCTGTCGGGAAACCGGCAATGATGTCGGCACCAAACACAATTTCGGGTCGTAAGCGCTTTGCTTCCTGGCAGAAGGCAATGGCGTCTTCGCGGGAATGGCGCCGTTTCATCCGCTTCAACACCATATTGTCACCCGCCTGCAATGACAGGTGAAGATGTGGCATCAGCCGTTCTTCATCGGCGATGAGCCGCATCAGTTCGGGGTCGGCTTCAATGCTGTCGATGGAGGAAAGACGCAAACGTTTTAGCTCTGGTACGAGCTTCAAGATGCGCGCACAGAGATTGCCAAGGGATGGAGTGCCCGGCAGATCCGATCCATAAGACGTGATGTCGACACCGGTTATCACCACTTCGCTGTAGCCGTTTTCGACGAGGGCGCGCACCTGGGTGACCACTTCGCCTGCTGGAACCGACCTCGAATTGCCGCGGCCATAGGGGATGATGCAGAAGGTGCAGCGATGGTCACACCCGTTTTGCACTTGAACAAATGCGCGGGCGCGGCCCGCGAAGCCTTCGACCAGGTGTCCGGCGGTTTCTTTAACCGACATGATGTCGTTGACGCGGATTCGTTCGGTGCCGATGCCTTCGACGGCGAGGCGGGTGAACGCAGAGGCGTCGGTCTTTTCTTCATTTCCGATCACCAGATCGACTTCAGCCATGTCGCCAAACTGGGCCGGATCGATTTGGGCCGCACAGCCTGTCACGATGATGCGCGCTTCGGTGTTGTCGCGGCGCGCCTTGCGGATGGCTTGGCGGGCCTGACGGACGGCTTCATTGGTGACGGCGCAGGTATTGAAGATGATCGCATTTTCGAGGCCCGCCTTTGCAGCGTGGGCCTTCATGATTTCTGACTCATAGGTGTTAAGGCGACACCCAAAGGTCACGACATCGATGTCTGTCGCGTTCGTTTCGCTCTTCGGCGTGACAGACATTACGCAGCCTCAAAGAAGCGGCTGTCGAGCTCGCCGTCATAATCATGCGTTGCCGGGCCCGTCATCAACACATGATCGTCGCTCTCGCGCCATTCAAGCTGAAGGTCCCCACCGGGGAGGCTCACCGTCGACGTGCGATCGGTGAGGCGCTTCCTTGCGCCAGCAACAGCGGCCGCACAGGCGGCGGTGCCACAGGCTTGGGTGAGGCCAACTCCACGTTCCCAGACTTTCAGATCCATGTGCCCGCGATCTGTCACATGCGCCAGCGAGATGTTGGCGCGCTCGGGGAACATGGGATGGTTTTCCAGAAGCGGGCCAACCTGCGTCAGATCGACTGCGTTAATGTCTTCCACAAAGAAGATCGCATGGGGGTTGCCCATGTTCACCGCGGCGGGTGTGTGCAGGATGGGCGCGTCAATCGGCCCAATCTGTAACTCAATGCCCCGCGTGTCGCGAATTTCTTCCGACAGGGGAATTTGCTGCCACTCAAGTTTTGGGGAGCCCATGTCGACGGTGATGTTGCCGTCGGCTGCGCGCCAGCCTTTGGTGATGGCTCCGATGGTCTCAACGGTTACCTGGTCTTTGCCTGTTTCCTCGAGCATTAGAGACGCAATGCAGCGCGCCGCGTTGCCACACGCTTCTACTTCGTCGCCATCTGCATTCCGGATGCCCATAAAGCAATCGCCACCTGAGCGCGGGTTCTCGATCAGGATAAACTGGTCGCAGCCAATGCCGGTTTCCCGATCTGCAATGGCGCGAACCATTGCATCGGAGAACTGGATGGCGCGCGCACGCATGTCCACCACGACAAAATCATTGCCGAGGCCGTTCATCTTCCGAAAGGGTATGGCGCCTAATTCACTCATAATGGGCGTTATATGGCCTTTTTGGTGCTGGATTGCCAGTTTTTCAAAATCGGATTTGTGGCTGAGGGCCGCGGATTCTGGGCTTTGGGACAAACAAAGTGATATGAAGACGGGCAGGTTGTTCCTGAACGCCTGTCTTTTTGACGCCTTTTATGGGCTGCACCTAAGGTTTGCATGAGTCGTTTGAAGCTACTGATGGATGAGATTTCGGACCGTTTCCTGTCAGGGGAAGAACAGTCTCGAAAGCTTTTGGTTAATGGCGCCCGCGATCTTGTGTTGAAGGGCCTGGGCCTTGTGGGCTTTCTGGTCATGAATGCTGTGCTGGCCCGGGGGCTTGGGGTTGAAGCCTTTGGTCACTATGCCTTTGTGCTGTCGGTGGTGCTGTTGCTCAGCATGGCTGCGCGACAGGGGATGGATAGCGGCATTCTTCGTTTTGTCTCCGTCTATTCAGCGCAACAGAAGTGGGGGTTTCTGAAGGGCGTCCTTGTCTGGATGACGATCCGTGTGGGGGTTGTTGCAGTGGTGGTCTCCTTTTTTGGGTTCGCGGTGCTCCTGATCGCCGGTCCCCTTGCCGCTCCTGGATTGCGTGAGACCGGGTTTTGGGGGCTCATATTCCTGCCTCTGGTTACGCTGTCACATGTAAATCAATATGCTTTGCGAGGACGGCTATGGATCGTTCGTGCACAAATTCCCGATCTTGTCATCAGACCCTATGGGGTCACACTTGCGGTCGCTTTATTGATTTGGGCTGGCGTGTCGGTTGATGGTGGCGATGCGATGGCTATTACCGCCATTTTTGCGGCGGTGGGGCTTATATTGGGATGGGTCTGGCTGCGAAACAGCTTACCGGGAGAAGTCTTCTTAGTCGCTGCGGAGCACGAACCCAAAGCCTGGCGGCAAGTGTCGACACAATTGTTGTTGGTCTCGGGCGCGGGGTTTGTTTTGACCCAAATGGATATCGTCATGCTCGGCCTTCTTGCGACCACAGATCAGTCGGGCCTCTATTCGATAGCCAGTCGACTCTCAGCCATATCCATTTTTGCGATTGTCGCCCTTGGGTCTATTGGCGCTCCGATGATCGCCAGCCTCTATGCCAGAGAAGATACAGAAGCGCTGGCGCGCCTTGTCAAACTGATGGCACGGATCTCTCTTGCGACGCTTGTTCCCATGGGTTTGCTATTTGCGGTATTAGGCAAATTCATTTTGAGCTTCTTTGGCGATCAGTTTGTGGTCGTCTACGTCCCGCTCTTGGTTTTGGTCGGGGGCCAAATGCTAGCTGCTTGTTTTGGTCCGGCTGCAATGCTGCTTACGATGACCTCAGCTGAAGACACGGCCGCGCGAGTTTTGTTGTTCAGTGTCGTTGCCAACTTGATGCTCAACGGCCTTCTTATTCCGCAGTTCGGGATGTTGGGCGCATCAATTGCGACCGCACTGACCACCGCCATTCCTGCTTGCGTGATGTTTTTTGCGGTCCGTCAGCGGATTGGCATTAGCTCAGCTGCATTTTGAAGCCAGGTCACGGCTTGTTCAATGGAACCACGTTGTCTGATTTTTCCTGAAAGTCCGTTTCTAGGAAAGTTTTGCTATCGAAGCGTTTCGGTTTTTGACCCTGGTTCAGAATATGTTCGTAGATGGCACGAACCTCAACAGCTGTACGACGTACATCGAACATGGTTTTGACGAGGCTTTGACCATCTCGAGTCATTGCGCCGAGTTTGGGTAAGTCGTTTAGGGCTCGATTTATTGCGATCGCGACATTTTTTGGTGAGTCCTCAGCAATTGATAAGCCGCTGACGCCATCAATCACAACTTCGGGGATACCGCCAACGCGATTGGTCAATACCGGAACGCCAGCGGTGAGGGGTTCAACGACGCCGCCACAATTTTCGGTGCTCGGAATATGAACCACTAAGTCGAAAAGAGGCCACGCGTTCTGCGAGTTTTGGGGAGGGATCGCGCCGGGCATTTCAACTCGCATTGAAGCAACTGACATGGCGCGTCTGCGCAGCCGCCGTTCATAGGATTTCCCGCCGCCCCATTGACCACCGATTAGAAGGCCCGTGACGTCACTGCGCAATTGTCCGAGGTGAGAAAAGGCGTTGATCAAGACTTCGTGGCGTTTCAAGCCGCGCCATTGTCCCAAGTAATATTTTGGGGGGTACATATAGCTTATGCTTCCAACAACATGCTGGTCTTCAGAGATCCCAAAAAGCTTCCGCATTTCAGTCCGTGCTGAGGAAATTTCGTTGGCGAGACAATTGCCGTAGTAACTCAGGAAGAGTCGATCCTGCGATATACCTGCGTTGCGATAGAGGGTCTCGATGAAACTGCTCGACGCGATCCAATAGTCTTGGCTGTTGCTGGCGGCCAATTCCCAATTGCGGAAGATTGCATTCTCTAGATGCAGCGGTCCGGGTACCTGAAACACACGCTTTATAGATCGATCATTTCGCAGCGCCATTCGCATTGTCAGTGTGGTGCTCACGAAATGGCTATGTATGAGGTCCGGCTGAACTCGTTCGACCAAGTTTCGAAAGGATGAAATGACTGAAGGAAGGCGCCACAATTCCCGAGCAGGGAATCCAATGTCCACGATATGAACCTTTGCGCCGCTTTCAGTCCAGGCGTTGGCAAATCCACCGGCGAGGTTGGGAAGGGCCACGTGCACTTCCACGCCCATTTTGCAGAGTTCTTGCACCTGCTCCAATGCCCAGCGAGCACCATGGCTTGTCTTAACGAGTTGAAGAACGCGCATCTTTCCTCCGCTGATCGGTATACATTAACGATGAATTTGGGGCGATGCGACCCACTTTTATCGTGTAGTGCCGCGTAGCATTAAACTTGTTGTGAAGGAGCTTCATCGTGGAAAGCCTGTTGCCACTGGCTGAGAAAGCCGCCGATTTGCTGAAATCGCGAAAAGAGAAAATTGCTCTGGGGGAGAGTTCGGTTGGCGGTCTTGTCTCCGCGGCACTGATTGCACAGCCAGGTGCATCGGCCTTTTTTCTTGGATCTACCGTAATCTATACCCGTGAGGCGGGTCGCGTCTTGCGGGACCGCTCGACACTGAAGCTCGAAGGCCTAGAACCTCTGACACCGGAATTTGCGCAAGCCATGGCCGACGGTTTCAAAATCCAAATGGGATCTGACTGGGCGACGAGCGAAATGGGCGCTGCCGGTCCGGCGGGCTCCCCTTACGGGCCAAAACCCGGCACCGCCGTTGTTGCTGTTTCAGGGCCTGTTTCGAGGGCAAGACTTATTGAAACGGACATCGGGGATCGTTTTCAGAATATGCGCCTCTTCGGCATGGCCCACCTCAAGCTGCTTGTTGAATGTCTGGAAGAGGCGAGCGCCTAGCTCAAGCCAGAATATCGAGGGTTTCGCCCGCCAGTCGATCGACGGTCTCGATGACTTTCGCGTTCGCTGAGTAGTTGGTTTCTGCCTGGCTCATTTGAACGACAGCTTTCACGATTCCACTTTGCAGGCCATCGCTCTGGGCCGGGGTTGTCGCGCTGTTGTTTGTGACCTGCTCGACAGCATTTGTCCCGGCTTTGGCGATCTGGCTCGCGGCCTGATCGAAGCTCTGCAGGGCCGCATGGGCCCCCTGGGTGGCTGTTCCGAGTGCGTCTATCATGAGGCCAAGCTATCCTCAGCCTGTTAATGTCTTGTTAGGAAACGAGGTTAACGAGCGCTAAGTCTGCTTCCGCTCGGAATATTTGACAGAAACGGCCTTTCTGCCTAGTTTGCGCGCTCTTTCGGAGCAGATTTACATGCTTCGGTCCTGACGAGGTCTCTTGAGGGAGGCCGGGATCACCACCTGTCGGCGAGGGTTCGCTCACAGGTGCTTTTGTGCTTTGGGTTTTTTCTGGCGGTTTTCCGCCGATAAAGGACGCGATGTTTGAGAGCTTAACAGACCGGCTTGGGTCCGTTTTTGACAATCTGAGAGGCAAGGGCGCTCTCGGACCAAAAGACGTGGATGAAGCGCTGCGCGAAGTGCGCCGTGCTCTCCTGGAAGCTGACGTCGCTCTTCCCGTTGCCAAGTCCTTCATCGACAAGGTGCGGGAACGCGCGGTCGGTCAGGAAGTGCTGCGTTCGGTGACGCCGGGCCAGCAGGTCGTCAAAATCGTCCATGACGCAATGATTGAGACGCTGGGCACCGAGCCCGCGCCGATCTCTCTCGCGGCGGCTGCGCCCGTTGTCATCATGATGGTGGGGCTGCAGGGCTCAGGTAAGACGACATCGACGGCGAAGATCGCCAAGCGTCTGACAGCGACTGAAAAGAAAAAGATTTTGATGGCGTCGCTCGACGTGCGCCGTCCTGCCGCCCAGGAACAGTTGAAAGTTCTAGGTGAGCAAACAGAGATTGCGACGCTCCCGATTGTTGAGGGGCAACAGCCGGTCGACATTACGAAGCGCGCCGTGCAGGCCGCCAAGCTCGGCGGATATGATGTGATCATGCTCGACACGGCAGGTCGTCTGCATGTGGATGAAGCACTGATGGCCGAAATGGCTGATGTGCGCGCCGTGTCTGAGCCTCATGAAATATTGCTCGTTGCCGACAGTCTGACCGGTCAGGACGCTGTCAATGTAGCCGAACAGTTCCATGAGCGTATGGGCCTTACGGGTATCGTTCTTACTCGGACAGATGGGGACGGCCGCGGTGGTGCGGCTCTTTCCATGCGTGCCGTTACCGGTGTCCCGATCAAGCTTCTGGGTACGGGTGAGAAGCTTGATGAGCTAGAAGACTTCGCGCCGGATCGTGTTGCGGGCCGCATTCTTGGCATGGGCGATGTTGTCAGCCTGGTTGAGAAGGCCGCTGAGACCATCGACGCTGAAAAAGCGAACAAGATGGCGGCGAAGATGAAGAAGGGTCAGTTTGACCTGGATGATCTCGCCGAACAGCTGAAACAGATGGGCCGTATGGGTGGCATGGCCGGTGTGCTGGGCATGTTGCCGGGCATGGGCAAGATGAAGAAACAGATGAATGCTGCTGACCTTGATGACAGTGTCATTAAGCGTCAGGGCGCGATCATCTCCTCCATGACCAAAGCTGAGCGCCGCAATCCGAAGATCCTGAACGCAAGCCGCAAGAAGCGGGTGGCGGCAGGTTCGGGCACGAGCGTTCAAGAGATTAATCGCCTTCTCAAGATGCATCGCCAGATGGCGGACATGATGAAGAAGATGGCGAAGGGCGGCATGAAGGGGCTTGGTGGTCTCTTTGGGGGCGGGATGCCGGAAATGCCAGCCGACCTGCCTGCTGATATGCCAACTGATCCGGCTGAAATCCAGCGCCTGCTTGGCGATCAAGCCGGGGGGATGCCCGGACTTCCAACTGGGTCGATTGCGGGTGGTCTTCCAGGCCTGCCTGGGATGGGCGGCGCGCCGGGAGGGTTGCCAGGTCTTCCGTCCGGTCGGGGTGGTAAGAAGGGCAAGAAAAAATGAGTCAGGTAGACGACAGCGCACGGGCAACTGAAGTGCTCGGCAAACTTCGTTCAAGCATCGACAATATTGATGCCGCCCTCATTCACATGCTGGCGGAGCGCTTTAAGTGCACCCAGGCAGTCGGCGAGTTGAAGGCGCAGCATGATCTGCCGCCTGCAGACCCGGCGCGCGAAGAAAAGCAAATTGCGCGTCTGCGCATACTGGCGGAAGACGCGGATCTTGATCCCGCCTTCGCTGAAAAGTTTCTCAACTTCCTCATTGAGGAAGTTATTCGTAATCACAAAGCAATTCGCGGCTGAAGAGCTGCGTCCGCCGATTCTTAAGGAGATATAAGATGGCATTGAAGATCAGACTGGCCCGGGGTGGCAGCAAGAAGCGTCCGTATTACCGGATCGTTGTTGCAGACATTCGTTCCCCACGTGATGGCCGTTTCATTGAAAAAGTAGGCAGCTATAATCCGCTGCTTCCAAAAGATCATGCTGACCGCGTGAAGCTTGAAGTTGAGCGCATTGAGCATTGGGTGTCCCATGGTGCGAAGCCAACAGACCGGGTTCTGCGTTTCATGGATGCAGCAGGCATTGCGAAGCGTCCTGCACGCAACAATCCAAACAAAGCCAAGCCTGGCCAGAAAGCTCAGGAACGTCTGGAAGCTGAACGTCAAGCTGCAGAAGATGCAAAAGCTGCGGCTGAAGCTCCGGCAGAAGCACCAGCAGAAGAGGCCGCAGCGGAGGGCTAACCCCCTTCTTGCGTTTCTTCCATGACCATCGAAGCTGATGCAGAAATTGTCTTGGGCGTCATTGCCGGCGCTCACGGTGTCAGTGGGCGGCTTCGGGTGAAACCCTTTACGGGTGAGCCAGAGGCCATTGGCGACTATGGACCTGTCATGGTTCGTGGCGTCTCTCGGGAGATCAAGGTCACAGGGACGGGCAAGGGCCTGGTGACGATTGAACTTGAGGGGATCAAGGGCCGGGATGCAGCAGAGGCGCTGAAAGGCGCTGAGCTCACCGTTACCCGGGAAGACCTCGGAGAGGCGGATAGCCAAGAAGAAGGCTGGTTCCATGCCGACCTGATTGGTCTCAAGGTTGTGACCGCAGAGGGTGAGGCGCTTGGGTCTGTCGCGGCGGTCTTTGACTTTGGTGCCGGCGATATTCTGGAGATCGCCCCAGTTGATGGCGGGGGCACGGTCATGATGGCGTTTACGGAAGAGAACGTGCCAAGCGTTGATATTGCCGGTGGCAAACTGATTGCCGACCCGCCGCTGGGCACGTTTGAAACGGAAGAAGAGAAGGCCAAGCCAAAGCCCCGGAAACGGCGGCGGAGCCCGAAAGCCCGCGAAAAGGCTCTCGCGCGTGAGAAGGCAGAATCGGGCACGGATGGTTCTGCGAGTGGTGAGGCTGATGTCTGAGCGCGCCGCCGATGAGGTCTGGCAGGCGAGTGTCCTGACGCTCTTTCCGGAGATGTTTCCAGGCTCGCTCGGGTTTTCTCTGGCGGGCAAAGCGCTGGAAGACGGCAGATGGTCGCTGGAGACCGTCAACATAAGGGATTTCGGCCAGGGTAAACACGCCCAGGTCGATGATACCCCTTCTGGGGGTGGGGCCGGCATGGTCCTGAAAGCAGATGTGCTGGGCGATGCCATTGATGCGGCAACCGCACAAGAGGATGCCCGTCCACGGCTCTATCTGAGCCCCAGGGGCGCGCCGCTTACCCAGGCAAGGGTGCGGGAGCTGGCAGACGGCCCCGGTGTGGTGCTTCTCTGTGGCCGGTTTGAGGGCATAGATGAGCGGGTCATTGAAGGGCGGAACCTGGAAGAGGTGAGCCTTGGAGATTTTGTGCTGTCAGGCGGTGAGCCTGCGGCACTGGCACTACTGGATGCAGTCATCCGACTGCTGCCAGGGGTGATGGGGGCAGAAGCCTCCGGCGAAGATGAGAGTTTTGAAGGAGGTCTCCTGGAATATCCGCATTACACGCGGCCCGGGACTTGGGAAGGCACGGAAATCCCTGCTGTTCTCACCTCTGGAGATCACGGAAAGGTCGCGGCATGGCGCCGGGAGCAATCCGAGAGGTTAACAAAAGAGCGGCGGCCAGATTTGTGGCAAAAAATGCACAAAGAAGGTCGCACAACAGATTGATATGTGGTACTCACGCGCGCTTTCGGGGAATCCGTCCCGAAGACTTGCCGTACCCGGCTAAAAAGGTTTGAAGCGATGAACATCATCCAAGAGCTTGAAAAAGAGCAAATTGCGTCCCTGGGCAAAGAGATTCCGGTTTTCGATCCGGGCGATACCGTTCAGGTGAACGTCAAAGTGGTGGAAGGCACCCGCGAACGTATTCAGGCGTTCGAAGGTGTGGTCATTGCACGTGGTGGTGAAGGCGTGAACGAGAGCTTCACCGTTCGCAAGATCTCCTACGGTGAAGGCGTCGAGCGCGTGTTCCCAGTATACGGCCCGCTGATTGACAGCATTAAGGTCATCCGTCGCGGACGTGTACGTCGCGCGAAGCTCTACTATCTACGTGGTCGTCGCGGTAAATCGGCCCGTATTGCGGAGCGTCAGGATAACCGGAACAAGAAGTCCGCTGCTGCAAAATAAGAAGCCACTGCCTGAGACCAGGCTTTAAGGCACACGAAGAGCGGGCAGGGCCAATGGGCCTTATGCCCGCTTTTTGTTTGGGGCATTTATTTTGGTCGCATTTTCGAACCGCAAAACCAACCAAGTCTGATTTGGCACTTTTGCTGAAAATGCTCTGGGGCCAAAAGAGAAATTAACTAGCGAGATGCGTTTCCTGCGAGGAATGTATCCAAGAGGAGAAGAGTAAATGGCTCGTACGATGTATGACAAAATCTGGGATGCCCACATGGTGGATGTTCAGGATGACGGAACCTGCCTTCTCTATATTGATCGCCATCTTGTGCATGAAGTGACAAGCCCGCAGGCCTTTGAAGGCCTGCGTCTGTCTGGACGCCAGGTGCGTGCGCCAGAAAAGACTTTGGCGGTTGCCGACCATAATGTGCCGACCGAAGGTCGGGCAAATGGCATTGCAGACGAAGAAAGCCGCATCCAGGTTGAGACGCTGGAAAAAAACGCCAAGGACTTTGGTGTTGAATATCTGGAGATGCTCGATATCCGCCAGGGTGTTGTGCACATTGTCGGACCGGAGCAGGGCTTCACGCTGCCGGGTACAACGATTGTGTGTGGTGACAGCCACACCTCAACTCATGGCGCCTTCGGTGCCCTGGCACACGGCATTGGCACATCGGAAGTGGAGCATGTGTTGGCCACGCAAACGCTGATCCAGTCCAAAGCCAAGAACATGAAGATCGAAGTGAATGGCACGCTGCCAGATCACGTGACGGCGAAAGACATCATCCTCGCGGTGATTGGCGAGATCGGCACCGCCGGTGGCACGGGCTATGTGATGGAATATACGGGCGAGGCTATTCGCGCCCTTTCCATGGAAGGCCGGATGACGGTCTGTAACATGTCCATCGAAGGTGGCGCGCGTGCTGGCCTCATCGCACCGGATGAAAAGACATTTGAGTATTTGAAAGGCCGTCCACGCAGCCCGCAGGGTGCTGACTGGGATGCAGCCGTTGCCTACTGGAAGACGCTGCCGTCCGACGAAGGCGCGCATTTCGACAAGGTCATCACGCTCGATGCGTCCAACCTGCCACCGACCCTCACATGGGGCACAAGCCCAGAGAATGTTGTCTCAATTGAAGGCTCGGTTCCTGATCCATCGAAGATTGAAGATGCAGCAAAGCGCACGGCGGTTGAACGCTCGCTTGCCTATATGGGGCTTGAGCCCAACACGCCGATGACGGACATCAAAATCGATCGTGCCTTCATCGGATCCTGCACCAATGGCCGGATCGAAGATCTGCGTGAAGTCGCAAAGGTTGCCAAGGGCAAAAAGGTTGCGAGCCACGTGAGTGCCATGGTGGTGCCGGGTTCTGGTCTTGTGAAAGAGCAGGCCGAGCAAGAAGGGCTTGATAAGATCCTGATCGAAGCGGGTTTTGACTGGCGTGAACCAGGTTGCTCCATGTGTCTGGCCATGAATGCCGACAAGTTGGAAGAGGGCGAGCGCTGCGCCTCCACATCCAACCGCAACTTTGAAGGCCGTCAGGGCCGCGGTGGACGCACGCACCTAGTATCGCCGGAGATGGCAGCAGCTGCGGCGATTGCGGGTCACTTTGTTGACGTGCGGAAAGTTTAAGGAGAACGAGCATGGAAAAGTTTAAAAAAGTAGATGGCGTTGCCGCCCCCCTGCCGATCCTGAATGTCGACACGGACATGATCATTCCAAAGCAGTTCCTGAAAACCATCAAGCGGACGGGTTTGGGTAAGAACCTGTTTGATGAAATGCGTTTCACAAAAGAAGGCGTTGAGATTCCAGACTTCGTGCTGAATAAACCTCAGTATCGGAATGCGGAAATTCTTGTAGCCGGCGACAATTTCGGCTGTGGTTCATCGCGTGAACATGCACCGTGGGCGATTGCGGACTTTGGCATCAAGGTGATCATCTCCACTTCGTTCGCTGACATCTTTTACAATAACTGCTTCAAGAACGGCATCCTGCCGATCAAACTTTCACAAGCTGATGTGGACAAGCTGATGGATGATGCGGAGCGCGGCGCGAATGCGACCGTCTCTGTTGACCTGGAAGCCCAGGAGATCAAAGGCCCGGATGGCGGCACCGTCTCTTTCGACATTGATCCCTTCCGTAAGCATTGCCTGATGGAAGGTCTTGATGATGTGGGGCTCACGCTACAGAAGGAAGAGAAGATCACATCGTTTGAAAAGACACGGGCCACAGAGCAGCCCTGGCTTTAAGCGCTCACTTCATTCGAACTTTACATTGATCCCCGGACATTGATCCCCGGTAGCGTCTGCTTCCGGGGATTTTTTTCTCAGTGTCACCCTCGGGCTTGACCCGAGGGTCCATGGGCCCTTTCGATTCAGTATGGATCCTCGGGTCAAGCCCGAGGATGACAGGGAGGGGAATGAGCCGCTAGGTTAAACCTTCGTCGGGGAATGGGAGGGCTTTATGGAACTCAATACGGATTTGATCGCAACCGTTGCTGCCTCCGCGCTCGCGCTGATGATGGGCTGGTTTGGGCTGCGCATCATGGCGGAGCGGATTAAAGCGAAGGGGCTCGGCCCCTATAATCTGCAAGGCCTGGGTCTGGTGCTCTTGCTGCCGACAATCTTGATGCTTCTGGTGGTCAGTGACGAGATGCCGACAGAGGTGATTGCGACCCTGCTGGGAGGTGTGGCCGGCTACATCTTCGGTCGAGGTGACGATAAACCACCAAGGCCTAAGGACCCAAAATAGGCAATCACATCTAATTCAGTCGGACGTGTGGGGATTCTGGGCGCTGAAGGGTGACAGAACCCTCAAAAACAGCTAAGACGCTCGCAAATTCCGCATTTGATGAGGCATGGAACCTTCCGCGCTCGCTACTGGATTGAGCGGCGATGGGCCTTTGAGCATCATAAATGCCAATAAAGTCAAAGGTTTAGTTGAGCCATGAGCAGAAATATTCTCATAGTTGCCGGTGACGGCATTGGCCCTGAAGTGATGGGCGAAGTTGAGCGGGTTATTGCCTGGTTCAATGAGAACCGTGGCTTTGACGGGGTTGTCGAGAATGAGCTTGTGGGTGGTTCCTGCTATGACGCCCATGGCGTTGCTGTGACTGACGAGACGGTTGAGAAGGCCAAGGCCGCTGATGCTGTGATGCTCGGTGCAGTAGGCGGTCCTAAGTGGGATGATGTGCCGTTTGAGGTGCGCCCTGAAGCCGGTCTCCTGCGTCTGCGCAAAGACCTCGGCCTCTTCGCTAACCTGCGCCCTGCCATCTGCTTCCCGGCCCTTGCTGAAGCCTCCTCGCTTAAGACGGAGCTCGTTCAGGGTCTCGATATTATGATCGTGCGCGAGCTTACCGGCGGTGTTTACTTCGGTGAGCCAAAGGGGATTGATGATCTGCCAAACGGCGAACGCCGGGGCTATGACATGCAGGTCTATGATACCCATGAAATTCAGCGTATCGGCCGGGTCGCCTTTGATCTTGCCAAGAAGCGCGACAATCGGGTGATGTCTGTTGAGAAGCGGAACGTGATGCAGTCTGGCCTCTTCTGGTATCAGGAGATGGTGAAGCTGGGTGCAGAAGAATTCCCGGACGTGAAGCTTGAGCACATGCTTGCTGACAATTGCGGCATGCAGCTTGTGAAAAACCCGAAGCAGTTTGACGTGATCGTCACTGACAATCTGTTCGGCGACATGTTGTCGGACGTTGCCGCTATGCTTACGGGCTCGCTCGGCATGTTGCCGTCTGCGTCTCTTGGCGCAAAAGATGAAAACGGCAAAGCGTGCGCCATGTACGAACCAGTGCACGGGTCAGCGCCAGACATTTCGGGCCAAGGGCTTGCTAACCCGATAGCGACGGTTCTCTCGTTTGCGATGGCGCTTCGTTACACGTTTGATCTCGGCGCAGATGCGGATCTGCTGGAGGGTGCTGTCGAAGATGTGCTGGCTGATGGCTATCGCACAGGCGACATCATGCAGCCGGGCAAAAAACAGGTTGGCACCGTGGAAATGGGCGACGCAATTCTGGCTGCGCTCACCAAACGGACCACTTAAACAGATTTAACCGACCACCTGATATGCTCACGGACATGATCGCATCAGGCGGTCATCCGAAGAAGAGAACTCGCCGTCAATACAAAGCGGGTTGGCTCAAGGAGAAGTAAGATGGGTTTGAAAATCGCCATCGTTGGTGCCACAGGAAATGTGGGCCATGAATTGCTGAACATTCTGGACGAGCGGGAATTCCCGGCGACCGAAGTGGTGGCGCTTGCGTCCCGTCGCAGCCAGGGTAGAGAAGTCTCCTTCGGTGATCGAACTTTGAAATGTCAGGCGCTTGAGAATTACGATTTCACGGGTACGGACATTTGTCTCATGTCAGCTGGTGGAACGGTGTCAGGTGAATGGTCTCCCAAAATCGCGGCCAAGGGCTGTGTGGTGATCGATAATTCGTCGAAGTGGCGGATGGACCCGGACGTGCCGCTCATCGTGCCGGAGGTGAACCCGCAGGATGTTGATCTCTTCTCGAAGAAGAACATTATTGCCAACCCCAATTGCTCGACAATGCAGTTGATGGTCGCGCTGAAGCCGTTGCATGATGCGGCGAAGATCAAGCGGATCGTTGTGTCTACCTATCAGTCCGTGTCCGGAACCGGCAAGGACGCGATGGATGAGCTCTTTAATCAGACACGGGCAATTTTCGTGAATGATCCGATCGTCAAGGAGGTTTATCCCAAGCAGATTGCGTTTAACGTGATCCCGCATGGTGGGGATTTCATGGACGATGGCGGGACGACGGAAGAGTGGAAGATGGTCGTTGAGACCAAGAAGATCCTGGACCCTAAGATCAAGGTGTCCGTGACGGTCGCGCGTGTACCTGTTTTTGTTGGCCATTCGGAGTCGGTGAATATCGAGTTTGAAAACGAAATCGATGACAATCAGGCGCGCGAAATCCTGCGTGAGGCGCCGGGCGTGCTGGTGGTCGATAAGCGTGAAGACGGTGGCTATATCACGCCAGTTGAGTGTGTTGGTGACTTTGCCGTCTTTGTCAGCCGTATTCGTGTTGACCCTACACTCGACAATGGTCTTAGCCTTTGGTGCGTGTCTGACAATCTGCGTAAGGGTGCGGCACTCAACGCCATCCAGATTGCCGAGCTTTTGCTCGAGCGCGGACTGATCAAAAAAGCGGCATAACGCTTAAAGACAATTCAATCGTTAGGGCTCTGGCAAGAAACGGCCAGGGCCCTTTTCGTTTTCTGTGTTTGCATCGCAACATTCCTGCAAATTGAGATGATCATTTTCATGCCCTTAACGCTTCGAAGGTGATCCTGCCCTCTGTTTCGCGACGCCCAGTTACGGCGTCTTGTGTTCCTTGAGGGTTGAGTATGCCGCTGACAATTGATGCTGGCTGGGTCGTTATCTGCACGGTGTTGGTTCTGCTAATGCAGGCAGGGTTTATCTGTTTGGAGACGGGCCTCGTCCGCGCGAAAAACTCCATCAATGTTGCGCTGAAAAATATCAGTGACTTTTGTATTGCGAGCCTCTTGTTTTGGGCGGTGGGCTTTGGCCTGATGTTTGGGGCATCGGATAATGGTGTCATCGGCACGAGCGGTTTCTTTCCAAGCGTTGGTCTTAATGCAACGGCAAATGATGTTTGGCTGATTGCCTTCTTTTTTTTCCAGCTGGCCTTTTGCAGCACTGCGGTGACGATCTTCTCCGGGGCGGTTGCAGAACGCATGTCCTTTCGCAGTTTCATCATCGCATCCGTTCTGCTTGCAGCGATCATTTATCCGGTCACCGGCCATTGGGTATGGGCAAGCCTGCTTAATACAGAGACGCAAGGTTGGCTGGAGACGTTGGGCTTCATCGATTTTGCTGGGTCTACGGTCGTGCATTCAGTCGGTGGTTGGGTGGCCCTTGCCGCCGTGCTGGTACTCGGCCCGCGTCTTGGTCGTTTTGGACCCGAGGGCCGAGAAATCGAGCCGCACAATATGCCAATGGCGGCGCTTGGCATGTTTCTCATCTTCATTGGATGGTTTGGGTTTAACGGAGGGTCGACGCTTGCGTTCGATGGATCGGTTCCCCTTGTCCTCGTCAATACGCTGCTTGCGGCTGCTGCTGGAGGTGGCGCGGCGATCCTGCTTACCTGGCTGAAACATGGTCGGCCTCATCCAAATGCGGTGTTGAATGGTGTTCTCGCCGGGCTGGTGGCGATCACCGCTTCGGCAAACATGGTTGCTGTCTATGACGCTGTATTGATAGGTGCTGTTGGTGGTGTCGTTTGCTTTGCGGCGACCGTGCAACTGGAGACCTGGGAAGTGGATGATGCCGTTGGTGCAGTCCCAGTTCATCTTGCGGCCGGTATCTGGGGCACGATTGCTGTCAGCCTGTTTGCAGACACTTCGTTCTTTGGTGCGGGCGTTGCGCGGACTGATCAGCTGGGCATTCAGTTGCTCGGAGTTGCCGCAGTAGGCGCCTATGCTTTTGGTGTTTCGTTTTCGGTTCTGGCCTTTATCGACGCGTTTGTTCCGTTGCGGGTGAGTTCGCGGGCGGAACGAGAAGGGCTCAACGTCTCAGAACATGGCGCCAATTCAGCATTGCTCAGTCTTTTGAATGTGATGGAGGACCAAAGCAGACGGGGTGATTTTTCAAATCATGTCCCTGTTGAGAATTTCACTGAAGCTGGCGAGATTGCGGTGCGCTACAACAAGGTGCTCGACAGATTTACACAGCAAGTACTGGCAAATGACACTGCTATCGCACAGGTGATTGATGCACGCGACAAAGCGGAGCTGGCGAATGCCTCCAAGTCAGAGTTTCTGGCCAATATGAGCCATGAGCTCAGGACGCCGCTCAACGCCATCATCGGATTTTCAGAGATCATCAATAATGAGCTTTTTGGGCCGCTGGAGAATGCGCAATACAAGGAATATGTGGATGATATTCATAGCTCCAGCCGGCACCTTCTCAGTTTGATCAATGACATTCTGGATCTCTCAAAGATTGAAGCGAACCGTTTTGAGCTTGATGACGATGAATTGGATCTTGGAAATCTCTTTGACTCTTGCGCGTCGATGATCCGGCACCGTGTCGACGATGACCTGGTTTCTTTTGAAGTTTCTGTCGCTCCGGGTGTGCCGCTCGTTATTGCTGATAAGCGTGCCATGCGGCAAATGGTGCTCAACCTTGTATCCAACGCCGTCAAGTTTACGCCAGAGAAAGGCACGGTACGCTTGTCTGCCTTTGTTGAACCTGATGGACGGGTGGCTCTGCAAGTGAGCGATACGGGGATCGGAATTGCAAAAGACGATATGTCAAAAGCGCTCGAACCATTCAGGCAGATATCCACAGATGAAACAGTTTATTCCGCCGAGGGCACGGGTCTGGGGCTGCCGCTGACAGTTGCACTGGCACGGCTTCATGATGCGACGTTTGTGATCAATTCGTCGCCTGGTCAGGGAACAACGATTACCTTGCGCTTGCCGCTTGATCGAATTGTTCATGCGGCAGCTGCGTGAGCTCGGCCTCTCTTATCATGTCTTTGTCTGTCGCTTCGATCACCCGCTCAATTTCTGAAACAAGGGTACCCAACTCATAGGGTTTTGTGACAAAGCCATTAATGCCCGCGCGTGCAAAGCGTTCCGCCATGTCATTTGTGACGTCTGCAGTAAGGGCCAGAATTGGTATTTCTGCGCCCGTCGCTCGGATGGTTTTGGAGGCCTCTAGGCCATCCATTATGGGCATGTGGATATCCATAAGAATAATGTCAAACCGGTCCGGGCAGAACATCGCAACAGCTTCAGCGCCGTTGTCTGCAATGGCCAACTCAAAATCCAGTGCTTTGGAGAGGCGCTTCAGTATTTCCTGGTTCATGGCGTTGTCTTCCGCGGCGAGAATCCTAAGGCCCGCATGGACGTCAGGCACCTGATTGTCTGCCTGCGGCCTGGTTGGCGCTTGTGTGTGAGAAAGCGGTACGGGCAGCGTGACTGAAAAGCAGGTTCCATTGCCAAGCGTTGACTCGACACGAATGTCGCCGTCCATCAGATCAATGAGGTTTTTGCAGATTGAGAGGCCAAGTCCAACGCCGTCATGTCTACGTGTGCTGGATGGGTCGAGCTGTTCGAAGCGATCGAAAATTCGGTCCAGTTGATCTCGCGTCATCCCCTCGCCTGTGTCTTCGACGGTGATCTGGAGTCCCTTGGTTTCCTTGCACTGAGACAGGTGGACATGTATGTGCCCTGCTTCGGTGAACTTAATGGCGTTGTCACCAAGGTTGATGAGGATCTGCTGAATCCGCAGGGCATCACCTGTGACGGTACATTCGGTGAGGTCGCTCTCAATTGAGAGGTCTAGCGACTTTTTCTCTGCCTTGGGAGTGAGCATGACTCTGAGTCTCGCCAGCAGGTCAGATAGGAGGAAGTCTTCGGGATAGATGGAGAGTCTCGCTGCTTCCATTTGCGAGAAATCGAGTAGGTCATTGATCAGTTCGAGGGCTGCATAGGCCGCTTGCTTGGCCATATCGATACATTCGGTCTGTTGATCATCAAGTGTCGAAAGTTCAAGGAGAGAGATCATGCCCAGAACGCCGTTTAGGGGCGTTCGTACCTCGTGGCTCATGTTTGCGAGAAAGGCAGATTTGGTTTCACTTGCTGCCTCTGCCTTTTCTTTTGCAGTTTCTAATTCGTCTGACAACTTTTGCAGCGAATAGGCTTGGCGTTCGAATTGAGCGGCGAGCTCCTGTTCTTTTGTGATGTCTACATAGGTTCCGAAAATCGATATCGGGTTTCCATCAGAATCAAGCTCACTTTGTCCGCTGGAGCGAACGTGGCAAATGGACAGGTCCGGTCGAACCAGGCGCGCACGAAATTCGAAGCTTTCGCCTTTGTTGATGGCTTCTAAGATGGACGCGCTGACCGTCTCCTGGTCATCGGGGTGATATTGCTCAAGGGCCGACTGGATGGTGGGGGTGAAGCTCTCCCGGTGAAGACCGTGAATTTTATAGACTTGGTCTGTCCACTCTAGGAGGTCACTTGCGATGTTGAAGCGCCAGAGTCCTACTCCCTCCAAAAGATCGATGTTTCGGTACAGGAGCTCCGTCTTGTGACGCTCTTCTTTTAGTGCCTCGTCAGCTGATTGGTCTGTAATCAGACCGAGGAAGAACTTTGTATCTTTGTCGCCGGGAAGAGAGAAAACTTTGATCGAAACCGGGATGATTGTGCCATCTTTTTTCTTCCCAGGCAGCGTTCTGTCAGGTGTGAGAGGTCGGCCCCTCTTCCCCACAGTTGATGCATCAAGATGCGCCTGATGTTTGACTGCGTGTCGTGCAGACATGAGTACAGAGATGTTTTTGCCAAGAAGTTCCTGGTCGCTATAGCCGAATATTTCTTCTACGGCGGGATTGATGGCCGCGATGATGCCTTGTTCATCAATCGTCACGAAACCGTCGGTCAGCGATGCTGCGATAGCACCGAATGAGGACGCTAGATCCATGTCTACCTCACAGAGTCGTTGCCACCACTGTCACTTTGGCAGAATAAGTGTTTCACCCAAGTTAAACTTTTGATCTAAGCCGAAGTGCTATAACCTTGAAACTGAGAGGGTTTTTTGAGAAATCAATCCTCCCAGGCACATCCCAATATCCAGCGGTTTCACGCTTGGCACATTGCTGCAAGCTCACTAGTCTGCGCCCAATTCATACCACCTTCTGTCTGGAGACTTCCTCATGACCTCTGCCGCCCGTCCACGCCGTTCTGTCCTTTACATGCCAGGATCAAATGCGCGCGCGCTGGAGAAGGCGCGCTCCATTCCTGCTGATGCCCTTATTCTTGATCTGGAGGATGCTGTGGCGCCGGACGTCAAAGCTGAAGCACGAGCCCAGGTCTGCGATGCGGTCAAGCAGGGCGGCTATGGTAAGCGTGAGATCATCATTCGGGTGAATGCCCTTTCTACTGAGTGGGGCGGGGCAGACATTGAAGCGGCAGTTGCTGCTGGGCCCGATGCCATTCTCGTTCCGAAGATCAGCTCTGCTGAGGATGTGCGTGAAGCGTCTGCGCTTCTTGATAGGGCTGGGGCTGGTGAGGGGCTTCAGCTTTGGGCGATGATGGAAACACCGCTCGCCATGTTGCAAGCACAGGCAATTGCGGCAACGGCGTCAGAGACCCGCATGACGACCTGGGTCATGGGCACAAACGACATTGCTAAAGAGCTGCGTTGTGCACATACGCCAGACCGGTTGCCGATGGTGACGTCGCTTGGCCTTTGCATGTTGGCAGCTCGTGCCTATGGGATCACGATCCTTGATGGTGTCTATAATGACATTAAGGACGAGAGCGGCTTTGCAGCGATCTGTGAGCAGGGTCGGGATCTGGGTCTAGATGGCAAGACGTTGATCCATCCAAGCCAGGTGGGACCCTGCAATAAGATCTTCTCGCCGGATGATGATGAGGTTGCATTTTCACGTCAGGTGATCGAGGCCTTCAAACAGCCCGAAAATGCGGGCAAAGGCGTCATCAAGGTGGATGGCAAGATGGTTGAGCTGCTCCATGCGGAAATCGCCGAGCGTGTGGTTTCGATTGCAGATGCGATTGCCGAGTTAGAAGCTGCTGGTTGAGTACAATTGTTCATGATACGTTCTCTTATGGTGTGATGCTGCATCGATCAATGGGAGCGAGATCATGGGTGAGACCAAGAAGCCGACTGCGGAAGAATATGTGATCCGAACGGCGGAGCTGAAACCGGCGGAGATCTATTCCTTCACGCATCCGCTCAACCCCAATTCGGCAATTTCGTTTGTGCCTCTGTCTGATCGTGTTGGGATGCAACGTGCGCAGCTTGGGCTTGGACGCATTCCGCCAGGTCGAGAGAGTTTTGTTCCCCACTCCCATAGTGCTCAAGAAGAGTTTGTCTTCATCCTTGAAGGAAATGGGGAGATGGAAATTGACGAAGAGCGCGTTGCCGTTGGGCCGGGCGACTATGTTGGCTTTCCGATCGATGGGGCAGTTCACCAGCTTTACAATACCGGCGAGGCTGATCTGGTTTATCTGATGGGTGGAGAACGCACACCAACAGACATGTCGCGTTTTCCCACTATTGGAAAGATCGGTGTCTGGGCAGAGGGAACCATGCGCTACATTGATGAGGATACGGCGCAGCAGTTTTCTCCTGAGGATTTTGTGGAACCTCAAGGCTAAAGGCGCCTAGGGCTCACTGGGACGGATCAGGGTCTGTGTACAGGTCCGCTGGAGGCTGATATAGGCTGCAGCTAATGGTGAGCAGTTTAGAGGCAGAACGGCGATGAGCGACAAGACGGGTTCAGGAAATTTTTTTGAGGATTTCAGCGTCGGTCAAGTATTGACCCATGCCACGCCGCGGACAATTACCGCCGGTGATGTTGCTGTTTACAACAGCTTGTTCCCGATGCGATTTGCTCTGCAGTCGTCTGATGCATTTGCGCAGCAGGTGGGATACGCCCAAGCCCCTATCGACGATATGCTTGCCTTTCATTTCGTTTTCGGCAAAACGGTGCCGGATATTTCTTTGAACGCAGTGGCAAACCTCGGCTATGCGGATTGCCGGTTCCTTAAACCCGTCTTCCCTGGTGATACGATCACAACAGTCTCGAAGGTGATCGGCCTTAAAGAAAACTCTAATGGCAAGACCGGCGTGGTCTATGTGCGCTCAACCGGGTCAAGCCAGTCAGGCGACAATGTGCTCGACTATGTGCGCTGGGTGATGGTGCGCAAGCGGGACGAAGCCTCTCCTGCGCCGGAAGAGGATGTGCCAAACCTTCCGAAGGTGGTGGAACCCAAACACTTTGCATTGCCAGCTGCGACGGGTTTCTCCGGCATTGATACTCAGCTTTCTGGCTCTGCCCACCGGTGGGGGGATTATCAGGTTGGTGAGAAGATCGATCATGTGGATGGCGTGACCATTGAAGAAGCTGAACACATGATGGCGACGCGGCTTTATCAGAATACGGCGAAGGTGCATTTCAACCAGTTCACAGAAGGCCAGGGGCGGTTTGGGCGACGGCTCATGTATGGTGGGCACGTGATCTCCTTGGCCCGGGCGCTGACGTTTAACGGATTGGGAAACGCGTTCCTGATTGCAGCAATCAATGGTGGGCGACATGTGGCGCCTTGCTTTGGAGGCGACACGGTCTTTGCCTGGTCTGAGGTTCTCGAGTGCGTTGAGCTTGACGGGCGGTCTGATCTTGGCGCGCTTCGCTTGCGGACCATCGCCACGAAGGATCTGCCCTGTGCCTCATTCCCCGGTCCGGCAGACAAGGGGTATGATGAGGGTGTGGTGTTGGATCTCGACTATTGGGTCTTGATGCCGAAGTAGGTTGAGACCGTTTTCTACGAGGTTTTATGGGACGTCTTGTTGCCATTGGCGGTGTATTGATTGTCGTTGCCGTGGTCGGCCTGTTTCTGGGGTTTGGCGCCTATTTTGTTGAAGACACTGAGGGAGCTTTGGCGGAGAAGGTGGCTCCCGCGTCAGATGAGGCTAAAGCGGTCGCGATCGATCCGGCCTGTCTCTGGCCGCTCCTGGATGTGTCGGTATCACCAGATGCGCCTGAAGCGCCTGCCCGCATTTCCCTTGTTGATTGCTCTCCCGAGGATGCCGAAACAGAGATCGATGGTGATTGGATTAGAGTATCACTCCAACGTGGAGAGCCTGGCGATGCTGATTTTGATCGCCGGTACTCCGGAGTGCGGCTTGCTCTCATGTCTGATGACGGGCGGCTTGCCCTTGAAGCATATGATAATTGGGGCGGATCGGGCGTATTTGGTTCGTTGATCACTGGACGCCTTAGGTCTCAGGGTGGAGGGCTTTCTGATATCAAAGTCCACGCTTTTGGGGATCGGTGTAATGGCGGGCTCGGAGGCACGCGCCTTGGTGCAGACAGTGACCTGATCGCCAGTGCCAACATGACGCCCTGGGACATTATGATAGAGCCGTTCGCTGATCTGCCCTTCGATGCCCAATGGGAAGCTGGAAAAGCCAGATTTGGCGAGGCATTTGGCCAGGCTTCTTCATGTGCGATTTGCTGCTCGGCTGTTACCAGGGAATATGGGCCAGATGGCCAGGGCGGCTTGATTGCGGTTGGGTTACGCTATGACCCCGGCGCAGCTCCGTCGTCTGAGGACGCGCTGACTGTCTGTCTTGAAGATGCGGTACGTCAGGCGGCGGGTGCTGATGGGTTGGTTGAGGCAGGTGAGCAAGCAGCCCTTGGTCCTTTGATCGATGTTTGTGCACAGGAGATGTCCAACTAGAGCTACACTCCAATATGGATGCCCATTGTCAGGGAACCAAGTTTCAGAGATGCCTGCTCTACGGGGAGTGTCTCGACACGCTTTATGAAAGCAGAGCCTTTTGTGCCAGTTTTACGAGGTTTTCGATGTTTTCACTCGGTGGAACCTTCGACTGTCCTGAGAGCCAGGCGCGGCACATGACCTGTGTTGGCCCGACCAATGTCGCCAGAATTAGAGCAAGACTCCAGTTCTGAAGGCGCTCCTTGTCTTCCAGATTGTTTTTCCAGTTCTGAAGCGTCTGTCCAAAGCCCTGGTTTTCAGCCCTGATCCTTTTCAGCGCTGTTTCGCTCCAGCTTGGATGGTGGCCGTTAAAGAGAATTCGAGCGCCGTCCGGGTCGCGTTCGATCCAGAGGTTATGGGCGCGAATGAAGGCCTCGATGCCATCTGCTGCGCGCCGTGTGGGCGCGAGCTTTTCGGCGATTTCCGCCTGATAGGTACGCACAAGAGTCACAAAAACCGCTACGGCTATGCCTTCCTTGTTCTCAAAATGGTGGAAGAGGCTGCCGTTCGACATGCCAGCGGCTTGGCGAATTTCGGCGGTCGAGACGGCGTCGTAACCACGCTCTGAAAAGAGCCTTTTCGCTGCTGCGACGCCGGCAAGATAGGTTTTGCTTTCTTTCGACACCATAGGCTGGAGTATTGCTCTAAGATATTCACTTTGCAAGCCAGGAGGTTCGCTAGATTGCGCCAAACTGTTTGGCTAGTGCCTGCATCTTTGCATAGGCCGCATCCTCTGGACCGTCATATGGCAACAAACAGCTTACCGTGATGCCCGACTTTGGAAAGTGAAAGCAGGATGTGCTGAAGCCCGGACCGCTGCCATTGTGTCCGTAATTGGTGCCGCTCAAATCTCCCATCACCCCCAGACCATAGGCCGCATCTGGAAAGGTCGGACCTGCATTGGGCACGGGCACGAGCTGGCGGGCGAGCCTGGATACAAGATCTGACGCCATAAACTGAGCGGTATCGCAGGCATTGCCACAGACCAGGCCATGCCATACCCAGCCTGCTTCGTATTGAGGAAGGTCTTCGGAAAAGAGGCCGCTCACAGCTTTGAGCGATGGTAGTAGGAGGCCATGGTTGATGTGTTTTCTGACGAGGGCGGTAAAACTCATGCCGCTTTCCAGTTCGCAGACCCGTTTTAGCGCCCAATAGCCTGGATTTGAGTAGGCCCAACCCTGTCCTGGTTCGAACAAAAGCGGCTGCCTCACTGTATGTTGGGCGAATTCATTGTCGGACCATGCTGTTCCACCGTTCTGAACGGCGGCGTGATAGGTGGCAACGCTGAAATAATCACGTAGACCAGACGTGTGGGTCAGTAGGTGCTGCAGGTTGATCTCGTTTCCCCGCGGGAGCCAGCTTTCGTCCAACCAGTGAGAGGCAGGTCTGTCAATTTCCAGACCCAAATCGAAAATGAGCGCGGCAATAATCGTCTTGGTGATGCTGTAAAGGGGAAAGACATCAGTCTCGCGATCTTGGAGTAATACTCTATTTTTTTCGATAACGCAGAAGGATGGGTCCATGGTGAGCCAGATTTAGCGCCGTCCAACAGGCTGGGGGAAATTTGCGTCAGAATAAGGTAAAACACGGCTGTGGGCGAATGGGAGAGAGATGTATGAAGCAGGCAGTCGTGGGTGATGTGACTTTGGTCGAAGAAGAACCTGGTATCGTTACGATCGACTATGGGACAGCGATTGCGACTGCCGAGCTGGTGCAGGATGTCGTCGAACGGTCTCAGGAAGAATGGGGGGAAGAACGCATTGCCGTTCTGGTGAAGGCCAAGTCTGCCACTGACCTTGCGAAGATAGGCGCCGTTCTTTCCAAACATGATCTTGCCAGTTTCACCATCGCAAGCGCCATTCTGACCCCTGGTAAACTGACCCAGCTGATCGGTAATTTGTTCATGCAGTTCCAAAACAGCCCCTTTCCGCAACGGCAATTTGTTGAGGTTGAGGAGGCACGTGCCTGGTTGAGAGACCAGGTGACGAATGATCAGTCCGAAAGCCGCGTCGCCAATTGAGCTGAGCGAAGGCAGTTACTCGTGCATTGGCGCAACTTTTTTGCGAGACACTCGCAAAAACTAAGCAAAAGTGCCAAAAACTGGCCCTCTTTGGGGCCTTGTTATTTGCCTTGTCCTCCTCTGTTCGCTAAACACGGGACTCATATTCCCAACGGTGCTGCACCCGGCGGAGAGGCCGGACGACACCTATCAAGGACAGAACCATGGCAGAAACGTCTGTGAAGGCACCTGGGCGCGCCCGGCCGCTGTCGCCCCATATGGGGATCTACCGGCCTATGCTCACTATGATGATGTCGATTGTGCATCGCATCACTGGTGGAGCTCTCTATTTCGGCACACTTCTTCTTGCCTGGTGGCTGATTGCTGCTGCGACGGGACCTGAGGCTTATGGCGTCTTCATGGACGTTGCCACGTCATGGTTCGGGCGCTTGGTGCTCTTCGGCTACACTTGGGCGCTGATCCATCATCTGCTTGGCGGTATCCGCCACTTCGTCTGGGATCTGGGCAAGGGCTTTGAGCTTGGCACTGTCGAATGGATGGCGCGTCTCACGCTTGCAGGATCCATTGTTCTCACATTGATCGTCTGGGCCGTGGCCTATGCGATGGCAGGAGGGCTCTGAGATGGCTGACATGCGCACCCCTCTTTCCCGCGTTCGTGGTCATGGGTCGGCAAAGTCCGGCACAGACAGTTTCTGGCTGCAGCGGCTAACCGCTGTCGCCAATGTTCCGCTGGTCATCTTTGCCCTTGCATCGGTCGTGGCACTTGTCGGCGGGGACTATGCGACGGTCAAAGCCTATCTTTCCATGCCGGTGGTTTCGATCCTCTTCCTGCTTCTCATTCTGTCGGGCGTCTATCACATGCGCATCGGCATGAAGGAGATCATCGAGGATTATGTGAATGGCGAGGGCATGAAGCTGCTCTCCATCATCGGCAATAATTTTTTCGCGGCAGTGGTAGGCCTGGCCTGCATCTATGCAGTGCTGAAGCTCGGCTTTGGCGGCTGACCCATTAGCTGAATTGGTAGGAGACGGCGATGAGCGCCTCGACAGAATACGAGTTTACAGATCACACATTCGATGTGGTCGTGGTGGGTGCCGGCGGTGCTGGTCTTCGTGCGACTTTGGGCTGCGCGCAGGCGGGTCTTAAGACCGCGAACATCACCAAGGTCTTCCCGACGCGCTCGCACACGGTTGCGGCGCAGGGTGGCATTTCCGCAGCGCTCGGCAATATGGGCCAGGACGACTGGAAATGGCACATGTATGACACCGTAAAGGGGTCAGACTGGCTGGGCGATCAGGACGCGATTGAATATCTCTGCCGCAATGCGCCGGAAGCTGTTTATGAGCTGGAGCACTTTGGTGTTCCCTTCAGCCGGACGGAGGAAGGCAAGATCTATCAGCGTCCTTTCGGTGGCATGACAACGGAATATGGCAAGGGCATTGCGCAGCGCACCTGTGCGGCGGCGGACCGGACTGGTCACGCGATCCTGCACACGCTTTACGGCCAGTCGCTCCGCTATGATGCGGAGTTCTTCATTGAATATTTCGCCATCGACCTCATCATGGATGATGAAGGGGCGTGCGTCGGTGTTGTCGCGCTCAAAATGGATGATGGCACGCTGCATCGTTTCCACAGTAACGAGACGATCCTGGCGACGGGCGGTTATGGCCGGGCCTATTTCTCAGCGACATCTGCTCACACGTGCACTGGTGATGGCAATGCGATGGCGCTTCGAGCTGGCCTGCCGCTTCAGGACATGGAGTTTGTGCAGTTCCACCCAACGGGCATTTATGGATCAGGCTGTTTGATCACTGAAGGCTCTCGTGGGGAAGGCGGTTATCTCGTCAATTCCGAAGGTGAGCGTTTCATGGAACGCTACGCACCGTCGGCGAAAGACTTGGCCTCCCGCGATGTGGTCTCACGCTCCATGACCATGGAAATCCGTGAAGGCCGTGGCGTTGGTGCGGAGAATGACCACATCTTCCTGCATCTCGATCATTTGGACCCGGAAATTCTCGCAGCCCGCCTGCCAGGTATTTCAGAGTCTGCCCGTATCTTTGCTGGCGTAGACGTGACCAAAGAGCCGATCCCGGTTATCCCAACGGTCCACTATAATATGGGTGGCATCCCCACGAACTATCATGGGGAAGTGATCGCAGGCGATCCAAACGATCCGGAGAAAACGGTTCAGGGTCTTATGGCCATTGGTGAAGCGGCCTGCGTGTCGGTTCACGGGGCGAACCGCCTTGGTTCAAACTCCCTTATCGACCTGGTTGTGTTTGGCCGGGCGGCGGGTCTTCGCGCCGGTGAGAAACTCACCGCAGGTGGACCAACCAAGCCGTTGCCGAAAAATGCCGGTCAGAACTCGATTGAGCGTCTTGATCACTTCCGCAATGCCAAGGGCAGCACGCCGACTGCCGAGCTGCGTGGTCGCATGCAGCGGGTGATGCAGAATAATTGCGCGGTCTACCGGACCGGTGATGTTCTGGAAGAAGGCGTGAAGCTCATGGAGCAGGTTCATGCGGGGTCGGAAGACATTGGCGTCACCGACCGGTCGCTCATCTGGAATTCCGATCTTATTGAAACGCTTGAGTTCGACAATCTCATTATTCAGGCCCGTGCCACGATGAATGGCGCGGACGCGCGGAAGGAAAGCCGCGGCGGCCACGCGCGGGAAGACTTCGATACCCGAGATGATGAAAACTGGATGAAGCACACGCTTTCATGGGTTGATGATGCCCGGAACGTGAAGCTGACCTATCGTCCCGTGCACACCTACACGATGACGAATGAAGTCGACTATATCGAACCCAAAGAACGCGTTTACTAAGGCGGCGAGGAGAGACAGATGGTTGAACTAGCACTGCCTAAAGGCTCCAAGCCCACAAAAGGCAAAAAGCACGCCGCGCCAGCGGACGCGAAGAACCTGCGCACATTCAAGGTGTATCGCTACGACCCGGATGGCGGCGCGGACCCGAGCATTGATGAATATCAAGTCGACATGGATAGCTGCGGACCCATGGTGCTCGACGCGCTCATCAAGATTAAAAACGAAACCGATCCAACGCTTACCTTCCGCCGGTCCTGCCGGGAAGGCATTTGCGGCTCCTGCGCCATGAATATTGATGGCACCAATACACTTGCCTGCACCAAAGGCATTGATGAGGTGAAGGGTGAGGTGAAAATCTATCCGCTGCCGCATATGGATGTGGTGAAGGACCTGGTGCCGGATCTCACGAACTTTTATGCGCAGCACGCGTCGATTGAGCCGTGGCTTCAGACGACGTCTGTGCAGCCGGAAAAAGAGTGGAAGCAATCAACGGAAGATCGCGAGAAGCTCGACGGTCTTTATGAGTGCATTCTCTGTGCTTGTTGTTCCACGTCGTGCCCGTCTTACTGGTGGAATGGCGACCGCTATCTGGGACCAGCTGTTTTGTTGCAGGCCTATCGCTGGCTCATCGACAGTCGCGATGAAGCAACCGGTGAGCGTCTTGATAATCTGGAAGACCCGTTCCGGCTTTATCGCTGCCACACGATCATGAACTGTGCGAAAGCCTGCCCGAAGGGCCTAAGCCCTGCCAAGGCCATTGCCGAGATCAAGAAGATGATGGTCGAACGCCGCGTCTGATTGTTCCGCGCGTTCCAAGGTTCAAAGGCCGCTGCCTGACACAGGTGGCGGCTTTTTTGGTTTGGAGCAAGAATTTTCCCAAACCGGCTGCCACACGCGCTGCTGTCATACCCGGGCTTGTCCCGGGTATCCAGGGCAAGGAAATGCCTGCCGTGCCCCAAGCCCCTGGATTGCCGGAACAAGTCCGGCAATGACGGTGGAGTGTGGTGGAAAACCTGTGTACTCGCCTTGACGCAGCCCCGAGAATCGGGAGTCCTGTTCAAAATGGCTATTTTGGATGGAGCCTATGAACCCGATCTACATAATCTGGGAACTGATAGATGATCTGATCTGCGACCTTGAGCGGATTTGTAGAAGCGTCGTGCGTTCGCCTGTGCCTTATCTCGGTTTTGGCTTCGGTGCGGTCATCGTTACATGGTTGCTGCTGGGCCGGACAGCGGAGGGAGACTTCCTCACTGTCGCTTTTTGGAGCGCTGACCCGGAAGGCATGCGCAATCTTCTCTGGTCGTTGGCTACCGTCGCAGCTGGTGCGGCTGGTCTCTACGGTCTTTCACTCGCCGCGCGTCGAACCAAAGCGCTTGATGAGCAAGCTAGGATTGCAGAGGAAACCAGAAAGCTCTCGGAGCAGTCGCAAATCACCGAGCGTTTCACGAGGGCTGTTGAACAATTGGGTAACGAGAAACTATCTGTTCGACTGGGCGCAGTTTATGCGTTGGAACGGATCGCGAAAGATAGCGGGCGTGATTTAGAAGCAATATCGTCGATGCTTGCAGCGTTCATTCGCGACCATTCGTCTGTCTCCGATGAACTGAATATGACAATTCCCACTGGGCCCGAATTGGATGTTGTTGCTGCTCTCACTGTCCTGATCAGAATTCTTGATAAGAAACACGAGATTAGAGTTTCTGGGAAGATTGACCTCCAGAGGGTCGACTTTGGCGGCTTGGTTTTACCAGAGGCGGACTTCTCTTGGTTCCGATTGGATAGTTCGAATTTTGACTACTCATCCATGGACAAGGCTGACTTTTCAAATACGTCTGCAAACTCGGCTAGTTTTAGAAATGCTACACTAAGAGGTTTCCTCGCAACGGGGGCCGAGATGAACATGGCCTATTTTGCGGATGCTAGGCTCGAAGGTGCTCATTTTGAGGAGGCTTTTCTTCAGACTGCAGATTTTTCAAGGGCAGATTTGGCTTTCTCGAAGTTTCATGGAGCGCGACTGGTGAGAACCAGATTTAACTCTAGCGAACTCTTAAGGACAAATTTTGCCGTCGCAAATTTGCAGGGCGCAACGTTCTTTGGAAGCGGTTGCCTCGAGACTAATTTTGAAAGTGCGAACCTGTCTGGGGCAGATTTTTCTGAGGCTAAGTTAAATAATGTGAGTTTCGAAAACGCTAAGCTAGATGGGGCGAAACATATTTCGCCGCATCCTCCTTCGCCCTAATCCGCATTAATCGGATTACATATTGTTTGCCAATGAAAACATTGACCTTAAAGTGATTGGCTGACACGTACTCGTGCCACGACATCGCCTTAAATGAACCTACGGGTTGCCGCAGTCGGGTCCAAGTGCTGCCCGGATGAGACATGAAAGTGTTTGCTGTCATCTTCAGGGGAACATTTCATGTCTGCCATCGATCAATCATCCACCGTCCGTCCGTCCCTTCGCCCGTCACTACACAGTCCGGGAGTGAAGTTCTTTGTCATTTGCGGGCTGACGCTTGCGCTCATGATCCCGATGCTCTTTGTCTGGATGTTGATCGAGGACCGTCAGAGTTACGAAGTCCAGGTTGTGCAGGAAGTAGCCGAAAGCTGGGGTGCGGAGCAGAGCGTCGCAGGGCCCTTCCTGGTGGTGCCCTTCAGAGGCAGTTTTACGAACACACAGAATGGCGTCACGACGAATGTGTCGCGAAAAGATTTTCTGATTGTCCTGCCCGATGAGATGACAGCGACAGTGCGCAGTGAGGTCTCACTCCGTGAGCGTGCCATTTATGAAGTGCCGGTCTATCACGCTGATACTCTGATTGAGGGACGCTTTCCTGCCCGCGACAAAATCATGGAGCGTCTGCCGGAAGGTTATGCACCGCAATGGGGGGATGCCTTTATTGCGCTTCGTATTCAAGACCCGACGGGCCTTCGCGAAGTGCCGGGTCTCCGCCTTGGGGCGGCGCCAACGCCGGTTGATTTTGTTCCCAGTCTCAACCTCCCGCAAAGCGACGGGTATGGCGGGCTTCATCTGTCTTTGCCGGACGGAGCCTTGGAAGAAACTCTGTTTTTCTCGGTGACGATGGCGTTCAATGGCACGCAGTCTTTAAGCTTCGCCCCTGTGGGGCAGACAAGTTCCATCCGCATGACGTCTGACTGGCAGCATCCGAGTTTTGGTGGTGGCTATTTGCCCGACACGTATGTCCTGAGCGCTGACGGGTTTGAGGCCGATTGGTCTGTGCCCTATGTGGCGCGCTCCTATCCCCAGTTCTGGCGCTATTCAGATCAGAACATTTCGCCCCTGTTTGCGAAGGCTGTGAAGGTGGGCTTTGTGGAAGAGGCAGACAGCTATCAGCTTGTCTCGCGGTCGGCCAAATACGCCATCCTGTTTCTGGCGACTGGGTTCCTTGCCGTTTTTCTGCTGGAGCTTCGGGCGGGAACCCGGGTGCATGCGGTTCAGTATGTATTGTTCGGGTTTGGCCTGGTGATCTTTTATGTGCTCCTGCTCGCCTTTGCTGAAGTCACTGGGTTTGGTCCCGCTTATGCCGTGGCAAGTGGAGCGGTGGCGGCGCTCAATGGTGGCTATGTGTCCGCCATCTTTGGTCAGGTCCGACGCGGTGCAATCGCAGCACTCTCCCTGCTTGGGCTTTATGGGTTGCTCTATATTATTCTGCAGGTCGCGGCTTACGCGCTTTTGGTGGGCGCGCTGATTGCCTTTGGCGTGCTGGCACTCACGATGTATGCCACGCGATCGGTGGACTGGTCGGGTGCCATTGGCGCGCCGGCAGACTGACCGTCAGCGCGGAGGCGCAGGAAAAACCACCATTCTCCGCGAAACGCATGCACATAGTTTGCATAGGGTTTTGGGTGAGGTAGAGTGATATCTAAACGGGGTACGCAACATAGGAGCCTGGACAGTGAACCAGATAAAACGCCTTTTCGGCGCAGCGCTATTTACTCTTGGAACGATGGGCATTGCCGCCGCACCTGCAAGCGCTGCTGAATATATCGGGACAATTGAACCCAATGACATTGTCGAGATGCTTCGGGATAACGGGTATGAAGATGTTCATATCGCCGATACGGATTATGAGGATCTGCCGATCCTGAACTTCAAACTCGCGGACTCAAATGCTGTCATCTATTTCTATGAATGCGGCAAGACGGGCAAGGCATGTGAGTTCCTGCAGCTCTATGTGGGTTGGTCTATGGATAATCGCCCTAGCTACAAAGCGATCAATGATTTCAACGCCGGTGAGCGCTTCAGCCAGGCCTATATCGACGATGAGAACGATCCCGTGATCGAGCAATGGGTCACGCTGGAAGGCGGTATCTCTGATGTGAACTTCATCAATACGGTTGCGACCTTTGGTGAGGTGGTCGACAAGTTTGAAGATCTGATCGAGTGGGAAGGCTAAGCCTTACTCGTTTTCTAGACCTAAGACGCCCTCTCTTTCTGATCGAAGGGGAGGGCGTTTTCTTTTATGCGGTGTGGTGTCGCCAGCGACTTAGCCAATCACTTGCGTGTTTTCGACCTGATGAATATTGACCTTGGGTGGCGTTGAGGAGAGGTCCCCAGCCGCTGCCATGAATTCCAGGCAATAGGCTTGAGCAAAGTGAAAATCGACAGCGGCCTGGTCTTTCCATTCTTCGTAGAAGAGGAAGGTTCCCGGCGCCATAGCATCTTCATAATAGCCATAGTTGAGGCAGCCCTCTTCCTTCCGGGAGAGGGTGACTTGTCGTTCTGCCACGGGGCGGAAGGCCTCAAGCTTGTCGGCGGCAATGGCGGCCTGTCCGGTAATGACGATCATCTTCTCTCCCCTTCATCAATAAAATTGTCTGCCCACCCTAGCAAAACTGCGCGTCCTGTCAGGTTTATCGACTTTTTGAGGGGTAGGGGTTGAAATGTCATTATAATTCTATAATTATCAAAATATGGAAATGATAAACGCTATAGAGGCACTTGGTGCGCTCGCTCAGGAAACCCGTTTGGAGATATTCCGCACGCTGGTGCGGGCCCATTCGCCAAATGCAGATGAGGCCGGATTGCCAGCTGGCGGTCTCGCAGAGCAATTGGGGGTCGCAGCGCCGACCCTCTCCTTTCATTTAAAGGAGCTCACGCGGGCGGGACTTGTTTCTGCGCGTCGTGATGGACGCTCGATTATCTACACGGCAAATCTCGGCGGCATGCGCGCCCTTGCCGATTACCTTTTGGAAGATTGTTGTCAGGGTGCGTGTGCACCCGCACTAGAGGAGACAGGAACATGAAAAGACTACATGTGAGCTTTGCAGTTGCAGACCTGGAAAAGTCGATCAGTTTCTATTCGGCCATGTTTGGTCAAGAACCAACCACGAAGCGCGAGGATTATGCGAAGTGGATGTTGGACGACCCTCGGGTGAATTTCGTGGTGGAGCCTGCACAGTCAGAGACGGGTTTCAATCATGCTGGGATACAGGTTGAGAGCGAAGATGAGCTTGAACCACTCTTCGAACAGTTCAAACAAGCAGAAGGTCCCTATCTTCCTGAAGGTGTCACGACCTGCTGCTACCACAAGTCAGAAAAGAGCTGGACGACAGACCCGGACGGTGTGATGTGGGAAGCCTTCCACACGAAACACCAGACGGAAGAGCGGGGAACGGGACCCGACTTGCGACCCGAAGCCGTGGCCACTGAGCTTGTCCGAGAAACGCCGGTGCCCACGCACAAGGGCGGATGTTGCTAAGCGATGAGTGACCGATTGACCCCCTACAACGTGCTGTTCTTATGCACCGGTAACTCCGCACGCAGTCTGCTTGCGGAGGCCTATCTTAATTCCCTACCGGGAGCGTCCTTTCAGGCGTTCTCGGCGGGAAGCCAGCCGACAGGTGCGCCCAATGAGACGGCTTTGGAAACGCTCAAGATTGCGAAGATCTCTGTCGATGGTCTGCGGTCCAAGTCGTGGGATGAGTTTGCTGCTGATGATGCGCCGCAGATGGATTTCATTTTTACGGTTTGTGACAATGCAGCTGGAGAAGTCTGTCCGGTTTGGCCAGGGCATCCTGCGAGCGCCCATTGGCCGTTTGAAGACCCGGCTGCTTTTGAAGGTCCGGACGTAGAGAAGCGGGCGATCTTTCTGGATGTGTTTCGTCAAATCAGGGCGCGGATTGATATTTTTGCAAACCTTCCGCTGTCCAGTTTGGATGAGCTCGCGCTGAAACGCGAATTGGACAAAATCGGTAAGAGCTCCACCGATCAGAAGAACGAAAGCGCCTAATTTTTCATGCAGGAAATTGATTTTGGACGTCGCCTTGCAGCTGAGGCGCTTGGGACATTCTTTTTGCTGGCCACCGTCGTGGGGTCGGGAATTATGGGCGAGAGCCTTGCAGGTGGAAATGACGCGATTGCGCTTTTGGGGAACACAATTGCCACCGGTGCTATTCTCGCAGTTCTTATTTTGATCTTTGGGCCGATATCTGGCGCCCACTTTAATCCCGCGGTGACGCTTGCCTTCGCCCTTCGTCGTGAAATTGGCTGGGGACAGGGAGGTGTTTACGTTCTGGTGCAGGTCTGTGCTGCTGTCGCTGGCGCCGTGGTGGCTCACCTGATGTTTGATCAGTCGCTGATCCAAAGCTCCACCAATGTGCGCACGGGCCCTGGCCAATGGACCGGCGAGATTGTTGCCACTTTTGGCCTCGTTACCACAATCCTCGGATGCATAAAGGCAGCGCCGCAGGCTGTTCCCTATGCGGTGGGGCTCTTCATCACCGCTGGATATTGGTTCACCTCGTCCACGTCTTTCGCCAACCCGGCGGTGACAATTGCCCGCACCTTTACGGATACATTTTCTGGCATTCATCCTGATAATGCAGCCCTCTTCATCGCCGCCCAGCTCGCAGGCGCGGTTGCCGCGACGTTTATTGTGGGTTGGCTTCTGAAGCGGCCCTGAGATCCATTTTTCCCTGGCGAATATTTTGATCACCTGGTGGGGCGGGTCCGGTGCTTCACGGTTCAAGCTCTTGCAGCAAACCGTCGCGAGCGCTAGGAACAGAGGGCAAATTAAGAAGATCTGAACCAGGGAGACGCACTCGGTAACGGGATCGCGTGACGAGCATGGCCAAAGAGCTGCATCACTTTATCAATGGCGCCAAAGTCGCTGGCACGAGTGGCCGGACACTAGGTGTCTTCAATCCGAATACGGGTGAGGTTACCGCTCAGACACCGCTTGCGAGCGCTGATGAAGTACGGGCAGGTATTGCCTCTTCTGCTGCCGCATTCCCTGGCTGGGCCGCCACTAACCCGCAGCGCCGCGCGCGGGTCATGTTTGATTTCAAACGTCTGCTTGAAGACAATATGAATGAGCTGGCGGAGATGCTCTCTTCTGAACATGGCAAGGTGATCGCTGACAGTAGGGGCGATATTCAACGTGGTCTGGAGGTGATCGAGTTTGCCTGTGGCATTCCCCATCTCCAGAAAGGTGAATTCACCGAAGGTGCCGGCCCAGACATTGATATGTACTCCATGCGCCAGCCACTGGGCGTGTGTGCCGGTATTACACCGTTCAACTTTCCGGCCATGATCCCCATGTGGATGTTCGGTGTGGCAATTGCCTGCGGCAATACTTTTGTCTGCAAGCCATCGGAAAAAGACCCGAGCGTGCCATTGCGTCTGGCAGAACTTTTCATGGAAGCGGGTGCCCCTGCCGGTGTGCTCAATGTGGTCAATGGGGACAAGGAGGCGGTCGACACGCTTCTGACCGACCCGCAGGTTGAAGCAATCAGCTTTGTCGGTTCGTCGGCGATTGCAGAATATATTTACGCAACAGGTGCCGCCCACGGGAAGCGGGTGCAGGCTATGGGTGGGGCAAAGAACCACGCCATCATCATGCCTGACGCTGACCTAGATCGTGTCGTCGATGATCTCATCGGTGCTGGGTATGGTTCAGCTGGCGAACGCTGCATGGCGCTCTCCGTCGCTGTGCCCGTCGGTAAGGAAACCGGTGACCGGTTGATTGAGAAACTCATTCCGCGCGTTGAAAGCCTGAAAGTTGGTCTTTCGACGGACGTTGATGCGGATTACGGCCCAATGGTCACAGCTGAGCAGCGCGACAAGGTTGCCGGCTGGATCGATCGCGGTGTTGAGCAAGGCGCCGACCTTCTTGTGGATGGCCGTGGCTTTGAACTGCAGGGCTATGAAGACGGCTTTTTCATTGGCGGTTCGCTCTTTGATAATGTGACGCCGGATATGGACATCTGGAAAGAAGAGATATTCGGACCGGTTCTCTCTGTCGTGCGCGCGGAGACGTTTGAAGAAGCGGCCAAACTCCCAAGTGAGCATCAATACGGCAACGGTGTAGCGATCTTCACCCGAGACGGAGACGCCGCCCGCAGCTTCGCGTCCAAGGTGAATGTGGGCATGGTGGGCATCAATGTGCCGATCCCTGTGCCGCTCGCCTATCACTCATTCGGTGGCTGGAAGCGCTCTGCCTTTGGCGATACGAACCAACATGGTACGGAAGGTGTGAAGTTCTATACCAAGGTGAAAACCGTGACGTCGCGTTGGCCAACTGGCGTGAAAGAAGGCTCCAGCTTCGTGATCCCCACGATGAAATAGGCCCTAAAAATTAGGGTGCGGGAATATGGAGCTGTGTAGAACGCGAATTGGCTCTAGGTAATTTACAGGAGTGCTCCTACATAGGGAGCACTCCTTTTTTGTGGCGGGGTTCCTCATGTCCGATATGCCAATTGATATTGAAGCCTATTTTGCCCGCATCGGGTATGAGGGGGGGCGGGAACCGACGTTGGAAAATCTGACGGCCATCCAGTTTGCCCATGCTACCTCCATTCCGTTTGAAAATTTGAGCATTCTGTTCGGGCAGGGTGTGCAGCTTGATCTCGACACATTGCAGAGCAAGATCGTTGGTGCCTGTCGTGGTGGTTATTGTTTTGAGCAGAACGGGTTGGCGCTCGCCGCCTTGAGCCAATTGGGCTTCAAGGCCAGAGGTTTAATCGGGCGCGTGCGCTGGATGGTTGAGGATGGTGTTGCGGCCCCTTTGACGCATATGCTGATCTGCGTTGAGTTTGATGATGGCGCTTACATCTATGATGGGGGCTTTGGCGGTATTCGCCTGACCGGCGTGTTAAAGCTGGAGCCTGATCTCGTTCAAAAGACGCGGCACGAGGATCACCGGATCGTGAGGCACGGCGAGAACTATACGATCCAGGCTAATCTTGGACAGGCTGCCCCAGATGATAGGTGGGCGAATGTCTGCGAGTTCACCCTGACACCACAATCGCCTGTCGATTACGAGCTATCGAGCTGGTACACGTCCACCCACCCGGAGTCTCTTTTCACCAATAACCTGATTGTTGAACGCCCGTCTGCAGAGGCAAGGCGCATGATTTTCAACAACACATTCATTGAACGAAAACGCGGCGAAGATCAGACCGTTCATGAGATCGCAGATGTCGATGAGATGGTCGCGCTGCTTGATCTGCACTTTGACCTTCCTGTGGAAACGGATGAGCAGCGAAAAGTCCTGGAACGATTCCTGGTCCCGTCAGCTTTGTAAGCGTCCGAAAGTGGCGAGCTTGCGGGATACTCCAGCCCCATATCCAACGTCTCACCAGAACAGGGATAAGACGCATGAGCCAGAAAGCAAAAGCAGAACGACTAAAGGCACTCCACGCACAGGATAAGCCCCTCGTCATCCCCAACCCTTACGACCGTGGTACCGCACGTCTTCTGGAGGGGCTTGGGTTTGAGGCACTTGCATCATCGAGCGCTGGTTATGCCTACTCCATTGGCACGCTTGATAATCGTGTTGGGCGCGACGCCATGCTTGCGCATGTTGCGGAGATTGTTGATGCGACTTCCCTGCCGGTGAACGCGGATCTGGAAAATGGCTGGGGTGATGGACCAGACGCGGTAGCTGAAACGATCCGGCTTGGCATTGCTGCAGGGCTTGCGGGTGGTTCCATTGAAGATATGAGGCCGGATCGGTCGCTCTATCCTATCGATTTGGCAAAGGCTCGAATTGAAGCTGCGGCGGAGGCGGCGCATGGTGGTGAGATTTCTTTTGTTCTGACGGCGCGGGCTGAGAATTATGTCGTGGGTGACCGGAATCTCAGTGCTGTCATCGAACGGCTGCAAGCCTATCAGGCCGCAGGCGCTGACGTGCTCTATGCGCCGGGCCTTACGGATATTGAGGAGATTGCCGAACTGGTGCGCTCGGTTGATCGTCCCGTGAATGTGTTGGCCGGCCTGCCAGGCCATTCGCTAACCGTTGATCAGCTGGCCGCTGCTGGCGTTAAGCGGATCAGCACAGGGAGTGCTTTGGCGGTCGCGGCACTTGGCGGCTTTTTGAAAGCGGCGAAGGAGATGAGAGACCAGGGAAGTTTCAGCTTTGTGAATGATGATCCGCCTTATCGGGATCTCACAAAACTCCTTGGCTAATCGACTTCAGAGAAAGGTGTGTCGGTCGTTGGATCGAACCGCCATTTGCGCCTGATCGCCGCTTCCAAGTCGATATTATGCTGCCTTGCGAACAGAAGGACGTGGCCCAGAAGGTCTGCTGTTTCATCTGACATGTCGTGGTGGAGGTCAGTTTCCGACTTACCTTTTCGCCGTCCATGTCCCGCCCATTTCATCCAGGCCTGGGTGAGTTCGCCGAGCTCTTCCTGCATTTTGAGCGTGAACCACTCTTCGGTTCGCCTGATGCCATTGTCGGCAGCATACTTCTTTGATGCCTGTTCAAATCGCGCGGCGAGAGATATGAGTGAGGTCACGGCATTTGCTCCTTTTGTCTTGAAGGGTAGCAAAGGCCGCATGTTCTTGAAATGTTCTTTTTTGGATTCTCGCGTTCTAAATGACAGACGGCCCGGTTCAGAAGTATCGCGCACTGACAGATGGTGGGGACATTGCCCACGATCCTGCGCAGGAACGCGCCGTGCGCAACCTGCAACGGCTATACGATGCACTGAGTGATTGGCGCCCTGGCTTAAAGACAGGGCGGCTGCGCTTTCTGGGCCTGGGTCAGCCGGTTAGCCCTCCTGAAGGCATTTATCTATGGGGGGACGTGGGCCGAGGCAAATCCATGCTGATGGATATGTTCTTTGAAACAGCGCCTGTTGCTCAAAAACGCCGGGTGCATTTTCACGAGTTCATGGCGGAAACCCATGAGCGGATCTTCGCTTGGCGCAAACGAGAAAAGGCAGGGCAGGCCAAGGGCGATGATCCTATCCTGCCTGTGGCCTCCCAGATCGCGCGCGAAGCGACGCTGCTCTGCTTCGATGAGTTTCAGGTGCACGATATTGCGGATGCTTCAATTCTCGGGCGGTTGTTCACCCGGTTGTTTGAGCTGGGCGTGGTCGTGGTCGCCACCTCCAACAGGGCGCCGTCGGGCCTCTATGAAGGGGGGCTCAACCGCCACCGTTTCCTGCCTTTCATTGATCTGGTGGAACAGGCCATGGAGGTGGTGCCGCTTGATAGCGACACGGATTACCGGCTCGACCGCATGAACGGTATGGCTGTCTATTACGTACCGCTTGATATGGGCGCAGATCGCAAAATGGATGCCTGTTTCGATAGTCTGACAAACAGTCTGAAACCCAAGCCAAGGACACTTGCCGTCAAAGGCCGTGCTGTAGAAGTTCCACAAGCTGTTCACGAGGTGGCGCGTTTTAGCTTCGCGGACCTCTGTGCAAAGCCTTTGGGTGCTGCCGACTATCTGAAGATCGCTGAATGTTTTAGTACGGTCTTCATTGACCACATCCCCGAGCTCAGTGCCGCCAACAGGAACGAAGCCAAGCGTTTCGTCACGCTGATTGATGCCTTCTATGAAAGAAAAGTGCGGCTGGTGGCATCTGCTGCCGTTGAGCCGCAAGCGCTTTACAAAAGCGGTGATGGCAGCTTCGAATTTGAGCGGACGGTTTCAAGGCTGATGGAAATGCAGAGCGCAGACTATCTGGACGCTCACAATCTGTGACCCTGCCCACGTTGCTGCGGCTCTAAGTCAAACAATTTAATTGGTTCCCTCGATAGCTCGTTTCTGGGGCAGGCTCCGACCATGTTCATACAAACTGTATGGGAGCGTGAGATGAGCGAGACAGCGATAAAGCAACAAGGATCAGTCATGGGCCCCTGGCGGCTTGTGCGCAGGGCAGGGCTTGCCATTCTGGCGCTTGTGCTCATGCTCATTATTGCCGGCATGGTGTTCCAGCGTATTGGGGAGATGCGGGCGGCGTCGCTCTATCCGGCGCCTGGTAAGCTCTATGATGTAGGGGATGTCTCCCTTCATATGGTTTGTCGTGGTGCTGGCGATCAGACGGTGGTGCTCTCATCAGGCATGGGCAATCCCGCGTCCAGCTGGCGACCGCTTGAACGGCTGCTGGAGCCAGAATTTCGGGTTTGCTCCTATGACCGAGATGGGTTGGGGTGGAGCAAGGACAGTGGCGCTGCCAGAGATGCCGGGCTTGCGAGCGACCGGCTGGCCCGCTTGCTGAACGCTGCATCGATCACTGGTCCGATCATTCTGGTTGGGCATTCCTATGGGGGCGTCGTCGCCCGGGTGTTCGCGAAAGATTATCCCGCACGTGTGGGTGCGCTCATTCTTTTGGACTCAAGCCATGAGGATATGGGGGAGCGTTTCCCGCCTTTTGCACAAGAGGGCTTCCGGGAGCTGTTGGAAGGTTTTCAGTTGGCGCCCTGGCTCAACGTGTTTGGGGTGCCGCGTGCCTTTGATCTTTTCGCCCCGGCTATTGATGGGCTGGAAGGAGCGGATTATGAGCAGTCGCTGGCTCTGTTGAATTCCATCTCGCATATGCGCGGCACAGCGGAAGAAGCGCGCGGCTGGGAACGAACGGCAGTTGCTGGCCGTGAGGTTGCGCAGGCAGGGCTGGGAAATCTACCGCTTGATGTCTTTGTCGCAGGAGATTGGCCCGACGAGATGCAGCCCAGCTGGACTGAGATGCAAACTGAACTCTCGAAGCTTTCTTCGATCGGACGGTATTACCTCGTCGCTGAGGCCAACCACCCTCAGATCGGGATGTCAGAAACATACATCCCTTTGGTGGTTGATGCTGTGCACCGACACGCGTCGGCTATTGATCCTGAACCTAGGCAATAAAAAAGGGCGGCCAAAGCCACCCTTTTTAACGTCTTCAGCCAGCTTCCTAGTTCGCAACAGGCTCTGGCAAAATCACGGCACCGTCGGCTCGTGTGCCCGGAAGTGCTGTTGGTTCTGCGCTTGCGAGCTGGCGACTGGTGCCAGACTGCGCATACCGCGACCCATCTCTTCGGGTGGTCAGCTCATAGGACCAGGACTGACCGTAGGAGGCCTGTAGCATGCCAAATGCAACGGGTTGCCTTTTCCGCTCTTCCGGTTCAGCGTTGGCTGTTTCCAGCGCAAATCGATCACGGGCAATTCCCCGGTCAATAGGCGCGAAGCCCAACGCAATCAAATCAGCTTCTGCCTGTAGGCTGTTGTTTGTATCAGCGGCAGCGATTGTTGATGTCGTCCCTTGACCCTCGTCAAAGAGCGCTATTACACCTTCAAAGTCGTTGTCGGTTGCGCTGTCGCTATGTTCAACGCAGAAATCACGCTCAGAGCGCAACATGGCTTCCAGTATCCGGCAATCCTTGCCGGTCGCTGCAGACAATGCATGCTCGGTCAGATCCTGGCCGGACATAAATGTTGAAACAAGACCCGCGATGGATGCAATTTCGCCGATGGTCAGCGCACCGATAATGGGCGATGCGCACCCTGAAAGCATCAGACCTGCCGCAACAGTGGCTGCGATCCCTGACTTGCGGACACGATTTTTTTTGCTTGCTGGTCGTTGAGCCTGCCGGCCCGTGGTGAGCGGCCGGAACGCCTCATCACCGATATGCGTATTTAACCCCTTTGGCATCACTGCCTACCCCACTAACTCACGCTGCTGAACTCACTCGGGCGCCTCTATTACCCGTTGGCCTTCCGTTCAGCTGCTACTCCGCATCCTGTTTAAAGCGGTTACTCAAACCTCTTATCGGATCTCTCAATGACGGTTTCTCCGCTCTCTTCCCCTGATCAATCCGGTCCAATATTTCTGGACCCTCATAGATTGCGCCTTGATTGGGGGGAGAGTCAAATCTTTGAACTTGTATTGATTAACGCTAAAAATACGCGAAAAGGCGCGGCTTGCGCGGGCCTTTTGGAAGCCATTTCGATGGTGGCTCTGTTTCAGACGCCAGAACATTGCCCCGACACGAGATTCACGCTACTAGGCTCCCTAACAACTCGTTTTCTTAACTTTAAAAGGCGGCGCTTCTTGCAGTGTCTGCCAATGCGATATCCCGGAGGCATCAAATATGGCACGCAAAAAAATCGCTCTTATCGGTGGCGGTCAGATCGGCGGAACCCTGGCTCATTTGGCTGGACTTAAGGAGCTAGGCGACGTTGTCATTTTTGACATTGTCGATGGTGTGCCACAGGGCAAGGCGCTCGACCTTGCGGAGAGCTCACCTGTTGACGGGTTTGATGCGGCGTTGAAGGGCACAAGCTCTTATCGCGACATCAAAGGTGCTGATGTGGTGATTGTGACAGCCGGCGTGCCTCGTAAGCCTGGCATGAGCCGCGATGATCTTCTGGGCATCAACCTGAAAGTCATGCAACAGGTAGGCGAAGGTATCGGCAAACACGCACCCAACGCTTTTGTTATCTGCATCACGAACCCGCTTGATGCGATGGTTTGGGCGCTGCGCCAGTTTTCTGGCCTCCCAGCGAACAAAGTCGTTGGTATGGCTGGCGTGCTTGACTCCGCCCGCTTCCAGTACTTCCTGTCTGAAGAGTTCAACGTCTCCGTGAAGGACGTGAATGCGTTTGTTCTTGGTGGCCATGGCGACACGATGGTGCCGCTGCCTCGCTACTCTACAGTTGCCGGCATTCCTCTCCCCGACCTTGTGAAAATGGGCTGGACCACAAAAGAGAAGCTGGCTGAGATCATCCAGCGGACCCGCGATGGCGGCGCAGAGATTGTTGGTTTGCTGAAAACCGGTTCTGCCTACTACGCACCGGCAGCGTCAGCGATCGCCATGGCTGAAAGCTATCTGAAGGACCAGAAGCGGGTTCTTCCCTGTGCGGCACACCTCAATGGTGAGTTTGGCCTGAAAGACATGTATGTGGGCGTGCCAACGGTGATCGGTGCCGGTGGGATTGAGCGTATCGTTGAGATCAACCTCAATGCCTCAGAGAAGAAGCAGTTTGATAAGTCGGTCGGCGCTGTGAAGGGCCTGGTTGACGCTTGCAAAAAGATCAATCCAGCTGTCTCTAAGCTTGCTCCTGCGAAGGGTCGCAAGAAGAAATAAGGCTCAGTCATTTGAGTGCTGAAAACGGGGCCTTCGGGCCCCGTTTTTTGTGCCCCGCGCTTTTTCTTTTGGTATTGGCACTATTTATGTCAAAATACAGGCTTGGGTGAAGTCATCAGGGGACTGAGTGAATGAGACGCGTTTTGCTGTGGGGTGCTGGTGCCATCGTTGTTCTTGTGGGGGTGGTAGCCATTGGCCTAAGGGTTCCGGCGGTTCAGGATGTGGTTCTGGAGCGCGGTGCAAATGCAGTGGTCTCCTCAGACCAGGCTGACCTTTCTGACCCTGATAGCCTGACCCTCATATTCTGCGGCACCGGTGGACCGTTTCCTGACCCAGAACGCGCAGGCCCCTGCACCTTGGTTGCGGCAGGCGGGCGCGTTTTCCTTGTTGATAGTGGCACCGGCGGGGCGCAGCGATTGCAACAATTGCGTGTACCGATGGGGCAGATCGAAGGTGTGCTCTACACCCATCTGCACTCAGATCACATAGCCGGGCTCGGTGATGTTGCGATGAATAGCTGGGCTGGTGGCCGGACATCGCCGCTTGAGCTTTATGGACCTCCCGGTGTTGAAAACCTCGCCAATGGGACATTTTCCGCATTTGGGATCGACAGCAAATCTCGGATTGACCATCACGGCGAAGAAGTTTTTGCACCTCAAGCCCAGGCGATTAACTCGACTGCCTTCGTCGTGCCCAGTCGTGATGAAGTTGTCACTGTCATCGAAGATGGTGATTTGAAGATCACAGCGTTCAAAGTCGACCATGTGCCGCTCGAAAATGCCTATGGCTACCGGATCGACTTTAAAGACCGATCGGTGGTGTTCTCTGGTGACACGGTGCGAGACCAAAACATGGTGCGCTTTGGAGCTGATGCAGACGTCATGGTGCATGAGGTCATGGGGATGGCCAACATCCATACGATCATTGGCGCGCTTCGCGATAATGGTCAGTCAGCAACGGCAAAGATTTTGACCGATGCCTCTGAAGTGCATACCTCGCCTGTTGATGCTGCTGAGGTAGCCAATGAGGCGAATGCCGAGTTGCTGATTTACAATCACATCGTGCCGCCAATGCCTCTGGGAGTCATGGAAGACATCTTTATGCGCGGCGTTTCAGATGTCAGGTCAGAAGGGGTTGTTCTTGGCTATGACGGACTGCGTGTTCATCTCCCGGCCGGCTCGAATGAGATCAACTATGGCGCTTTGTGAGGATTTTTCTTTAACAAACTAAACCCTTCACTTTTATGTGATCGGGTGTTGCCAACGTATTTGTAAGTTATGGGTGCTGAGCCTCTTCCCAAACCGACACACTGGCTTATCGTTATCCTTACTTGAAATAAGGTCGAGCAAACTTGTCATGGGTGTTGAGCCAAGCAATATGGATGCAGATCTAGAGGCCGTGCGGGAGAAAGTCAGGAAAGCGGTCTTCCGCCTCATGCATGACGATCGAAAGATCCCTGATCCAAAAAACCTCTCCGAAAAATCAGGGGTGCCTGAAGACCAAATCAACAAAATGTATCCAACGATTGAAGACCTGGCGGTTGATATCACTGATGTGCTCGATGCAAACCTTGCACCGCAATATGACGCATTTCCTGAGCCGGGTGATCTGAAGGATATGCTTGCACAGCTTGTAGACATCAGGATTGATCTCTACGAAGAAACGGCATTTGTGCGCACATATGGTGAAGTCTCTGAGCACATGTTCCCCAAAATCCGCGAAAAACGGGCGATCAGAGATGGTCTGTTTCGCGCCCGCATATTCGATATGTTGCAGCCTCATTTTGGACAGAAGACCGATGAAATGGCGGCGCAGGTTGAAGCCCTGGTCAGCTGGGAGTTCTGGCGTCATATGCGGAATATTCAGCGATTGAGTGAGGAACAAACACGTAGGATTGTTTGCAATCTGGTTCGGCAAGTTGTCCGGACGCCCTAGTGGGGTGTCTTTGGTGGCGATTTAGTCTGTTTCCCAATCACCCTTTCGGGTGATTGACTGCAAAAATCCGCCGTGTTCCGCTGATTTTTTAGGGGGTATTACATGCTGAAAATGCGGGCCGAGGCGGATCTGGTTGAGACGATGCGCGACCTTATAAGAGATGCCACGCTAGGGCTTGCGGTGTCTGAGCGCGTAATTCCCACTCTGGATTCAATCTCAGGAAAAACAGGCCTTTCTGCGGCTCAAATTGAGGCTTGTTATCCCTCTTTGGACGCGATTGCGGTAGAGCTGAGAAAGGTTGCGGGCGACCTGTTCAGCGACATAGATGAAGCAATGCCATCAGGGAACAATTTGGCAGAGGTGCTAGACGAAGTCGTGGCGCTGCGCGCCAAATTCTATGAGGCAGCTGCGGATTTCAAGCATTTGGCGGATGCTGGTGAACGTTTTCTCCCGTCGGTAGCGACGGCAAATGCAATCTGCGATGCCAGATATCGCGGGCGGTTGGCAGAGGCACTTGAGCCATTTTGTGGGGTTAAGACGGAAAGTCTGGTTGCGCAGGTCGAGCTGCTGACCAGTTGGCAATCGTGGCGACACCTGCGGGGAGTTCAGAGGCTCAGCGTTGATCAGGCAATTGCGCTTACAAGGTCACTTTTGACTGCCGTAGCGTCAGGCGTCGATCAGCCCGTATGGGCGGATTAAACTACAATCGCGACGCCTTGCCGGTTGATATGCAGACCTTGGGTGCTATAAACGGCCCGTCTCTTTCTCACCATTTCCGACGCAGATTCGCGTCGATCCAGCCGGTGGACTGCCCATGAATATCCATGAATACCAAGCCAAGTCGGTGCTCGCGAAATATGGCGTGCCCGTTCCCAAGGGAAAACCCGCATTTAGCGTCGATGAAGCAGTGAAGGCTGCTGAAGAATTGGGTGGCCCGGTTTGGGTTGTCAAGGCGCAGATCCACGCAGGCGGTCGCGGTAAAGGTGGCGGCGTAAAGGTCGTCAAATCGATCGATGAGGTCCGCCAGGAAGCTGAGCGCATGTTGGGCATGACCCTGGTTACCCATCAGACGGGGCCTGAGGGCAAAAAAGTCGGCCGCATCTATATTGAAGACGGGTCGGACATTGCTTCAGAACTTTACCTCTCTGCTCTCGTGGACCGCGCCAACTCCCGTGTCTCATTTATCGCTTCCACCGAAGGCGGTATGGACATTGAGGAAGTCGCTGCAAGCACGCCAGAGAAGATCCTGACCTTTGACATCGATCCCGCGAGTGGCATATCTGGATTTCATGGTCGCAAGGTTGCCTATGCACTTGGTCTGTCAGGTGATACGGCCAAACAGGCGGTCGCGCTTATCTCAAAACTTTATGACGCTTTCGTTGGCGAAGACATGAGTCTCTTGGAGATTAATCCTCTGGTCGTTACTGGCTCGGGCGATGTGATCTGCCTTGATGCCAAGATGAACTTTGATGACAACGCGCTCTATCGTCACAAAGACCTGTTGGAGCTTCGCGACCTTGACGAAGAAGACGCGCACGAGATTGAGGCGTCTAAGTATGACCTCAACTATGTAACGCTTGATGGCACGATCGGTTGCATGGTGAACGGTGCGGGTCTTGCCATGGCGACCATGGACATTATCAAGCTCTACGGATCAGAGCCTGCCAACTTCCTTGATGTGGGCGGTGGCGCGACGACCGAGAAGGTCACTGCAGCCTTCAAAATCATTCTGTCGGACCCGAATGTTGAAGGCATTCTGGTGAACATCTTTGGCGGCATTATGCGTTGCGACGTTGTTGCTGAAGGTGTTGTCGCTGCCGCTAAAGAGGTCAAGCTGGATGTGCCGTTGGTTGTCCGCCTTGAAGGAACCAATGTGGAGCAGGGAAAAGAGATTATGGCCAAGTCCGGCTTGCCGATCATTTCCGCTTCCGATCTTGCCGACGCGGCAGACAAAATCGTTAAAGCCGTGAAGGAGGCCAAGTAATGGCTGTTCTCGTTGATGCAAACACCAAAGTGATCTGTCAGGGCTTTACCGGCAATCAGGGGACTTTCCACTCTGAAGGCGCGATTGCTTATGGAACAAAAATGGTTGGTGGTGTGAGCCCTGGCAAAGGTGGCTCTACTCATCTTGACCTTCCTGTGTTCAACACAGTTGCTGAAGCTGTCGATAAGACGGGAGCTACGGCGTCGGCTATCTATGTGCCGCCTCCGTTTGCAGCGGATGCGATCCTTGAGGCCATTGACGCAGGCATTGAGCTTGCCGTCTGCATCACAGAGGGCATCCCCGTGCTCGATATGGTGAAGGTGAAACGGGCGCTTAGCGGGTCGAGGACGCGCCTTGTCGGGCCCAATTGCCCAGGTGTTATTACGCCAGGCGCATGCAAGATCGGCATTATGCCCGGTCATATTCACCAGTCTGGTTCTGTGGGTATTGTCTCACGCTCTGGTACGCTCACCTATGAAGCGGTTGCTCAGACAACGGCGACAGGCATGGGCCAGTCCACGTGTATCGGTATTGGTGGCGACCCGGTCAATGGGACGAACTTCATTGATTGCCTTGATATGTTCCTTGGCGACGATCAGACCGAATCCATCATCATGATTGGGGAAATCGGCGGGTCCGCGGAAGAAGAAGCAGCTGAGTTTCTCAAAGCATCCAAAGTGAAGAAGCCTGTTGTTGGCTTCATCGCAGGTGTCACAGCACCTCCCGGACGGCGCATGGGTCATGCCGGCGCGATCATTGCCGGTGGTAAAGGTGGTGCGGAAGACAAGATGGAAGCGATGCGCTCAGCGGGCATCACCGTTTCGCCATCTCCGTCTGCTCTGGGAACGACTTTGGCGGATGTGCTTAAAGGTTAATCACCCCTTAACGCAGGTCCGGCTCTTCACTTTTTCTGGCGTGAGACTTGTGTTTTTGTCTCGCGATTTTAAATGGCTAGTTAACGACCTGCGTGGCACACTCAGGAAATTAACCATACGACCTCGCGCGGAAATCTGCTTTCTGAGCTCCCTGGCGAGGGTTTGAGAGGAGTGCGGGGAAGACCTGCACCAGCCATGATGAGCAAAAGCAGTTCAAACGAACAGCTTGAACGGACATCGTTCCTGTTTGGTACCAATGCCCCCTTTGTTGAAGAGCTTTACGCCCGTTTTCAGAACGATCCCCAGTCGGTTGACGCGGAATGGCGGACTTTCTTCGCATCCCTCGGTGATGACACTGCCGATGTTTTGAGAGAAGCAGAGGGTGCGTCTTGGAAGCGCCAGGATTGGCCAATGCACGCCAATGGGGAGATGGTCAGTGCGCTGGACGGAAATTGGCCGGCGGCAGATGAACAGGCGATCCGAACCAAACTACAGGCACGTACGCCGGAAGCCTCCGAAGAAAGTATTCGGGCCTCTACGCTCGACTCGGTCCGCGCGATCATGATGATCCGCGCCTATCGTATTCGTGGCCATCTGGATGCGGATCTCGATCCGTTGGCGCTGCGCGAAGAGAGCCATCATCCGGAACTCCAGCCTGAAAGCTACGGGTTCGGACCCGAGGATCTCGATCGACCCATCTTCCTTGATTACGTGCTGGGCCTTGAGACATCGACGATCCGCGAAATGCTGGAGATTTTGCGTCGGACCTATTGCGGGACTTTCGCGGTTGAGTTCATGCATGTTTCTGACCCAGAGGAAAAAGCCTGGATCCAGGAACGTATCGAAGGTCGCGACAAGGAAATCAGCTTTACGCGGGAAGGGCGTCTCGCCATTCTCGATAAGCTTATTCATGCGGAAGGGTTCGAGAAGTTCCTGGCGGTGAAATATACCGGCACGAAACGCTTTGGCCTTGATGGCGGTGAGGCCACCATTCCCGCACTTGAGCAGATCATCAAGCGCGGCGGCGCTCTTGGTGCCAAGGAGATTGTGGTGGGCATGCCTCACCGGGGTCGTCTGAATGTGCTGACCAATGTGATGGGGAAACCCTATCAAGCCATTTTCCATGAATTCTATGGCGGTTCTGCCAATCCTGAAGACGTAGATGGCTCAGGCGATGTGAAATATCACCTTGGCGCGTCGTCGGACCGCGAATTTGATGGCAACAAAGTGCATTTGTCGCTGACGGCCAATCCATCTCACCTGGAGATTGTTGATCCGGTTGTGCTCGGCAAAGCTCGGGCGAAGCAGGATCAGCTCCATGACCGCGAGCGCGGATCCGTTATCCCGCTGCTTCTTCATGGCGACGCGGCCTTTGCTGGCCAAGGTGTTGTGGCTGAGTGCCTTGGGCTCTCGGGTCTCAAGGGTCACCGTACGGGGGGCTCGATCCACTTCATCGTCAATAACCAGATTGGCTTTACGACAGCGCCGCACCACTCACGATCGTCACCCTATCCGTCTGATATGGCGAAAATGGTGGGTGCGCCGATCTTTCATGTGAATGGGGATGACCCGGAAGCTGTAGTTCACGCGGCGAAGGTTGCAGTTGAGTTCCGCCAGAAATTCGGCAAGCCGGTTGTTATCGACATGTTCTGCTATCGCCGCTTTGGCCACAATGAGGGCGATGATCCGTCTTTGACGCAGCCGCTCATGTACAAAAAGATTGGCAATCAATCAACGACGCTTGAAATTTATGCCAAGCGCCTGGTGAATGAAGGGCTTGTTACACAAGCCGATGTTGACGAACGCATCACCGGGTTCCGTGCACAGCTGGATGGTGATCTTGCTGCGGCAAAAGGTTTTCGTCCGAACAAGGCCGATTGGCTCGATGGCAAATGGTCGGGCTTTTCTCAAGCACAGGGTGATGCGCGTCGCGGGGAAACCGCAGTGCCGCATGAGACCCTTGTTGAGATCGGCGAAAAGATCACAACGATCCCCGATGATTTCAACGCGCATAAGACCCTGCAGAGATTACTGAAAAATCGCCGGAAAATGATCGAGACAGAAGCCGGCATTGATTGGGGCATGGCTGAGCATCTGGCCTATGGCTCGCTCTTGAACGAAGGCACTGGCGTGCGTTTGGTGGGTCAGGATTCAGAACGCGGGACTTTTGTTCAGCGGCACTCTGTTTTGAATGATCAGGTGAATGAAGATCGTTTCATTCCGCTCAACTCTGTTGCTACGGGGGACGCGGAGTTTGAAGTGATCAACTCCATGCTGTCGGAAAATGCGGTGCTTGGCTTTGAGTATGGCTACAGTCTGGCTGAACCTAATTCGCTCGTCCTTTGGGAAGCCCAGTTTGGCGACTTTGCCAATGGTGCGCAGGTCGTGATTGACCAGTTTATTTCCAGTGGCGAGCGCAAGTGGCTGCGTATGTGTGGCCTCGTAATGCTGTTGCCTCATGGATATGAGGGTCAAGGCCCAGAGCACTCATCGGCACGGTTGGAGCGCTACCTGCAGCTTTGCGCAGAAGACAATATGCAAGTGGTGAATTGCTCAACGCCTGCAAACTACTTTCATGTGCTGCGTCGCCAGATGCACCGGAACTTCCGCAAGCCGCTGATTATTATGACGCCGAAGTCGCTTTTGCGGCATAAGCGGGCCGTTTCAACATTGAAAGAGCTTGGACCCGATAGTTCGTTCCACCGCTTGCTGTGGGACGACGCAGAGCTTTTGCCTGATCAGAAGATCAAGCTCGTGGATGACAAAAAAATCCGCCGTGTCGTGATGTGTACCGGCAAGGTCTATTACGATCTTTACGAGAAACGCGAAGAGCACGGCATTGACGATGTGTACATCTTGCGTGTCGAACAGCTTTATCCGTTCCCGGCCCGCGCACTGATCAAGGAACTCGGCCGGTTTGAGAATGCAGAATTTGTGTGGTGCCAGGAAGAGCCGAAAAATATGGGTGCCTGGTTCTTTGTGGAGCCAAATATTGAGTGGGTCTTGTCGCACGTTGGTGCACGCAAGCGCCGGGCAACCTATGCGGGCCGCCCTGCGGCCGCGTCGCCTGCAACAGGCCTCATGAGTAAACATCTTCAAGAACTGAACCAGCTTCTTTCTGAAGCATTGATCGTCGACTGACTGATAGAAAACGGCAGGAAATTATGAGCACTGAAATTCGCGTCCCTACGCTCGGTGAATCCGTCACAGAGGCAGAGGTGATCCAATGGTTCAAACAGGCTGGCGATGCTGTCGCTGTCGATGAGCCGCTGGTGGAGCTTGAGACCGATAAGGTCACGATCGAGCTCCCCTCTCCTGCTGCAGGTGTTCTGGCAGAAATCACCGTTGAAACTGGTGAGACTGTGGAAGTGGACGCGTTGCTCGGCATGATTGGTGATGGCGATGGTGCTGTTGTCAAAGCAAAGCCCGCTGCTGCGAAAGAAGAAGTTAAAGCTGAGCCAGCTCCAAAGGCTGAGCCAGAACCGGCGCCAGCACCTGCGCCTGCTGCGGCGTCAGATGGCGGTAGTGAGGCCTTGTCTCCAGCGGTGAAAAAGCTGATTGATGAAAACGGCCTTGATCCATCCATGATTTCCGGCAGCGGCAAAGACGGTCGCATCGTCAAGGGTGATGTGCTGGCAGTGCTTGAGGCAAAAGGCGCTGCAGCTCCGGCAGCTACAGCTGCTACTCCGATCGCGGTACCCGCTGCAGCGAAACCTGCCAGCACTCCGGCTGTTGACCAGGGTGCCCGGGAAGAACGCGTGCGCATGACCCGTCTTCGCAAGACGATTGCGACGCGCCTTAAAGAGGCGCAGAACACTGCAGCCATGCTCACCACGTTCAACGAAGTTGACCTTGGTGCAGTGATGGCGGCGCGGTCGCAGTACAAAGAACTGTTTGAGAAGAAGCACGGCGTGCGCTTGGGCTTCATGAGCTTTTTCGTCAAAGCCTGTATTACAGCGCTCAAAGACATCCCGGCAGTGAATGCTGAAATTGATGGCGACGAGCTGGTCTACAAGAATTTCTACAATATTGGTGTCGCAGTCGGGACGGACAAAGGTCTTGTCGTGCCAGTGCTGAAAGACGCCCAGGACCTGTCGCTTGCCGGCATCGAGAAAGCAATCAATGCTTATGGTCAGGCAGCCCGTGACGGGAACCTCAAGATTGATGATTTGCAAGGCGGTACTTTCACCATCTCCAATGGAGGTGTCTACGGTTCGCTCATGTCGACCCCGATCCTGAACGCACCTCAGTCCGGTATTCTGGGCATGCACAAAATTCAGGAACGTCCGATGGTTGTGAATGGTGAGATCCAGGTGCGTCCGATGATGTATCTGGCGCTTTCCTATGATCATCGGATTGTTGACGGCAAAGAAGCTGTGACCTTTCTGGTGCGGGTCAAAGAATGCCTGGAAGACCCACAGCGTTTGCTTCTTGATCTTTAAAAATCTGGCGGCAGGTCTTTCCTGGACGGGATGCCTGCCCGGTGCTGCTCAATGCGAAGGTAGGGTTCTCCCATGTCCGACACGTTCGATCTTATTGTTATCGGTGCAGGCCCTGGCGGCTATGAATGTGCAATCCGCGCGTCTCAATTGGGGATGAGCGTTGCGTGCGTTGAAAAACGTGATGCACTTGGTGGAACCTGCCTCAATGTTGGGTGCATCCCCTCAAAGGCGCTGCTTCATGCGTCAGAGCTTTTTGCTGAGACCGACCATTTTGAAAAAATGGGCATCAATGTTGGTAAGCCCAAGCTCGACCTCAAAGTCATGCAGAGTTTTAAGCAGCAGGCGATTGATGGGAATACGCAAGGCATCGAATTCCTGTTCAAGAAAAACAAGATTGAATGGGTAAAGGGCACAGGAACACTCAAAGGTGCCGGCGAAGTTGAAGTCGCCCTTACTGAAGGTGGATCGCGGATACTGAAGGCGTCTGACATTGTGCTGGCGACAGGGTCCGATGTCGCGCAGCTGCCTGGTATTGACGTTGATGAAAAACAGATTGTCTCCTCAACTGGTGCACTGGAGCTTGAGAAAGTTCCGGGCAAGCTGGTTGTCGTCGGCGGCGGTGTGATTGGTCTGGAGCTTGGGTCTGTTTGGAATCGCCTCGGGTCCGACGTCACAGTTGTTGAATTCCTGCCTGCAATTCTGCCGGGTATGGATGGAGAAGTGGCGAAGACCTTCCAGCGAATTCTGAAGAAGCAGAAATTTTCTCTAAAGCTTGGCTCCAAAGTGACTGGCGTTGAGAAGAGTGGAAAAGGTCTCAAGGTATCTATTGAGCCTGCCAAGGGTGGCGACACGGAAGTTTTAGATGCTGACGTGGTTTTGGTTTGCATCGGCCGGGTCGCTTACACCGAAGGTCTCGGGCTCGACAAGGCCGGTGTTGAGGTTGATGAGCGCGGTCGCATCAAAGTGGACGCGCATCTCAAAACCAATGTGGATGGTGTGCACGCAATTGGCGATGCGATCACGGGGCCTATGCTCGCTCACAAGGCGATGGAAGAAGGTGTGGTCCTGGCTGAGCGACTGGCGGGCCAAATGCCTCATATGAATTACGATGTTATTCCAGGCGTTGTGTATACGCAGCCGGAAGTGGCAAGTGTCGGTAAGACCGAAGAAGAATTGAAAGAAGCCGGTATTGACTATCGCGCAGGAAAATTCCCCTTCACCGCAAACGGGCGTGCGAAAGCCAACCAGCAGACAGACGGCTTTGTGAAAATCCTGGCGGACAAAAAGACCGACAAGGTTTTGGGTGTTCACATTATCGGCACGCAGGCCGGTGAGATGATCCACGAGGCTGTGACAGTGATGGAATTTGGCGGCGCTGCGGAAGATATTGCGCGCACCTGCCATGCTCACCCAACATTGTCTGAAGCTGTCAAAGAGGCAGCGCTTGCAGTGGATGGTCGCCCCCTGCACATGTAATCGGGTGTTTCTGCAGCTAGGTCGGCTTTGAGCCCTTTTGTGCCGGGTGGGCCTTGTCGTAGATCTCTCGAAGACGGTCTGCATCGACTTCTGTATAGACTTGTGTCGATGACAGGCTCGCATGGCCGAGCAGTTCCTGAATAGATCTCAGATCGCCTCCGGCACTTAGGAGATGCGTCGCAAAAGAATGGCGGAGCGCATGGGGTGTTGCCGTGTCAGGAAGTCCCAAGCGCACGCGCAGGGTTGCCATCAGTTTTTGTACTTCTCGTGGGTTGAGCCTTTTGCCCCGGACCCCTGCAAAAAGTGGGTCGTCGCCGTCTAGCGGATGAGGACAGAGAGTCTGGTACTGATCAACGGCGTCTCTGGCTGCGGGCAGAACTGGAACGATGCGTTCTTTGTTGCCCTTGCCGATGATGCGCAGTGTCTCGCCGAAGGGAGCATCGTTTTGGTTGAGGGACAGGGCCTCAGCAATCCGCAATCCACAGGCATAAAGCAGCGTCACAATGCTTGTGTCACGGGCGGCGACCCAGGGCTCTGTCGAGATTGTTTTCGCGTCTTCCAACAGATTGAGTGCCCCTGCCTCCGATACCGGCTTCGGGATGCTGTGAGGGATTTTGGGTGTCTTCAAGCGTTTAAGGGCATGGTTTGTCGCCAGGCCCTCGCGTTCCAGATGTCCAAAAAAACCACGCAGCGAGGAGAGTGTTCGGGCAATGCTCTTGGCACTTAAGCCCTCTCGGCGACGATGGGCCAGGAAGGCACGAAAGTCGCTGACAGAGAGGGCCGCTAAATCCTCAAGGCTGGCATCACCTTCCAGGTGATCGAGCAGGAACTCGAAGAAGCGCATGAGATCACGCGCATAGTTCTCTATCGTTTTGGGGCTTGCTCGTTTCTCACTGGTGAGGAAGGTCAGGTAGCTGGAAACAGCTTTGCCTGCGGAAGCTGCGCCTGCGATGGTTGCGGCAACTTCTTCCGGCGGGCCGTTCAGGCGGCCGGTTATTGGTCTCTCTAAACGTTTTGGGGCAGATCCAGCCATAAGCGTACCGCGCGTTCAACGACGCGGCCCATAAACTCAAGCAGATCGGCTGCCTGGGTTGGGTGAAATTGTTCTGGATGGGCGGAGCCCAATGCCAGAATTCCAGGTGGTGTGGATTTTGAGAAGGTGAGGCGCACCAACGCTTCTGATCTGACATGGGGAGCAGAGCCGCCATAGAGCCCCGGGTTTGAATTGATCTCCGCGCTCAAACGGTAAGGTTCGCCTGATCCAATCAGTGCATCAACACCGTTTGCTTCGAGAATGCGCAAGCCTCTGACGCCAAGTCCCGGCACGTCTGCTTTGCTTTCTACAGCAAGAGCGACTGTGTCGAGGTCAAGCGCTGCGGCAAGACCAGAAGGCTCCGTGATGAAGGCAATGAGTTCCTCAAAGCTTTTGGAATCCATGAGTTTCAGGACTGCAACCAACACGCGGTCGCGGGTGAGCGCGTTGATGGAGGCTGCGTCGATGAGTTCTGCCTGGATGTCGCGGAGTTGCCCCACCTTGTGTTGAAGGCGCCCAATCATCACTGATTGGAGGTCGAGCACATTATTGCCCGAAGCGTTTTTGGGCGCGCTCATTGATGAAATCAGGTCATCATCGTCCAAAATGAAATCTGGATTTGCCAGCAGATATTGTTTCACCGCCTCGGCGGTGAGTGACCCATCGACAGGTTGCGATGCATCATGTTGTTGGCTGGGATCTATTGGACGCGACATACTTTGAAAGTTCCTGATTACCGTTGGCCTTAAATCTTCTGGCCGGTTTTTTCCCAGTCTGCGAGGAATGCCGCGAGACCTTTGTCTGTTAGAGGGTGCGCCACGAGTGTTCGCAGTACCGATGGGGGGACCGTCACGACATCTGCACCAATTAGAGCTGCGTCTTTTACATGGTTTGGATTGCGGATTGAAGCCACCAGGATTTCGGTATCGAGATCGTCGTAATTATCGTAGATCGCCCGAATATCCTCAATCAGTTCCATGCCATCAATGTGAATGTCGTCCAGACGCCCGACAAAGGGGGAGATATAGGTTGCCCCTGCTTTGGCGGCGAGCAAGGCTTGGGTTGCTGAGAAGCAGAGCGTGACATTTGTCTTGATGCCCTCGGCGGTCAGTGCGCGACAGGCTTTCAGTCCTTCCCAAATGAGTGGAAGCTTGACGACAACATTGTCAGCGAGTTTTGCAACTGTCTTGCCTTCCTTGATCATGCCGTCTGCATCGAGGGCAGTAACTTCTGCGCTGACCGGGCCATCGATCGTTCCGCATATCTCTTTTACAACTTCGAAAAAGTCGCGGCCTGTTTTAGCGACAAGTGATGGGTTGGTCGTAACGCCATCGAGCAAGCCTGAATCACTCAGGTCGCGAATCTCATCAATGTCTGCTGTGTCGATAAAAAACTTCATGTCTTGCTATGGCCTCTGGTCGCGCTGCCCAAGTGTCGGACTTCATTGTGTGTGGGGCGCATTGTCCATCGCCTTGACGAATTTGCCAAGGAGAGAAAGAGAGTTACTGCGCGCACCCTTGTTGAAGGGTTAAGGTTGCGCCATGCCGAGCGAATTTTCAGACAGCGATCTTTTTAAGGATGAAGCGCCCCAGAAGCAGCGGGTTGTCTCCGTTCTGTTGCCGCTCGGCATTCCGGGACCTTATGACTATTCGGTGCCTGACACTCTCAATGTTGGCACAGGTGACTATGTGACTGTGCCTTTGGGGCCACGGGAAGTGCTCGGTGTCGTTTGGGGTGAAGGCAGCGGAGAGGTCGGTCACAATCGATTGAAATCAATTATCGACAAACTTGATGCGCCCCCCATGACCCATGCGCTCCGACAGTTTGTTGATTGGATTGCGGTCTACACCTTGTCCCCGCCAGGTGCTGTGTTGCGTTTGGCGGTTCGGGTGCCGGGCGCCTTGGAGCCTGCTGGTGTGCGGACTGTGTATCGGCTTGGTGGGCCGCCGCCAGGGCGTATGACGCCTGGCAGGGAAAAAGTTCTGGAGCTGGCGAAGGATGGTTTCGCGCGGACAACGCGGGAGATTGCAGACGAAGCGGGTGTCTCTCCGGCAGTTGTTCGCGGTCTTATAGATGCAGGCACATTTGAAGCGGTGGAGCTTCCCGCTGATGCTCCCTTTGATGAGCCGGATTTGGCGCGCGTGGGCGCGAACCTGTCTGAAGATCAACAATTTGCAGCAGACCAGCTGACCACGCGTATTGAGCAAGGCGGGTTTTCAGCGCAGCTCTTGGATGGCGTGACTGGGTCCGGCAAGACCGAGGTTTATTTTGAAGCGGTTGCGGCGGCTTTGGCAAAAGGGCGGCAGGCCTTGATCCTGCTGCCGGAAATTGCGCTGACGGGACAGTTTTTGCAGCGGTTTGAGGCGCGGTTTGGTTGTCGCCCGGCGGAATGGCACTCAGATCTTTCCACCAAAGAGCGAAAGCGTGTCTGGCGGGCTGTCGCGGACGGAACGGCAAAAGCTGTGGTGGGCGCGCGCTCTGCCCTTTTTCTTCCCTATCCGGACTTGGGGCTCATCGTGGTGGATGAAGAGCATGAAAGTGCGTTCAAGCAGGAAGAGGGCGTTTCCTACAATGCGCGGGATATGAGTGTGGTGCGGGGATCGCTCGGTGGTTTCCCCGTTGTGCTGGCGTCTGCCACGCCGTCCCTTGAAACCATGGCGAATGTCTGGTCTGGCAAATATGACCATCTGGTTCTGCCTGAGCGGCATGGGCCTGCGGTGATGCCCGCTGTCGGGGCGATTGATATGCGCGCGCACCCGCCTGAAAAAGGTGAGTGGATTTCGCCTCCGCTTGTAAGAGAGATAGCGGAAGCGCTCTCAAAGGGTGAGCAATCCATGCTGTTCCTCAACCGGCGGGGATATGCACCGCTTACGCTGTGCCGGACGTGCGGGCATCGGATTGGCTGCCCTGAATGCGATTCTTGGCTCGTGGAGCACCGGTTTCGCAAGGAACTGACATGCCACCATTGTGGCTACTCCGCGCCTGTGCCGCGTGCGTGTCCCTCCTGCAATGATGAGGATGCGCTTATTGCGTGCGGTCCAGGCGTTGAGAGAATCGCTGAGGAAGTGGTTCAGAAATTCCCGGAGGCACGGTTGGCTCTCCTGTCGTCTGACAGTCTTCGCGGGCCTGCAGCGCATACAGAAGCGATCCGGCAGATTACGGATCACGAAGTTGATGTGATTGTGGGGACCCAGATCGTGGCGAAAGGGCACAACTTTCCGTTGTTGACGGTTGTTGGCGTGGTGGATGCGGATCTGGGGCTTGAGAATGGCGATCTGCGCGCAGGCGAGCGCACTTTCCAGCTGCTTCATCAGGTGGCAGGGCGTGCTGGGCGCGCTGATCGGCCGGGCCGGGTTTATCTCCAGACCTATATGCCCGAGCACCCGGTCATGCAGGCCCTTATACAAGGAGAGCGGGACCGATTCCTTGAGCGGGAGGCTTCCATGCGGGAGCGTACCGGCTATCCGCCCTATGGGCGTCTCGTAGGCATTGTTGTCTCAGGCCCCAATCCTCAACAGGTGCATGGTGTTTCCCGTGAGCTCGCCCGGTCGCATGCCTCCCAAGAGGGAATCAGCGTCTTTGGCCCTGCTCCCGCGCCTCTCGCACTCCTCCGCGGCCGCCACCGGGTCCGATTCCTGGTGAAAAGCACCCGGAACGTGCCGATCCAGGACTATGTGGCGGACTGGCTGTCGCGGGTAAAGGTGCCCAATGCGGTCCGAGTCTCAGTGGATGTGGATCCCTATTCTTTCCTTTGATTGATTGGTTCTGGCGGACTCGCAGCCAATGGTCCGTCTACGGGGAAAGTGCGACAAAAATGACGCCGAATTGCCGCACCTGCGCGATTTTCTGGGCTTGGGCATTGCACCTGCTATGCCTGCGTGTTACCACACGCCCGGTTTCGGGGGCGGTCACTTTGTTGGCTGTTTTCCGTTTGCCATAACATCAATGTTTTCAGGAGGTTATCCTGTTTGCCCGGGTCACCCGGGAATCTCAGGTAACCGTCCTAGACCAAGCGTTGCGAGCACACACGTGTCAGCTGATAAACCACTCGCTTCCGGCGTTGCCGGTCGCTATGCAACAGCTCTCTTTGAGCTGGCAGACCAGGCAGGCGCCCTTGATACGGTCGCGGCAGACCTCACGGGTCTGAGCGGTCTGATCGATACGTCTGACGACCTGAAACGGCTTGTGAGAAGCCCTGTCTTCTCCACCGACGATCAGGCCGCCGCCATGTCAGCGATCCTGACGAAGGCCGGCGTTCAGACATTGACCCAGAATTTTGTCGGCGTGGTGATTGCCAACCGCCGAATTTTTGCACTTCAGGATATGATCCGTGCGTATGGCCAGCTTCTGGCTCAGTCGCGCGGTGAAATTTCTGCTGACGTCACCAGCGCTTACCCGCTGGGCGATCCTCAGGTTGCGGCGCTCAAACAAGCGCTCAATGCCGCTATGGGTCGTGACGTACAAATCGAAACACGGGTGGACAAGGAGCTGCTTGGCGGTCTCGTTGTCAAAGTGGGAAGTCGAATGATCGACTCCTCACTCCGCACCAAACTCAATAACCTCAAATTTGCGATGAAAGAGGCTGGCTGATGGACATTCAGGCCGCGGAAATTTCTGCAATCCTTAAGGAACAGATCAAAGGTTTCGGTGACGAAGCTGAGGTCTCGGAAATCGGACAGGTTCTGTCCGTTGGTGACGGTATCGCCCGTATTTACGGTCTCGATAACGTGCAGGCTGGTGAGATGGTCGAATTCCCAGGTGGAATTCGGGGCATGGCGCTGAACCTGGAAAGCGACAATGTCGGTGCCGTGATTTTCGGTTCTGACCGTGACATTAAGGAAGGCGACACCGTTAAGCGGACTGGCGCCATCGTGGACGTGCCGGTCGGCAAGGGTCTCTTGGGTCGTGTGGTTGATCCGCTCGGCAATCCGATTGACGGCAAGGGTCCCATTGAGGCGACAGAACGTCGTCGTGTGGACGTGAAGGCACCGGGCATCATCCCGCGTAAGTCTGTGCATGAGCCCATGCAGACAGGCCTTAAAGCTATTGATGCTTTGATCCCGATTGGTCGTGGCCAGCGTGAGCTGATCATTGGTGACCGTCAAACCGGTAAGACAGCTGTGGCGATTGACGCCATGCTCAACCAGAAGCCGCTCAACGCGGGTGATGATGAGAGCAAGAAGCTCTACTGTGTTTACATCGCTGTGGGTCAGAAGCGCTCAACGGTTGCGCAGATCGTGAAGACGCTGGAAGAAAACGGCGCTCTTGAATATTCAGTGGTTGTTGCGGCGACGGCGTCTGAGCCTGCACCGCTTCAGTTCCTGGCACCATTTGCTGGCTGTGCGATCGGCGAATATTTCCGTGACAATGGCATGCATGCTCTGGCGGTTTATGATGACCTGTCCAAGCAGGCTGTTGCTTATCGTCAGATGTCTCTTCTTCTTCGTCGTCCTCCTGGGCGTGAAGCGTATCCTGGGGACGTTTTCTACCTTCACTCACGTCTTCTCGAACGGGCTGCGAAGCTCAACGAAGACAATGGCTCTGGCTCTCTGACGGCACTGCCGATCATTGAAACCCAGGCGAACGACGTGTCTGCCTACATTCCGACTAACGTGATTTCGATCACTGACGGTCAGATCTTCCTTGAAACAGATCTCTTCTATCAGGGCATTCGTCCTGCGGTGAATGTGGGTCTGTCTGTGAGCCGTGTTGGTTCATCTGCTCAGGTAAAAGCGATGAAGCAGGTTGCCGGTAAGATTAAGGGTGAGCTTGCGCAGTATCGCGAAATGGCGGCGTTTGCGCAGTTTGGTTCTGACCTTGATGTGACAACGCAGCGTCTTCTCAATCGCGGTGAGCGCCTGACCGAGCTTCTGAAGCAGGGTCAGTTCTCTCCCCTTAAAGTCGAAGAGCAGGTTGTTGTGATCTATGCCGGCGTGAACGGCCATCTTGATGGCATTCCAACGGCAGACGTTGGACGCTACGAAGAAGAGCTTCTTCGCACCGTGCGCGACAAGAATGCTGACCTTCTTGATACCATCCGTCAGGAGCTTGCGCTTTCTGATGCGACGGAAGCGAGCCTCAAAGAGGTTGTCGAGAGTTTCACCAAGGCGTTTGCATAAGCCTTCTTCTGACCAAACAGGACTGATGGCGATATGGCCAGCCTTAAGGAACTAAGAAACCGGATCTCCAGCGTGAAAAACACGCAGAAGATTACGCGTGCCATGCAGATGGTGGCGGCAGCGAAACTGCGCCGGGCACAGGAAGCTGCTGAAGCAGCCCGTCCTTATGCTGCTCGGATGAGCGGTGTGTTGGCGAACCTGTCTGCGGGCATGGAAGGCCGTGATGGTGCCCCTGAATTGATGGTGGGCACGGGCAAAGACGATACGCATCTGTTGATTGTTGCGACGTCCGAGCGTGGTCTCTGCGGTGGTTTCAACTCATCGATCGTGCGTCTGGCGCGCGAAGAGATCATTCGCCTTCAAGGTCAGGGCAAAACCGTCAAGCTTTTGCCAGTCGGCAAAAAGGGCCGTGACCAGCTGAAGCGCCTCTATAGCGATCTGTTTATTGATTTTGTTGACCTCTCAGAGGTGAAGCAGGTTGCGTTTGCAAATGCAGACGGCATTGCTTCCCAAGTTCTCTCGCTCTTTGAAGCGGGTGAGTTTGACGTCTGTACGCTCTTCTACTCTGAGTTTGAGAGCGTTGTGACACAGATCCCAACGGCTTTGCAGCTGATCCCTGCGCGGATCGAAGCTATCGAAGGCGCTGAAGATGAGAGTGTCGATCTGGGTGGTGCGGCTTACGAGTACGAGCCAGAGGAAACAGACATTCTGAAAGAATTGCTGCCGCGAAACATTGCGGTGCAGATCTTCCGGGGTCTTCTAGAGAATTCTGCGTCTGAGCAAGGCGCGCGTATGTCTGCGATGGACAATGCGACACGGAATGCGGGTGAAATGATCGACAAGCTGACGATCACCTATAACCGCTCCCGCCAGGCTCAGATTACGAAAGAATTGATTGAGATTATTTCGGGCGCTGAAGCGCTCTAAGATATTTTGTTGGACGCTAGCCTCTTGTTGAGGCTGCAACCGATCCGAGGAAAGACATATGACCAACGCTGTCGGACGAGTTACCCAGGTTATTGGCGCCGTCGTGGACGTCGAATTCGACGAAAATCTGCCTGGCATTTTGAATGCGCTTGAAACGAAGAATGGCGACACACGCCTTGTTCTGGAAGTGGCGCAGCATCTGGGTCAGAACACTGTTCGTACCATCGCGATGGACGCGACTGAAGGTCTGGTTCGCGGTCAGGAAGTGACCGACACGGGCGCATCCATTCAGGTGCCGGTTGGCGATGAAACACTTGGCCGCATCATGAACGTGATTGGTGAGCCGGTTGACGAACAAGGCCCGGTCGTTACCGCTGCTAAGCGTGGTATTCACCAGGACGCTCCAGAGTTTGTTGAGCAGTCAACTGAAGCTGAGATGCTGGTTACCGGTATTAAGGTTGTAGACCTTCTCGCACCTTACGCGAAGGGCGGTAAGATTGGCCTCTTCGGTGGTGCGGGTGTTGGTAAGACGGTTCTTATTCAGGAGCTCATCAACAATATCGCGAAAGCGCATGGTGGTTACTCTGTATTCGCGGGCGTTGGTGAGCGGACGCGTGAAGGGAATGACCTTTACTACGAAATGATCGAATCTGGTGTGAACCAAGAGGGCGGTGGCGAAGGCTCCAAGTGCGCTCTCGTGTTCGGTCAGATGAATGAGCCTCCCGGAGCGCGTGCTCGTGTTGCTCTGACGGGTCTTACTGTTGCTGAGCATTTCCGTGATGAAGGCCAGGACGTGTTGTTCTTCGTGGATAACATTTTCCGCTTTACGCAGGCTGGTTCGGAAGTGTCCGCGCTCTTGGGTCGTATCCCATCAGCTGTGGGCTATCAGCCAACGCTTGCAACTGACATGGGTCAGCTGCAGGAGCGTATTACGACAACCACCAAGGGTTCTGTTACATCCGTTCAGGCTATTTACGTTCCTGCCGATGACTTGACTGACCCAGCACCTGCTGCTTCGTTTGCTCACTTGGATGCGACGACCGTGTTGAACCGTGCGATTTCGGAAAAGGGTATCTACCCTGCTGTGGATCCGCTTGACTCAACCAGCCGTATCCTTGAGCCACGGGTTGTTGGTGATGAGCATTACCAGACGGCTCGTCAGGTTCAGGAAATCCTGCAGAAGTACAAGTCGCTTCAGGACATCATCGCCATTCTCGGCATGGATGAGCTGTCGGAAGAAGATAAGCTTGTCGTGTCTCGTGCGCGTAAGATTGAGCGTTTCCTCAGCCAGCCGTTCTTCGTGGCTGAAGCCTTTACCGGTACATCCGGTGTGCTTGTTGACGTGAAAGACACGATCAAAGGCTTTAAGGGTCTCTGCGATGGTGACTATGATCATCTTCCGGAAGCAGCCTTCTACATGGTCGGCACAATCGAAGATGCAATGAAGAAAGCGGAAACGCTTGCTGCGGAAGCCGCATAACTTCAGAGCTTGAACAGAGGTTTGCCTCATGGCTGAAAAGCTGAAATTTGATCTCGTAGCGCCTGAGCGTCTTTTGATGTCGACGGAAGCAGAGATGGTCATTGTGCCAGGTGCCGAAGGCGACTTTGGCGTGCTGGCGGGCCATGCACCTGTCATGTCGACACTCCGTGTGGGTGTGCTGGATGTCAGTGGCACAGATGGCAATGACATGCGCATTTTCGTGCGTGGCGGTTTTGCGGAAGTGACGCCTGCGGGCCTCACCGTACTGGCTGAAGAGGCTGTGCCTCTGTCTGAGCTCGACGCTGCCGCTCTTGATCAGCGGATCAAAGATGCTGGTGAAGATGTGCAGGATGCGTCGAGCGATGAAGCGAAGGCAAAGGCTCAAGCTCATCTCGATCAGCTTCAGGAGCTTCGCGCTGCGGTTTAACCCAGACGAACCTTACAGAGTTTGAGGCGGTACTCTCGGGTGCCGCCTTTTTTGTGGGTTGGTTCGCCGCATTCGCGCTTTTGACAGATCGGTCTATAATGACCGTTCGGGCCTGCGAGAGCTTTTGAGCGATTGGATTGAACATGGACGAGCATTGGACCTTGGATGACATTGCGTGGGATCAATTTGATGCCGCGAAGGTCGATCCCGACTTATTGGCTGCCGTGAAGGCAGCCGCCATGGTTGAGTATAATGCGGGCGACTATGTCACCTATCTCGTCAATGTTTTCTCTGACCTGCCAGCGGTGCAGGAAACCATTCATCAATGGGGACGTGAAGAAGAGCAGCACGGGGCGGCGCTAGCCAAGTGGGCAGAGCTAGCAGATCCGGGCTTCTCCTTTGAGATTGCTTTCAAGCGCTTCCAGGAAATCTATCAGATCCCGACAGATGCAACGGAAAGTGTACGCGGATCTCGCGCGGGCGAGATGGTTGCGCGCTGTGTTGTGGAGAGTGGGACGTCTTCCTTCTATACGGCGATCAAGGAAGCGACCGACGAACCAGTTCTACGCCAGGTTGCGCAGCGGATTGCGGCCGATGAGTTTCGCCACTACAAGCTCTTCTACGACACGCTCAATGAAATTGACGAACAACCTTCTTTGTTCGAGAAGGCAAAGGTCGCGCTGTTGCGGGTTAATGAGGCGGATGATGATGAGCTGGCGTCTGCCTATTTTGCCGCAAATACAAAACCTGGCGATGGGGCCGCTTACAGCCGTGAGAAATATGCGGCCGCTTATGAGGCGCGGGCGTTGGTTCTCTATAAGAGAACACATACCAACCGGCTTCTCTCTATGATTGCAAAAGCGGTTGGGATTGCGCCGCATGGCCGTTTTATGCGGATGCTGGAACCGATTGTATGGAAAGTCTGGCAGCGCCGGACGCGCAAAGCGCAAGCGCTCGCGGCCTAAGTCAATTGGCTTAACACTGCGTGACGAATGGTTCCCTAGGAAGCTTCTGTATCAGGGTAGCCTAAACCTTCCTATGGGAAGCTCACATGGACGAAATCGTCTGGTTCCAATACTCGCTTGAGGAGATGCAATCGCACTCAGCTGCGTTTCCACCTTACCTTCAGGCGTGGCTGAACTGGATGACCGCACTGCAATTTGCTTCCTTTGTCATTCTGATTTTCAATCGTCACAACCGATTGCTGCAAGTTGTCGCTGCCGCTGCGTTCGCCAACTATGTGGTGGGCTATCCAATTGCAGCAACATTTGGTCCGGTTCGCCTCTTGGCGTTGGGGCACGTTCTCTTTTGGGCGCCAGCACTGATATATGTTCTGAGCCGGTGGCGTGAAATTTCATGGAAAACTGTAGCCGGTGTCTACCTTGCGTTGTGGCTGGTAACGACAGCGATTTCAGTCCCGATTGATGTTGTGGAGCTTGTTCGGTACTTCGTGCTCGGTGAGACGGAATTTATTTACCCGCGAGTGTCTTGACCGTATCTTGAAACTCATTGACCACCTGAGTGTAGACGTCTCTTTTGAAAGGGACGATCAGATCGGCAAGCTCATCCATGTCTGCCCATCTCCAGGCTGAGAATTCCTGGTGGTCATCTGCTGTGATGTCGATATCGCCATCCGTGCCCGTGAAGCGCAGCAGAAACCAGCGTTGTGTTTGCCCGCGATACTTTCCCTTGAGCGCCTTGCCGACAATCTCTTTGGGCAGATCGTAATTGTACCAATGCTCAGATTCCTGAACAATCTCTGCCTGGTCGGTTCCGGCCTCTTCCGCGAGTTCGCGCAATGCTGCTGTCGCTGGCTCCTCACCCTTGTCAATGCCGCCCTGGGGCATCTGCCAGGCAGTGTCATGGCTGTCGTCGGAATATCCGATCCGATCACCGATCCAGACCTTTCCTTCCGAATTGATGAGCATGATGCCGACACAGCGGCGATAAGGCAGTTCGGTTGATTTATCGGACATGGACTTCTCAGAAACGTAGGTGTGTTGGACTTTGTCTATCGCATTTCCGGACGCTGAAGTGCTTCAACTTCAGCTGGAAATGCTTCAGCCGTCTATGGCTGTTGCGCTCACGGGTATCAGAACAATGTCGTCTTGCCCAAGGTTTTCTGTCCATTTTTGGATGCGTTCAATGGTCACTGGGAAGGCGGTGCCGAGACCCACGACAACACCGTTCTGACCTGCCTGCTGTTGCAGAGCAATGAGCGCTTCGTCAATCGCACGTGGCGTTCGGGTGGGGTCCACAGAGCGGTTGCCTTTGGTCCAGGGCAGGCCCAGCTCTTGCGCAAGTTCTGGTGCTGTGCTTCTGCGACTGGTCCCGGGGTCGACATACATGACGCCCCGGCTTTCAAGCGCTTCGAGAATGGGTTCCATGGCGGCTTTGTCTGAGGTGAATTTCGCACCCTGATAGGATGTCACCCCGACATAGCCGGTAAAGCGGCTCATCAGCCAGGACAGGCGATCCAGATTGTCCCCGGCGCTGAGCGACGTGAGCAAGGTATAAGGCCCTGGATCGTTGGCTGGATAGTCGTAAGGCTCCATGGGCAATTCCAGAAGGACTTCATGGCCTGCGGCGCGGGCCTGGTCGATCCAGCTCTGGAGATTGCGCCCATAAGGCGCGAAGGAGAGGGTGATCTCTGGCGGTAGTTTTTCGATGGCATTTCGCGTTGCTGTCTCGGAGATGCCCAATCCCCCAACAACCAGCGCAACACGGGGCAGGCGCACATTTGCTGCTGTGAGGCCCGAGGGGCGTGCGTAGGCAGTGGATGCCCGCTGTCCGGCGGACCCAATCACAGGCAAGGGCCCATGTGGTCCATTGGCGATCAGGCCGGGTAGGGGCGCTGCCGGCAGTGCTGTGACAGCAGCGACCGGCTGATTTGTCGGACGCGGTGTTTCTTCAGGCTGCGAAGGTGTAGACGCTGGATCTGCGGGCTCTAAGGATAGGGGGGGCGGCAGTGAGACGCTGGTGTCTTCCAGAGGCTCCGGGGCGATTGGGTCATCAGCTGTCCCGGATCTCAGGAGATCGGGTGCTGGGATGGCTGGTTCAGCGCTCAGCTCTAAGATTTGCTGTGGGCCAATGTAGCTTGGATTGCCCGTTGCCCAGAGCCAAAGGATGACGGCACCGTAGGACAGAGCGACTACGAACGCGCCGACAGCCAGGGGGCTGATACGGCTCGCATGCATGCTGGGCAATAGTCGCCGTTTTTCAGTGCTTGCAGTCGAACTGCTTGCCATTATTCAGCCCCTCGCACTGCCCATGTCTTTCCATCAAACCTTTTGCCAAAAACAGTGGTATCTTCTGCCAAGTATCCTGATGTTTGGTAGAATCCACTTGCTTGAGTGTTGTCCGTTCGGACCATCAGCTGGAGTTTTGCAGCGCCTTGAGCCTGGACGAATTTCTCCGCCGCAGACAGCATTTTATGGCCCAGGCCCTTGCCTTGCTGATTGGGGTCAACTGCCATGTAGTAAAGCCATCCGCGGTGCCCGTCGCACCCGACAAGTGCTGTCGCTACAATCTGGTCCTCATCAATGCCGATCATGAGCCTAGATGTTGGCGTTTGTCGCGCCAAAGCAATGTCGGATTGAGGATCATTCCAAGGTCGTGTCAGTCCGCACTGTTCCCAAAGCGAAATCACGTCCTTGATGTCATCATCTTCAGCGTCGCGTATCTGCACCTTGCGTTATCCGCTTTTTGAAACCAGAGACATGGCCTCATGTCCCGGGCTTCTCCAATTTACCAGTCGACGGGTTGGTTGAGAGCTTGCCGCTCCCATCCTACTGCTGCCTGGTATCTGTTTAGTTAGCGACCGTCGCGCTCTGTTCGTCCGTGTTTGCTTTCACTTCATATGTCCGAACGCCATTCAGAAGGTCCAAGGCATATTGCAGCTGAAGGTCGTCGGCGCGATCTGCTGGGACGTAGGAAGGTGAGCCAGAAGCTTCTTCCTTGCCGTTCTCTGCTTCCAGGTGTCCTGGGAGAGCCGCTTCGCCTGTAATTCTGCGTTGACGCTCATCATCGACTTCCTGGTGGACCTCAATGTCTGGTTCAATGCCTGTGGCCTGAATGGAGGTGCCACTTGGCGTGAAATACCGCGCTGTGGTCAGGCGGATGGCGCCATCAGATCCCAGTGGAATAATCGTCTGGACGGAGCCTTTGCCGAATGAACGCGTGCCGAGAACCGTTGCACGCTCATGGTCCTGCAGGGCACCGGCGACAATCTCGGATGCGCTGGCTGATCCGCCATTGATCAGAATGATAACCGGTTTGCCCTCGACCTTATCCCCGCCACGGGCATTGTAGCGCTGTGTTTCTTCGGTGCGACGCCCGCGGGTTGAAACGATCTCGCCTTTGTCGAGGAACGCATCTGAGACCGCAATGGCCTGATCAAGGAGGCCACCAGGATTATTCCGCAGATCAAGGACATAGCCCTTCAAGCGGTCTTCGCCGATGAGCTCGGACAATTCTTCAATCGCATCATCCAAACCGGTTGAGGTTTGCTCGTTAAAGCTCGTAATGCGGATATAGCCGATGTCTTCTTCCCGTTCGAAGCGGACGGAACGAATGGTGATGATGTCGCGGGTGACTTTCACATCAAACGGTTCGTCGACGCCTTCGCGCAGAACAGTGAGTGAAATTGTTGTGTCGACGGGCCCCCGCATTTTTTCGACCGACTCGCCAAGGGTCAGACCCAAGATCGGCGTGTCATCCAAATGGGTGATGAGGTCGTTAGGCAGCAGGCCGGCTTTCTGTGCCGGCGTGTCGTCAATCGGGGTGACGACCTTGATCAGGCCGTTCTCCATGGTGACTTCAATGCCCAGCCCGCCAAATTCACCGCGAGTCTGCACCTGCATGTCGCGGAAACTCTTTGGATTTAGGTAACTTGAATGCGGGTCGAGCGAATGGAGCATGCCGTTGATGGCATTGTCGATCAGCTCTGAGTCTTCTGTTGGTTCAACATAGTCAGCACGTACACGTTCAAAGACATCGCCAAACAGATTGAGCTGGCGATAGGTCTCTGAGTTGGCTGCATTGGCCGCTGAATCATTGGTCAGTGGCTGGAGCGCAAAGACTGTGACGCCAGCTACCAGCGTACCAATAGCAAAACTTGCAATTATGGACCTATTCATCAGCCTCGGGCCTTCCTATCACTTGCGACAAACCAGGGTCTTGGGTCGACGGGTGTTCCGTTTCGCCTTAACTCAATATAGAGCGCCGGCTTGTCGCTGCCAGCGTTCGAAGACTCCTCAGAGCGGGTCAGCCCCATCGCGCCGACGGGTTCTCCTGCCAGCACATTCTGGCCAACAATTCCGTCGATTCGGGTCATGCCCGCAAGGAGCAGATGGTACCCCTCGCCGACCTCTAGGATCAAGAGTTGCCCGTAGCGCCTAAAGGGTCCGGCAAAAGCTATTCTGCCGTCAAATGGGGCCGTAACTGGCGCTTCAGGCCGGGTCTCAAGCGTTAACCCTTGTACCGTTCCGCCAACGCCATCATCGGTTCCATAGCGTCCGAGCGTAATTCCCTCGACAGGCGGCCTGATAAGCCCTTTGGACGCCGAAAAGAGGTGGCTTGGGGCGAGATTGGGGGCAAGTGCTGCCACCTGGCGTTCGGCCGGTATGGGGTCTGTGGCGGCGGGCACTGCCGGTTCGGTGAAGGTGGGGCGAGGGACAGGCGTTCTGCTTGCTGCCCGCGCTTCCAGGCGTGCGATCAGGTCTTTAAGACTTTCTGCCTCACGAGAAAGTGTGGCAAGAGCTGCCGCTTCTTCCTCAGCCAGGGCCCGCGCGGCGGCTTGTGCCGTGACTTTGGCTTTCAGTAGTTGGTTCAGTTTTTCTCGTTCTCCGGACAGATCAAGAGAGGCTGTGTCAAATGTCTCTTGTTCGGCGACCAGATCTGCTTTGACCGTTTCCAATTCTTCCAGGCGTTCGCGTATCTCTCGAGCGTCTTTCTCGAGCTTGGGCACAATGGTTGACAGCAACAGGGCACTTCGCATCGCTGACACTGCATCGTCCGGGCGCACCGCGAGCGCTGGGGGCGGATTTCGGTCAAGCCGCTGCAGGGCGGCGAGTGTATCTGTCAGCTCAGCGCGCCGCGTTTCCAGCTGTGCCAGGAGCACGGCCTGAGCTGCTTCGAGGCCTGCGAGCCTGGTCTCTGAATCAGTTACGTCGCGTTCACGGGCTTGGACTCTGGCAGCAGCTTCAATGAGCTGTTGGCGGATGTCTTGCACTTCATCGGCGAGTGCATTTGCCTCTGCCTCCAACTGTTTGCGACGCTCGACCCGATCTTCGATTTCGCCTTCCAGTTCCTGAAGGCGTGTCGGGTCCGTTTCATTCGCAAATGATGGAAGGCCTATGGCAAGGCCCATACTCACCAGTGTCGCACCGGTCAGGGTGCAGGCTGTGCTAAACGGCCTCATGGGCCTCCGCCTCATTGGACACCAGGAGTGACATGCCGGACATCTCCTGTGGCGGGGGTGCATTGAAGAGCGCCAGGAGTGTCGGTGCTACATCTTCCAGACGGCCAGGCTTCAAAGCAATGTCTACCATTGCGGCTGGTGGTCCGTCGATCACGAGCGGTACAGCGGCCCGGGTGTTTCGCGCATTGGCTTTTCCCGTATCGTCGGCGCGCATGTCTTCAGCGTTCCCATGAGAGGCCGTAATCATCAGGGTGCCGCCGCGCTTCTCCAGAATGGCTGTGATCTTCCCGAGTGCCTTGTCGACAATTTCTGCCGCCTTCTTCACCAAGGCCGGGTCACCGGTGCGGGCGGCGAGCCCAACATTCGGGAAGTGTACGATGATGGCATCGGCGCTGCCTGCTTTCACAGCGCTCACGGTTTCATTTGCCAGGTCTAAGGCTGCTAGCTCAGGTTTTTTCTCAAACTGCTGGCGTTTGGGGCTTGGCAGCGCGATGTGCGTCTCGCCTTCAAAGGCAGCGGGTCTGCCACAGAGCTGATAGGTGCCCAATGCGAAGGGAGATGCTTCATCGGATATGTAGAGTTGTCTTTTTCCGGCGGTTGCGAGCGCTTCGCTCAAGGTTCCGTTTAAGCGGCTCTCCTCAAAAAGAGAGGGTATTTGGTCGCGCAAGGGGTAAGCGAGAGGTGTGAGACTGCAAACCGCCGAAAGCTCTACTGGTGCAATGCTGATCGCTGAAGTCTTGGGTGTAGCTGACAAGGCCGCCATTAAAGGTGCTGCGCCATCGGCGCGCAAAAGGGCGAGCAACAACGCATCATCCTGACGCAGACCTCCGTAGCCAGTAAGAATGGCCGGTGGAATGTCGGCGTCGCAAAGACCCTTTTCGTAACACTCAGCGATATAAGGCACGGCGTAGTCGACCGACACAGCTCCGGCTTCCACGATTGCCTTCAAGGCAAGGCCGGTCTGTCCTTCGCGTTGGAGCCGATCAAAGGCGTAGCGGCGTCCCATGACTGACACGAGTTGCGCATTATCAGCTCCCTCAATGTCATGGAGAAACTCGCCGAGACAGTCAGCACCACTCTGCGCGCCTGCATCCTCGCCATCCAGAATCGCATGGATCCAGACCTGCACGCCTTCGTGGCTCATGAGTGCTGCAAGCACAGCCAAATGATATTGGTGCCCCTCAACGCCTGCAGGTGAGATCAAACCGACGAGATGGATGGCACCGCCGACGCTGCGCGCCTTCAAGATGAGATCCTGCAGCTCTCTATTGTCTGCAATGGGTTCGGGTCCATCACCTGCAAAAGCTGCATTTACGCGCACCGCAAATTGCGGTTCTGTCCGGCCAGCACCGATGGCACGGTGTCCGGCTTCCAAGTTGCCCGGCTGATCAGGGCCGAGGCCCACAGCTTCTCCGCTTGCGGCCAACATTGTTCGCATTCCGCGTGCAGCTAGACGATCGAAGATGGGTGTCTTGGCATTGGCAATTGCGTTTCCATCTGTGTCAGCGCGATTTCCCCATCCGTCCAGAATGGCAAGTACGACGGGTTCTATGCTTGTCGCGCGCGCCATTTAAGTGTCTCTCCTGAAGTCTTTGGGTCTCAATGCGCTGGCGTAACTGCCAGTGCGGAAAAAAGAATCGCTCTTCACCGATGGGAAGGGAGCGACCCTACTGAGCAGGTCATATCCTGTCCAGAGTCGAGGGTCTATCTACTCATCACGGTGGTAGGGATGGCCTGCGATAATTGTTGCTGCTCGGTACAATTGTTCAGACAACATAACCCGCGCCATCATATGTGGCCATGTTTGGCTCCCGAATGAGAGCTTGAAATCTGCGCGGTTCCTAACGTCATCGCTTAAACCGCCTGCGCCGCCAATCACGAATGCACAGGCGGGCGCACCCTCGTCACGCCACAGGCTGAGTTTCTGGGAAAATTCTTTGCTTTTCAAGGAGCGCCCGCGTTCGTCAAGGACGATAAGTTTTGCGCCTTTGGGCAGGGCTTGGAGAATCTTTTCACCTTCTCGGGCAGCAAGTTCTGCGCGTCCAAGGTTTTTCTTCTCTTCTACTTCGGTGAGAACCAGCGGCCCGAGGCTCAAGGACTTGCCCTGACCATCAAACCGTTTTGCGAAATTGTCGAAAAGGTCCTTCTCGGGGCCCGGCTTCATCCGGCCCACGGCAATAATCTCTACCCGCATCGCGGTCTAGCTGATGGCGATCCGCTCAGCCGTTACATCGGCCGACCACATCTTTTCCAACTTGTAGAACTCGCGAACCTCTGGCCGGAAGATGTGAATGATCACATCGCCGCCATCGATCAGTACCCAATCAGATTGCTGCAGTCCTTCTACGCGCGCGTTTCCGAGACCTTCCTCTTTCATGCGCCGTGTCAGGTGATCCGCCAATGCGCCTACATGTCGTTGAGAGCGACCACTAGCGACGACCATGTGGTCGGCGATCGCAGATTTTCCCTCAAGGTTGATCGACACAATCTCCTCGGCCTTGTCATCGTCGAGACAAGTCAGAACGAGATCGAGCATTGCGTTTGATTGGGCTTGGGTTGATTTTTCTCCAGCCGACGTGGGGGCTTTGCTGCCCGCAGGTGACTGAGATTGGACTGAAGAGTCCATGTTTTGAGCGCTCAGGGATAACTCCTTGTCCCCAAATCGGGGTCCCTATGCATGACGACAGCAGGGGCTTTTGGCCTCTGCGAGAGACGCAGCTCACGGCTCTCACGGGAAATATGACTGCTTGCCCGCGACAATTCAATGAAACCCCGCATGAATGACGGATTCAGTGAAATGTTTATTGTTTTCAATGGCTTAGATGATGGCGACGAAGGGAACTTATGTCTCGTGGCGCAGCCTCGTGGCAGAAATTGGATTCTGAGGACCTTCCAGGAAGCAAAAGGCCGGTGCTTTAAGTCTAGGAAGCCGTGCGGCATCGGACGCGTCTAACCAGCTGGATCTGTAGGTTGTGGCGGCAGGTGACAGGCGGGCCTTCAAGTTAAAACCCGGGCGGGGATAGATCGCCATGGGGATGGTTTCAACCAGCTCACGCCATTTCGCCCAGCGGGGCAGCTGGATCATATTGTCGGCACCCATGAGCCATACGAAGTGAACCTGGGCGTAACGGTGCTGAAGGGCTGCCACGGTATCGACCGTGAAGCGGGTGCCAAGATGAGCTTCAATATCGGTGGTGATGATTTTTGGATGAGCCGCACGCTTTTCTGCGCCCCTCAGTCTCTGGTCAAGCGGTGCCATATCGCTTTCCGATTTGAGGGGGTTTTGCGGTGAGACGAGCCACCAGACCTGATCAAGCTGCAATTGGCGCAACGCCATCAAAGAAACAAGTCTGTGGCCTTCATGGGCGGGGTTAAACGAGCCGCCGAGCAACCCAACTTTCAGGCCTGGACTGGTTGCGAGAGGGAGTTTCACGGTGCGGCGTTACGGACGGGCCTGGCCGCTGCCGCGCACCTGATACTTAAAGCTGGTGAGCTGCTCCAGGCCAACAGGTCCGCGCGCATGAAACTTGCCAGTGGCAATTCCGATCTCTGCGCCCATGCCAAACTCTCCGCCGTCGGCATATTGTGTGGACGCATTGTGCAGGACGATGGCGCTATCAACTTCATTGAGGAAGCGTGCTGCGGTTTCGGCGTTATCGGTCACAATGCAATCGGTGTGGTCCGAGCCGTGCTCGCTGATGTGGTGCATCGCGTCTTTCACATCGTCTACGACAGCGATGGATATGATCGCATCGAGAAATTCAGTCCCATAGTCCTGATCCGTTGCAGGCTTTACGCGGGCGTCAGCAGCCTGGCTAGCATCGTCGCCGCGGACTTCACAACCTGCGTCGATCAGGCTTGCAATAACAGGTGCGAGGTTTTTGTCAGCGCCAGCCTTGTCGATAAGCACTGTTTCTGCGGCACCGCAAATGGCCGTGCGACGCATCTTGGCGTTTACAACAATTTCCTGTGCCATCTTAGTGTCGGCATCACGGTCTACGTAGACGTGGCAAATACCATCCAAGTGCGCGAAGACAGGAACGCGGGCTTCGTTCTGTACGCGCTCGACCAGTGACCGCCCGCCGCGTGGAATGATGAGGTCGAGATTGCCGTCCAGGCCTTTGAGCATTTCGCCAACTGCCGCGCGGTCTGTTGTTGGTACGATTTGAACGGCGCCGTCAGGCAGGTTTGCGGCTGCCATGCCTTCTTCGAGGCATTCGAAAATGGCGCGGCTTGAATGAAAGCTTTCGGAGCCGCCGCGAAGGATAGCTGCATTCCCCGCTTTCAGACAAAGAACTGCGGCATCTGCGGTTACATTGGGGCGGCTTTCATAGATCACGCCAATGACACCAAGGGGCACGCGGACACGGGAAATGTTGAGCCCGCTGGGTTGCTCCCAATCTGCCATCACATCGCCAACTGGGTCTTTCAGGCCTGCGACGTCTTCAATGCCTTTGGCAATTGCCTCAATGCGTGCATCGTCCAGCATCAGGCGATCCATCATTGGTGCTGAAAGATTTTTTGCGCGGCCAACTTCCATGTCTTTGGCATTGGCTTCCAAGATGTCGCCTGCATTTGCGCGCACAAGCATGGCACTTGCCAGAAGGGCTGCATCTTTTTGCTTGGTCGGAATGGTCGCGAGCTGTTTTGCGGCAGCGCGGGCACGCGCGCCGATATCTGCCATGATGGCCTCAATATCGTCATTTGCTGCATTCAGGTCGGCGATGCTCATAGCCTTATCCCCATTTCTACTTTGGGTTGGTGTCTTCGGTTCTGAGGGTTTTCTTGAGGACAAGATCGTCCCGGTGGATCATCTCAGATCGTCCACGATAGCCTAGAAGGGCTTCAATTTCACTGCTGTTATGTCCGGCTATTTCCTTGGCGTCTGCGCTGGAATAGGCGGAGAGGCCACGGGCCAGTTCTTCGCCGCTGCCGTTTTTGACAAGAACAGCGTCGCCCCGATCAAACGTGCCTTCAATGTCGACAACACCAGCAGGAAGAAGAGACCTACCTTCGGAGAGAGCCTTGGCTGCGCCGGCGTCAACCAGCACCGCGCCTGACGCCTGAAGCGCTCCGGCAATCCAGCGTTTGCGTTCCGTGTTGGGGTCAGAATGGGCATCGAACCAAGTGCAGCGGGCCCCTTCCGACAAGGCTTTCAGTGGATGGGTGTTGCGGCCATTAGTGATGACCATATGGCAGCCGGCTTGCGTGGCAATCTGCGCTGCGGTGATTTTTGTTTTCATGCCGCCGCGCGACAGATCCGATCCGGCATCGCCTGCCATGGCTTCAATCTCTGCCGTGACGTGGGCGACTTCGGGGATGTGTTTCGCGCTCGCCTCGCCTGGAGGGGCGGTATAGAGCCCATCAATATCGGAAAGAAGCACAAGACAATCGGCACTGATCATGGAGGCAACGCGCGCGGCGAGCCGGTCATTGTCGCCATAGCGAATTTCTGCGGTGGCGACGGTGTCATTCTCATTGATTACGGGAACAGCGCCGAGCTTCAAAAGCGTCGTAACGGTCGAGCGTGCGTTCAAATAGCGGCGTCGTTCTTCGGTGTCGTCCAGAGTGACGAGCACTTGGGCCGTGGGCAGATGGCGTTCAGCCAGGGCTTCCTGAAAAGCGTGCGCCAGATGAATCTGCCCAGCTGCTGCAGCTGCCTGGCTTTCTTCAAGCTTCAAAGACCCGGCAGGGAGACCGAGAGCATGGCGGCCAAGCGCAATGGCGCCCGATGAGACAATGACAATGTCCTGTCCCTTCGCGCGCATCGCGGCGATGTCGTCCATGAGAGCGTCAAGCCAGGAACGGTTCAGCTTGCCCGTTTCGCTTTCAACGAGAAGGGCCGACCCGATTTTGACGACAATGCGGTGTGCCTGCTCTAGACGCGAATTCATGGCTGCCACCCTTGAGGGGCAGACACCTCGTCTTCTTCAGGCTGGGCTTCTTTCCCGCGGTGCAGATTGATTTCTTTGAGCAGCTTGTGGAGCACGGGACGTACGCCTTCGCCGGACACACCAGAAAGGATCATGATTTCCTGGCCGGCTGCTTCTTCCAGCGCTGCTTTGCGTTCGGCAACAACATCATCGGTCAGCGCATCGCATTTGTTAAGCGCCACGATGACGGGTTTTTCTGCAAGTCCATGCCCATAGGCTTTCAATTCGCCCTTGATGGTCTGATAGGCGCCAACGACATCTTCCTCTGTCCCATCGACAAGATGGAGAAGAATATTAGTGCGCTCTACATGGCCGAGGAACCGGTCACCGAGGCCTGCACCGTCATGTGCGCCTTCAATGAGACCGGGAATGTCAGCGAGGACGAAGCCATCATTTTCCATGTCGACGACGCCCAAGTTTGGATTGAGGGTCGTGAAGGGATAGTCGGCGATTTTGGGTTTCGCTCGTGAGACGGCGGCGAGAAAGGTGCTCTTGCCTGCATTAGGCAGGCCGACAAGGCCAGCATCAGCGATGAGCTTCAGCCGCAGCCAAATCCACATCTCCTTGCCTTCCTGACCAGGATTGGCATGACGAGGGGCTTGATTGGTTGCGGTCTTAAAGTGGGCGTTGCCAAAACCACCATTGCCACCCTGGAGAAGGACAACGCGCTGGCCCACCTCCGTCATATCGGCAATGAGTGTCTCATTGTCTTCTTCGAACACTTGTGTGCCGACAGGGACTTGGAGGATTGAATCCTCTCCGTTGGGACCGGATCTGTCGCGACCCATGCCATGCACGCCGGTCTTGCCTTTGAAGTGCTGACGATAGCGATAATCAATGAGCGTGTTGAGGCCGTCGACGCATTCCACGATCACATGGCCGCCGCGACCGCCATCGCCACCATTGGGTCCCCCGAATTGGACATACTTTTCCCGCCGGAAGCTGATCGAGCCAGCGCCGCCGTCGCCTGAGCGAATATAGATTTTTGCTTGGTCCAGGAACTTCATAGTAGCCCCTTTTGAGCCTGCCAGCGCGCTGGGGTCAAGCGATACTCACGTTTAAGACATGTTTCCTGTCGAGCTTCGCTCCATCCGGACTTTTCAAGGGAAAAAGTAAAGCCCGCCTTCTCCAGAACTCGCGCAGATGCGACATTGTCAGCGAAGAGGTCTGTGAGAAGAAGGTTAATGCCGAGCTCGCCGAACGCATAGCTGAGGATTGCAGCGACGGCTTCGCTTGCATAGCCCCTGCGCCAGTATTCTTTGCCGATCCAATAGCCGATGCCCGTGATGTCATCTCCTCGGTTTTCTATGTTGATGGAACCGATCAGCCTGTCGCCCTGCCAGATCGCGAAGGTCAGGTCAGTGCCTTCAGCGGCGCCTTTACGATGGCCTGCGATCCAAGTTTCAGCAAATGAAAGCGGATAGGGGTAGGGCACAGGTGCCATCATGCGTGCCACTTCCCATTCGCCAGCTAGGTGACAGACGGTGTTTGCATCTTCCAGTCTGAATGCACGGAGTGTCAGCCGTTCTGTTGTCAGAACGGGTTCTCCCCCTGCAGGCAATGTGAAGACGCGTTTCATCTCCCTACCAGCTTTCTTTCAGGTCTTCCCAGACATGACGGTTTGTTGTGACGTCATAGCGCTCAACCTCTGTGTCGCGCGCCAGACAGAAAGCTCTGCTTTCGCCGGTCACTTTGAAACCAGTGCGTTCCAACACCACGCCTGACGCGGGATTGTCTTTGAAGAAGGACGCGCCGAGGTCATGCATGTGTTCTGCCTCAAAGAGATAGGAGACGAAAGCGCGGGACGCTTCGGTCATGACGCCTTTGCCCCAAAATGGTTTGCCCAGCCAATAGCCGAATTCTTGCTCCTGCGCGATACACCCAGCGAGCGCGCCGTCTACCTCGATTGCACAGATGATGTCAGGGGAGGCATCGTGACTTGCGATCCACTGATCAGCCATCTCCCGTGTATAGGGATAAGGCACTCGGGTGAGTTTGGAACAGACATCCCAGTCGCCCACATAGTCGGTTACGAGAGCTGCGTCCTCTGGCTCAAAGGTGCGCAGGCGCAAGCGGTCTGTAGTCAGGATCGTGGTCATCGCTTTGCCTTCTCATGCTCTGGGGCCGTCAGCTCCAGGGCGATACAGTCTAGCTCTTCTCCTCTGGCGAGACAGAAGCGTTTCTCCTCACCGGTTTCCTTGAAGCCCACTTTGGTCAGGATGCGCCCCGAAGCTGGATTGTCCTTAAAGTATTCAGCTTCGAGACGAGCGGTGCCCAAAATGTCGAAGGCAAACTCAACTAAGACCCGTGTAGCCTCTGAGGCGATGCCTTTGCCCCAATAGGGTTCCCCTATCCAGTAGCCGATCTCCATAGAGCCGCTCTCGGTCGTGCCGACACCGATTGTGCCCACAAGCCCGGCCTTTTTTGTCTCAATGGCAAAAGGCCAGCTGTCACCAGCCGCCCGGCGTTCATTGTGACCGGCGATCCATTCTTCTGCAGCTCCTTCGGGGTAGGGATGGGGAATGCGCGCTACCATTGACGCCACATTCCAGTTGCTGACGAGTTCCTGTACGCGTGGTGCGTCGTCCAATGTGAAAGGACGCAGCGTCAGTTTTTCGCCTGCAAGACTTAGTGTTTCGGCAATCATGGTAGTCCCTCCCAAATTCTTTTTTCGCGTTTCCGGACAGAAAACCGCCAAGTCAGACCTGGCCACTTTTCTTGGAAACGCTCATTCAACTGCGTCTGGAGAGAGAACAAAAAAAGAGAGAGATGGCGAACCATCTCTCTCTCGAAATCTTCAGGTCTGTTCGCCACCCGCAGGTGACGATGGCCCCTGCTATTTAGTCTGCTGCTTTCGCTGCCGGTACGTCCGATGAAAGGACGGAGACATAGGTCCGGCCGCCTGAGCGGGTGCGGAAATTCACTGTGCCTTCAACGGTTGCAAAGATCGTGTGATCTTTGCCCATGCCAACATTCTCACCCGGGTGCCATTTGGTGCCGCGCTGGCGAATAATGATGTTGCCCGCGATCACTGCCTGGCCGCCAGATTTCTTGACGCCAAGACGACGTCCAGCACTGTCGCGACCGTTACGGGATGAACCGCCTGCTTTTTTATGAGCCATTTTTCTCTAACTCCTTCTTGGACCGCGCCGGCGTTAGCCTGCAGCGATGTCCGTGATTTTCAGCAGCGTCTCGTGCTGACGATGACCGGCTGTGCGGCGATAATTGTGACGGCGCTTCTTTTTGAAGACCGTGATCTTGCGCGAGCGGCCCTGTTCGACGATTTCAGCTTTCACTGAAGCGCCACTGATCAGAGGTGCGCCGACTTTTGTGTCAGTGCCTTCACCGCCAACCATCAGAACGTCGGTCAGATCGACCTTGTCGCCGGCTTCGCCGCCGAGTTTTTCGACCTTGATCACGTCGTCTTTAGCGACCCGATATTGCTTACCGCCAGTGCGGATAACTGCGAACATCTTGAAATTCCATGCAAAACAAAATCCAGCGGCCCTGCCGACAATCCGGATGGAGGTCGGGGACCGCTGTGAGTGGCGCGCACTATAGCCGTGGCGCAGGGGCTGTCAACCGGATTCGGGCAGGTTTAGAGGCCGTTTTTGCCGGTTTTTCAAGCGTTTGGCGCTTACGCCTGTTTTTCGACAGGGCCACTATTGGAGACAGCCTCCAGAAGTTCTGCAGATCCAAATGCGGAGCCTGAGCTTTTGACCCCAAGAGCGAATTCTGGGGGCACCACTTCTGGACCCGCACCGGCTGGCAGCGGCGGCGTGAAATAACCCAGGGCATAGGAGCCCATGGCATAGCCAAGCAGTGCCTGAAGCTCCGGATCGAAGTCTTTGGCGATCTCAGGTGGGCAGGACAGATACTGGTTTTCCTCCTGACGGAGCCAGCCCAGGGTGTAGGTAATGTTGACGCCGGCCCGGTCTCCATTGGACTTGTTGGCGCCGCCGCCGTGGAAGACAGATCCGGTGTAAATCAGGACAGAACCAGCCGACATTTCGGCGTAGCCGATCTCTTCGGGCTTGGCGACGCGGTCATCGGGCCAGGTGATTGAACCTGGAACCACCTGAGTTGCGCCGTTTTCCTTCGTGAAATCTGTGGCGGCCCAGATTGTGTTGAGCTGTGGCTCAATTCCCTGCAGGTATTTGCCCCAGGCCCAGCGGTCGCGGTGGATAGATTGCTCGGGTTGACCGGGTTTGATGCGGATTACCTGTGTCAGGTGAAGTTGGTAGGCCTCGCAATTTGGCAGCAGAAAGTCCGCTACGGCGCCGCGAATGTTCTCGTTCATGACCATTTCCCGACACATTGCTGAGCGGGCGACCAAAGCCCCCGTCCTGGTTGTGTGGCGACCAGTGAAATCGTCTCTTCCTTCTTCTGTGGCGTCCACATAGGGGCCGATTTCAGCGTTCAGGGTGGCGACCTGCTCAGGGCTCAGCACATCTTTCAGGATGACCGCGCCGTCGCGATTGATGACGGCCATGATCTCATCTTTGGTGGCCGTTGCCGGCAGAGTTTCTACTTTGGGTGTGGTCATAGGATTTCCTCCACTCTCATTGTGTCGCCCAGCAAGGAGCGAAGCATCAGGTTCAGGTGATCGAGTTGTTTTTGCGCAGGCCAGCCTTTTGGATCGAGGGTCGCTCGAACCAGCAGGCCGTCGACAATGGCAATAATGGCGTCTGCCAGCATGGTGAGACGTTCTTTCGGCGCGCTGCTCTCTTTTGAAAGTCGTGCAACGAGAGTTGACTGAAACTCGTCGTAATATTGCCGGTGAATGTCGGCGAGGGTGTCGCTGGTGAGCGCCTGATCAAAAAAGGCAAGCCAGACGCGGGCTGCAAGTTGTCCATCGTCATCAAGAGGCAGGAAGGCTGCTGTGGCCTCGAACAGGCTTCCTGCGGCCTCGTTTCCGCGATGGTGCGCCTGCGCAATGACTTCTTCCAGCGCTGCCGCAATCAGCTGGTCTTTATCATTGAAATAGTGGGTGAGGCTTCCGGTGGTGACACCTGCAACGCGGGCGACATCCACAAGCCGAACAGCATCCAAGCCCTGTTTCCCAATGACTTCGATGGCGGCTTCAGCGAACGCGCGGCGTCTTTCCTTATGGTTGACCTTTTTTGGCATAATGGTGATTATATAAAAAATGCGGCCAAGCGCAAGATGAATGATCTGGTGCAGGTTGATATCCGGCCTATTGTACCCAGGTTCCATTTTCGAACCTACGTGCGGAAAACAATCCAATGGCTGATCTTCGTCTCTTCTCCTACCTCCCGAACCCCCGCATCTATAAAGCGACAGTCACAGCGCGGCTCTGTGATGTTGAGGTGGAGGTGCGTGGCGCTAAGCCTCGCGAGCTTGCTGATTGGCTTTGGGATGCAGACGCCCGCCCTTTGACCAATGCCGACAAGGCACCTGGGTCGCCGACAATGCGGGAGGCCAGGACTGGCTTTGCCGGCGTGCTTCATAAGACGGATGCGTTTCTTGAAGCGCATCCGTTCGGCACAGTTCCCGCAGCCTTCAGTCCGGACGGTCAGGTGGGAATTTTCGAATCCAACAGCATCGCGAGGGCGGTTGCTCGGCTAAGCAAAAATGATCATCCGATTTATGGGCGGGATGCTTATGAAGCGTCGCGGATCGACAGTTTTCTGGATGTCAGTCTGGTCTTTGCCCGCGACACGCAGAAGTACCTTTTAACGTTGGCGGGCAAATCGATATCGCAGGATCTCTATGACGCGACTGAGAAAGCTGTCGATACTTACATGACCGGTATTGAAAATGCCTTGGCGGGGCGCGCCTATCTTGTTGGCGATGAGATCTCACTTGCCGATGTATGCTTTGCCGCTGAGATGGTTGAATTCGCCTTGTCTCACTACAACCGATCCGTCCTAGAAGAGACAGGGCTTGTCCCTCTATTTGACGAGAGCCTCGAAGATCGCTTTCCCCGTGCCATGGCCCATCTGAGTTCCTGTCTTGGGCATGCGGCCTTTGCCCCTGATCTTGGTGCGCATTACGCAGAGATCCTGGAGCGCGCCGACGCTGGCAACCTGCGAGCATGAATATCTGAATTATTGAGTGGAAAAAGTAGTGGGCCGGAGGTGCTTGCGACTCCTCCAGCCCAACCTAATAAAACATAGACCCAAGGGGTGAGGATGCTGACCGGCCAGAAGGAAACTGTGCCGACAGGGGCCTAGTGCTCACCAGGTGTTGCTAACACCGTCAGCAACACGATCAACTTATGTGGGAAATAATCCCACGTCAACAAAAATGTGGGTAGTTTTCCCACAAAATTTCGGGTAGTCTCCAAATATGGGGGAAATCCTGGAAAAAGAAGGGCCAACAGGGCCGCTTATCGGAGCTGTGCGCACCATATTGCGGCCGCTCGTCCGCGGTTTGGTTCGCCGGGGCGTCCAACTCCCCCAGGTTGTTGAAGAACTGAAGGCGCTTTATGTCGACGCAGCGCGATTGGAGGCTGCGAAGACCGGACGCGTGACCCAAAGTGCCATCAGTGTGATGAGCGGCGTTCACCGCAAGGATGTGAAGCGTCTCTTAGAAAGCCCTAGTGATGCGCCTCGCCCGCCGAGTGCTGCGTCAATGGGGTCAAAGCTGATCGGGATCTGGATGGGACGCGCGCCCTTCGCCCAGGAAGATGGCAGCCCGCTTCCCTTGTTTGAAAAACGGTCCGACGGCTCTCCCAGCTTCGAGGAGCTTGTGGGTGAGGTGAGCCAGGATGTGCGGTCTCGAGCTGTGTTGGATGACTGGCTACGGCTCAATGTGGTCTTGCGAAGGGATGATGGTTTTGTCGAGCTCAATACCGAAGCGTTCGCAACGCCAGAAGCCGAGGTGGAAGCCCTTCACTTTTTTGGCCGGAACCTTCGCGACCATATATCAGCTGGTCTGCATAATCTCGAAGGACAGGACCCACGCTTTATTGACCGGGCGACGTTCTATTGGGGGCTTACCGATGCCTCAATCGAGAAGCTGCGCCTGCTTGCGCAGGAGCTTGGTGCTGAAGCCGTTCGTGAAGCGAACAAGCACGCACTAGAGCTTGCCACAGAAGACCGTGCGCGTGGTGATGGCCGTCATCGGATGACGTTTGGTGTCTACTTCCACGCTGAACAAGATGAGCCTGAAAACAAGGAAGGAGAGGGCTGATGAAAATCCGTGTTCTCACTTTCCTTCTTGTTGCCAGTGTCCTCTCTGGATGCGCAGGGCTCGGGCCCGTTGCCATGGCGCCCTCCGGTACCTCAGCGCCGGACGCGGGTGTTGGTGGCACAGGTTTTACCGATGTTGATGGGCGTGACCGTGATCGTGACGAAGGTGTCGGTGGGACTGGGTTTGTCTCAGACGTTGCGCAAGCAAGCGGTGGCGACGAAGGTGTCGGTGGTACTGGTATCTTTGGCGTCATCACAGCCTTTGGCAGCATTGTCGTTAACGGCGTGCATATTGACTATGAAGATGAGACCCCGGTTGTTGTAGATGGTGTTGCTGGGACGCCAGCCGATTTTGCAATTGGCCAAGTTGTTGCCGTTGAAGCCCGCCCTATGGGAGAGCGGTATCAAGCCAAGCTGGTTGAAGTTCAACACGCTGCCATGGGGCCGGTTAGTGACGTTGACGAGACTGCTCGCACCATCACTGTGCTCGGTCAGATCATCCAGGTGGCAGAGACTGATCGTCTGCCACTCCTAGACGAATGGGTGAGGGTGAGTGGATTGAGGGGGCCGGATGAGCAGGTCGTTGCAACCCGTATTGATCCTGTACCAGCGTCGCGTGGCGCATTTGTTCGCGGTGTAGCCCTGCCAGCCGACGGGGAAGGGTTGGCGCTCGGTGGCTTGCAGTTCGACCGTCCGCTTATCAATGGGCGCACCATCAACATAGGTGATGAGATTCTGCTTCGTGGGGTTTTCCGGGCGCGCGCTTTCGAAGTCACTGATTTTGTCAAAGCGCCGAAAGATCCTTTTGGCGGGCGTATGTCGGATCTGTTGGTTCAGGGGTTCGTGGCATCGAACGCCTCCGGACTCAACTATGTTGCGGGTCATAACTGGACGCTGCCGGAAGGACTGGCTCCGCGTTTCTCTGGTGAAGGGTTGCCTGCAGCCCTCTTTAGAGGGCGCTGGCTCTCAGATGACATGTCCATCAGCCCGCAGCCACGTATTCAGATCCCGGGCCTTCTGCGCAATCTGCCTTGGGCGTTGGACGGGGAAAGTTTTCAAGCAGGTGATATCCCTGATCTGCTACGAGGTCAGATGGAAGCCAGAGGCCGTGATCCGCTAACGATTGACCCGACCACTTTGCCTAATATCGAACAGGTAAGGGCGCTTGTCGCAGCGAAGGGACTGCCCACCGGTTTCCTTAACGCTGCCCGGCCTCTTACTGCCGATCAGCTCTCTGTGCTCATGGAAATGGGTGGTGCTGATGGCACCGCCAACGGCATTCAGAGATTTGACCCGGAGCGTTTCGGCCTCTTCCTTGAGCGCCATGAGGCTATCGGAGAGTTGATCGAAGAGGGCGAGTTTGACTCCGCGCAGATGCCTCAGCTGCAGGCGATCAAAATGCGGCTGCAGGAGGCTGGTGTTGATCCTGCTCAATTTATCGGTGCTCGTCATGAGTTGGCGGCAGTTGTTGGCCTGCTGAGACTGCGGCATGCAGTCAAGCATGAAGGGTTCGATCCCAAATCTTTGCCGCTTGCAACGCGCGCACGGCTTAGAGACCTTCTTACAGACCGGGGCGTTTTGCCTGCGCAACTGCCGGCAGCAGTGCGTGTAGCGCCGGCCCCTTAGTTGCCTGCCGGAGGCTTTGCGCTTTCAATGTTCTGTTGGAACGACCGGACGATGCCAAAGCCCACAAAGTAGAGAGATGAAAAGAGCCAGGCGGCAAAGGCTGCAGGCTCGCTGTCCAAGAGTGGCGCGTCGTTCTTTGCGATCAGAAGCCAGGTGCTGCTGAGACCCCAGGTGGCAGTCATGAAGATTGTGATCAGGCGCAGTCGCACAACCCGAAAGGGATGAATGAACTTCAGGCGGGTGAATGTCAGGGCACCAAGAAAAGCGATTACGACAATATTGGTCATCGGTCCGCTATCCAAAAGGAAGAAGCAGAGCACAACCAGGTTCCAGGTCGCGGGAAAACCTTCGAAATAGTTATCGTTTGTCTTCATGTCCCGATTGCCGAAGCAATAAAGGGCCGTCAGCATCACAAAGCTGGCGGCGGCAAGGCCCCATCCGTCGGGCACCATGTCTAGCTGCCAGATCATCAGGGCTGGGATGGCTGTGTAGGTGAGATAATCAATCACCAGGTCGAGAATGGCACCGTCAAACCTTGGCGTGTAGCGTGTCACTTCAAAGCGCCGTGCTAGCGGGCCGTCCAGTCCGTCGATGATAAGTGCGAGGCCCAGCCAAAGGAGCGCCATGCGTCCGTCACCGGCAAAGGTTGCTTCTATTGCCAGCAGACCCGGGATGACCCCGGAAGCTGTAAAGAGGTGGATGGCCCAGGCGCGCGCGCGGCGCAGCGGCGTATGTTCTTCGCTCTGCATCCGACCAAACTAAAGAGAAAGACGAAAAACCGCCAGCGCGGTTTTTTGGTCAGCCTGCCGCGATCAAACGATCTGAAGGCCTCGGACCGTTGCTTAATGCGCGGTCGATCAGAGAAATTCCTTGCGAGACTTCCGCCCAGGATTTCTCTCCGACCTTCTCGACAAATTCCGCCTGAGCACGTTCCCAATAGGGGGTTGCGGTCTTCAAGCGTTCGGCCCCATCAAGCGTGAGCGAGAGGTTGCGCACACGGGCATCTTTTTCATCTGGGACACTGGCAACGAGCCCTGCTTTGATCAGAGGCTTCAGATTGCGGGTCAGGGTTGTTCTGTCCATCACAAGTTCTTCCGCCAACACATAGACGGGCACCTGGCCAAAGCCGGAGATGGCGTTCATCAATGTGAATTGGGTGATCCGCAGACCGGCTTCCGAGAGATGGTGGTCGTAGAGCTGCGTCACCGCCCGTGTCATTTTGCGGACGGCAAAACAGGCGCAAGACGATCCAATGTGAATGGCTTGCTGTGTGGTTCTATTTTGATGTGTGGTCATGCGGGCCAACCTTAGTTGATGTCGCCATAGGTAGGGAAGCAGTCTGCGAGACGATGGAACAGATCGCGGGGTCCCTCCAGTTTTATGTCTCCGGTCTTGATCGCACTTTCCAATTCAAAACCCTGTTCGAAGGCACCCATCCAGGCCTCTGACGTTGCATCAATGGTCAAGTCAGGGTCGCCTGTAAGGCCAAACTCAATTTCAATCCGCCGTTTGGCGATGGTGACCGTTGCTTCAAGAGGCATGTCGCCAGTGAGGCGCAGATGGTAGGTGGCGTTCAGGTCGCCTGCTTTACGGCGCTGGAATGTAAGGGTGATGTTGAACAGATAGCTGAAGATATCCTTCGCGCCAACGTTCCAGCGAACCTGTTTGACGGACTTCGCTGGGAAGCGCGAGGGCACCAGAGTCTCTGCGTCGGAGTTGGGCAGGACGTATATGGTTTCGGCGGTTTGCTGCAGGGGCTTCACATGTCGCTCAGCAAATCCGACCCTGTCTTCCAGATAGGGGCTGATAACGTCTTCGCCTGCCGGGCAGACGGAGATGCAATAGGCGGCTTTGTAGCTTGGCTTGAAAGAGAGGCTCTGCCACATGGAGACGACCTCGCCTTCGCTCACCTTCTCGCGATAGTCATGCTTGTCTTTTGCGTCGGCTACCTGCTCGGTCCAGTCGAGAAAGCCGCCGAGGAACTCCCGGTAATTGTGGGAGTAACAGGCGGAGAAGTTAAAGCTGCCATCGGGGCCAATGGCTTCCACCGGGCAGGCTGCGACGCAGAGTTTGCATTCAACACAAGGGTTGTAGTCGAGAGGCTTCGTGTCGTCGGTGACGGCCGCGCCAATGAGGATGGTGTCGAGCAGGATGAAATTGCCGAACTTTGGATGAATAACGTTGCGATGAAAGCCGATCTTGCCCATGCCCGCGGCTTCCGCGATGGGTTTGTGGGAGACCGGCCAGCTTTTGCCGGGAAAGTCCTGCACTTCCATGGGAAAGGCAGCGACTGCATTCACCGCGGGAATGCCCATGGCTTCCAGGTCTTTTACGATATGTCGGGCGGCCTCGTTCACCGATTGATAGGTTTCGTGAAACTCGTGATTGGCGATGGAGCGCGTTGCTGTGCGCACCGCGTCCCGGTTCATGCGCGACACAATGCTGATCAGCGTTTTGGTTTCCGGTAGGATTGAAAGGATGTCTGCTTTCTGGTCCGCAATTTCCGGGCGATCAATGGAGACGAGGCCCACATCATCTGCGCCCGCCTTCCTGCAGAGTTCCTTCAGCCAGGTGGTGTTGAGCGGCTCGTCCCGCTCCTTGGATGCGGCGGATGCCCTGACTTTCAGGACGGTGGGGTGATCGTCTAAACGCATGATCTGGAACCTTTGCCAATCTGAACGGTCTCAAATATAGATGTATATGCATTTAATTCAAGAGACCACGGCCAAGAGGGGCGATGTTTGGCTGATTATGAAGGGGTGGCCGGTGGGTATGGCCTTGAATCAGGCACGGCTTCTGATACATTCCGCCGCCAAACGACCGGTTCAAGCCTGACAAGTGTCAGGCGAACCGTTCTGTTTTTTCTGACGCGTTTCCGGACGGTGAACCGTAATCACTTCACCTGGAAACGCTTCGACCAGAGACTGATTGTTCAGTCTCATGCGGAGAGGTGCCGGAGTGGTTGAACGGGGCGGTCTCGAAAACCGTTGTGCTGGCAACAGTACCCAGAGTTCGAATCTCTGTCTCTCCGCCACTTTCCATTTTGCTGATTAGTTGAGAGCGGATAGTGGCGTCGTCATGGTGCTAGCGGTTGCGTTTGTAGTATTCGCGCGCCTTGTGACGAGAGCCGCAGGTCTTCATGGAGCACCATCGCTTTGTTCGACTGCGCGTTGAGTCATAGAAGGCCCAACCGCAAGTTGGCAGCTCACAACATTTCAGGCGATCCCATGTTCCATCTTGCTGGCTTTTGGAAACCAGGTCGATCAGCGAGCCTAAGGCGCGTTGGAATGGCGCACCTGTTGACTGGAACTGAACTTCACCGGTCGAGGTGAATTCTGCCTGGAACGAAATCTCGCTGATCAGCTCGTTGAGCGGTTGCGTGCGGTCCTTATTCAGGATCCATGCACGGAGATTACTTCGGAATTTGACCAATTTCTGATGTTGCGCCTGAGTGAGCTTTTGCGCGCCTCTCCAGAGGTCGACACTTCGTAGCCATGCCTCAGCTGATTGCGCTGTTTCGAAGTCATCAATGCCCATTTCCTCCGACCATGTGTTGAGAAACCCCTCCAACAGAGCGAGGTTTCCCGGCGCGGGAGGACTGCCTATGCGCAGTTTTGTGCTGAGCGTGTTGTGATCCATCAAGGGTTTATATCACCGTCTATTGAATTTAGCTGGTAATTTGCAGAATAACCATCTAAGGTAAATAGACGGTAAGAATCGGGAGAGTGAAACATGTCACATCAGATTTCAATGACGATCGACGTCGCTGACCTAACAGGCGCGATGGACTTCTATGTCGGGGCGCTGTCTTGCGACATGAAGAAGAAATATTCAGACGGTTGGGCCGTCGTCGCGGCTGGTGGAGTGAATATCAATCTGGTGGAACAGCCTGCGGGAAGTGTTGCGGCTGCTGATCATAAACGCAGCTACCAAAGACATTGGACCCCGGTTCATCTCGACTTTGGCGTGGAGAATGTTCCCGCCGCAATGGAGCTGGTGAAAGAACATGGTGGAACTGTTGAGGGGCACGTGACGTCTGATGGTTCAGATTTTGCCCATTGTGCCGACCCTTTTGGAAATGGGTTTTGTCTGGTGAAGACCTGAATGGTGTTGCGACTTATTCAAACCGATATGTGAGGGAACGATCATGAATAGAAATAAACAGAGATGTGCCTGGGTGTTCGGTGTCGCGATGGCTCTCGCCACAATGGGCACAGCACATGGTGCGGAGAAGGAGATGCTTTCAGCATCAGAAATTCTCGAACTGGTAAGCGGGAATACACTTTCAGGCGTGTTTGGTGCAGAAAACACCCGCTATGCCCAACGCAATCATCGCAGCGGGATCACGGTCGTCAATATTGAAGGCATGCCCGTGCGCCTCATTCCCTGGTTCGTCAAAGAACCGGCATCTTATTGTGAGGATTGGGCTGACGACGGTGTCCTTTGTTACCAGATCGGCCGCGACACGAATTCCGGCACGTACTTTTTTCAACGTGCGGACGGCTCAACCTCTGAGCTCACTGTTGCGGAGGGGGCTCAACCCTTCACCTTCAAATAGGTGAGTGACGAGCAGGTTACAGCGACGAGAGAGATACAGCGTGTGATTGCGCCGAGCTCTTTTGGTGCACAGACGGGAGCGAATTGATGACTGAGAAAGCTGTCCTGCCCAAGGCGGGCAATGACCCCTTGGAGATTGCGCGTGCCTATGCGGCAGGGCCTGGACCCAACGGCAATGATTTTGATTTCTTTGTTGGGGAGTGGGAGGCAAAGGTCGTGCGCTATGCACCAGACGGCAGTGTGCTTCTGGAACATGAAGCGCACTGGTCGGCGCAATCCCTTTTTGACGGGCGAATGATTGAAGACCGCTTCGTTCCAAGAACGGGAGACGGTGAGATTGGCGCGGTCATCACTCTTCGCACCTATTGCGTTGATAGTGAGCAATGGGAAATGGTGTTTCTTTGGGCGCAGCAGCCGATACCCAGCCTCGTCAACTTTGTTGGAAACCGCATTGATGGTGAGATGATCCTTACGGGCGACCATGCGGGGCCAGAGGGCCAGGCGATCCGATCGCGTATTTGCTTTTTCGAGATCACTTCAGACAGTTTCTCCTGGGAACATGGCGTGAGCGTCGATGGCAGCGAGACATGGCATGTTCACACGGCGATGGATGTGCGACGGCAGGTAACCACCTAGCTCAGCTGGCAGTGCCTCGTAACTAGACTGATGTCGTTGAACGGGGCGATCTTGAAAGCCGGTGTGCTGGCAACAGCACCCAGAGTTCGAATCCCTGTCTCTCCGAATTACCTCTTATGGTAAAATATTTGTCTTTCTAAAGCACAAAATATATAGTGAAATATATATATCAGATAATTGGACGAGGGTGGCACGGGGGATCGTAGATGGCGGATGTTCGGAGCGCTCTTATTGGCGGTGTTTGCGGAATAGTAGGCGTGTTGGTTGGCGGTTTCTTGACTAATCACTTCAACAATGAAGACAGGAAAGAGCGGGCTGTGGACCGTCTGGTTGAGATGGTTGGCATTTTCGAGGTTTTTACGCTTTCGAAAAACGATGCATTGACCTGCAGAGAAAAGAGTCCCAGTTGCTTGAATGCACGCCCCTTTGACAAAGGCTTTGAAGCGTTGTGTTCGCAACATGTTGCCGATCACAATGCTTGTACGGAAGTTTTGCGCCAATACCGAGAAGTGGTAGGTCCTAATAATTGGCGAATATTTTGGGATAAGCACAATCACAACCTACCTGACGATAGGGCCAAACTGCGTGCAAAATGGGATGAAACCAGGGAAGCTAGACACGAGCTTATTCGGTCATTTCGACAGCTTCTCGATGAATAGTTTTCTTCTTCGCCAAGAAGGAAGGGCAGCCAGCGCAGTCCGCTTTACTTCTGGCTTATGAGTTTTGATGAGGCCGTGGCTTTGGAGAGGGTTGTGCTGGCGGTCCTGCCACCAAGAACCTTTTTGGTTAAATGAAAGGGCGCTTCATGAGAAGCGACCGAGTTTGTTTCGGTAACGGCTGAGTGTTCTAGTTGAGCTCCAGCCTGCTCTTCTCACCACCAGGGGCCATTTGTCGAAGATCTTAAAATGGTCGATGGAACTGCGGCCATAGGGTGCCTCTGAAACGCGCGCCCTAAAGACTCCCCTACATTGTGCTGTAGCTTGTTGAGCATTCTTTGTAAGCGTCCGACGCGCCGCGTCCTTCATACAGCAGGCGGTTATCCCGCCTGTCCATCATAGGCCTCACGGGCGGTATCGATGGTTGCGAGATTCTCAAGCGCCCAATTTCCCAGCTGAGCAACCGGTTCGCGGAAGGACTCGCCGAGCGGCGTGAGCGTGTATTCCACTTTGGGCGGGATTGTTGAGTATTGGGTTCTGTTGACGAGACCGTCGCGCTCCAGTTCGCGCAAGGTGCGGCTCAACATGCGCTGCGAGATGCCCAGGTTCCGCTTTAGTTCGTTGAAGCGAAGGGTTCCGTACTGGGCGAGTGAGATGATGACGAGCACACTCCAGCGATCTCCCACGCGGGACAGCACCTCATTGATGCGTTTGCAATCCGGGCATTGTTGGGCGTCCTGCATGCTGGTTCCCTCTGTGTAACCGAGGGTCAATCCTGTGCCCTCTTGCGGTAACTACCAGTTCCGATTATATCCTCGGTACCAAAAGTATACTGCTTTCTGTCGATGCCCACAATAGGACCTGAAGAATGACCAACAAGACACTCAAAGACCTCCTGAACTGGCGCTACGCCACGAAGAAAATGGATCCAACGAAGCCCGTGCCGCAGGACAAGGTTGATGCCATTGTTGAGGCGGTCCGCATGACGCCGACGTCGAGCGGCACTCAGCCGTTTGAGCTACTCGTGGTCACGAACCCGGATGTGCTGGGCGAAATTCGTAAAGTTGCCCACGATCAGTCGCCGATCACGGACGGCTCTCATCTTCTGGTGTTTGCTGCCTGGGACAATTACACCGAGGAGCGCATTGATGCTGTCACGCAGCATATGACGGAAGAGCGCGGTGAGATTCCAATGCTGAATGCTTATTACGACAATCTAAAAGCGATGTATGTGCCGCGGGATGCAGAGGTCAATTACGCCCACGCCGCCCGCCAAGCTTACATCGCTTTGGGATTTGCACTCATTGCCGCCGCTGAGCAGGAAGTCGACAGCACGCCCATGGAAGGTTTCGACCCTGCTGAAGTTGATAAAATCCTGGGCTTAAAAGAACGCGGGCTTCGCTCGGTGGTTCTTTTGCCGCTTGGGTACCGTGACCCAACAGGTGACTGGTTGCTGCCGATGAAAAAGGTCCGCAAGTCACGGGAGACCATCGTAACGCAGGTCGCTTAGGTCGCGCGTGTCACTACCGTTTTGCGTGCCACAAAAAAGGGCGCTTCGTTGGAAGCGCCCTTGATTGTTTTGGGGGCCGTTTCAGTGCTGATGAGTTGAGCTTAGTTCAGCTCCAGCCCGCTCATCTCGCCTTCATTGCGCCACTTGTCGAGGATCTTGAAATACTCGACGGACCCGCCGCCATAGGGCGCGTTCTGAACTGTGCGCTCTGAGGCCTTGCCTTCATTGTTGTAATAGCCAGGTGTGCACTCCTCCAGGAACTTGGTGCGCATGGCCGCCTTGTCGAGGATTTCTTCGACCCAGGCGGACTGACCTTCTTCCGAGGCTTCAATGATGGACGCCTGGCGTTTCTTTGCTTCATCAAGCAGCCAGGCAATGTGATTGCTCTGCTCTTCCAGAAGGTGCGGGTAGTTCGCCGTGAAGCCAGCCTGTGCCCCGCCCATAATGAAGACATTGGGGAAATTGTGTACGTGCATGCCATAGAGTGTCTGCACACCATCGGCCCAGGTGTCGGTTAGCGACTGACCGCCACGGCCATAAAGCTCAAAGCCCGAGCGGCGGGTATATTCCGTGCCGACTTCAAAGCCTGTCGCATAGATCAGGCAGTCGAGTTCAAACTCTTCGCCATTTGCGAAGACGCTTGTTTCGTTGATCCTGTCTACGCCTTTGCCGTCTGTATCGATCAGATGGACGTTCGGCTTGTTGAAGGCAGCGAGATAGTCATCGTGGAAACAGGGGCGCTTACAGAACTGGCGATACCAGGGCTTCAGCGCTTCTGCGACGGCTGGGTCCTTGATGACTTCATCGACGCGGGCACGCACCTGCTCCATCTTTTTGAAGTCAGCGAGTTCTGCAATCTCTGCAAGTTTTTCTGGTGACAGGTTTTTATTGTCGCCCTGGCTTGCGATGAAGAGAAGGTTGCGGATGATCTCTGTCCAGCCGTCATTCACTAGGTCTTCTTCTGCGAAGCCGCCGGAGACGAGAATGTTGAAATTCTCCATGCGGTGCTTGTGCCAGCCGGGCTCCAGGGTCTTTGCCCAGTCCCAATCTGTTTCGCGGTCGCCTCGAACGTCAATTGAAGATGGCGTGCGCTGGAAGACATAGAGCTCGTCTGCACCTTCCGCCAGATGCGGCACACATTGAACGGCGGTTGCGCCGGTGCCGATGATGCCGACTTTTTTGCCTTTGAGTTTCGTGAGGCCGCCAGTTGGACTGCCGCCTGTGTAATTATAGTCCCAGCGGCTGGTGTGGAACGTGTGACCTTTGAAGGTTTCAACGCCTTTGATGCCAGGAAGTTTCGGTCGGTTCAGCGGGCCGTTCGACATGATGACGAACTTCGCCTTCATGGCATCGCCACGATTGGTTTTGATGATCCAGCGCGCCAGGCTTTCGTCCCAACGGACTTCTTCGACTTCTGTCTGCAGGGCTGCATTGTTGTAGAGGTCGTATTTCTTCGCGATGCGTTTGGAGTGCTCAAGAATTTCTGGTGCGCGGGTATATTTCTCCACAGGCATGAAGCCGGTCTCTTCCAGAAGCGGAAGGTAGACATAGGATTCAATATCGCAGGCGGCGCCCGGATAGCGGTTCCAATACCAGGTGCCACCAAACTCGCTGCCTTTTTCGATCATGCGCAGGTCTTTGACACCTGCTTCGCGCAGACGCGCGCCAGCAAGCAGGCCGCCAAAGCCGCCCCCAATCACGACAACATCGACTTGGTCGGTCATCGGGTCGCGCTCGATGCGCTCTTCCACATAGGGGTCTTCGAGGTAGTGGGCGTATTGGCCTTTGATCTCGACATATTGCTCATTGCCGTCAGTGCGCAGGCGCTTGTCCCGCTCTTCGCGATATTTGTCGCGCAGGGCATTGGGATCGAAATCAATCGCTGCGTTCGTTGCTTGCTCGCTCATGGAGCACCTCCCGGGGTCATTTCAATGTTGGTGCGGCTCACTGCCGCCATTCGTGAATGTCGATGGGGAAATGTTAGAGCCTCGCCCGACGTCTGTGAACAAAAAACTGACAAAAAGTCATATTGAAAGCGTGAGCAGGGATTTGACGTAGCGTAAAGGACAGATTGCCAGATGCGATTATTCTGGTTGTTCGAGTGCTGATTGAATGGCGACGATGCGGAGCAGGTCTTTTGTCGCGATCACACCCACCAATTCTTCCCGATCCATCACCATGAGCAGGCTGGCCCCGGTCTCCTGCATTCTGGTCATCATGTTTGCTGCAAGGTCGCCGGGGCTCGCAATAGCATCGGCAGTGATCGGTTTCATGATCTCGCGCACCAGGGTTTGCTCGTGTCGGTCCAAGGGGATCGTCCGAGCCTCGTGAAGGCTGACGCTCCCGACGATGCGCCCGCCATCCGTGACGGGAAAAAACTCAAAGTCGTAGTGGTAGATATAGTTTGCGATCAGATCGGCGACGGAGGTTTCAGCGGAAACGGTAATGGGGTTGGGTGTCATGAATTCCCGCACCGCTTTCTGCGCGAGCACATTCTTGGTCTGTGCCTGGAAGTTTGAAGAGTCGGCTGCAAAGCGCACGAACATGCCAAGCACGACCCACCAAAGGCTCGCGAAACCTGCACCGGTTACCAAGCCCATCAGTCCAACTATAATGAGCCCCAAGCCGAAGAGTGACCCCATGCGCGCGGCTTTCTTCGTTGCTGCCAGATAGTCTCCGGTGCGCATCCAGATGATGGCGCGGGCGACCCTGCCGCCGTCGAGGGGAAAGGCTGGCACCATGTTGAAGGCGGCCAGAATGAGATTGAGCATGCCGAGATAACTCAAAACGGTGGCGACAGACACGAAAGCTTCCAAGGCTCCGGCACTCAACCAAAACAGAGTGCCGAGGAAGACGCTCATTGCCGGACCTGCAATGGCCATGAGGAGTTCGACTTTTGGCGATGGAGGTTCGCCCTTCAGTTCCGCAATGCCGCCGAGCAGCCAGAGTGTGATGCCCGTGATTTCCATGCCGTAAGCACGGGCCACCAGCGAGTGGGCAAGCTCATGCAATAAGATGGACGCGAACAGACCCAGGACGGCAACAATGCTCATCCACCAATAGGTCGCGTGGGGAAGTTGCTCGTGGATGGTAGGGAAATAGCCCTCAGCCAGCCCCCATGCCAACAAGATGGCGATAAACGCCCAGCTGATGTTGACCCTGATTTTGATTCCAAAGACTTCGATAAGCGTGAGGCTTGCGCCAATCATGATGACCACCTTTGCGATAAAACCCGGCCGACGGTTTTGTTCCCGTTTGTGGCCGCACTATGCGCGTCTTTAGGTAGAGTGGTCGAAAAGCTGCAAGTTCGCTTTGATACGGATCATGTAAGGCTTGGAATTTAGGTGGTCAGCCGTGGTGATCTTCCAAGCGGCATCCGCGGGCTTCCAGAATTGGCCGCAGTTCACGAAAGGCTGCCTTGTTGCGGTTAAGCGGCATGCCGGGATGCAGATGGTGGATGATGTGGTCTTCCATACCAAACGCCACGATGTTTCCCAGTTTGTGGCTGAACGAGCGCGTGTTGCGATAGCGCCCCATCTCATTCATCGGATGGTGTGGCCACCAGCTGAGGAAAAGAGAGATGTAGATGGTGCCGAGCATGCGTGGGATCCACCACAGAAAGGCCGCCTCTAATGCATAGCCGCTCCAGGCAAGCGCGCAGAGAATGCCCCAATAGGCGAGAGACTGCACCATGCCTTCCAGGCCAGCGCGCTGTGCCGCGGGATCGTCCGCGTTTTCTGACAGAACGACGCCGTAGGAGTTGGGGAAAGCCGGTTGCATACGACGGATTGTCTTGAGGACCGCCTGCTGCCATGTGGGCGCGATCACTTCATAATCCGGATCGAGCTTTGGATCGTTTGTGTGCTTGTGGTGAAGCATATGGGTGTAGCGCGCGACCTTGAACGGCAATACCAGCGGGATCGTTGACACATAGCCGATCAGTTCATTTAGCCAGCGAAGGGGTGTACCCGGGTTGGCATAATTTGAGTGTTGCGCTTCATGAGAGGGGAGATAACAGAGTGCTACATTGGCCGTGGCAATGATGAAGCCTGCCCATAGAGGAATGACATCGAAGATCGCCAGGGGCCAAAGTGCAAACCAGCAGAGAAGGTTGGAAAAGCACCAGAGCGCCATCACAACCGGAAAAGGGCCAATATACTTTTTTGCGATGGCGATTTCTTCGCGATAGAGGCGGCGCTCTTCGTCTTTGCCCACTGCTGCGGGACTTTGTGCTTCTGTGAAACTCATATCCACCGTCCTCCGAACTTTGCGATAAGACCCCAGGTGCCGCCGATGATCAGACCTGTTTGAATTTCGGTAAGACCGAGCGGCGCAGTTAATCCGATGCTCGTCATGATCGCGGCGATCAGTGGTGCAAGAAACCCAAGGCCAAAGAGAACAGGCCCCCACGGGAAAATTGCTTTCAAGAGTTCCATTTAGTGTCTCCTCCGTGCTCAAACGCACAGTTCCGCACTGGGCGGGACCACAAGATTGATAATTTGTTCGGCGAGGTCTTCGAGGTCTCGGCCTTCAAATATGTCGCTGCCGCGTCTATTGGTGACCATGTTTGCGGCGCCCGTTGCCGCCGCAGACGAAAAGGCCATGAGCACGAGCGGGTCGATATCAGGCTGCCAACCGGCGGCTTGGGCTTCTGCTGCCGCCAGCATGACAATCTCCATATATTCCCTGTGACTCTTCAGCAGGTCTTCATCTGCCTGCTGTGTTACGTCCGGATGATTGAAGGTGGTGTAATAGGCTGGATGGGTCAGGGCGAAGCGGATGACGGACCTGCCCATGGCGTTATATCTGGCAACGGGATCGCTCCCAGCCTGTTCAGCTGCGTTGGTCACATAAGCGCTGAACCTTAGGTAGCCTTCTGTCGCCAGCGCGCTCAAGAGCGCCTTCTTGTCTCTGAAATGTCTGGCAGGTGCTGCATGAGACACACCGACATCTCTCGCCAATGCGCGCAAACTTAAGGCTTCTATTCCCTGGTCAGCGATCACTTCTGCTGCTCTGTCGAGAAGAGCCTGTTTCAGGTTGCCGTGGTGGTAGGTCATTTGAACTTCCATGTTGTCGGTGACTACATTTCTAATGGACGGCCTCGATGTTGTCAACAGCAACATTGGGATGGTGTGACGGCTCTTGACGCAAGTCAAAGAAAATGACGCAGGCGTCACGTTAGTGTTGCGCCAATTAATTGGTGAAAGGGCTCTGAACTGGCTTTTTCCAGGATCTTTGGGAGCGGTGGTTGCATGACGAAAATCAAGTTTGTGGAGTTTGGCGGGACCGAACATGAGGTGGATGTCACCAACGGCCTGACCCTCATGGAAGGCGCCATAAAATACACGGTGCCGGGGATCGACGGGGATTGTGGCGGGGCCTGTGCCTGCGCCACCTGTCACTGCTACATCCCGGAAGAATGGGCGGAAAAGGTAGGGCCCATTGATGAGCTTGAAAAAGACATGCTCGATTTTGCGTTTGATGTGAACGAGACCAGTCGGCTGAGTTGCCAGATCAAAGTATCTGATGAGCTCGAAGGCATGACGGTGCTGATGCCTGAGCGCCAGTATTGAGTTTTCTCCAAAAGAAAATTCACCCATTTGATTCACGTCAAATCAAAAAATGACGCAGGCGTCATTATTGGCGTGTCGGCCGGGTGATTAGCGAGACGCATGACGCCCATATGGCGCACAGGAGGAATGAATGACTGCACCCCAAAATACAAATGTGGTTGAGAAGGGTGACTGGAAGGTCACGATGAACCCCGACGACATTTATAAAAACCCGATGGATATTGCCTGGTCGTTTGCTTACGAATTCGGTCAAGACAAAGTCGAAGACCTTTATAAGCGCGCGAAGCAGAACCAGTGGGACTCAGATGAGTTGCTGCCGTGGGATCATGAAGTCGATCCGTCAAACCCGCTGATTGCGGAGAGCTCAAGCGTTTATCACAAGATCCCGTTCTTCCAGAAGCTCTCCAAATCGCAGAAGGAAACCTTTACGGCGCACTCAACAGCTCAACTTCTGTCGCAGTTTCTGCACGGAGAGCAAGGTGCGCTGATGACGGCGGCGTGCGTCACTCACTCTGTCCCGGATGCGGGCGCTAAACTTTACGCTGCGACGCAGACGATGGATGAGGCGCGTCATGTGGAGGTCTATGCCAAATATTGCGAAAAGATCGCGATGACCTACCCCATGTCTCCGTGGCTCAAGGCGTTGATTGACGCGACACTTCAGTCAGACCGTCATGAAAAGGTGATGATTGGCATGAACATGATTGTTGAGAGCTTAGCGCTTGGCGCCTTCAACAATATGTATCGTACAACCAGTTGCCCGCTTTTGAAGAAGCTTACGTTCAACGTGATGCGCGACGAATCCCGACATGTTTCCTTTGGTCATGTGTATCTGGGTCCTGTCTTTGCAGAGATGCACGAAGATGACCGGGAAGAAATGGCGCAGTTTGCGTTTGATGCGGTCAATGTATTGGCGTCAGCACAGATGCAGGGCGGGTCTCTTGCGTCGCGTGCTGATCCTGGCTTCCTGATGGTGCTGGATAATTGCGGCATCGATCAGGACGACTTCTTCAAAGGAATGGAAGAGGCGGAAGAGATGGGCATTTCTCAAGCCCTGCCCCCGGGCCAGATCCATGCGCTGGAAGATCTGATGATGCCAGCGATCGCGCGTGTTGGCCTAGTGACGGAACGGACACGTCCGCTCTATGAAGAAGCCGGGATTCCGATCAGCGAAGACCTGAGTGTCTTGGAAGCGATGGAAGGTGGAAACCCCGATGCGGACGCAAACGTCGCGGCTGCGGAATAAGAACTGCGCTCGCGGGCTTAAGCCCGCGGGTACATTCACTGTCTGATGGAATGCAGGTGGTAAAGGTCTTTAGAACATGAGGTGGTTGTGATGGATGGCGCGTTTTATGAGACACTGGTTGCTTCTCTTCCGGAAGCCGTTGTTGTTTCTACACCTGATGGCCGCATCGTCTATGTAAACGGGGCACTTGAAGACCTGCTTGGGTACAAAGCAGCGGAACTGGAGGGTGCGGAGATACAGACCCTGGTCCCGCGTCAACCTGGACAACGAGCTGACCCCATGAAATGGCTCACGCGTTGGGCGGGAGAAGGGCTGCAAAACCAGTCGCGCTATCTTGACCTAACTGGCCGCACGAAAGACGGGCTTGAGATGCCCGTCGACGTGCGCGTATCTGAAGCCACCTTTGACGGCGAAAAGCGTTTCATTATTTCAGTGCGGGATCACTCCGCGCGGCGGGATGAGATGGTGCGTACGAAGGAAAGACATCTTTTGATGTCCCGCATTCTAGCTGTTGCGGCAGACGCCATCATTTCTGTTGATGCGGCACAACACATCACTTTCTTCAATCTTACAGCTGAGAAAATGTTCGGCTACTCGGCAGAAGAGGTCATGGGCAAGTCACTTGATATGCTGCTGCCTGACCGGTTTCGAAAACATCACGGCAAGGAGATTGAGGACTTCGCCAAATCAAAACAGGCATCGCGGTTCATGAATGAACGTGGTGCTGTGGTGGGACTTCGCAAAGATGGCACCGAGTTTCCTGTCGAAGCGACGATTACCAAGGTTACATCTGGTGGCAAGCCGACATTCACTGCGCATATTCGCGAAAAGGCCGTCACTTCATAGGAGACGGCTTGGCTCACAAGATCTGACGCACTTGTTATCGCATGCACGTTGTCGTGATTAGAAGTGTTCTAAACTATGTGCGACACCCTCTCCGTTGCGGCATGTAAGCCGCTGGCCGGAAAACGGGGGAACAAATGACCCAACCGATTATAAACACAGGCGCTGCACTCATGTTCGGCGCGAGCCTCTTGGCGGCAACATCCGTACAGGCGGCGAACGAAGGCTTCTATGTAGGAGCTGATGTTGGCTACAACTTTGCCGATGACCAAGACAGCACAGGTCCTAACCGGAATGTCGACATTGAGTTTGATGATGACATATTTTACACGGGCAGCGTTGGTTACGCGTTTGCTGCAGGGGAATATGGTCAGCCAGCAATTGAGCTGGAGGCAGCTTATCGCGAAAACGATGTGGACAGCCTGAATTTTAATGGGAACCCACAATCGCCAGTTGGCGACGAATCTGTTTTTAGCGTACTCGTGAACGGCAAATGGAATTTCACCCAATTCTCAGATGACATCATCCCCTTCGTTGGGGTCGGTGTTGGTTTTGCCGATATTGATGCGTCTGTTCGCTATGGTCCTGTCGCCAATATCAACGATGACGACACGGTCTTTGCTTACCAGTTGCTCGCAGGTGCTGCTGTGCCGATTACGGAGCAACTCTCCATTGTCGGCACCGCGCGCTATTTCGACCTGGCGCAAGACCCAGAGCTCAATCGCTTTGGTGGCCCGGCTCCTGTCAGCAACGTTGAATTGGACTCAGAGTATTCGTCTTTCGGACTTTCTCTTGGCCTGAAATACGCGTTCTGATCGCGGCATCTCATTGAGTGATCTTGACTGAAGGGCTGAGCGAATTTCGCTCGGCCCTTTTTAGCGTTTGGCCCGCGGGATCAAACTGCTTAAGGCAGGAAATCTAGTGGATTTACCATAAATGCGCGTTGAGGAGCGAGCTTGGGGGAGGTGCCATTAACCAAAGCGGGCCGCAAATCCGCGAGAAAACGAAAATTCTCTTGTAAAGGCGACGGTTTTGTTTTTAGTGAGACGCGGGGTTTTAAGGGGGGATGTTTGATGAGTTTCAGTGAGTTTTTGCGTCGGCACAAATTTGTGCTGGCGAGCTCTGTTGCGTTAACGGCCATTGTTTTGGCAAGTGAGGGGCAAGCTGCGCAGATATGTGTAGGTGCCCCATCGGCCCTCGGAGGAGCGCCTGATGGCAATATAATTCTCGCTAGCGACTGCACGGTTGAGGCGAGTGAGCAACCCGTTAGTCCGACAACAAGCGCAATCCCCCCGAACGCAACCAATACTCAAAAGCTGGTCGTTGGAGTTCCCAACACATCAATAGTGATTGAGCGAGGTGCAGGTATTGTCAACAGAGGCAATGGTATCCTTGGCCATGGCATCCTTTCTGGCTCTATTGTTGGAGCGTCTGTTGACACAATCACCAATGATGGGTTCATTGGCACAGATTCAAACAATGCATCTGCAATTTCCATAAGCCAACCAGGTGCGTTGACTATCAACAACGGCACAACGGCGGGATCAACTGCTTCGTCTTCAGTAATTGCGACCTTTGATCAGCTGGTTCCTAGTGGCTCTGCGGCAGTCTTTGCGGGTGGATTTTTCGGACAACCTCGGCAATCAGGCGACATCACGTTTAATCAGGGGTCGGCCAACAGCGCAGGGTCAATTGTTCACCACGGCGAGCAATTTGGGGCCGCATTTTTTGCCACGAATACAAGTGGTGATGTGACCGTCAACAATTTTCAAGGTGAAATCCTAGGCCCGACGGCTATCGGAATTGACACAGCCGGCGCGATTAACATCACCAATGGTATTGATGCTGATGCGGTTGGCGTTATGAGCGGCACCGCACCTAATGTGTTCACTATTGGCATAGGCAAAGGTCTCTTCGGGCCCAATACGCCAACATCCCTTTCAATTATCAACAATGAAGGAAGTGTCATCCAGGGGATGCCTGGGCCTCTTACCGGTACAATTGTCATCGGTGAGATCGGCCCGGGTGCCACAGCAGGACAAGTGGTGAACCATGGGACAATTTCTGCAGGAGATCAGTCTGGTTTCGCGTTTATTCGTCCGAGTGGTGTTGCTGGAGGTGGTGTGATTTTCACCAACACTGGAACTGTGCAGGGCGATATCTTGCTTGGCAATGCGTCCGACATATTTCGGATGGCTGGTGGGGTGGTAAATGGATCAATCCTCTCACGGGTGGGTAGTTCTATTGAGGTTTCGTCTGATAGTCGGTTGAACGGCGCGGTGGCGAGCTCTCTCGGTGCTGTACCAGGTGATCGATCGTCCGTAGACATCGCCCTCAACTTTGGAAATTTGACTTTCACGGGCGACGCGGCCTTGTCAGTTGGACACGACCCGGTAAATGCGGCGCTCAACAACAATGTTTTTTTCTCTCAGCTATCGGCTGACCTACGGACAACTCAGGATGGGACGGGGACCGTCAACTATCTGTTTGAAACGGATATCAATCAGAGTGTCGGGACGGACAGCGCAGGGTTGAAGGCGCTCAATTTCCTCAGCGGTGAGTCGGATCTGCGTACCAATGGCGCTTCCTACCATGTGGCGAACTCGACGATTGGGTCTGGCGCAAAACTTACGTTGATCCCAGATGCAGGGACGACCTTCGCTGGAGCGGGTTTTGCTGGGAAAACGGGAAATCGGCTGTCAGGCGATTTGACTGTCAATGGTACACTTGACTTGGGGAGAGGCACGCTGAGTCTGTCTTCTGGTCCTGCTGGGAGCACCGGGAGTGTTTCTGTTGTTGCCGGGGGAACGCTTGCGACAACAATCACAGCAGACGGACCAAACGACTCTCGTGCTGGTCAGACAGAGGTAACGGTTACTGGATCAGAGATGCTTGGTCAGATCATCAATGATGGAACGGTGACCATTGCGAGTGGCGCTCGTGTGATCCCAACCATCGCTGCTGGTGTAACAGTATCTGATGGTGCACGTTACAATTTCATCACAAGCGGCGGTGAGGATGGTGGCCCTGCAGCCTCTGTGGGTACCGGCATACTCGTTTCATCGGCTGGCGATGTTGATTTCGGACTTTTCCGCGGCGACTCAATTCTGATTAACGGTCTGGCATCGGATGTCTATCTCGTTGCCAACCCAGGTGCCGCCGCCGGAACTGTGCTTGAAAATTTAGCAGTTGGTGTGGCCGCCGGTGATATTGTCGACAGGCTTGTTGAGTTTGCGAGCCCGACCGGTCAAGCGGAAGGTCAAACACTCTTTGCCGAGTTGTTGTCGATCCCTACAGCTGCAGAGATTGAGGTCGCGTTGACCCAGCTTGCACCAGATGTAAGTGGCGGGGCTTCACAGGGTGCTAGTGCCGCTCAGGGCGGGGCATCTACTACTGTAAACGCCCGTGCGGAAGGTGTTCAGAACGCCTTGCTCACTGGTGAGACGGGCGTGGCTGCTGGGGAAGATTTGATGGCGCCAATTGGTGTTTGGGGTCAGGCTTATGGATTTAACGCACTTCAGGACCAACGACGCAGCGTTCAAGGTTTCTCTGCCGTTGGCGGCGGTGTGGCAGTTGGCGTTGATACAAAATTTGCCGATAATTTGGTTGCTGGTGCTGCCCTCAGCTACGGACAAACCCGTGTCGATGGCCGTGGAACTTTGTCCAGGAATCGCACCGACGTGGATAGCTATCAAGCGACGCTATATGGCATCTATCACGGTGATCCTTGGTATGTGCAATCGCAAGTCGGATATGCGTTCCAGCAGTTTGACGCTCGTCGATCTGTCAATGTTGGCGCGTTGAGTGAGACGCCAACGGCAGACTTTGATGGCGATGTGTTTTCGGTAGGAGCAAGTGCTGGATATCCTCTCAACATAGGCGATGTCTTGTTTACACCGTCTGTGTCTCTTGACTATGTGCAGTCGCGCCAAGATGCGTACACTGAGACAGGGGCACCAACGACTGCTTTGTCGGTGAATGAAAACCGCGATGAGTCTCTCAAAGCCGGGTTGCTTGCACGCGCGTCGAAAAGCTATGAGCTGGATGGGGGCGGAAAGATCTCGCCGGAGTTTCGGCTGGGCTGGTTTCATGAGATGAAAGCAGATGCCCCCAATTCTGTCTCGCAGTTTGCGTTTGGTAGCTCACCATTTACCACCCGTGGCGCGACACCGGCGCGAGACTCGATTAATCTAGGGGCTGGTTTGAAATTCTTGGATGTTGATGGGTTCAGCGGTGAAATTCACTATGACTCCGAATTTAGAGACCGTTATCTCGGAAATACATTGACCATAAAGGCGCGCTGGCAGTTTTAGCCTGGCCTGACCATCATGGTGTAAAAGCGGCTTTTGTTCAGTTGTGGGGCTGACAGGGAAATCTGTTAGCCCCATTCCTTTTCGAGGCAATGCTTGCGTCTATAGGTGCGCTATTCCTATCATTTGTGAAAATGGGTGACGTGATGGTGGAACAGGTAACAGCGGACAAGCCTCTCGCGGGCGTTCGTATCATCGAATTATCGACCATGGTGACGGCGTCTTTGTCATCCATGATGCTTTCGGCGCAAGGTGCCGATGTCATCAAGGTTGAGCCTGTCGGTATCGGTGATCCGATGCGGTTTATCGGTAGTCAGAAGAACGGCATCTCAGCGCTCTTTGCGAACTGCAACCGTGGCAAGCGGGCCTTGGCGGTCAACCTCAAAGACCCAAAAGGTCAGGACCTGCTGCAACGCCTCGCAGCTGGCGCTGATGTGCTGGTGCACAACTATCGCGACGGCGTTATGCGACGCTTAAATCTGGGAAGCGACAAGCTTCGTGCTGCGAACCCTAAACTCATCTATGCCGCTATTACTGGGTTCGGTAAAGAAGGTCCCAAGGCGCAGGACCCGGCTTATGACCATGTGATCCAGGCTCTGACGGGCTACACGGGCGTGCAAGCTGAGGGTGGGGCGCCGGAATATATGAAGACGCTGGTTGCAGATAAGATTACCGCCTACACGGTGGCGCAGGGGATCACAGCGGCGCTTCTGGCGCGGGCCTCAACTGGCGAGGGGCAGCATATTGATCTCTCAATGCTTCAGTCCTGTCTCTTTTTCCTATGGCCCGACGGCATGATGCGCCAGACCTTGCTCGCAGACGATGTTACCGACTTTGCCCCGATGGCGGACTATTACCGCGTGTCGGCAACCGCAGACGGGCATATTTCGATTGCGGCAGCGACGGATGATCATTGGCGGGGCATTTCAACTGTTATTAATCGCCCCGAGATCATGGAAGACGACCGATTCAATTCGATTTTTGCTCGTAGTGCCAATGTCGCGGTGCTGCTGAGGGAGCTTGATGGCGCATTTTCTCACCTCTCCACGGAGGACGCGTTAGCTCAACTCAAGGCACATGATGTTCCGTGTGCCGCTTGCCTCTTCCCCGATGAGGTGATCGCCAACGAGCAAGTGGCAGCGGTTGGCGCTCTTGGTTTTGAAGAGCATCCCTTGTTGGGACAGATACGGGTGGCTGAACCGCCTGTCCAATTGGCGGGCAGGCAGGCTCATATTGACCAGCCTTGTCCGGCACATGGGCAGCATTCCTCTGAGATTGCACGAGAAGCAGGAATGGAGGATGCGGAGATTGCGGCCATGCAGGAAGCAGGCATCCTTACCGGCAACTGATCAAACTTTGATTGTTTTCCATTTGCCGCGGCGGAACCGCTCAGCGAGCATGATGCCTTTGATCAGATAGTCCAGCAGCAAGACGGACCAGACCAGTTGGATCGAGCCTTCCCAATAGAGCACGATCAGCATTGCAGGGAAGACACGAAACACGAACAGGCCCGTGAAAATTGCAAAAAGCGGGAAACGTGTATCGCCGGCACCGCGCAATGCACCTGCGATGACAAATTCGATGGCCATCAAAGGTTGGGCAATCCCCAATATCCAAATGAAGTCGACCGTGAGCGCTATGACTTCTGCATCGTCGATAAACCAGCCTGCGAGCATAGGGGCCATAGCAATCAATGCGGCGCCCAGTGCGCCCATAAAGAGCATGGACATGACCAGAGACCGCCAGCCTGACCGCATCGCAGCATCAGGGTCATTTGCCCCGAGGTGCTGTCCAACGAGGGTGGAGGCGGCGATTGAGAATCCGTTGCCGGGCAGGAAGGAGATGGAGAGGATCTGTACGCCGATCTGATAGGCGGTGAATTCAGCTGTGCCATAGACGCTCATCAGCGCCATGAAACTTAGGATACCGATTTGAAAGACCATGCCTTCGATAGAGGCAGGGTAGCCGATATGCAGGATGCGGCGGCTCATGCCCCAATCAAAACGAAAGCCTTTGAGCAGTGGTTTGAGGAGCAGAAGACCGCGCGACCACATGATCCAGTAAACCGCGAGCTGGACAAACATGGCGATCGCTGATGCCATGCCTGCGCCTGCGACGCCAAGTGCAGGGGCGCCAAGGTTGCCGTAGATCAGCACCCAGTTGAGAAACAGGTTCAGAAGGTTGGCGAGAATTCCGATGTAAAGCGGCATGCGGGCATCGCCTGCTGCGCGCAAGGCGGCAGCGAAGATGAACCCCAGCACAAAGGGGACATTCCCTACTAGAAGCCAGAACAGATAATCGCTGCCATAGGCGATGACGCCGTCGGTGACGCCCATAATGCCGATCATGGGCTCAAGAATTGGGAGTACGACGAACCAGGAGGCCAGGCCAAAGACGATGCCCATAATGATGGATTGGCGAAGTGCCAGATCGGCTTCCTGGCGGTTGCCGCCTCCGATCGCGCGGGCGAGAATGGCGACAAGGCCCGTCGACAAGGCCATCACCAGGGTCTGGATCATCCAATAGATCTGTCCGGCTGCACCGACACCGGCAACGGCTTCGACGCCTAAGTCGCCCACCATCATGAAGTCGGCCCAACGCACCATGGTCTGAAGGGCGGATGCCACAATGGTTGGCCAGGCGAGTTCCCATATGCCGAGAGACTGAGGCGCAGGAGCTAGCGCGTTGGGACCACGTTCACGCAGATCGAGAAGGGGAGAGGCGAGCTCTGGCTTCTCTTCGTCCGCGGCGCGGTCTTTGTTTTTATTGTGTTTGTCGCTCACGCGTGTCTCCCAGCCCAGTCTGCTCACTTAAGGGGACTGGGGGGCAAGCACAAGCAAAGAATTGGACAGGACTAAGTGCGGGTTGAAAGGTTAGCTTTTGTCAGCGATCCGTTTTTTTATCTCTGCTGCAACCAGCCACAAACGATCCTGGCCCCAGGTGGTGAAGTCGGGCGCTGACCCGGGCCCTGATACCCTGAAACTCGGCACGCCCCAAAGCTGCATATCTTCGGCCATCACGCGCTGGTTTTCCGTGACCTCTGCTTTCCAATCGTCGGTCCCTAGTTGTGGTTTTGCTTCTTTCCAGGAGAGGCCCGCCGCTTCTACGACCTTTTTCATGCCACGATCCGTGTCGATACGGACGGCTTGTCTAAATGCGGCATCGAGGAAGGCGCTCAGCAGCTCTCTGCCTTTGCCTTGGGACGCAGCCCAGGGAAAGAGGGAGTAAGCCCTTCGGACAGGTTCCCCGATAGGGTCATAAACGGGTCCAAACCCAACACCTATCGCTTCGCCTTCTCGTTTCGTATCGCTGAAAATATAGCGGCCTTTGGTTTGTGTTCCTGGGACGCCGCGCATGACCATTGGCAGTACGGGGCGGACAACAAGCTTTACGCCGCTTGCATCAGCAAGCTCGCAGGCTTTGTCGAAGATGATAGCTGTGTAGGGAGAGCGCAGAGAGGGGAAAACCTCGAGGGTTATGGTGCCGGTGTCTTTGGTGGGGCCCCAATCAAGTGGTGGGCGGTCGGCAACTGCTGCAGCGCCCTCTTTGTGTGCGCCACGTTCTTTGAGGCGGGCTTCCAGATGGTAGAGACGGTCAATGCCCCAGAACCATTCACCAGCATATCGGAAGGTGCCGCCGGAATAGTGGCCTTCCTTCTGGAGCATTTCAGAATCCTCAGCAAGACGTTTAAGCGCTTCCTTTTCGCTCACTGTTCCCAGCTCATCGGCCAGTGCCTGCAAAGCGTTGTGATCTCCCACCCATAGCAACTCGCTGACGGGTGCGACCCGGTCGACAAATTCAGCTGGGCTTGCTGCGGCCAAAATCCGTGCTGCAAGCAGCCGATCCTCTTCGTTTGGCAGCGTGCCTGCATTGCCGGGGAAGCCAACTTTGTAGTGGGGGCCGACAGCGGCGGCGTCTCGTCTTGCATAAGCAGCTAGATCTTCGGGATAGGGCTGGTTTTTCCCGCCGGTGGCGTTGATGAGGTGGGGCACGATCTCAATGTCATAGGCTGCGCCCAGGTCGGCCAGCTTTTGGGCACTCAAATGGCTGTAGGGATCATCAAGTTGGTGGAAATATTCCACTTTGTGAGGAGTGCCTAACGCTTGTCGCTCAGCTTCCGCGGCATCCCATTGTTTCTGCAAACGGGCGGGATCCATCATTCGGTTCATCATGAAAGACATGATAAGGCGAACCGGTTTAGGCGGATCAACCGTCAGCGAAGGGTTTGGATTGTCTTTTTTTGATGGTTCCAACATTGAGCGTCTCCCTGCATACCGCGTAATTTTTGGCATGCTTAATGTCATTAGTCCAGCGTTGCTGGTTGACCAGCGTTCGAAAACGATCAGGGGATAGTGAAATTTGATCGCTGCACCACGCGTTTTACGTGGTTAGTATGTGTAATTCGCAATTTGTCTTTAGCGAGTTTATTGGGGTCAGTGAGTGGCGCACGGCGCACCGCTGAATGGAGGAACCAAACGATGAGCGAAGCTGCCATTATGCCTGATGCCGCGTCCGACGACGCCTATTCATTGCCGCTTGATAAAATCAATGTCGGTCAGCCGCATCTCTTTAAAGAGAATGCGATCTGGCCCTATTTCGAACGGCTGCGGAATGAAGACCCGGTTCACTACTGCGCCGAGAGTGACTATGGGCCCTATTGGTCGGTCACGAAATACAATGACATTATGAAGGTGGATACCAATCACGGCATCTACTCATCTGAGTCCGGTCTTGGCGGGATTACAATTCGCGACCCAATGGCTGATTTTCAGCTGCCCATGTTTATCGCGATGGATCAGCCGAAACATGATGAGCAGCGCAAGACGGTGAGCCCCATTGTCGCGCCGGGCAACCTCGCGATCCTTGAAGGGGTCATCCGGGAGCGGGCCGGCAAAATCCTTGATGGATTACCTCGGAATGAAACATTCAACTGGGTTGATCGTGTGTCGATTGAGCTTACGACACAGATGTTGGCAACCCTGTTTGATTTTCCTTGGGAAGATCGGCGCAAGTTGACCTATTGGTCTGATGTGGCGACAGCAGACATTAACGGCCCACTTATCTCGTCAATGGATGAGCGGCGCGAAATTCTTATGGAGTGCGCAGAGTATTTCACGCGTCTTTGGAATGAGCGTGTCAATTCGCCAGAACCCAATGGAGATCTCATTTCGATGCTTGCCCATGGGGAAGCCACGCGAAATATGGAGCCGATGGAATATCTCGGCAATGTCATTCTTCTGATTGTTGGCGGGAATGACACGACGCGTAATTCCATCACCGGTGGCTTGCTGGCGCTGAACGAGCACCCTGAGCAATATGACAAGCTGCGTGCGGATCACAGTCTGATTGAGACGATGGTGCCGGAGATTATTCGGTGGCAGACGCCTTTGGCCCATATGCGTCGCACCGCCCTTGAAGACACAGAGCTTGGGGGCAAACAGATCAAGAAGGGCGACAAGGTTGTGATGTGGTACGTCTCGGGAAACCGAGATGGCGATGCGATTGAAAACCCCGATCAGTTCATCATCGATCGAGAGCGGCCGCGCCAACACCTTTCCTTCGGTTTTGGCATTCACCGCTGTGTTGGTAACCGCCTGGCGGAAATGCAGCTGCGCGTTCTCTGGGAAGAGATCATGAAGCGTTTTGACCGCATTGAAGTTGTTGGGGAGCCGGTGCGGGTCCTCTCCAACTTTGTGAAGGGTTTCGAGCAGCTGCCTGTTCAAATCAAGGGCTGAATTTTCACTCCGCCGAGAGTGGTGGGAGGGGCGTGCAGGATAGTTTGCGCGCTTCTTCTTTTGGCAGGCCAAGGACTAAAAGCAGAATGTAAGCGCAGTTCTCGATAATGGCTTGATTGAGACCTGTCTCGTACTTGTCGCGAATGACACCGGCGAGGGCACCGAGCAAGAACGGTTCAAGCGTTTTTTCGTCGTGTGCGATGAAACGACCTGCGTCGACACCCATTTGAATATCGCGCTTTGCGCTCGCACCGCTTGCTTCTCGGATTTGGTCCATCGGAAGGTCGGACTTAAAGAGAAACCAGGTCCATAGCGGGTCTTTGGAGATCTCAGTCAGCATGTGTCTGACACTAACCGAAACGACGTTGGCTGGATCTGTCATATCCCGCGTTAGGTCGTCAAGCTGGTCGGTTAACTGGCGAGCTTTTGTGCGGAGAATGGGAACCAGCACATCCATCTTTGTCTTAAAGTGCGTGTAGAACGTCCCGTGCCCAACATCGGCAACATCGGTGATGTCCTGGATTTTGACTGCATCAAAACCTCTCGCCCGCATGAGTTCCTCGGCGGCTTCCAGAATGCGCGAACGTGCCCGCATGCGCTTGCGCTCTACGCGGCTGACCGAAGGCTGCTCCAGCTCCATGAGGTCCATCGTGTGCTCCGTTTTTCACCTGAAAGGCCTGATTTTTCAGTCCGGCCTTATGTGACTTAATTCATTAATGATAATATCATCATTAATGGTCGGAAAATCAAGATGTGCTTGCCGGGCATTGGCGAGTTTTATGGTGGACGGTCTCTGCCGCCATCAAATGCAAGGAAAAGATAGGCACAGCCCCGCGGCTGCCAGCGATCCGGCGAAAGTTTGCTGTACATTTTTGTTCGACTAGCGACGCGCGTACGTTCGACCTGCTGGGCTATTGTCCCGCCAGAACCACGTGGGTGATACGCCGCTATCTGAAAGGGTTGAGAGATGATTGAGAAATGCATTGCTGATTGGCACGAATACATCATCGGCAAGAAGTCGGGGGGGCTTGAGGCGCTGATCGCTGATGAGTGCGTCTTTATTTCGCCTATCGTCTTCAAGCCGCAGGTCGGCAAGGACCTGACTTTGGCTTATCTGCGTGCGGCAGGCGGTACGCTTGGTGGCCAGGGAACGCCTGGTGAAGACAAGCCTGCTGAGAATTCCGGCGAATTCAAATACACCAAGGAAATTCTCGCTGGAAATCACGCCATGCTTGAGTTTGAGACCGAGATGGACGGCAAATATGTGAATGGTGTCGACATCATCACCTGCAATGATGACGGCAAAATCATCGAATTCAAGGTCATGATCCGCCCCCTTCAGGCGGTCAATGCTGTCCATGCTGCCATGGGCGCGATGCTGGAAAAAATGAAAGCTGCTTAAGCGTTTCAAGCAGAACAATCGAGAAAGCCCGCTCTTTGGCGGGTTTTTTTGTGGACAAACAAAGAATTGACACTATTAATGCCAACTTCTACGCTGACGGGAACAAAATAATGGTGGAGTGGCTTTAGCCGGCTCCGACCGCATGGGAGGTTTGCATGACAGTTTCGACACCGCTCACTTTGATGGGAGCGCCAGGGTCTCCCTACACACGAAAGATGCTGGCTGTGATGCGGTATCGTCATCTGCCTTACAGACTGCACATGAACCGGGATGGTTTGCCTGAGGGTATGCCCGCGCCAAAGGTGATGCTTCTGCCTACCTTTTTTTTGCCGAATGCGTCTGGCGATATGGAAGCGGTTGTCGATAGCACGCCGCTGATCCGACGCTTCGAAAACGAGTTCGAAGGACGGTCGGTTATTCCGACCGACCCTGCGATCGCGTTTCTTGACTATCTGCTGGAAGACTATGCCGACGAATGGCTCACCAAGCCCATGTTCCATTATCGTTGGCACTTCCAGGCAGATATAGATAAGGCATCGGCTATCCTGCCACGTTGGACATTGAAGCCACAGGCAGAAGAAGAAGCGCTTAAGCTCGGCGGAATTTTTGCAGACCGTCAGATTTCACGGCTGCATGTTGTTGGGTCCAGCAATGAAACAGCCCCAGTCATTGAGGCGAGCTATGAACGCTATCTCGGTGTGATGCGTTCGCACTTTGAGAAGTCCTCCTTCCTGTTTGGGGCACGCCCGGCAAGCAGTGACTTTGGCATGTATGGGCAGTTGACGCAGCTTGCGACATTTGATCCGACACCGATGCAACTCACCCTCGACAAAGCCCCGGCCGTCTATGCGTGGGTAGATATGGTCGATGACCTGAGTGGGCTTGATGCAGATGAAAGCGCCTGGACCAAACGCGATGCGATCCCGCAAACGTTGATCAATCTCTTCAAAGAAGTCGGATCTTATTATGTTCCAGCACTTCTCGCGAATGCCAAGGCGCTGATGGAAGGCGCTGACACAGTCGAGACTGAAATCGATGGGGCGCGGTGGGTGCAGAAGCCATTTGCTTATCAGGGCAAGTGCCTTCAATGGCTTCGGGATGAACATGCAGCATTGGCTGATGCCGACCGCAAGCTTGTTGACGAGGTTCTAGCCGGAACCGGTTGCGAGAAGCTCTTCGCTTAAAGGAATAATCCATGTCGCTTCGTTTGATGGTTTGGCTCGTTCCAGCCCTTCTCTATGCGGTGTTCTTCTTCTGGTACACAAGTTTTGGTGGTCCGCTGACTCAGGAAGAAGTTGATCGCTACATGTCCGCGTTTGAAGAACGTGGCGGTGACGCAGAGGTGCTCGCTCGGGTAAGGGCATTTCTGGAGTCTGACACCGGCAACGACTTTCTGATGATCAATGCCATTCATATGAAAGACACGCCGGACCCGGTTGAAGGCGTCGAGCCGAGTGACAGCTCTGATGATGTGATGGCCAAATACATGGAATATATGTGGCCGGCACTTCTTAGCCGTGCGTCGCATCCCGTGATGGTTGGCTCTGCGGTATCCGATGCGCTCGACGTTGTGGGTATAGAGAATGCCCGTGTGTGGACCAGAGGTGCGGCAATGCGATATCGCTCCCGGCGCGACATGATGGAGATCACGATCAATCCTGCCTTTTCAGGACGACATGATTTCAAAACAGCGTCCCTTGAAAAGACGATTGCGTTTCCAATTGAAGACAGACTGTTCCTGACCGATCCGAGGGTGCTTTTGTTTTTCGTGTTGTTGAGTGTTGCAGGTGTGTTGAACGCAGTGGTTCGCCGCTAACGATGACTACCCGGGGAGGGTGAAAATGTTGAAGAAGGTTTTTGGCGGTGTTGGTGTCGCGCTACTTGTGCTGATCGCTGTTGGCTGGGTTTACCGGGTGGAGATCGTCCTTCAAGCTCCCGGTGTTCTTCAAAGCTTCATGAACCCTGTCGGTCCAAATCAGGATGTGGTTTGGCCCAAGGGGCCGGACGTTGCCACCGCCACGCCATCAGAGCGTCCTCCCAACATTATCTTCATTGTCACAGATGACATGGGCTTCAATGACATTAGTTATTACGGTGGTGGTGCGTCGGGTTCTGATATGCAGACGCCTAACATTGATGCGCTGGCCCACGAAGGTGTTGCGTTTACAAATGGTTATGCTGGAAATGCCGTGTGTGCGCCGTCTCGCGCCATGATCATGACGGGTCGATATGCCAGCCGTTTTGGCTTTGAGTTTACGCCGACCCCTCCTGGCATGGTGTCCCTTGTCGGGTTCGTCGCCGAGAATCTCGGAGTTGACAGACCTCACCCCACTCTTGCTTTCGACACCGATGTTGAGGTGCCCAGCTTTCAGGACCTTGGCATGCCGACAAGCGAAATCACAGTTGCTGAGATGCTGAAGGAAGCTGGCTACTACACAGCGCATATCGGCAAATGGCATATTGGCCACACCAATGGCAGCAGCGCTATTGAGCAGGGGTTTGACGACAGTTTGCTCATGGCGAGCGGACTTTACCTGCCGGAAGATCACCCGGATGTGGTGAATTCCTATCAGGACTTTGATCCGATTGACCGGTTCCTTTGGCCAAATATGCAATATGCGTCGACCTTCAATAACAGTGAGCGTTTCGAACCGCGTGGCTATATCACCGACTATTACACCGATGAAGCGGTGAAAGTGATTGAGAACAATCGCAACCAACCTTTCTTTCTCTATCTCGCACATTGGGGCATTCACACGCCGTTGCAGGCGTTGAGGTCTGACTATGATGCACTCTCTCATATTGAAGATCATCGTTTGCGTGTTTACACCGCGATGACGCGCGCGGTGGATCGGTCAGTTGGCCGGGTGATGCAGGCGTTGAAAGACAATGGTCTGGACGAGAACACATTGGTGATTTTCACAAGCGATAATGGTGGGGCCGGGTATGTGGGGCTTGATGATCTCAACACGCCTTATCGCGGCTGGAAGCTCACTCTGTTTGAAGGCGGTACACATGTTCCCTTCTTTGCCCGCTGGCCTGAACGCATTGCGCCGGGCACCGTCTATGATGAGCCCGTTGCACATATCGATCTTTTTGCGACAGCGGCGGGTGCGGCGGGCGGTGCAATGCCAACGGACCGTGTGATGGATGGCGTTGACTTTGTTCCCTTCGTTGTCGGAGAGGCTGAAGGTAAGCCTCATGACGTGCTCTTCTGGTCAGACGGGGAATATAGATCCGTTTTGAAGGATGGTTGGAAGCTGCAGGTCTCAGGCCTTCAGGGTAAGCAGTGGCTTTTCCACTTGGCAGAAGATCCAAGCGAAACGACAAACCTGTTGGATGCAGAACCTGCCAAGCTTGCTGAACTGACCGCGTTACTTGATGCCCACAAGGCGGATCAGGCCGAGCCAATCTGGCCATCTTCGAATGCGATGCCGGTCTATGTTGACAAAACCCTGGCAGAGCCGCTTAAAGAAGATGATGAATTCGTCTATTGGCAAAACTAGCGCGGTTGCACTGGGGGCTTTGTTTCTGGGGGCGGTCGCCTATCTGGCTTGGCCGTCCTCAGGTCCAGTTGATCAACGGGTGAGCTGTCTGTCTCCTGAGGCAATCGTGCCCGAGACCTCGGGCATGGTCTTCATCGAAGGGGGTTCTTTCGATATGGGTGCGGGCGGCATCTATTCCGAAGAAGGACCGGTGCGCCGTGAGGAAGTTCAGAGCTTCTGGATTGACGCGACCGAAGTCACCAATGCGGAGTTTGCTGAGTTTGTGGACGCAACCGGATATGTGACGGTTGCGGAAGCGGGAATTGACGGTGTCGTGCCACCCGGCGCCGCGGTGTTTCATGTCCCTGAGAACAATGCTGAAGGCCGGTGGTCTTATGCCGACACAGCAAATTGGCGGCAGCCGGAGGGGGCAGGCAGCACCATTGTGGGACGTGAACATTTCCCCGTCGTTCAAGTTGCTTACCAAGATGCTGTTGCCTACGCCGCATGGAAAGGTCGCACACTGCCAACAGAGGTTCAGTGGGAATATGCGGCGCGCGGTGGCCTTGATGGCGCAAAATATGCCTGGGGCGAAGAGCGTGAGCCCGACGGGGAATATCTCGCCAACAATTGGCAGGGCTTTTTCCCGTTCAACGATGAAGGGGCTGATGGCTTTGTGGGCCGTGCGCCGGTTGGCTGCTACCCGCCAAATGGCTATGGCCTCTATGACATGATCGGAAATGTCTGGGAGTGGACGGCGGACCCTTATGCAGCACCTGATGCGTCAATTGGTTTGATGAAAGGCGGCTCTTACCTCTGTGCGCCCAACTATTGTCGCCGCTATCGGCCGGCGGCGCGCCATCCCCAGGAGGTGGATCTTGGGACCGACCATATTGGTTTCAGGACAGTGGCAATGACCAAGCCGTAAGGTCTGGGTGTCGCCAAATTTGAATTTCACCGCCGGAATGGTTAGGTAGTCGCTCAATTCCCCCTCTCCCCCTCCTGTTTGAGTGAGACTTAATGCCTGATATTGCCGCTTCCACAGACCATCTCTTTGATCTTCAGCCCACTCACAACCCAAACCGCTACTTCCTGCCTGTCGAAGACAAGCTGAGCGTTGGTCCTCCAGGAAACCTCTTCCTGTTCGGCGGCGTTGGCCTTGCGTCTTCGATCCGCGCGATTGAAGAGACGACTGGGCGCCCAACTGTTTGGGCGGCGGCGCAATATCTCTCCTTTGCGCGGGTTGGTGACATTGTCGACCTGGATGTGTTGGTTCCGGTTCATGGCAAGTACAACACCCAGGCGCGGGTTGTGGGGCATGTTGGTGACCGTGAAATATTCACGGTGAACGCAGCGTTGGGTGAACGCCCGAGTGAATATTCTGCACAATGGGCTGAGAAGCCTGACGTCGTGCCGCCGCAAGATTGCGCGCCAGTTGATCATTGGCGTGAAGACCGTGAAGACCTGCATGGCCGCATTGATGTGCGTGTGGTGAAAGGCCGCTATGGGGAAGAGCGCAAGAAAGGCGGCTTGAGCGAAGACGGCCATGTCGTCTTGTGGGCGCGGATGCGTGAAGATCTGCCCATGAGTTCCAGCGCGCTCGCGGTGATGGCGGACTTTGTACCCTCAGCCATCGGCAATGCCATTGGGCGTGACGCTGGCGGTAACAGTCTCGATAATACGATCCGAATTCGCAAGATCGTTGAGACAGAATGGGTGCTGTTGGATATCCGGATTCACGGGGTGCACAATGGGTTCGCCCATGGCCGGATGCACTTGTTTGCGGAGAATGGAGAATTGATGGCGAGTGCGAGCCAGTCAGTGATCCTACGCATCCGCGATTAGACCAGATTAGTTCTGGCGTAAGATATTTGCGATCCAGTTCTTGACCTCAAGTGTGCGGGTGTCGGGGTCTATGACATCGTGATCAATGCCGAGACGCCATGCAATGTCCTTGCGCAAGGGGTCTGCGTGCAATGTTTCAAGCTCAGTGATGAAACTATCTGCGGCGGCGCTGTCAGCGAAGTAGCCGGTGTCTACCAGGCCGTCTTTGCGGAAGCGGGTCAGTGCGGCAACTTCGCGTAGATCATATTCAGGATGATATTGCACGGCCCAGAAGGGGGTGCCCTCGTGGGTGACGATGGCGGCCTGGACCGGCGTGATGTTGTTTCCTGCCAGATGGATGCTGCCCGCGGGCAGGCTTTCCACATCGTCAAAGTGGCTGGTGAAGCCATCGAAGACAGGGGCTTTGCCCGCATAGAGCGGATGGGCGCGGCCTGCATCTGTCAGCGCAATTTTTCGGGCAATGCCAAACTCTCGACCTTTTGGGTTGAGGCGGCAGGTGCCCCCTGCAGCAAGTGCAGCGATCTGCAGCGCCCAACAGCTGCCGAAACTTGGCGTTCCCGCCGCATAGAGTGCCCGGGCAAGATCGACTTGGCGTGTTACATCAGGGGTCTGGTGGTAGATGGTGAGGCTTGAGCCTGTCCAAAGCGCTGCATCAAAGTTCGCGAGGGCGGTGCCAGTTGGCAGTGCCTCATCCGGATCTGCCGGGTGCAGGATTGTGATCTTTGCGTCGGGCAGGAAGCGACGGATCATGCGCTCGTAGAGGGTGCCTGCCAATGTGCAGCCAGCCCTGCCGAGGTTTTCCCGGCCGGGTTTGTCATACCCGTCAATGATGAGAAGTTTCTCGCTCATGGGACTCTTCATTTACCGTGTTTCCGGACAGAAAACCGGCCAAGTCTGATTGGCCACTTTTCCTGGAAACACTTTATACCGGCTTCTCGCCATTCACCGTCACGCGATAGAGAAGGCGCTCATACTCTACATAGTCGTCGACCGCATAATGCTGCACGCAGCGATTGTCCCACATGGTGACCATTTTGGGGTCCCAGGGCACGCGGCAGCAGAATTCAGGCTTTGTGCAATGGGCATAGAGATAGTCGAGGAGAGGTTTGCTTTCTTCTTCACTCATGTCTTCAAAGCGGATCGTAAACATGGGGTTCACGTAGAGGGCTTTGCGTCCCGTATTCGGATGCGTGCGCACGATCGGATGGATGACCTCGTCATAGACTGAGTCTGAGCGCTTGTAGGTGATGGCTGTCTTGCCTTCGTATTTTTCTTCCGCCGTATCTGACGTGTAGGCATATTTTGCGGAGTGGACAGCGTTCATGCCGTCCAGCATGCGTTTCATGCCTGAGGACAGGCGTTCATAGGCCAGATATTGATTGGCGAAGAGTGTGTCGCCGCCGTGAGGTGGCACCACATGGCTGTAGACGATGGAGCCCATGCTGGGCTCTTCAAAGAAGGAATTGTCCGTGTGCCAGCCGACCCCGAAGCTCGCAGACTCACCTGCGGGCTTCAGCATCTTGATCATCTCGGGGCGCTCGTCCATGCCGTTAACAATCGGATGGACTTCCAGGTCGCCAAAGCGCCGTGCGAAGGTGACGTGTTCATCATGCGTCAGCTCTTGATTGCGGAAGACAAGGACCGAATGGTCTGCAAAAGCTGTGCAAATTCCATCGAAATCTTCGTTCGATAGATTGTTCAACGTCACACCGGAGATTTCTGCACCAAGTGATCCGGTTACCCGTTTCACCTGAAAGCCTGTTGCGGTCATATCTCGTCTCCCTATCGGTAGTCGCTCACCCACGGACGCGAGCGGAGGTTGGATCATATAGTGGTTTTACGGATGCCGTCGCGGGAATCAGGTTCCCGGCGACATCGATTTCATAGGACTTTGCTTCCAGGTCGCTGAGCTTTTCACCCGGCGCGCGCGGGACATAGCCCATACCGACGGCGGCGCCGAGGGTATGCCCGTAATTTCCCGAGGTCAGATAGCCGACCTGCTGCCCGTCGCAATAGATGGGCTCATTGTGAAAGAGCAGGGGCTCTGGGTCGCTCAGCTGGAAATGCAGCAAACGACTTTTTGGCCCCTCGGCTTTTACCTGCAGAACGGCGTCGCGCCCGATGAAATGCCCATAAGCTGTTTCAGCCTTGTCGGTTTTAACGGCGAAGCCAAGGCCCGCGTCAACGACATGGTCTTCGTCTGAAATATCGTGACCGAAGTGTCGATACCCTTTTTCGATGCGGCAGGCATCGAGCACATGCATGCCGGCAGGGGTGAGGTTCCAATCCTGGCCTGCTTCCCAGAGCGTATCGAAAACATGGAGCGCCATGTCTGCCGAGACATAAAGTTCGTAGCCCAGTTCGCCCACATAGGTGATGCGATGGGCACGCGCCGCTCCCATGCCGAGTTCGATGGTCTGGGCGGTGCCGAAAGGAAACGCCTCATTGGACAAATCGTCTGGTGTGAGCGTTTGCAGGAAGTCGCGTGACTTTGGTCCCATTAGGGCGATAACTGCTTCGCCTGAAGTGACATCGGTCGCAATGCAATGAGCGTCTTCAGGGATGTGAGAGGTGAGCCAATTCCAGTCCCGTTGGTGAACGCCTGGTGCTGTGACAATGAGAAAAGAGGTGTCGGTAAGGCGGGTTACAGTGAGGTCTGCTTCTATGCCGCCGCGCTCGTTCAACCATTGTGTGTAAACGATGCGTCCAGGTTCAACATCAATGTCGTTGGCGCAGACATGTTGGAGGACGTTTTTTGCGTCGCGTCCTTCGATGCGGAATTTCGCAAATGACGAAAGATCAAAAAAGGCGAGTCCGTTTCTGACCGCGTGATGTTCAGCGGCGGCGTTTTCAAACCAGTTCTGCCGACCCCATGAATAGTCATAGGCGGGCTCCCTGCCAGATTTGAGCTGATCCTTATTCAAATACCAGTTTGGGCGTTCCCACCCGGCCACTTCGCCAAAGCAGGCGCCCAGCGCTTCCAAACGTGAGTGGAGCGGCGAGCGGCGGACGCCTCGACCCGTCTCATATTGGCGATAGGGAAAATGGTCCTGATAGAGCAGACCAAGAGACTCTTTCGTTCGGTTGAACAGATAGGTTTTGTTGTTCTGAAAAGGCGCCATGCGGCGAATGTCGACATCCCAGAGATCAAAGGGCGGATGGCCTGCGACGATCCATTCCGCCAAGGCTTTGCCTGCGCCGCCTGCTGATTGAATGCCGATGGAGTTGAACCCCGCCGCGACGTAGAAGTTTCTCAGTTCAGGCATTTCGCCGAGAAGATAGCGATCGTCGGGGGTGAAGCTCTCCGGGCCGTTGAAGAAAGTTGCAATGCCCGCCTGCTCGAGCATTGGTAGACGTGCAATGGCTTTCTCCAATATCGGCGTGAAGTGATCGAGATCTTCGGGCAGTTCGTCGAAGCAGAAACTCTCAGGAATTCCCTCCATGCCCCAGGGTTTTGCTTTTTTCTCAAAAGCGCCGATGAGGAGCTTGCCTGCGTCTTCTTTGAAATAGGCTTCTTCGTCTGGCACACGCAGAGTGGGCAGGTCTGGGGCAAGATCAGCAAGGGGTTCAGTTACCACATAAAAATGCTCTGCCGCGTGAAGAGGAACCTTAGCGCCCGCCATTTTCCCTACATCGCGGGCCCACATGCCGGCGCAGTTCACGACGATCGGTGTTTTAACGACCCCGTGTTCTGTTTCAACGCCCGTGACACGACCATCAGCTTGAGTGATGCCGGTGACTTTTACCTGTTCCATAATTCGCACGCTGGCCATGCGCGCGCCTTTGGCGAGTGCCATCGTTACGTTGACAGGATCTGCTTGTCCATCACCTGGAACATGAACCCCGCCTTCAACGCCCTCAAGATTGAGGTGCGGGTAGAGCTGCAGGCATTCGGCAGGGGAGAGCATTTCAGCCTCCACGCCAAAGATGGAAGCCATGGCGACATTGCGCTTCAGCTCTTCGAGCCTCTCTTTGGTAAGAGCCAGCGAAACAGACCCGGTCTGTTTGTAACCAGTGGCCAGTTCTGTTTTTGCCTCAAGGTTGGCATAGAGGTCGGCGGAATATTTTGCGAGCTGTGTCAGGTTGCGGGTGGCGCGCAATTGAGCGACGAGCCCCGCAGCGTGCCAAGTGGTGCCACTCGTTAGTTGTTTGCGTTCGAGAAGCAGAACATCCTTTTGGCCTAGCTCGCCTAGATGGTAGGCGAGGGAGCAGCCAATGACGCCGCCGCCGACAATGATGATGGATGCCTCTTGAGGCAGTTGGGCGGTCATGCGATCTGTCCTGATTAATAGACAGGTGGTGCGACAACCCACACAAGGATTGCGGGTTCATCTGTTGGATTGTGCCAGCGGACATTTTGATCGTGGAAGCGGAACGCGTCTCCAGGCTCCAATTTGTAGTGCCGGTCCTCGACCCAAATTTCCAAAGCGCCTCTCACGAGGAAGGCTGCTTCTTCAGTGGGGCGATGAATGAGATGTTTGCTTGTGGCGCCGGGCGCAATTTCGGTGCGCAACATTTCGAAACTGCCCGTCATATCCGGTGAGAGCAGTTCCTCGCTGAAGCCTTCTTCACGGCTGCCGACTTTCCGTCGAGCTTCCGCTCTGACAACGATGCCTCTGTCGGCTGGATCGGCATCATGATGCTCGAGAAAAAAGCCTATTGGTACGTTCAGCGCGGCGCCGAGCTTCCGCAGATCGTCGACACCTAGGTTCGAAATGCCCCGTTCGATCTGGCTCACATAGCCCACAGATCGATTGATCTTGTCCGCGAGCGCCTGCAGCGTGAGCCCTCTCGCACGTCGTAGGGCTCGGACATCTCTGCCGATCGCCTCGGCGACCTGCTGCGTTTCCTGTTCAATTTCGCCCGCTTTATTCATCCGGTGAAAATATCATGTCGATCATGAAAAAAGTAGATATTTTTTCATGATCGACATTTGCCAGCCTCTGGAATTCGGCTGACTCCGGGCTTTTCCGACTTTTCTTTATTCGTCGGCGATCTTCACGACCAGCTTGCCCAGGTTTTCGCCTTCGAACAGTTTGTTCACAGCAGTTGGGGCGTTCTCCAGTCCCTCGACAATGGTTTCCTGGCTTTTGATCTTTCCGGTTGCGACCCAGGTCGCCAGCTCCATGGTTGCTTCTGCATACTTCTCCAGGAAGTCGGTCACGATGAAACCGCGGACGTTGACCCGTCGCATGAGGATTGGAGAGAAGTCGCCCCGCATGGGCTCATCTGTGTTGTAGCCGGAGATCATGCCGCAAAGAGGCATGCGGCTGAACAGGTTCATCCGCGCCATGACGGCTTCCATGATTTCACCCCCGACATTCTCAAAATTCACATCAATGCCGTCTGGTGTCACGGCCTCGAGTTGCTCGCGCCAATCGGGCGCCTTGTAATCAACAGCGGCATCGAAGCCAAGTTCTTCTACGATCCATTTGCACTTATCGGGGCCGCCGGCAATGCCTACGGCACGGCATCCATTGAGTTTTGCGATCTGTCCGACAACGGAACCGACGGCGCCAGCAGCGGCGGACACAACAACAGTGTCTCCGGCTTTGGGCTGGCCAAGTTCAAGCAGTCCGAAATAGGCGGTGAGGCCGGTGAGGCCGCAGGCACCCAACATGGTTGGCAGACCCACAGGTAGCTCTGGGGGAAGGACGCCCACAGGGATTTCATCGTTTGGACCAGCGACATAATAGTCTTGCCATCCCAAGAGACCGCTCACCGTGTCGCCTACCTTGTAAGCATCGGAGTTGGAGGCAACCACTTTCCCGATGCCGCCACCGCGCATGACGGCACCGATTTCAACCGGCGGCATGTACTGATCCATGTCTGACATCCAGATGCGGTTGGTCGGGTCGAGGCTGAGATAAAGGTTCCGAATGACAGCTTCGCCTGGGCCGGGTGTTGGAACCGGCTCTTCAACGAGGTCAAAGTCACTGGTTTTGATCTTGCCGACAGGGCGGCTTTTAAGGCGGAACTGGCGATTGACGTTGCTGGACATGGGGCCTCCCGGGCGATAAATTTTGTTGGAGGCATTCTTTCACAAGATGAGTTGCATTCCGAGTCTGGCTGGAGTGCAGCTTATGCACTTCCTTCAATTTCTTCGCGTTTCATCTCCAGCTCCAACCATTCTTCTTCCATTTTCACGAGGTTGGTTTCAGCCGTTTCAAGGTTTGCAGCGGTCTTTTGAAAGCCTTCCGGGTCCTTGGCGAAGTAGTCAGGTTTCGCGAGGGTGTCTTTTAGTTCTTGGATTTGGGTTTCGAGCTTCGCCATTTCTTTTGGCAACGTCTCCAGTGCGTGCTTGTGCTTGAAGGAGAGCTTGGCGCGCGGGGGTGCTGATTTTCCGGTGGACGTATTTTGCTTGGCAGCCTTGGTGCCCAGTTCTTCAAGCATCCCCCCCGCCGACTTCCGTTGGTGCATCATGTCGGAATAGCCGCCTGCATATTCCTGCCAGAGCCCTTTGCCCTCTGCATTGATGACGGACGACACCAAGCGATCAAGAAAGTCGCGGTCATGGGAGACGAGGAGAACGGTGCCCTGATAGGAGGCGAGCATTTCCTGGAGAAGGTCCAATGTCTCCAAGTCTAGATCATTTGTGGGCTCATCGAGGATCAGCAGGTTGGACGGCTTTGCCAATGCGCGGGCCAGCATCAGCCGACCCTTTTCGCCACCGGAGAGTTCTGTAATGGGGGTCCTGGCTTGCTCAGGTGAGAACAGGAAATCCTTCATGTAGGAGATGACGTGGCGCTGGGTGTCGCCCACCATGATCATGTCTTTTCCACCGCCGGTCAGTGCGTCCTTTAGCGTTGTGCCTTCTGGCAGACTCTGACGTTTTTGGTCGAGCGTGACGGTATCAAGGTTGGTGCCGAGGCGTACGGTGCCGGAATCGGGTGCCAGTTTACCGGTCAACAGATTGAGCAGCGTTGTTTTACCCGCGCCGTTCGGACCGATGATGCCAACTCGGTCGCCACGCAAGATCCGCGTCGAGAAGTTGCTGATGATTGGTCTGTCGCCAAAGCTCTTTGAGATTTCTTCTGCTTCAAACACGAGCTTCCCAGAGAGGCGGCCTTCCTGTGCGTTTAGGTCGACCTTTGCCGTTCCCCTGTTGAGCTCACTGCGCGCCTTTGCGGCGTCTTCCCGCAGCTGACGTAGATCGCCAAGCCTGCGCACATTGCGCTTGCGCCGCGCAGTGACGCCATAACGCAGCCAATGTTCTTCGCGGGCGACCTTGCGCTGCATTTTGTGAGCGTCGCGTTCTTCTTCTTCCAGTAGCTGATCGCGCCATGCCTCAAACTCGCCGAAGCCTTTGCCCAGGCGACGGGTGGTGCCTCTGTCCAGCCATGCGGTTGATGTTGAAAGCGTTGTCAGGAACCGGCGGTCATGACTAATCAGGATGAGGGCGGTGCGAGTCTGAGCCAATTCCTTTTCAAGCCATTCAATGGCGGGCAAGTCCAAATGGTTGGTTGGCTCATCCAGCATCAAAATATCGGGTTCTGGTGCTAGTGCTTGCGCAAGCGCTGCGCGCCTTGTTTCCCCGCCCGACAGGTTTGAGGGATCTTCGTCACCGCTAAGGCCCAGTTCGCTCAACAGATATTGTGCGCGATAATGGGTATCTCCGTCGGTGAGACCTGCTTCGGCAAAATCCAGCGTGGAAGAGTAGCCCGTAAAGTCCGGCTCTTGCGGCAGATACCTCATTGTTACGCCGGGTCGAATGAACCGTTCCCCCTCATCTGGTTCAACCAGACCCGCGGCGATCTTGAGCAGGGTCGATTTCCCCGAGCCGTTTCTGCCAACGAGGCATAAGCGGATGCCTGCTTCGATCGTCAGGTCTGCGCCTGTGAGAAGCGGTGTTCCACCAAAAGTCAGATGAATGTTCTGTAGTGTCAAAAGAGGAGGTGCCATGGGCGCCCTATAGCCGCTCAGCCTTCATTTTGTAAGAGCACAGGACCACTTTCTTTATCTACATAAAAATAATGGTAATAAAAATAGATTACGCCCTTGAAGTGTGGTTTCAATCGGCGCATATAGTCTGCAACAAGGCACCTTCGGAGTTTTCGAGGTGCTTTTGACATTAGACCCTTGTGATCAGGACCTGAATAAATGCGGGCGCTTACCCACCTCGAACGGCTTGAAGCCGAGAGCATTCACATCATCCGCGAAGTAGCTGCGGCCTGTGAAAATCCAGTGATGCTCTATTCCATCGGCAAAGACTCAGCCGTTATGCTGCATTTGGCCATGAAGGCGTTCTATCCATCGAAGCCGCCATTCCCGCTTTTGCATGTGGATACGACCTGGAAGTTTCGCGAGATGATCGAATTTCGCAACAAGGTGGCTGAGAGATACGGACTAGATCTCATCGTGCATACGAACCAGGAAGGTGTTGCCCAGGGCGTGGGGCCATTCTCGCATGGGTCTCAACTTCACACTCAGATCATGAAGACCGATGCGCTGAAACAAGCGCTCGATAAATACAAGTTTGATGCAGCTTTTGGTGGTGCGCGGCGCGACGAAGAAAAGTCGCGGGCGAAAGAGCGGATATTCTCTTTCCGATCCGAACAGCATCGTTGGGATCCGAAGAACCAGCGGCCAGAGCTCTGGAATCTCTACAATACGCGCATGCATCCCGGTGAAAGCTTACGGGTGTTTCCGATCTCGAACTGGACTGAGCTCGACATCTGGCAATATATCCACAAAGAAAAAATCGACATCGTTCCGCTCTACTATTCCGCCAAACGCCCTGTCGTGGAGCGTGATGGTCAGCTGATCATGGTTGATGATGACCGCATGAAATTGGCGGATGGCGAGGAGCCCGAGATGAAGTCAGTTCGGTTCCGCACGCTTGGGTGTTACCCGCTGACGGGGGCTGTCGAATCTGAAGCCGCCACGCTGCCGGAAATTATTCAAGAAATGTTGCTGACCACATCTTCTGAGCGACAGGGGCGGATGATTGACCATGATGCCGCCGCATCCATGGAGAAGAAGAAGCAGGAGGGTTATTTCTGATGGCACATCAATCGGCTCTCATCGAAACAGATATCGAAGCCTATCTCGACGCGCAGGAAAACAAGAGCTTTCTGCGCTTCCTCACCTGCGGCAGCGTGGATGATGGGAAAAGTACGCTTATCGGTCGCCTGCTTTATGATTCAAAGCTGATCTTTGAAGATCAGCTGGCAGCGCTTGAGGCTGATAGCAAAAAGCTTGGCACCCAGGGCGATGATTTTGATTTTGCGCTTCTTGTTGATGGTCTTGCCGCAGAGCGTGAGCAAGGCATTACGATCGATGTTGCGTATCGTTTCTTCTCGACAGACAAGCGCAAGTTCATTGTCGCCGATACGCCGGGACATGAGCAATACACTCGCAACATGGCGACGGGTGCGTCTACTGCAGATGTTGCAATCATTCTTGTGGATGCGCGCAAAGGCATGCTCACGCAGACACGCCGTCACTCCTATATTGCGTCTCTTCTGGGCATCAAGCATGTAATTGTTGCGATCAACAAGATGGACCTTGTTGATTATTCTGAAGAGACTTTCAATGAGATCGAAATGGCTTATCGGGAGTTTGCAGCGCAACTGAATTTCTCCACGATCAAATGTATTCCTGTGTCGGCGCTCAAAGGGGCGAACATCACTGTCCCAAGTCCCGATGACACACCTTGGTACAAGGGTCCGGCGCTCCTTCAGGAGCTGGAAGAAATTGAGGTCGATGGCGAAGCTGCGGGTCAACCATTTCGTTTGCCGGTTCAATGGGTGAACCGTCCTAACCTCGATTTTCGCGGGTTTAGCGGCACGATAGCGGGCGGTACCATCAAAGTAGGCGATGATGTCATCGTTATGCCGTCAGCATCCCGCAGCAAAGTTGCTCGCATCGTTACGGCGAACGGTGACCTGGAGGAAGCGCAGACCGGTCAATCGGTGACGCTGACGCTTGAAGATGAGGTGGATGTCAGTCGCGGTGATGTGATCTGTGGCGGGCAGGTACCGTCGCTGATCTCGGATCAGTTTGCTGCGCACCTTCTATGGATGCGCGAAGAAGAAATGCTGCCGGGTCGACAATATTACATGAAGATCCACAATAAGCTTGTATCGGCATCGATCTCTGACCTGAAACACAAGGTCAACGTGAATACGCTTGAGCAACAGGCAGGCAAGACGCTGGAGCTTAATGAAGTCGGTGTCTGCAATATCAGTTTGGACCAGGCCATTGCCTACGATCCTTATGCCGAGAACAAGGACACGGGCAGCTTTATTCTTATCGACCGACGCACCAACGAAACAGTTGGTGTTGGTATGCTCGACTTCTCTCTACGTCGCGCGCAGAACGTTGTGTGGCAGGAACTGAAAGTAGACAAAGAGACTCGTGCTGAACAAAAACACCAGAAGCCCGCTGTGCTCTGGTTCACAGGCCTAAGTGGGTCAGGAAAATCGACGATTGCCAATCTTGTGGAGCAAAAGCTCTATGACCGCGGTCGGCATACCTACACGCTTGATGGCGACAATGTGCGCCATGGCTTGAACAAGGACCTTGGCTTTACGGATGTTGACCGGGTGGAAAATATCCGCCGTGTTGGCGAAGCATCCAAACTGATGGTGGATGCTGGTCTTATTGTGCTGGTGTCGTTCATCTCTCCCTTTATCAGCGAACGCCGCTTGGCGCGTCGACTGGTGGACGAGAACGAATTCATCGAGATTTTCGTGAACACATCCCTTGAACTCTGCGAGGAGCGCGACCCGAAAGGCCTTTACAAAAAGGCTCGGGCCGGCGAGATCAAGAACTTTACCGGCATCGATTCTGACTATGAAGCACCGGAAGCAGCTGAGATCGAAGTGAAAACCGATGAAGTCTCTGCTGAAGAAGCGGCAGACCAGATCATCCATTATCTTGAGAGCAATGGATATCTGTCTGCTCGTTGAGCAGCTACAAGATAAAAATTTCGAGCGGCGGCCTTTTGCGAGGCCGCCGTTTTCTATTTCGGTCAGGCGGATTGGGATTTGTTGCTAAGGGTCGCGAAGACATATCCCGCAATGGCTCCGACGGCGATCTGGGCAAGGAATCCACCGGTCGAGCGGGCGCCAGAGATGGGCATGATGCCGCCAAAGGCTGTTTGCAGGGTGATCAGCGTCACGCCAACCGCTGCGCCACCGGCAACCAGATAGACGAACCACCTCAAGTTGGGTGCGAGCTTTGACACGAAGATGGCGGCAACAAAGGCCACCAGAAGCCCGGTCCCAATGATCGCTCCGTACAAGGGGGCGATGCCGACAATATCCTGCAATGTCATGGCAAGACGGTCGGAGAATGAAATATCGGTCCCGAGGTCTGACAGAGCGCCCAGCACGAAATGTGTAGAAGCGATTGACCCCAGAATTATTGCGACAATCACCGCGGCAAAAAAACTGCCTATCGGGCGCACATAGCTCATGATCTCTTCCCCATCGTCTATTGATCTTTGGGGGAGTATGGTCACATGATTAGACAACGTAAAGAACAAGCTTATCTGTGATGAGAAGGGGATCGGCCATGATGAAAAGCTCAAACCTGCGATTGTGGGCAGGACCGGGAATGGCCGCGCTGGTTGCGCTTGTTCCCTTGGGAAGTGTCGCGCTGGCAGAGCCTTCTGCATCGTATCAGGTTGAAACTGTGGCTGAGGGACTCGGGTTTCCCTGGAACGCCGCTTTTCTAGATGATGGGACGATCCTCATAACAGAGCTTGACGGGCAGCTGCGGGCGATCCGTGATGGCCAGCTTGATGTAACGCCCATTTCTGGTGTGCCTGAGGTTTACCGTGCAAGTCAGGGCGGATTGTTTGATGTGGTCCCGCATCCAAACTTTGCAGAAAACAAACTTCTCTATCTCTCTTATGCAGCAGGTGAGCCGAGTGCTAACGCGACTCGTGTCGCTCGGGCCACCTTTGATGGGACGGCGTTAAATGACCTGGAGGTTATCTATGAGGTGACGCCTCTCAAAGATACGCCGGTTCACTATGGCGGGCGGATTGCGTTCGCGCCTGATGGCACGTTGTATCTCACCACCGGTGATGGATTTAACTATCGCGAACAGGCACAGGTTCTTTCCAATACGCTTGGATCAATCATTCGGCTGAATGATGATGGCACCGTGCCGTCGGACAATCCGTTTGTTGGTGAGGCAGGCGTGAAGCCAGAAATTTATTCGTATGGTCATCGCAGTCCGCAGGGTCTCTTCATCATGGATGATGGCGCTGTCTACATGAATGAGCATGGGCCGCAAGGTGGCGATGAGATCAACCTGATTGAACCGGGTAAGAACTACGGATGGCCGGTGATCGGGTATGGCATTGACTATTCCGGCGCACGTATCTCGCCGTTTACTGAAATGGCGGGCATGGAGCAGCCGTTGAAATATTGGGTGCCGTCAATTGCCCCAGCCAATCTGGAACTCTATAGCGGCAGTCTCTTTCCTGCATGGAGTGGCGACTTTTTGATTGCTGGGCTGGTTCCAGGCGATGTACGCCGGATTGATCTTGAAGGCGGCGACATTGTCGGCGAGGAGATCCTCTTCGCGGAACTTGAAAGCCGTATCCGTGCCGTGCAGATGGCGCCGGATGGATCACTCTACATTCTGACGGACGGCGAAGGTGGCAAGGTTCTGCGTGTAACGCCGAACTAAGCGATCTGCCCCCTTATCTAACACGCCATTCCTCAACGATCATAGTGAGTGCTGGTACCAGCAGGATGATCATCACACTCGCCACGACAATCCCGAAGGCAAGGCTGATGGCCATGGGGATCAGGAACTGCGCCTGAACGCTCGTCTCCAGCAGCATGGGCAGAAGTCCCAACGCGGTGGTTGTCGTCGTGAGCAGGATGGGGCGAAAACGCCGCACGGCTGCATCGACCACCGCCTGGCTTTCTTCGACGCCTTGTTCGATCAGTTTGTTGTAATAGTCCACGAGCACGATGCTGTCGTTCACCACCACGCCTGACAGGGCCACCATCCCAAAGATTGAGACAAAGGACAGGCCGTGGCCCATGATCATGTGGCCGAGGATAGCGCCGAGGAAACCGAAGGGGACGGCGGTCAGAATAACCAAGGGCTGGATGTAGCTGCGGAGCTGAACCGCCAACATCACGAAAATTACAAAGAGCGCAATCAGGAGGCCCTGGCCCAGAGCGGCCAAGTCTTCAGACTGGTTGCGGGCGTCGCCTTCCTTCGAGTAGGAGAGGCCCGGAATGTCTCTCATCATTCGCGGCATGATGTCTGTTTCAATGAGTGCGATAACATTGTTAGGTGTGGTTTCAGCTTCGTTGACCTCTGCGGTCACCGACGCAATGCGTCGTCCGTCTACACGCTGAATGGAGGAATAGCCGCGCGATTCAGACAGTCTCGCGACGGTGAGGAGTGGCGCTTCAGAGCCATCTGCCAAACGAATGCGCATGTCATAGACTTCAGACAGGGATTGGCGTTCCTCCAATGGGTATTTGACGAGAACCTTGATTTCGTCACGGCCACGCTGAATGCGCTCAATCTCCTCGCCGTAGAAGGACTGACGTACCTGTCTGGCAAGATCATTGGTCGTGAGACCAGCGGCTAGCCCTGCGGCGGTCAGTTCAAAATCCAGCTGCCTCTTGCCAACATCCAGATTGTCCTGGACTTCTTCTACGCCGCTGACCGACGCGAGTTCCAGCTTCAACCGTTCAGTTGCCATCAGAACTGTTTCTTCGTTGGCATGGCGCAGTTGGATCTCAACTGGCGGATCATTGGAAAAGAGCGAGCTTTGAATGCCAAGATATTCTGCGCCAGGGATCTCGCCAATTTCTTTGCGCCATCTCTGTTCCAGTTCGCGGGCTGAGATTACACGTGCATCACCCAGAGGCAGTTCCAGGATTACCCGCGAGATGTTTGAGCCATTTGAACTGCTCCCGCCCCCCGGCCCGCCCGAGGAGGATTGTTGGCCGACGGTCACCGATGTTCTTGCAAGAACACTGTCGGTTCCCTCTGGTGTCGTGGCGTCAATGTCTCTGCGAATACGTTCAGCTGCGTTGATGATCTGTTGTGTCGCTGCACGGGTTGTTTCAAATGGGGTGCCTTCGGGCATTGTCAGGGATGCAGCTACGCGGTCACCTTCGAGATGAGGGAAGAAAATGAAGCGGGCATATCCGCCTTGAAAGAGCCCAAACATGATGATGAGAAGACCAATGCTCCCAGCAAAAGTCGCATATTTGAATTGAACACATCGCGTCACAGTGGGGCGGACGACCCTTTCCGTGAATGAGTGAAGCGCGCCGCCGACACGCGTTTGAATGCGCTCCAGAATACCCCGGCTCCATCGGCTTGAATTGGAAAGGTGGGCGGGCAGGATGAAAAAGGCCTCGAAAAGAGAGACCAAGAGCACGGCGATCACGATGAGGGGCACGGGCGCCATGATCTGTCCCAAAATGCCTGAGGCAAACAGAAGCGGCGCAAAGGCTGCCATAGTTGTCGTCACGCCAACGGTTACAGGGGCCGCGATCCCCATCACGCCAGCGAGAGACGCTTTCTGGTCTTGCAAGCCGGCTTCTTGGGCGGCGAAGATGTTTTCGCCTGCGACGATGGCGTCATCAACGACGATCCCCAACACGACGATGAGGGCAAACAAGCTCACCATAGAAATGGTGACTCCGAACAGGGAAGCTATCATCAGGCCGCCAAGGAAGGAGATGGGGATCCCCATGCTTGTCCAGAATGCGAGCTTGAGGTCCAAAAAAAGAACCAGCGAAAGAAAGACAAGCGCGAAACCAAGTAGCGCGTTGCGGATGAGGAGGCTGATGCGGTCTCGCAGGATGTCAGTCTGGCTCTCGGAGATGTCGATTTCCAAACCTGCAGGCAGCGTAAGAGTTTGAAGATAGGTTTTTACCTTCTCTTCGATCTCGAGGGCGTCCTGGTCGCCTGTGCGGGAAATGTTGATCTTTGCAGCGGGTTGCCCGTTAAAGAGGCTCTCCAGGTCATCTTCCACGAACCCATCATTGATGGTTGCGATATTGCCAAGGCGAAGAAGGGAGCCGTCTATGTTAGAGCGGATCACGACGTCTTCGAACTCTCGACCGGTAAACCGTCTGCCGGCTGTCCGCAGCAGAATCTCGCCTGCATCGGTTTTAATCGAGCCTGCGGGCAAGTCGAGGGATGAGTTTGACACGGCGCTTGCAACTTCTCGCAGGGTTAAACCATATCTGCGCAGTGTCTCTTCACTGACTTCGATAGAAAGTTCATAACCGCGTACGCCGCTGAGAGAGACCAGTGAGAGTCCGTTGACCTGAAGAAGATCATCTCGGATGCGCTCAGCGTTTTCGCGGATTGCCCGTTCTCCTCCCAGACCGAAAACCACCAGGGACATCACGCTTGATGCCCGGCTTGATTTGGAAATGGCAGGCTCTTCGGCGTCTGCGGGCGGGAAGTCTGACAACCGGTCTACTTCGTCCTTGATGTCATCGAGCACAGTACTTGCATCGATAAAGTCATCAAGTTCAGCGGTAATCACCCCGACGCTTTCTGACGCGGTTGACCGCACACGATCAATGCCTTCAATGCCCGATATTGCTTCTTCGACGCGCCGGGTGATGCCGTCCTCAACCTCGTTCGGCGTTGCGCCGGGATAGGCAACGGTGATGCTGATGGTGCGCAGATCGACCTGCGGGAAGACTTCTGCGCGCATGTTGGAGACTGCAAGCAGGCCTGCGCAAAGCAAGAACATCATCAAAAGGTTTGCTGCAACGTGATTGTTGACGAACCAGGGGATGATGCCTCTTGGTTGTGCTGGAGCGCGGTCTTCGAACTCGCTTGGGAACTCGCTGGGAAAGTCGCTGGGCATGTTATCGTGCCTCGACTGTGTTGATTGTCGATGATGTTGCTACGACGGTACGCACCGCCATGTTTTCAACGGCACCGGGAAGGTTGCTCAGCAATATTTCTGTGCCCGCAGTCAGTCCTCTGATTAGCGAGGTTGTGGGGCCGGTTTGGACAATCTCAGGTTGGGCAGATTTCAATCGTTGATCGACGACTGTCCATATCTTCCCGTTTTCCTGAACAGCGGCTGTGGGCACCGTGACCAAATTGTCGAGCTCTGGCCCAAAAAATGTCACGGAGACAAAAACGCCAGGGACGAGAGGTAGCGTGTCTTTGGTGCCAGCGTTTTCGCCTAGGGATACAATTACCGAGGCAAATCGTGTCTGAGCATCCAGTTGTGCAGATACGCGTGCAGCTCTTGCCCGGATCACCCGATCCACACCGAGGTAAGATGTCTGGATGATCGCCTCAACATTGTCGAGCGGTTGAAGCCATTTCAGGTCTTTGTCCGCCAGGGGCACCGTGACCTCAAGCCCGTCCAGCGAATAGACGGACCCGTAGGACTGGCCGGTGGCCATAAATTGGCCCAGCTCGACATTGCTGGAGACAACTCTCCCGTTGAAGGGTAATGAGAAATTCGTTCGGTCCAGGTCGAGTTGTGCACGGGCAAGCTGAGCCTGGGCGGAGGCGAGTGCCGCGCGCCTGTCTCGGATCTGTGGTTTGCGTGCGACAAGATCTGGGACCGGCTCACCTGGGGTGATTTCTTCCCATTCCCTTGTAGCGGCGAGGCCCTCCGCTTCTTCCAGCTGCAAATTGGTTCTGGCGCTCGCCACCTCCGCGCGTCGACGCTCGACCTCCAGTTCGAAGTCGCGGGCTTCGATGCGGAACAGGACTTCGTCTTTTAGAAATGAGCCGCCTGGACGCATGACTGCGCTCAACCAATCCACCCTGCCCTGTACCTGTGGGATTATTTGAACGTCGACCTGGCTGCTGACTGCTCCGCTGCCAACAATTTCAATTCGCTGTGTTTCGGGATTGACGATCGTCGAATTCACCAGTGGGGCGAACTCTTCTTCATCTTTGAGCGTAGGCGTGCGGTCTGTTCCAGACAGCAGGCTTGATACCGCAACCGCAAACAAGAAGAATGAGACAACGAGGATAAGTTGCAGACGCCCGACATTTTCTGCGCGATCGGTTGGATCCGCGGCTTCTCTTGAGAAGCGTCTTGTAATCGGATCAAGAATGCGTTTCATGTGTCCCACTTTCCTGTGTGCTCGTTTCAAGCGAGAGTGTGTCAATTGGTGTTTGCTCGGGCGCTGCGTCTAACCAATCACCGCCAAGTGCGAGCAAAAGGTCGATGCGCGAATTCCACTTGTTTTGCTGTTCGATCAAAAGCGTCTGTTCTGCATTCTGCAGGCGCCGCTGTGTTTCCAATAGTCTTTCGTAAGACCCGATGCCGCGGCGGAATCGATCAAAGGAGCTTGTCTCCGCCAATCGCACTTCGCGCAGCGTGCTTTCCAGCTGGACCAATCGGGCGGCTGACTTGCGTTCTGCGACGAGTGCATCTTCGACTTCCTTTATTGCCGTCAGAATATTTCCGGCATAGGCAGCTGCCTGCTCAGCCATTTGCGCTTCGCGTTGTCTTACCGTCGCTTGGCGCGCGCCGCCGTCAAACAAAGGCTGAGCGATCTGTGCCATCAGAGAGCCTGCTAGGCTTGTGACATCGAACAGATTTGCGGTTGATGTATCGCTGGAGCTCAGGCTGCCTGTGAGCGTGAGGTTGGGGTAAAGGTCGGCGATCGCAACGCCGACATTCTCGGTTGCTGCTTCCAACCTGAATTCGGCGGCTCGTAAGTCTGGCCGCCGATCTAGCAGAGAGGCTGGGACGCCAACAGGTACATCCTGGGGGGGAGGGACGTTCGCCAGCGTGTCCATGTTGAGCGGGCTGGCGCCCGGAATACGCCCAAGCAATACATGCAGGCTGGTTGTAGTCGCTGCAATATCGTTCTCAAGTGATGGAATGTCCGCAAGAGCTGATGTGTAGTTCTCCCGAGCGCCATGCAGATCGACGGCATTGGTGCTTTCAAGCCCTGCGCGGTATCGACGTTCAACAGCATTTAGCGTCGCACGCCGGCTTTCTGCTATCGCCTGGGTGGCGGCGAGGCGTCGTTCAAGAGTTGCGAGAGCCACCCGTGTCCGCACCAGTGTAGCGATTTGTGTGTGTATCAATCCCTGCCAGTCAGCCTCAGCTGCCGCAAGATTGGCAGCTTGCGACCTCTCACTCCGCCGTAGTCTGCCAAAAAGGTCCGTCTGCCAGGAGAGCGTTGTGCCAACGGAAAAATTGTTGGCGTAAGTCCGGTCGCCGGCGCTGTTCGTTGTGAAGGAACGGGTGGCGCTTGGGTTGAGGTCAAGGCTCGGGAGGCGTGTTCCGGCGACATTTTCAAGGCTTGCCTGGGCTTGTCTAACGCGGGCGAGCGAGATCGCCAGGTCTTTGTTGTTCGACAACATTTCTGCAACAAGAGGGGCCAAGCCCGGATCACCCAGCCGTTCCCACCAATGAGAAATGCTCTCCGCCGCTATTGATGCTGGATCGGGTGCAGCGGTGAACGCTGTCGGGTCAGCTATGGACCCGTCCAAACCGAGAATCGTCGACAAGGCGGTGCCTCGCTCATAGTCCGGTCCAAGGGTGCATCCTGACAGGATAAGCGCAGCGGTTAGGTAAACCACTTTGGGGGAAGTCATGGGTAGCGGCCTTACTTGCGACAGGGGATGGCCGGTTAACGCCAACCTTACATGTCTTATTGTACGCGGCAGACGCGGAAAACGTTCACTTATGACAATTATTCCGCAATCACAGGGGTATGATTAGGATTTCTGTGCCTTACAGGGCACGGGTCAGAAATGACTTCTCGTGTCCACTGTCCATTGGATTGCGAGGTCTCGGTTAAAGATACTTAATGGTATCTTATTTCATGCGTGGCGAAGCAACCTGCTTGGCGGCTGTTTTAAAGATGTCAATCTGTCTCTAAACGAAACGGCGATGGCCTTAGGCGAGTTTTCCATGAGCTTCAGTGCTTTGTCATAGGTTTGCCTTATCGCCTTCAATGTGTGTGGCAAAAAGCTCAGCCGTGGTCCGATTAACCAAAAGTTAACTTTGGACCGACTCTCGCGGGCAATCTTTTGTACAATTCCGCCTTCAGGTAAACGCGTAAACCTGAGGTTTTCCAATCATCCTAGCGTGAAAATGGATGTGGAATGTGGGGGCGGCCGTGCGGAGTATCGCACTATTATTTTTCTCTTTAATGGTGGCTGGATGCAGCACGTTTGAATCGGGCCTGTCGGGCACAGACGCGACAGGTGCGCCGGGTCCGTCCGCCGAGGTGGCTGGCGGTCCGAGCATTGAGTTCAGCGCTGTTCTGCTGGAGCGTATGAGTGCTCTGCCCGAACCCTCTGCCGTCGAAGATGCTACGTTAGAAGCAGCGGCAGAGCCCTATCTCAACCGGCCTGTTTCCCTGGATGATTTGCGGGCATTGGGCACCGAGATGGAGGGTATCTTCCGGGATGCTGGTTACCCTTACGTCCGGGTCGTGCTGCCGCCGCAGGAAATCGTGAATGGGCGCGTGAGATTTCAGATCATCGAAGGCTGGGTTGAGGGCGTCTCCGTGTTGGGGTCTTCTGCGATTGCAAAAGCTCAGACAGAGGCGCGATTGTCGGCCTTGGACGGCAAGGGACCTCTGGCGCTTGATGATGTAGAGCGCACCGTCGCGCAGTTGAACGATGTCCCGGGGCTTGCAGCACGGGTTTCAATCGCTCGTGGCAAACAAGGCCCTGGCGCCATGCGTCTGATTGCGGACGCGGAAAGGCAAGATCCCCGGGTTCTCGTGAATGTTCAGAACTTTGGATCGAAAAACCTTGGCCGTGAAGGCACAACGCTTTTTGCGCATGTTCCTGGCTGGGCCCCCCTCGGGGACGAGTTAGAGCTTGCCGCCTTTAACACCTGGGAGTCAGGTGAGCAGGTAAGTGGTCAAATTGCTTACAGCCGAGGGCTGACGGTTGATGGACTGTCGGCGCGTGTTTGGGCGTCCTATGCGGAGGCGGAACCTTCTGGAGCTGTTGCGACCCTGGGGTCAACGTCAGAGAGCCTGACTGCGGGCATTGAAGTAACGCATCCAATTTACCAGCGTCGAGAAAAGTCTCTCGAGGGATATCTGGGGTTTGAGGCAGCAAACCTGAAAGGTGAACTGTTCCAAGGGGCTGTGCCACTGAGCAAAGATGAAACGCGGACAGTTTATGCAGGGCTTGAAGGTGAGGTTGTGGTCGATGACTGGAGCTTTACTGGCAACGTAGAGCTGCGCCAGGGGCTTCGCTGGTTTCATGCAAGTGCCCGCGGTGATGCCAACCTTGCGCGCTCTGAGGCAGACCCCTTCACGCGGGTTGTCTCCGGTGAATTCCTTACGGCGACGCCCGAGCTTTGGGGCATGAAGGCGGAAATTGACCTTCGAGGACAGTGGGCGAATGCGCCGCTCATGGCCATCGAAGAATTTTCGTTCGGCAATTACACCGTCGGTCGAGGATATGATCCCGGCGCTGCGGCAGGGGACGGTGCTATTGCTGCCGCCATCACCCTAAGTGGATTTGAACAGCGATTCTGGAATGACCGTATTGGGACGGAATTCGTCGCTTTTTACGATATTGGCCGTTACTGGAATGAGGATACGACCGGCACACCTTCGCGCACGCTGGCGTCAGCCGGCGGTGGGGTGAGGCTTCTATTCAACAATCAGCTGCGGGCCGATATCACCTATGCGCATCCCCTTGATCAACCGCGCGGCCTTGGCGAGTCGCGCCCTGGTGGTCGTGTGTTGTTCAATATCACGGCTGACGCGGTGCAGATTTGGGATGACGCAGCAACATTTATTGGAGGGTTAGGTGAAGATCCGTCCCTCTAGAAGGTCGAGCTGTGATGGCGTCGGTCGGGTGCTGTCCGGTGGTCTCCTTAGTGTTGCTGCCCTGGCGTGTGCCATGGTCGGCGCTTGGGCAGAGCCTACCAATGGGACGATTGTCGCGGGAGGTGGTGTTGGCGCCTCAATTGGTTCAGTTGCAAATGGCGGCGGGTTTAACGTTACGGTCCAGCAAAACTCCGCTCAGATGGTCGTCAATTGGGACGACTTTAATATCAACGCCAACGATGCCGTCAATTTTATCCAACCTTCGAGCTCTGCGATTGCTGTCAACCGGGTAGTGGGCGGCGCTGTGACGCCAACGATGATTGACGGTGCACTTTCGGCCAACGGCCATGTTTGGATTTTGGATCCGGCTGGCGTCGCCTTTGGCGCGGGGGCGGTGGTGGATGTGGGCGGCTTGTTAGCCACCACGAGTGACATTGATACAGCTACCTTCATGGCGACGGACCCGGCTACGGGCACCTTCACATTCACGCAGGCTGGAACAGGGGCGGTTACCAACACCGCTGATCTTGAGGCACAGGGCCTGATTGCCCTGGTGGCGCCGATGGTCACTAATTCAGGGTCGCTGACATCTGACAATGGGGATGTGCTGCTTGGGGGTGCGAAGGCGTTCCGCCTCAGTTTTGCAGAGGTCGATCGGACACCGGCAGGTGGCGGCGCTGTCTATAAGGAACTGTTGGTCACCGACTTCATCATCGATACAGGTGTGGACAATGCAGTGGCACCTGCTGAGGCAATCCCTGTCACGCAGACGGCTGCTGGGAGTGCAAGTGGCAGCAACATTATTATTTCAGCGGCATCGGTAGGCGGCGGTGCTTTCCTTAATATTGACGGCATGGTCGAGGCAACGAATGTAGGTGCTGGGTCTGGGTCAGTGATGTTGTTAGGTGGCGCAGATCTGACCGGGGGAGTAGTTGCAGCGACCGGCACTGAGACTGTCCGTTCCACAGATCTCGGTGTCAGCGCGACGGGCGCTTTGACGGTTCAGGCCGGGGCGGTCTCAATCGCAGCCAGCGCACAGGATATCTCTGTTGGATCAGCTGCCATTACCGCGGCTGTGGGAGATGTGTCGATCAATGATGCGGTAACGGCAACGTCTGGAGCTATTGGGATCACATCGGCCTCTGGTGATGTGACCCTTGATGCGGTGACGGCGACGACGGGGGCTATCAATGTTACCGCGAACACGGGCGATATTGATGTGGGTGCGACCACAGCTGGAACCACCATCACCCTGTCGGCTCAGGATATTGATCTTGCGGGCAAGGTGGATGCCACGACGACCGCGATGTTGACGGCGACGGTGGGGAATGTGTCCTCGACAGGTGCGCTAGAGATTGAGGGTTCCGCGGTGACGGTTTCCGGTCCGATCCTGGCTGCGACTGATGCCACAGTGACCGCGACGGCTACCGACGCAACGCTTGATGCGGTGACGGCGACGACGGGCGCTGTCTCGATCACGGCAAATACCGGCAATATTGATGTGGGTGCCACCACAGCTGGCTCAACCATCATCCTGTCGGCCCAAGATATTGATCTGGCTGGCAAGGTGGATGCGACGACGACGGCCATGCTGACGGCGACGGTAGGCAATGTCTCGTCGACGGGCGCGCTGGAGATTGAGGGTTCGGCGGTGACGGTGTCCGGTCCGATCCTGGCTGCGACCGATGCAACAATTACGGCGACGGCTACCGACGCAACGCTTGATGCGGTGACATCGACGACGGGGGCTGTCTCGATCACGGCAAATACCGGCAATATTGATGTGGGTGCCACCACAGCTGGCTCAACCATCATCCTGTCGGCCCAAGATATTGATCTGGCTGGCAAGGTGGATGCGACGACGACGGCCATGCTGACGGCGACGGTAGGCAATGTCTCGTCGACGGGCGCGCTGGAGATTGAGGGTTCGGCGGTGACGGTGTCCGGTCCGATCCTGGCTGCGACCGATGCAACAATTACGGCGACGGCTACCGACGCAACGCTTGATGCGGTGACATCGACGACGGGGGCTGTCTCGATCACGGCAAATACCGGCAATATTGATGTGGGTGCCACCACAGCCGGAACCACCATCACCCTGTCGGCACAGGACATTGATCTGGCGGGCAAGGTGGATGCGACGACGACCGCGATGTTGACGGCCACGGCGGGGAATGTCTCGTCGACGGGTGCGCTGGAGATTGAGGGCTCCGCGGTGACGGTTTCCGGTCCGATCCTGGCTGGGACAGATGCCACAGTGACCGCGACGGCTACCGACGCAACGCTTGATGCGGTGACGGCCACCACGGGGGCTATCAACATTACCGCTAACACGGGCGGTATTGATGTGGGTGCGACCACAGCTGGAACCACCATCACCCTGTCGGCTCAGGACATTAATCTTGCGGGCAAGGTGGATGCCACGACGACGGCCATGCTGACGGCGACTGTCGGCGATGTTTCGTCGACGGGTGCGCTGGAGATTGAGGGTTCGGCGGTGACGGTCAATGGTCCGATCCTGGCTGGGACAGATGCCACAGTGACCGCGACGGCTGCCGACGCCACGCTTGATGCAGTGACAGCGACGGCGGGGGTTATCTCGATCAATGCGGCCACAGGCAATATTGATGTGGGCGCGGCAACGGCAGGCACGTCGATCACCCTGTCGGCACAGGATATTGATCTTGCGGGCAAAGTCGATGCGACCACGACAGCCATGCTGACGGCGACTGTCGGCGATGTTTCGTCGACCGGCGCGCTGGAGATTGAGGGTTCCGCGGTTACCGTCAATGGTCCAACGCTGGGCGGGACCAGCGCGACGATCACTGCGACGGCTGCCGACGCAACGCTTGATGCGGTGACAGCTACAACGGGTGCTATCTCGATCACAGCGAATACTGGTGACATTGATGTGGGCGCCACCACAGCTGGAACCACCATCACCCTGTCGGCTCAGGATATTGATCTCGCGGGCAAGGTGGATGCCACGACGACCGCGATGTTGACGGCGACGGTGGGGAATGTGTCCTCGACGGGTGCTCTGGAAATTGAAGGGTCCGCGGTGACGGTCTCGGGTCCCGTTCTGGCTGCGACAGGTGCAACAATTACGGCGACGTCGGGGAATGCAACTCTGGATGCGGTGACGGCGACGACTGGGGCTATCGCGATCAATGCGGCCACAGGCGATATTGATGTGGGTGCGACGATGGCGGGCACGTCTATTTCTATCTCAGGTAAGGATATCGATCTGGCTGGCAGGTTGACGGCAGGCACTTCTGCCTCCCTGACGGCGACCGTCGGCGATGTTTCATCAGCTGGCAAAGTTGAGATTGACGCCGGCTCTATCTCCCTCGTCGGCAGGCTCACAGCCGCTACCGATGTTTTCCTGACAGCTCTGACCGGCGGCATTTCTTCGTCTGGCAGCATAAGTGCGACCCTTGGCGACATTATTGCTAACGCGGCTAACGGTCCAATTTCTGTGAATGATCTGGAAGCGACCGGAGACATTCGCCTTGTCGGTACGTCTGTGAATGTTGCGGGGACGGCAACGGCACATGGCAGCGCGTTTCTCCAGGCGCTCACCGGCAATGTGTCTGTGGGCGGTTCAGTTACAGCGACAGGTGGTGCGCTGGTTCTGGATGCATCAAGCGGCAGCGCGCTTCTCAATCGAATAGGCGCGCTGAGCGATGTCACGCTCACAGTTGCGGACCTTGATCTCTCCGGGTCAATTTCTGCTGGCGATCAGTTTATTCTAGAGACTGATCGCAGTGGACAGACGATTGTGCTTGGCGGTGATGGCACCACAGGTGACGTTACCTTGCGGCGGACCGCGGGGCTTATTATTGATGAGTCAGAGCTTACAAAAATCTCTGCCGGACGTTTTGATATAGATGGTGGAGCCAATGATGTTCTGCTGCTGGATGCGCGGCTCACCACATCCAGCTTAGATACGATGATGATCGGGACGGACCAGTCCTCCCGCATCATTGCCGCGGGCACGGTAACCGGCCTCACGTCACTGCAGCTCGGGTATCAAACAGCGAGCCTTGACCGTCGGCCCGAATTGATCCTGATTTCAGGACAATTGGGATTGGATACAAGTACGGGGCGCCTGGGGACTGTCAGGCTTGAATCCGCTGATGATATCGTGATCGGGACTGAGAGGTTCCTTGAGATTTTTGAAACAGAATCCCTCACCCTTCTGGGTCTCGCTTCACTGCCGCTTAGTGTCGCCGGTGGGGTTGACGATCATGTGTTTGTTGCGACTGAACAATTACAAATTCTGGCACCAGGCTCAGTCGTTCAACAGAACACTGGGCGAGGTGTTGAGGGGGCAGGGCTCGTTTTCAATGTGCCATCGAAAGGTGATGGAGTCTTGTTCCCGTCAGAGGATGGTCCTGAAGAGGTGCTTATTTTCGGCGAGGTCATTCGGCCTGATGGCACACGTGTCTCCGCCTTTAACGCCAGCCTAGAGGACAATATTCTCTTTGGCGGCAGCTCGACGTTGGCGGAACCGGCGCTCATCCAGAACGGTCAGTACTACATGAATTTCTGTCTCATTGGTGATCCGGTGAGTTGTTCTGCAGACTCCCTTCGAGAGATTGAGCGGAATAATCGATTTATCAATGGCGATCCATCAGGTCTGGGCGGGGTGATTCCTGTCGTTTTTGAGACCGGTGAAAATGATGAGCGCGACGAGGAAGAGGATCTCGGTGGGGTTGCCGCTAGCGGTAATGAAGCCCTATGGGATGCGGGGAGCCGATGACCGGTCGTTTCCTTGCAGCTCTCCTCGTTGTTCCCTTCCTCACCAGCTGTGTGCAGGAGATGGGGTCGGCCTTGCCGGACGCGCTTGACCTTGGTGCCAGCTCAGAAGGGGACGCCTGCCGTGCAGGCAAACGTCTTGATACAGAAGCGGTGGGCGCGCTGGCGCGGTATGACGTGTTTTGCGGCACATGGCGCCGTGCGGCGGCTACAATAGATGTTTATCCCAAGGATGCCGCTCAGGGTACCGGTCTGTTATCGGAGTGCAGGTCTTCTGTCGAACCAACGTTGCTTGCAGAGGGCGTTATGACATGCCCAGGGCAATTGTCGGGCACTTTGCTGCAGGACCTAGCGATCAGCGTTGCAGGATCTGACACGATTGTGCAGGCGCGCGGTATTCCCGGTTCGCTTCCTGCTATGCGTCGTGGTGCAGCGGCCCTTGCGGGCCTCGAAGCACCCATTGAGCTAAGCGCGGATGAAATGGCAGGCCTGCCGGGGGTTGCTGCCCTTCAGGATCAGGAAGTCCTGCGTCGACGGGGGCATCGCCGGAACGTGTCTTTTCGTTTTTCGCTTGCCGCAGAAGATTATGCAAAGGCAGTGGCCATTCAGGATGGGCTTTTCGGTGGTGATCCTGTGAGACGCGCTGATATTGCGCTCGACCTTGCCCTCAATCTTTCGAGCCAGGGGAGGTTTGCCGAAGCAGAGCAGCTGCTTGAAGACACGGCCCTCTCGGCTGGGGTGCAGACAACATCCTGGCTGCGCGACAAGCTCATCAACTATCAGGCCGTGCACCAGCTCAATACGGGGCATTACCGGGAAGCGCTGGAACTGGCTGAGCAGCCCTTCGCGCCCGAGACCTTCGGAGCCTATGCTTTCGTCTCGGGAGAAAGCTCTGACAGTGTGATCACACCGCGTGCTGCTGAGTTTGTTAATCATCGCAGCGGCAATAGCGTGCCGCCGATCTATTCAGACGCAGAACTCCGCCCTGGTGTCAGGGCGCTCATCCTCGAAGCGCATAGGTCCTATCTACGAGCGTCCGCTTTGGTTCTTTCAGGCCGTGAAGGTGCTGGCGATGCACTTGATGATGCAGCGAACCTGGTTGAGCGCGCACCTGCGGGATCGGCCGGATGGCTTGATGCGCTGATTGAAGAGCGGCGTGCTGGCAATGACCTGGCAGAAGGAAATGTTGGCGCTGCGCTGTCGCGCTTGTCGACGCTTGTGGCCAAGTGGGTCAAAGATCAACCTCAATCGCTTTTAACTGCCCGGTTGCTGGCAAGTCTCGGGAAGGCTCAGATTTCTGATGGCGATGTCTCTGCAGCGCTTACCTCCTACAATTCCTCATTTGATCTCTATTCGAGTGTGGAGGGGTCCTTCGGCATTTCGCCAGATGTTGCGGGTGATTATCTGGGTGTTTTGTTGCGCGCGCAGGATATGGGTCTTGGCGATGCTGCAATGCTCACCCGCCGTTTTGTCGATGCGTTTGAGGGCATGGTTGAACCGCGTGCCGCGGCGGCGATGGCGATGGCGGCGGCCCGTGTGGCAAGTGAGGGGACTGCAGATGAAATTAGAGCTCTGCAGGATGCGGAGCGTGCGCTTCAGGAGGCCCGCCTTGCTCTGCAGCAGGGTGCTAGCACGGATGATCCCGAAGAGCTTGCGCGATTGACACTTGCGGTGGAAACCACGGAGACAGCCGCGCTAGAGGCAGAAGTCCTCGCGCGACAGGCTCAGCCACAATATATGCAGTTGGTGAATGGTGGCGCGGAAACGGCAGACCTTGTCGCAACACTAGCTGCGGATGAGGCCTTCGTGGCCTTTGCGCCTACCCAGGCGGGTGGTTTTGGGTACGCAGTCTTCTCGGGCAAGGTAATGCCCTTCGGTACGGAGCTTGGACGCGATGAAGCGCGACGTCTTGTGCGTCGATTGCGGTCAACGCTGCGCGCACGGGCTGGTGGTACGCCGCCATTTGCTGCTGAACAGGCTCACACCTTGTTTCAGGGAGTGTTCGGCCCCGTTTACGCCGCTCTTCGGGAGGCAGGCGTTGAGACATTGATCTTCGCGCCTCGCGGGGTGGTCGGATCGCTTCCACCGTCGCTTCTGCTCTCGACCTTCAATGATGAACAGAAGGCGCTGGCACGGGCGCGGTCTTACTCCACCTTACCCTGGCTTGCCAATGACTTTGCTTTCATCAATACGCCGAGTGCGGCAAGTTTTGTTGCGGCCAGATCTGCCGAGGCACCGGAAGCAACGACCGGCATGACCGTTTTTGGGCCGCCTGTTCCACCGAACAATTCGGACGCCTGGATTGCTGATTTCACCGCTCGTATGACAGCGGAAGGGCGACCTGCCCGGTGTGGTCAGGTGTTTGCCGGTCAGCCAAATCTCCAGAAACCTCTGACGGCCTTGCGCTCTTCGGTCGGTCAAACCTTTGGTCGCCGAGATGTGACCGGACGGTCCTTTACAGACGTTGATACGATTGAGGACGCATCGCTTGTTGATCAACAGGTGTTGGTCTTTGTCACTCATGGGTTCTTCGGGGATGGTTTTTGCATCTCCGAGCCGTCGCTTCTAACGTCGCTTGACCAAGCAGGTGGTGACGGCATGCTGAGCGCAACCGAGATCCTTGATATGAAACTCGATGCCACACTGGTGGTGTTGGCTGCGTGCGATACGGCGCGGGCCGCTGAGGGTGCTGAGGGGGTTGCTGCTGTTTTCGATGGTGCGCAACTTGACGGGCTGGTTAGAAGCTTTGTCTACGCGGGCGCGCGGTCTGTTCTCGCCACACACTGGGTTGCAGATGACGCCGCGGCGGACGCAGTGGTTCGCAAGTTCTTTGTAGATGCCGCCAGAGCGCCCATGCATGAAGCCTTGCGCGGGGCACAACAAGCGCTCATCGCTCAAGACAAGTTCTCACACCCCTATTTCTGGGCTCCGTATGTGATGATCGGAGACGCCGACAGGGTGCTCAATCGCGGTTAAACAAAAACCGAATTCTTAGCGGGGGCAGAGAGCGTCAGAGTCTCCGCCGCCGATGAGCGCAAGGGCTGCTTCCCGGTCAAGGCCGGTGTCTTTTGCTCCGCTGATCTGCTGCGCGGCTTCGTAGGACCAGACATATGGATCTTCTGCTGCAACACAAAATGCCGCAAGCATGGTGGCAGTGTCCTCGCCCATCCATGCGGGTACTGATGGTGCAGATGTAGCCGGTACATCCTCGACGGCGTCAAAGAATGTCTGCCTGGTGCGCCCATAGGCATCTTTCACAACGATTGAGTAGCGACCTGGCGTAATGGTTCTGGCTGGTAGCGTTGTCGAAGTGTCTGACAAAGTCTGTGTTGCGAAAATGCGGTCGGTGGGATCAAGTACGAGCAGCTCATAGGGCGCCTGCCCGCCGGTCCAGCCAACCCAAAGGGGGCGGAAGCCTGCTTTGATCTGCGCGGACTCGGTTTCGAGATCAAGCAGTCCAAAACCAAACTCACCGCCGGAGCGCGCCAACCCTTGGCCGACCAGCCGGTCGCCGAGAGGAAGCAAACGTCCTTCGATCAGTTCGCTGATGGACTGACTGCCGGTAGAGGCAGGGCCTACGGTGTAGCTTTTGGGTCCGCGAATTTCATTTGGGCCGGAGTTGCCTGCAACGCCGAGCACCACCCGGTCGCTTGCGGTCTTCAGGCTCACCACATCGCCTTCGCACAGAGGCGCGAAAACGGAAAGCGAGTCTTCTGAGCCCGCACGCTTGATGCGCACGCTTTCGGAACTGCCATCGATTTGCTTTACGAATGCGACGGTGGCTGACCCACAAGCTGGGATGGCAGCATGTGCAGTCGTCGTTGTTCCCCAGGCCGCAGCACCCAATGCGATAGCAATTGCAGCGCTAAACATTTTTTGTTTCGGCATTTCTCAAGCTTTCCATTAATTCTTCAAAATCTTCGCGGGCTTCGTTAAGCGCAGCTGCATATGCAGGCGCTGCTAAACCAAGCCACAGACCGTCATCTAGAAGGAAATAACTGGCACCAGCCCCAACCCAGAAAACCCCTATTCCGATCAATATCTTGATGATAACCGGATTGGTCAACAGATTGATAGGTGTACGGGCTATTCGCATGGCCCAATTCAGGCCTTCCATGGGTTTGAGGTAATCCCTGGCTTTTCGGCAATACCAGAAGGCCAACACGATTAGCATGACAAATAGGGTTAACAGGATGGCTTCGAGATACCAGGCCATGCGCCTTACTTCGCCACCTGCTTCCACCCCTCTAATGACGTTGGCGATGACGAGGCTGCCGCCCATGGCGCCATAGGCGGAGATATGACGGTCCCTTGCCGCCACCGCAGCAGATCCAATAATCACAACGCCATCATTGGCGGACAGGCCCGCAACCATGCCTGGCTGAACCAAACCAGCTGGAATGACGAACATATCTGCGGCGGGAAGTTGCGGTTCGGGATCATCTGCCGTGCCTGCGTTCAGATTGTAGTTGATAAGGCTCTGCTGGCTTTTGAAGGTGAGCGGTTCTCGGCCGGGAATGGTGAGATCGAAGGAGACGTCGTCCCAAGTGCCAGAGCAGTAGGAGCGCGGACCTTCCATAGCTTTTTGGACAATCTGAATGGCTTGTCGCGGCGTTTCCGCTTTTCGAGCGACAGATGCATAAAAGGCAGTGGTTGCCGATGCTTCGATGCCCGTTGGGGTGTCTATGCAGAGGAAATGGGTGAAGTAGCGGGCGCCCATCACTTCGTCACCTGTTAGCTGGGCGCTTGCCCAGACGATATTGTCTTCTGGTGCGGACAGAATGATGCTGTCTCTATCAGACGCGCGGGCGGCTGCAAGTGAGTCCGGTCGCCCGTCTCCCTCCGTTACCTCCCTTTGAAGAATAAGGAGAGGTGCTTCAGGATCGCGTCCCCATTTCTGGAGAAGTGTATCGATGCGTTGTTCGGCGGCCTCATCCGGCGTGCGCCAAAAGAGATCTATGTCGACGATCACCACTTTCGGTCGCGGCTGACCGGGGGCGCCGTAGGATGCTTCGATCAGATCTGCGAGGACCGGACGGGGCGCATAGGCAAGGGCAGGGCCGTCGGCGGTGGCCCCCTCCCAGACAGAGTCATCTAAATTGAGGAACAAGATTGGGTGCGAGCCCGGTAGCGTTTTGTTGACGCGCATCTCAAAAGCAATTTGAAGTGCCTCACGGTCAGCTTCCCCAACAAAGCTGCCCCACACAACGTCATTGCGCAGACCGACCCAGACCAATAATGCCAGTGCCAAGGAGACAAGGAAGTTGAAGTCGAAGGGACCCTTCTCCGGCGTGATTTTGTCTGTGGTTTTTTCGCTCGTCACGGATTGTCCCTGTCGCCCCCTGTCCTTCTGGGTGAGGATAGTGTGTGGCCGTGATCCGGTGCAATGGCTTTAAGCCCGCAGACCAGCCAAGTGATAGATGATCTGCGAGCTAGTTTTGGATTTTCGGTCAGACTGGCAAGCCGCCCAACGCGGAATGCAACGTTCCGCTTTCCTTGAAACTCTTGATGGTGCGTTCAGCAATTCGCATCTGGTGGATTTGGTCCGCCCCATCTGCAAAGCGTGCCCAGCGCGCTTGCTGTGCCATATGGGCGAGCGGCGTATCATGGGAATAGCCCAAAGCCCCATGAACCTGGATGGCGCGGTCAATGATCCGGTTTAAGGAATTGGCGACAAAATGTTTCGCCATGGATACTTCCGACCTGAAATCCTCTCCATTGTCTATTTTGTAGGCAGCGTGAAGCACCATAAGTTTGGACTGATAGAGTTCCATGGTGCTGTCGGCGATCATCCACTGAATACCCTGTTTCTCGGAGAGATAAGAGCCATGGGAGAAACGTTTGGTTGAGCGGTCGACCATCATCTCCAGTGCAGTTTCGGCCTGTCCGATCCAGCGCATGCAATGCGCAAGACGTGCTGGCCCCAGCCGAGACTGACCCAGGCGGTGGCCGTCTCCGCGTCCGCCAAGTCGCCGGGTATCAGGCACCCGCAGGTTTTCGATGAGTATTTCTGAGTGCCCGGAAGACCCATGCATGGTGTGGATTTCACGAACTTCTGACCAACCCTCCGATGGCAGGTCGATGATGAATGCTGTGTTGGCTGCTTGGGGTATTTTTGGATCGTCTTCTGTCCGTGCGATCAGGATTGCGAAGTTGGCGCGATGGGCGCCGGAGATGAACCACTTATGTCCATTGATGACCCAGGTATCACCTTCAAGCTTTGCATTTGTTCGGATGAGTGTTGGGTCTGACCCGGCGACCTCCGGCTCGGTCATAGCAAAGCAGGAGAACTTTCGACCCTCGCACATGGGGCGGAGATAGGTGTCCTTTTGTTCGTCAGTTCCCCACTTCAGAAGCGTGTGCATATTGCCTTCATCTGGCGCCTGACAATTGATGGCGAAAGGGCCATAGCGAGAGCGGGCTGCTTCGGCAGAGATCATTGCCAGTTCTACATGACCTAATTCCATGCCTCCCCACGCCTCGGGCATATGGGGGAGCCAGAGCCCGCGTTCGTAGGCCTCTGTGCGCATTTTAATGACGCCTTCGCGAACAGATGCCCGATCATCTTCATCCATCGCCTCTTCGATAGGTCTGACGATTTCATCGATGAAGTTGCGGATTGAGGTTCTGATGACCTCAACTTCTTCGGGAAAGCTGAAATCAATGGCCATGGTGTCTCCTCCTCAATGTTGATGGAAGAAAGGCTATCAGGGTGATCGCATATGCCAAAGCTGGAACCAGTTGAGCTGGCTGGGCCCGGGACTATTCAAGCGAGCTCGCTTTGCAATTTCGTGGACCGATAACGCATCATTGAACCGGGCTCATTATTGACTTTGAAGCGTTCAGCACGAAGTCTGTCTGTAACTGGTCAATGAAAGGCAACATACTCAATGATTACCGTCCATCATCTCAATAACTCACGGTCACAACGTATTCTCTGGATGCTTGAAGAACTCGGGCTCGACTATGAGATCGTGCATTACCAGCGGGATAAAGAGACAAACCTGGCGCCAGAATCGCTGAAAAAAATTCATCCTCTCGGTAAATCGCCTGTCCTGACCGACGGTGACGTCAAAATCGCAGAATCTGCGGCGATTATTGAGTATTTGGTGGACACCTATGGCAAGGGTGCCTGGAAGCCTGCTGCGGGGACGCCAGAAGCGCTGCGATATCTGGAATGGATGCATTATTCCGAAGGATCAGCCATGTTGCCGTTGCTGCTTGGGCTCTATGTTGGGCGCCTAGGCGAAGCTGGTGGTCCGCTGCTGCCACGTATCATGGGTGAAATGACAAATAACTTCGCCTATATGAACGGTGCGCTGGCAGATCAGGACTGGTTCGCGGGCGATGAAATCACAGCCTGTGATGTACAAATGAGCTTCCCTATGGAAGCTGGGCAGTCGACGGGTTTGGTCAAGGAATACCCCAATCTTGTGGGCTATCTGGAGCGGATTCAGTCACGGCCCGCCTACAAAAAGGCACTTGAGAAGGGCGGCCCTTACCAGCTTGGTGGTTAACGCTAATAAGACAGTTCCTTGACGGTTTATCCCTCCAGTTTGTAGCCTTTGTCGATTCGCAAGTTGCGCGGGTGGGCGCAAGGCGAACAAACTGGGGGTATCCTGAATGGCAATGATGTCTGAGTCTGCCGATCTTGACCGTCCACAATTGCGCTGGCTCTATCTTGAGCCCAGCCGGACAATGGCCGAAGTGGCCATGCTACCGATTTTTCAACAATTCCTGAAACGCGCGCCCATGGGTGATGGACATCCGGTGATGGTGCTCCCTGGCTTTATGGCAGGTGATAGCAGCACGGGCGTGCTTCGACGCTTTTTGGCATCACGTGGCTATGAGGCCTATCCGTGGGAGCTTGGTCGTAACCTTGGACCCGCAACAGTTGGGTATGAGGGCGAACGGATCGCTGAACGCATTGAAGAGATTTCTGACAGTCATGATGGTCAGAAGATCAGTCTGGTTGGCTGGAGTTTGGGCGGTGTGCTTGCACGCGAAGTCGCGAAACGTGCACCGGATGCAGTGCGGCAAGTGATCACGCTCGGCAGTCCGTTTTCAGGCAAGCCTGAAACCAGTCGCGCCTGGCCGCTCTTCAAGGTGATGGCAAAAGGTGAGACCCAAACCCAGAGGTTCCGGGAGATGGTTGAAACGATTGCTGTTCCTCCAAGCATTCCAACCACATCAATCTACACGAAGACAGACGGGATTGTGCACTGGAAGAACTCCATCGAAGCGCGAGAAGGCCATACAGATAATATTGAGGTACGTACCTCTCATTGTGGCCTCGGGTTTAACGCACCGACTATGTATGCGGTGGCAGACCGTTTAGCGCAGCCAGAAGACAACTGGCGGCCCTTCCACCGTGAAGGCTGGCGAGCACTTGTGTATCCGTCGAGCGGTCATTGAGTTTCTAATTGCTATCACGGCACAAAAAAAGCGGGCCCTCCAAACTTTGATTGGGGCCCGCTTTTTCTTTATTAGGGTAACTGGCGTCAGCCGGTTTTTTGCTCAAGTGGCGGTTCGCTCAGCTCGGCCTCAAGTTTAGCGGCGGTCTTCTTTTTCGCCGCTGTCTTTTTCTTGGCGGGTGCTTTGCGTTTGGGGGCCGCCTTCGCTTTTGCCTTCTTTTTCGCAGGCGCTTTCTTTTGGTTGGCACCCAAGACAGCCAGTTCCAGTTCGTCGTAACTCTGCTGCAGGCACTCCGCATAGAATTCTGGATCAGGCATCATTTCGCGGTCAGCTGTAATGGTGATGGTGACTTCCTTGTCGTAGCTCATCACCACGTGGCCCAGCCCCAGACCATCAAACAGGCAGAGAAGACCATAATACTTCACCATCTGAGCGCCGTTCATGTAGATCGGAATGGGCGGTCCAGGCACGTTTGTGACAACCGTATTGAAAAACGGCTTGGTAGAGTTTGCCAGTCCGAACTGCGTGTAGAGTCTTGCGGCAATGCCGGTGAACAGTGCTGGAGCGGTTTTGCTAAGTTCTGACATTTGTCGTGCGCCAAGGGCGTTTGTCAGAGCTTTCTGTTCCTGGGTGTGATTGGCGATTGAAAGAATGCGCTCCAAAGGATCGGCAATGTCGGATCCGAGTTGGACCATCATTGCGGAGACCTGGTTGCCGAGCGATCCGGACTCGTCGTTGGTTCTGACGGAGACGGGCGCCATTGCGACCAGGGTGGTTTCCGGCAGTTCAGCTTTTGATTCCAGGTATTTTCGCATCGCTCCGCCGACGATGGTCAGCATGACATCGTTGACCTTTGCGCCAGGGACGCCGGTTTTGAGCTCTTTGATCCGCGCCAGGTCGAAGGCGACCCCTTCGATTACACGGTGCGCAGAAATCTTATTGTTGAAACGTGTGCGCGGTACGGCCATGGCCTGGCCAAGTGAGAATTCTTTTGTCAGCAAGCCTTTGATCGTGCGCGCGAGGCCCGGAAGGGTCTTGCCGGCCATTTCGACCCACTTGAAGGGCTGCTTTACATTGCCGAGATAGCCCCGTACCGCCATTTCAACTGCGGTTGGCTTTTTCTCTGGCTTCCAAGTGTCTTCCAATACGGGAAGTGTGTCGCCTGGGTTGATTGTGTGCAGGGCATTCATAATGTCGACGCCTGACATGCCATCGATCGCCGAATGGTGGATCTTTGAAATGATGGCATAGGAGCCTTCTGGCACCCCCTCGACATGATCGAGGCCTTCGATGATCGTGAACTCCCACAGCGGTTTTGTCAGATCGAGTGGCCGCGCCATGATGCGCGCTGCCTGAATACAAAGCTGTCTCCAGTCGCCCGGTTTCGGCAGGGCTACGTGGCGGACATGATATTCCAGATTGAAATCTTCAACTTCAACCCAGTAAGGGTGATCGATGCCAAACGGTACGTTTGCAAGGCCGCGCCGGAATGTGTTGGCGAGCGGCAGTCGTTCTTCGACGAAGTTCAGAATGTCTTTGTATCTGACAAACCCGCCAGGGGCGGTTGAAGGATCGTAGATTGCGACGCTGCCGATATGCATCGGCGAGTTCTCTTGATCCATGTAAAGGAATGCGGCGTCGAGGCCTGTAAGCTGTTCCATAGTGCACGATCCTCCCTATCGTTGATTTTGAGCGTAACAAGCCCTCGCTGTAGCTACCAACTGAATCGCGCTGATATTGCGGAATTTGGTGAACAAGCAGGATTTGTCGCCCAACGTTAGTGGGTGGATACCGGAGGTTTTCTAGGCAGCACAATCTAATCTGAAGAGATTGGATCGCCGGCCTTGTAAATGTTGATTGCGATCATATCTGATGATAATATCATTTTAGAAAAATGGCAGGTAAGACGCATCACGCCATGTGTTTGAATCCCGGGAGAGAGGCTCATGCGGCTCATAACGTTTACAGACGATAAATCGACGCGGATAGGAATTTTGCAGAAAGATCAGATTATCGATCTGTCAGCTGCTGCACCCGATATTCCAAACGAGATGGTTGCGTTTCTTGAGGCAGGAGATGCTGCTTTGGAGAAGGCGCGGGCTGCAGCCGGCACGCAAGCGACAATAAAACTGTCTGACGTGACGCTTGAGAGCCCTGTGTTGCGGCCACCGAAAATTCTCGCCGTTGGACTGAACTATCGTGAGCATGTGGAGGAGACCGGTCGGGAACTTCCAAAGGTTCCGATTATTTTCAATAAGCAATCCACGTCTGCGACGGGCCCCTTTGCCCCGATTTTGCGTCCGCATGAAAGCGTCGCAATGGACTATGAGGGCGAGATGGGAGTCGTAATAGGCAAACGTTGTCGCCGAGTGCCGAAAGACCGGTATGCAGAGGTCGTCGCGGGCTACACGGTCCTGAATGACGTGACAATCCGTGATTGGCAGCGTCGTTCGCCGACCATGACGATGGGCAAGTCCTGGGACAGTCATTGTCCGATGGGTCCCTCTATCGTTACGCCAGACGAAGTTGATATCTCCAAACTGGAACTTAAGACGCTCGTGAATGGTGAGGTGCGCCAGCATTCAGATACGAGCTATCTCATCTTTGATGTGCCGACACTCATCGAACATCTGTCCACTGCTTTCACTTTGGAGCCCGGTGACGTTATCGCAACGGGAACCTGTGCGGGGGTGGCTGCTGCGATGGAGGGCATGCCATGGCTCAAGCAAGGCGATATTGTTCGGGTTGAGATCGAAACGCTTGGCGCCATTGAAAACAATGTGGTCGATGATGATGGCGGCGTGATCATCGAATAGTGGTTCTGCTCACAAACTCGACAGGAATTTCACAATGATAAAAGTCGAAGACATTGTTTATGCGCGTTTTCGCGCCCCTGATCTGGACAAGATGGAAGCCTTTCTTGTCGATTTTGGCATGCAGCGATATGCGCGGACAGATACGGCTCTCTACATGCGAGGTGTCGGATCCGACCCAATTGTTCATGTGACCGAGCTGGGGGATCCGGGTTTTGTTGGGCTTGCATTCCAAGCCAGTACGGAAGCTGATCTTCAGGCCGTCGCTGACGCAAATGATGTGACTGTTGAGGTGCGATCAGAGCCTGGCGGTGGCAAGCGTGTTCTCGTGCACGACCCTGATGGGTTTCCAATCGAAGTCATCTGGGGTTTGGACAAACTTGATGTGATGGAGGTTCAGGAGATTGCGCCGTTGAATGCGCGTCTAGACAAACCACGTCAGGGGGCTGTGAAGCGCATGACCGCTGGGCCGTCTCATGTTCACCGTCTTGGTCATGTCGTTCTGAATGTTGTCGACTATCCAAAGAGCTTTGCCTGGTATCATGAGCAATTTGGGTTGGTAAAGTCGGACGAAGTATTCATTGGCACAGAGGATGCCGTCCTTGGGGCCTTTACCCGGTGTGATCAGGGAGAACGGATGGTTGATCACCACACAGTGTTCTTTGTGGGCGCGGGTAAGTCGGGTTTCAATCACGCAGCATGGGAGGTTGCAGACCTTGATGACCTTATGCTTGGTCACGATGTGCTGGCCGAAAAGGGATACACCTCTGTGTGGGGTGTGGGGCGACATATTTTAGGGTCACAGGTGTTTGACTATTGGCGTGACCCGTGGGGGCACACCGTGGAGCATTGGACCGATGGTGATCTGTTTGATGCATCCGTTCCTCCAGGAAAAGCACCCATAGATGATTTGCTTGGACGGCAATGGGGCCCGGAGCCATTGGAAGACATGGCGGGTTGACGGTGTCCTATAGGGAGAGAAGCTATGATCCTCAGCGATGAGCAAGTGACGACAGACGAAGTAAAATCCTGGAAGGGACTGAATCTCTTACACTTTAGCGGGAGTTCCTGTTCACAAAAGGTCCGCACCCTGCTTCGTGAGAAGGGCATCGACTATGTCTCTCATCATGTAAATCTGGTGAAGCATGAGCACGCTTCACCCTGGTATCTTGGCATCAATCCACGTGGTGTGGTGCCTGTGCTTGTGCATGATGGCGTTGTGCATGTGGAGAGTAATGACATTCTTACCTATTTGGATGCCTTGCCGAGTGATGCGGATTCCTTTTTTCCGCAGACCCCTGAAGAGCGTGCGATTGTCGATGCCTCTTTGAGGCTGGAAAACGATCTGCATTTCGCTTTGCGTGAGATCACTATGGGTTTCATCTTTCCAAAGCGGTTGGCGCAAAAGCCTGATGATGTTCTTGCGAAATACGAACAAGGGGGCGCTGATGACCCTTCCCGCGACAAAGAGATTGCGTGGTGGCGCGCATTTGCTGAAGCCGGTGTGACGGAACCGCAGGCGCGGGCCGCGGTTAAAGCTCATCGGGATGCTTTTGAGACGCTTGAAAAACGACTTGAAAGCAATGACTGGCTGATTGGGGACCGGATTTCGGTCCTTGAGCTTGCGTGGTTCATCACCATGAACCGTTTGCGCATGGGCGGCTATCCGCTTGAAATTCATCCACGGCTGTTCAAGCTCTATAATCGACTTCTAAATCGACCCGCTTTTGCTCGAGAAACCAAGACGCCCGCGATCCTCTCAAAGGTCCTGCTGCCAGCTGTCCGGTTTGGGCAGGTTCTGCGCGGTAAGCGGATGAAGGATGTCGCAGGGGACATTCTCGCGGCTTAGATTGTCAGGTCGGTGATGCATATAAGCAAAAGAAAACCGCCCGTGCTTGCGCAGGGGCGGTTTTGGTCTTCGCTGCATACTATCTATTCGTGATAGCGGTAGCTTGAGATTTCACATACGTCGATCCGCTCGCGGACAAGGACATCACCGTCTGCAAACACGGCTCGGAAGTCGTACATGCAATAGCCTGTGCCATCGTCGATATCGATCATGACACTGTCGCCGGACCCCAAGACATCATAGCCCAGAATGTCTTCTTCCCAATCGTTGGTTCCGACGTTTGACGCATAGAACTCAACCATCGTCCAGCTTGTTTCATTGATGATGCGAACGCGGCGGTCTTCCGCTTGGCTTGGCGCCGCAGTCACGACGATAAACAGCCCAACGAGCGCTGCAACAGCTGCGGCGCGTGCCGCGTGGATTACCTTATTCATATTTCCCCACAGATATAAACGTACCCGGAGAGAGTTTGGGGGATTGGCGTATTGGAGTCAATGTATGGACCGCTTGGTGTCCAATATTGAACAGGTTTTGCACCTTTTTGGGCGCAGATTTTCTTGGTGCTTGTGTCTTGCGCCCTTACCATGCGGCAAATTTGGTCATCCAGCTGGCGGGCGTCCGATCCCACCGCTTAAGGGAGTGAAACATGGCAGAACAAGCAGCAGCAAATTTCTGGGTAAAACGAGACGATCTGCGTACGACAAAGATCGTTGAAACAGCGATCCCTAGTTCGGATGAGTTGCAACCTGGTGAAGTGCTTTTCAAAGTCGAGGATTTTGCCTTCACTGCAAACAACATCACCTATGCCGCGTTTGGCGAAGCAATGAAGTATTGGGACTTCTTTCCGGCCGATGAGGGCTGGGGACGTGTTCCTGTCTGGGGCTTTGGAGATGTGCTCGCCTCTAACGCCGAGGGTGTCGCTGCTGGCGAGCGTTTCTATGGCTACTTCCCCATGTCGACGCATTTCGTGGCACAAGCTGTCCGCGTTTCCGACGCTGGCTTTTTCGATGGTGCTGCCAACAGAGCCGAATTGTCGCCTGTCTATAACAACTACCTCAGAGTGACGGCGGACGCTGGTTACGACGCTGCGCGGGAAGCGGAGCAAAGCCTTTTACGCCCACTGTTCACCACGTCCTTTCTGATAGATGATTTTCTAGATGATAATCAGTTCTTTGAGGCATCGACAGTGGTGCTGTCGAGCGCTTCGAGTAAAACTTCTTTAGGCCTCGCACAGGTGCTCTCAAGCCGGTCGGCGAACAAGCCACGGGTGATTGGTCTGACCTCCAAAGGCAATACAGCGTTTGTTGAAGGTGTTGGGTATTATGATGATGTTGTCGCTTACGATGATATCGCCTCCATAAGCGTTGAAGGCAATGTCGCGTTTGTCGATATGGCGGGAGATGCGCATGTGCGCGCTGCGATCCATAACCACTTCGCGGACCGGCTTACCTGCAGCTGCGCGGTTGGTGGCACGCATTGGGAGCAAGGCGGCGGAGCTGACAACCTTCCTGGTGCCCAGCCAACGCTTTTCTTCGCGCCATCCCAGATCCAAAAACGCAACAAGGATTGGGGAGCTGAGGTGCTGCAAGCGAAGATATCAAAAGCTTGGGGTGCGTTTCTGGCATCCGTTGACGGGTGGATGAAAGTGGAACGTTCTGGCGGCCTTGATGTGACCAAGCAGGTCTATTTGGATGTGCTGGAAGGCAAGGTTGCGCCGGAGAGCGGAAAAATCATCTCGCTCTGGGATATCTGAGTTTAGGTACACTTTTTTGGGAGACGCATCCGGTGACGACAACCATTTTTCCGGCCAAACGGATCATTACGATGAACCCGTCTCGGCCCTTTGCTACTCATGTGGCTGTCCGTGACGGGCGTATACTTGGCGTTGGCACCCTGGAGGAAGTGAGTGCTTGGGGGGACGCCACCATCGATGATCGTTTTTCTGCTCAAGTGATTATGCCTGGTTTGATTGAAGGGCACAGTCACCTGGTGGAGGGTGCGCTCTGGGACCACACCTACGTGGGCTACTATGACCGTACCGCGCCAGATGGCAGGGTCTGGCCTGGCTTAAAATCCGTGGACGCTGTTGTTGAACGTCTTCAAGAGGCCAGTGCAGCTCAGGATGACCCTGATGCCGCTCTTATCGGGTGGGGTTTTGATCCGATCTTTTTTGGTGAGCAGCGGATGCATGCGCGAGATCTTGATCGTGTCTCTAATGGGCGGCGCATCGGTGTATTTCACGCAAGCTTGCATTTTCTCAATGTAAATTCTGCCGTGATTGAAGAATCGGATCTTGCAGCCTCTACTGATATGCAGGAAGTGATGACGGATGCAGAGGGTGCGCCGACAGGTGAGCTGGCGGGCATGGTCGGCATGTATCTCGCCATGAAGTCGCTCAAGTTTGATTTGGGCGCGCAAGCGACGCACCCACCCGCGCTCTGGAACTTTGCCAAAGTCTGTCAATTGGCAGGTGTGACGACGGCGACCGACCTTCATAGTCCCCTGGATGATGAGATGGTTGGCCGTCTCACGGGCGAGACTGATAAGCCTGACTTTCCGCTTCGTATTGTCTCGGCATTTGGCGGCACGCTGATGCCGGCAGAGAAGGGCACAGAACGCATTGGGTCGCTGGTCTCCAAGAGTACAGACAAACACAAAATGGGGATTGTTAAGCTGGTTCTGGATGGGTCGATCCAAGGCTTTACGGCGCGTCTTAAGTGGCCTGGGCACCATAACGGTGCCCCTAACGGCCTCTGGTATATCGCTCCAGATGAATTCAAGAAGGTCGTCTTGGCTTACAATGCGGCCGGCCACCAGTTGCACATTCATACGAATGGTGATGAGGCGACGGAGCTCGCTCTGGATGCCATCGAAGAAGCGCTTTCGATTAACCCACATCCGGACCACCGACATACGTTGCAGCACTGCCAGATGGCGAGCGATGCACAATTCAGGCGCATGGCTGCGATGGGTGTTGGGGTGAACCTCTTTAGCAACCACGTCTATTACTGGGGTGACCAACACTATGAACTGACGCTTGGGCCTGACCGCGCGCACCGGATAGATAATGCAGGCAGTGCAGTTGAGCATGGCGTCGACCTGGCTTTGCATTCCGACGCGCCGATCACGGCGATAGGTCCGCTCTTTACCGCTTGGTGCGCGGTCAACCGTGTGACATCGACGGGCAAGCAATTGGGTGGTGATGCGGAACGGCTCACCGTCGAAGAGGCGCTCTTTACCATCACCATGGGCGGCGCCATCTCCCTCAAGCTTGATCATGAAATTGGGAGCATTGAAGTGGGTAAGCTCGCCGACTTCGCGGTCCTGAATGAGGACCCGCTCGAAGGTGATCCAATGGCACTCAAAGACATTGGTGTCTGGGGAACGGTTGTGGGTGGTGAGGTATTTGAAGCACCTCAGGTCTAGATCATGACTGACCGATCTGTGATCCCTGTTTCGGTTGTTGGGGGGTTCCTTGGTGCGGGGAAGACGACCCTTCTCAACCGCTTGTTGCAGGAGAATGAAGGGCGCCGCCTTGGCGTGATCGTCAATGATTTCGGTGACATCAATATTGATGAGAAGCTGATTGTTACCCGCGACGAGGACATGGTTAGTCTCGCAAATGGATGCATTTGTTGCTCCATCGGGAATGATTTCCTGCGTGCCTTGATCTCCCTCGTTACGCGTCCAGATCCACCAGAGCAAATCGTCATTGAGGCAAGTGGCGTTGCGGACCCTTTGCGGATCGCGGCGATCGCTCGTGCAGACAAGGCTCTGCGGCTCCAGGGGATTTTCGTGTTGGTGGACGCCACGCAGTATCAGTCCCAGGCTGCAGACCCACTGCTTGCCGATACTGTTCATGCGCAGGTGGGGGCGGCTGATCTGTTGCTGCTCACAAAAACAGATGTCGCGAGTGACGTTCAAACGCAGGCAGTCGTTGACCTGCTGGAGCGTGAAAGGCCTGGTGTATTGAGAATTGAAACGACTACAACCGACGTCTCTGTCTCTCATCTGTTTGATTTCTCTACTGATGCGCGGACTCTACAGACGGAGCGCCATGACCCCCATGCTCTTTTCTGGACGGGGTCTGTTGCTTGCAACGAAGCCTGCGATGTGGAGCGGCTTACAGCTGTGTTGGGAGGCTGTGACGGACTTTTGCGCTGTAAGGGATTTGTCCGGTCAACGGATGGTGGAGGGCGCCTCGTTCAATGGACTGCCGGGCGGTTGGAGCTCTCAACGCTCGCCATGGCGCCTGATGATGCTGCGCTGGTCTATATTGGAGTTGGACCTGAACCTGTTGATTTCGACCGATCTCTGAGCGACTGCTTTGAGTGAGTGTCAGGAAAGCCTGTCGAGCTTTGCTTCGATCCTGGCAAGGCGCTCGTCTGTTAAGTCTTCTGATGCTGTGTTGGCCTTAAGCGCCTTCCAATAAGTGCGCCCGAGTTTTTTCGCGGCGTCGGCTACATCCAACATGCTTGCTCGTTTTTGGACGATGGCGGTCCAGGCCACATGTTCTGCGCCGCCATAGATCATGTCGCGGACCATATCATTACTCATATCGGTCTCAATGCTGCCCGCCACCTGCGCCTTGTCAAGAACTGCGCGTAAGAGCCCGGTATAGGATCGGAAGATGTCGCGTGAGCTTGAGGTGAGGTAGGCATCGGTCGCTCGTACTTCGCGTATCCACATGAGGAACAGTTCGGGCTGTTCCAAAATCATCGCGATGTGGCGTTGGACGAGAAGTGTCACCTGATCACGCGGGTGCTCAACAGCGCTTAATGTCTGTTCTAGCTCTTCAGCCTGTGTGGAGAACCAGCGTTCGGCGACGCGGATGGCGAGCTCGCGTTTGCTGGGCACATAATTGTAGAGACTTCCTTCCGAAAGACCTGTCGCTGCTGCAACATCAGCCATGGTCATACGGTCGAAGCCCTGAGATGTGATGAGCTCCCACGCTGCGTCCAGGATCGACTGTTCCCGGTCTCCCCAGCGTCCGGACCTTTGTTTGGATGGTGCCGCTGATATGGAAATTTGAATGTTCCTCATAAAATGAGCATATATCTGCGCAAATGATCAAACACGTTTAAAGATATAAGCCTATTTGAGGGTTGAACGTCTAGGCAATTTTGAGTTAGCCTCAGAAAAAAAGGAATGGGCATGGAATTCAAAGATTACGAGACCTTGTCATTCGGCTATGAAGGCCGGGTTTTGACAGTCACAATTGACGGGCCGGGGCCGGTCAATGCCGTCAATGCGCGCATGCATGAGGAGCTTGGTCGTGTTTTCACTGATCTTCAGCGGGATGAGGACAGTGACCTCATCATTCTGACGGGCGCCGGCCGGGCCTTCTGCGCAGGCGGTGACATGGAGTGGTTCGACGAGATGATCGCGAACCCGGCGAAGTTTCGCTCCATTGCGCCCGAGGGCAAGCGGATCGTTACATCGCTCCTTGATCTGGAGAAGCCGATTGTCTGCCGCCTTAATGGGGCAGCGGCCGGGCTTGGTGCAACGATCGCGCTTCTTTGTGATGTGATTATCGCAAGCGATAATGCGGTGATTGGCGACCCGCATGTGAAAGTGGGCCTGGTGGCTGGCGACGGTGGTGCGGTGATCTGGCCGCAGCTTATCGGTTTTGCCAAAGCAAAAGAGTTGCTGATGACCGGCGATATGCTGACCGGCCAACAGGCAATGGATCTGGGGCTTATCAATTATTCCGTTCCGCCTGAAGAGCTTGACGCAAAAGTTGGCGAGCTTGTTGGAAAAATCATGGGCAACCCCAAATGGGCAGTGCGGTGGACGAAGACGGCGGCGAATATCACGCTTCGCGAAATTGCTGTGAAGGTGATGGATGCAGCAATTGCCTATGAAGCAATCACCAACACACTGGAAGACCGCAAAGAAGCGGTTGCCGCCTTTAAGGAAAAGCGCGCGCCGAATTTCACGGGGGAATAGCATCCATGTATTTCACCGATGAGCCGGAACACGTCACCATCCTGCGCGATATGACAAAGCGTTTTGTGAAAGACGAGATGCCGCGCGAGAAACGTCGGCAGCTCGACAAGGATCACACCTTTTGTCGTGATACGTTTCGCAAGCTCGCGGACCTGGGTGTCTGCGGCCTGACCATTCCCGAAGAGTTTGGGGGGCAAGGGATCGATCTTGTTGCCGCCGTTGCTGTGCTGGACGAGCTTTGTCAGGTCGGGCCCTCGCTCGGCGGACCCTTTATTCATGCGGCGTTCTATGGCGGGGCAAATGTTGTTGAAAACGGGTCAGAGGCTCAGAAACGAGAACTGCTTCCAAAGCTTGCCAAGGGCGACATCTGGTTTGCGTATGGGTTGAGTGAGCCCGATGTGGGCGGTGACCTTGCCACCGTGAGAACGCGCGCGCATTTGGAAGATGATGGACAAACCGTTGTGGTGAATGGCGCGAAGCGTTGGTGTACTGGTGCGGATTGGGCGGACTATATCTATTGCCTGGTGAACAGCGATGCTAAGGGCAAGAAGTACAAAAACCTTACTGTGCTTTTGATCCCGACAGACGCTGCAGGCATTTCCATGCAGCTGATCGAGCATTCGAACCTTCGCTACACAGCATCGTGTGATGTTTTCTTTGATGATGTTCGCATTCCGGTGGAACAGGTGTTGGGCGGGCCGGAAGGCTGGAACAAAGGGTGGGGCATGCTTGCTGGCCGAACCCTTGATGTCGAAAAAATTGAGATTACAACGGTGACTTATGGCATTGCGCGCGCTGCCCTAGATGAGGCCTGGCAATATGCACAGGAGCGGGTGCAGTTTGGAAAGCCTATCGCTGCACATCAGGCCGTTCGCCATTCTCTGTCAGAAGCAAAGACCAAGCTCCAGGCCTGCCAACACATGCTCTATCACGCAGTTCATCTTGCGCATGAAGGCAAGCCCTGTTCTGTGGAAACCAGCATGGCAAAACTCTTTGTCGCCGATACGGCAGTCGAGATTGTTCTCGCCTGCCAGCAGGTGATGGGTGCCTACGGGCTCACCGACTCCTATGACATGGAGCGCAATGTGCGGGATGTGCTCGGCATGCCGATTGTCGGCGGCTCATCGAATATGCAGAAGAACAATATTGCTGCCCGGCTTGGGCTGCCCCAATAATCAGCAGGAGTTAGGTCAATGACATCGAAGGGTGAAGCGCTTCTGGCAGCTGCCGAGGGATTTGTACCGATGTTGCGGGAGCGCACGGACGAAATAGAAGAGAAGCGTCAGGTTCCCCAGGACATTGCTGATGCTTTTGCTGAGGCGGGCTTTTACTCCGTGATGGTGCCGGAGATTTATGGGGGGCTGGAGCTCGACCCACCGACCTTCCTCAAGCTCATTCGCACCCTAGCGCGGGGCGACTCGTCTGCCGCCTGGTGCACGATGATTGGGGCGACCACCGGGCTTGGCTCTGCCTATATGCCGAAGGCGGATGCAGAAGAGATTTTCGGTGGTGGTAAGCGGACCATCACGGCGGGCGTTTTTGCGCCGACTGGAAAAGCCATACCGGAGGGCGACGGATACCGCGTGTCTGGTCGCTGGCAGTGGGGCTCTGGCAGTCGCAATGCAAAGTGGATTTCCGGCGGTTGCTTTGTCATGAAGGACGGCAAGCCTGAAATGTCTGACACAGGCGTTCCCATAAGTCGAATGATGATGGTGCCCGCCGATGACGTGACGCTGCTCGACACCTGGGATGTGTCTGGCCTTTGCGGCACCGGCAGCACGGACTTTGAAATGAAGGATGTGTGGGTGCCGAAAAGTCGTGGCGTTGCATTTGGGTATGACAAGCCCATGGAGCGCCCGCTTTATGTCTTTCCACTGTTTGCTCTGTTGGCATCCGGCATTGCCGGGGTTGCACTCGGTACAGCGCGCTCAGCCATTGACGAGCTTGTGAGTTTTGCGTCTGCAAAGACGCCCCAGGGGACCTTGAAGCCTTTGGCGAAGCGGCCTGACACGCAGATGGGTGTGGCGCGAGCGGAAGCCCTGGTGCGGTCTGCTCAGACCTGGATGGATGATGCATTTGCGGAAGCCTGGGAAGCAGCGCAGACAAAAGGCGTGATCAGCGTTGATCAGCGTCGTGATATGCGCCTTTCCATGGCGCATGCCACCACGTCTGCTGCCCAAGCGGTAGACATTGTTTATGATCTGGGTGGTGGAACGTCGGTTTATAAGCGCTCGCCCCTGCAAAGACATTTCAGGGACGTGCATGTGGCCACACAACATATGATGGTCGCGAAGGGTGTGCTGGAACAGGCGGGGCGCCTCTTCCTGGGGCTCGAAACGGACACACGTCTCTTCTGATCTTTTACTTACCGCATTTTCTCGACGCGCTTTGGCGAAAACCGGGTCCACGTTCGGCCTTGACTTGAACCAGTGGCGGCAAGACCTCACCCTGGAAATGCTCTGGCCCTTCCCACCGACGCTCAAATGTCTCAGACTTGCCGGAACCGGGGAGGGACATATGAGTGTCATGGGAGCTGCAGGCGAGATCCAGTGTTCGGCGCTGGAAAAAGTTGTCTTTGGAAAACCGGCGGCAGAGGCGCTGGCAGAACAAGTTGAAGCACTTGGTGCGGTGCGTGTTTTCCTGATTGCCAGTAAAACACTTTCCGACCAGACAGATGAAATTGACAAAGTGCGGAGCGCTCTGGGACACAGGCTCGCTGATGTCTATACAGGCATGCCTGCGCATACACCGCGCGAAGCCGTTATTGATGCGGCAGGTGCCGCGCGTGACGCACAAACCGACCTGCTTGTGACACTTGGCGGTGGGTCTGTCACCGATGCGGGCAAGGTAGTGCTTGTCGCGCTCACCCATAATGTGAAAGATGCCGATGGATTAGAGCCCTTTCATGTGCGCGTTGAGAAAGATGGCACGGTTGTGCATCCGGAGTTTGAGGGACCCGCCATTCGGTCGATTGCCATCCCCACAACACTATCAGGAGGCGAGTTCAATCCGCTTGGCGGCGCGACAGACCTGCGCAAAAACCTGAAAGAAGGCTACGAGCATCGAGACCTGGCGCCACATACGGTGATCCTAGACCCTACACTCACGCGACATACGCCGGAGTGGCTCTGGTTCTCCACCGGTGTGCGCGCGATGGATCATGCCATTGAGACGCTCGCGTCGCTTCAATCCAACCCTTATTGCGATGGGCTTGCCGACAGTGCGTTGCGCTTGCTGGTTGATGGCTTGGGCCGTGTGAAGGAAAATCCGGACGATATAGAGGCTCGGCTTAAATGCCAGATAGGTATGTGGCAGTCCATGGTGCCCGTTGTCTCTGGCGTGCCCATGGGTGCGAGTCACGCCATCGGCCATGTGTTGGGTGGTGCCTGTGATGTTCCCCACGGCTATACGTCGTGTGTGATGTCGCCATACGTGCTTGCCTTTAATGAACCAGTGAACGCAGACCGGCAGAAACGCATCAGTGCCTGTTTCGGTTCGCCGGACAGAAGGGCATCTGAACTTGCTGACGATTTCATTTCCGGTCTAGGCATGCCCCGGACGCTTGCGGCCGTCAATGTAGGGGAGGACCGGCTTCAGGAAGTGGCTGAGAAAACCATGCATGATTTCTGGGCAAGAACAAATCCGCGACCTGTGTCAGAGGCCGCGGATGTCATGAAGATACTTCAACTAGCAAAATAGGCGATCAGGCGTCGGCAAATTTTCCAGGACGTTTTTCCATGGTCGACATGATGGATTCGACCTGATTAGCAGAGCCAATGATTTCGTCCTGCTCAACGGATTCCGTCAGCAGCCCAGCACCAGCATCTACATAGGGCGCTGCGTTGAAGATGCGCTTGTTGGCGCGGATAGCGTCGGGATTTTTGCCAGCGACTTCCTTGGCGGTTTCAAGGGCTAGGGCGCGAGGGTCATCGACGACACGCGTTGCAAAGCCGTAGTCGAGTGCTTCCTCGCCGGAGAAAATGCGACCTGTGTAAGTTAGTTCCCTCACAATGTCTTCGCGTGCGAGGTGCCGCATGAGTTGCGTGCCCGCCATGTCCGGGACGAGACCCCATTTGATTTCCATGATGGACATTTTTGTGTCGGGTGCGACATAGCGAATGTCTGCGCCGAGGCAGACCTGGAACCCGCCGCCAAAGGCAACGCCGTGGACTGCGGCGATTACTGGCACCGGCACTTCGCGCCAAACCCAGGCTGCATATTGTGCGCGGTTGGCAAGGCCGTGTGTTCTTGGGGCAAGCGCATTGCGTTTCTTGTTTGATTTGGAGCCAGTGTCATCGTCGCTTTCGGCCATCTTGCCGAAATTGCCCATGTCCAAACCTGCGCAGAAGGCGCGACCTTCGCCAGAAAGCACGACGGCGCGAACGCCCTTCTCGGTCTTCATGCGTTCGCCTGTGTCGATGAGCGCCTTAAACATCTGGTCATCCAGAGCGTTCATTTTATCGCTTCGGGTCAAGCGCACATCGGCAACGCCGTCTTGAATGTCGACTGAAATACGTTCGCTCATGAGTGTCTCCTCGCGGCCGTTTGGGCCAAATTTGTCAGTGTTCTGCAATATCAAGTTGCGCGCAGTCTAAGCGCGGCTAAGGGGTTAAAGCAATTTATCAGCCTTTACGTAGGGAATTCCTTGGCAAAATAGGGTCTTTGAAAGTGTGAGGCGTGCGCGCCTAAAAGAGCGTTGAATCTCCAGCGCGCTCGGCCCATCTTACGGCCAAATCGACCCCATTTTTACGGTTAGACTCGTTACATCGAAGAGGAAGAAAACATGGCAGAAGCTTATATCGTCTCCGCGACCCGGACCGCCGGTGGTCGCCGTGACGGACGCCTTAAAGGCTGGCACCCGGCTGATATGGCTGGCGAAGTTTTGAAATCAGTGATCTCAAAGGCAAATGCTGACCCGGCGCGCGTTGATGACGTGATCATGGGCTGTGTTGGCCAGGCTGGTGAGCAGGCGGGCAATATCGCACGTAACGCTGTTCTTGCTGCTGGTATGCCGGAAAGCGTTCCTGCTACGTCGGTTGACCGTCAGTGTGGATCTTCTCAGCAGGCACTACACTTTGCCGCACAGGCTGTGATGTCAGGCTTTATGGATTGCGTGATTGCATCTGGTGTTGAAAGTATGACACGCGTGCCAATGGGCCTGCCTATGTCATTGCCCGTGAAGAATGGTTTCGGCTTCTATGTAAGCCCTCACATGAAGGAACGCTATCCTGACGTTCAGTTCAGCCAGTTTGCTGGTGCTGAAATGATGGCGAAGAAATATGGCCTTACAAAAGACGCGCTCGACCAGTACGGTTTCGGCAGCCATGAAAAAGCGATTGCGGCAACGCAGTCGGGCGCCTTTGACGACGAGATTCTCGGTCTTGAAGTTGAGCTGGAAGATGGCACCAAAGAAGTCCACAAAGTGGATGAAGGTATCCGCTTCAATGCAAGCCTTGAAGGTATTCAGGGTGTGAAGCTTCTGGTTGAGGGCGGTGCATTGACTGCCGCGACTTCAAGTCAGATCTGTGATGGCGCGTCAGCTGTTATGGTTGTGAATGAGAAAGGTCTGAAGGACCTCGGTGTTGATCCAATCGCGCGCATTCATCACCTGACTGTCACTGGTGGCGATCCCGTTATCATGCTGGAAGCTCCAATTCCTGCAACTCAGGCTGCTCTTGAAAAGACCGGCATGAAGATTGATGACATCGATCTTTTTGAAGTGAACGAAGCATTTGCTTCTGTTCCTGCAGCCTGGCTGAAAGAGACAGGTGCTGATCCTGAACGTCTTAACGTGAATGGTGGTGCGATTGCCCTTGGTCACCCACTCGGTGGTTCTGGCACGAAGCTCATGACAACGCTGATCCACGCGCTGCAGAAGAAGAATAAGCGCTATGGTCTGCAGACAATGTGTGAAGGTGGTGGGCTCGCCAACGTATCCATCGTTGAGCGTCTCTAAGACCTTACTGATAGAGTTCTGAAAGGCGGTGCTTCGGCGCCGCCTTTTTTATCGGGACAGGCAGTCTGTAATGCTGTCTGCAAGCCCTCTGAGGGTCGCGGCATAGTGATCTGGCCCGGCAGGGAGCGCGCTTCCCAGTGGATCAAGATAGCCCAGACGGACCCCTTCGTCTTCTGTCAGAAGCTGCAGAATGCGTGCTTCAAACTGAGGTTCAGCAAAAACACAGACCGCACTGTCGCTCGCCTGTTTTAAATCTGCGACGCGCCGGGCGCCTGGGCGAACTTCAGGGTTTGCGGTGACTGACCCTGCTGGCGACAGGTCATACCGTTCCTCGAAATACTGATAGGCGTCGTGAAACACGATGTAGGGGATGTCGGTAACAGGGCCCAACTGATCCTTTAGGCTCTCGTCCAACGCTTGAAGCTCCTCGCGGAGAGTCGATGCGTTCTCCGAGAAGGTTGGGGCGAGATCTGGATAGGTTCCGCTCAGATGTTTCTCGATGGATTTGACGAGAGCCAGCGCATTGTCCGTGTCGAGCCATAGGTGTGGATCGAGGGTATGGTCTGTTTCCTCCTCTTCATGGCCATGATGGTGTCCATCATGATCTTCGTGACTATCCCAAACGCCCCCTTCGCGTGCGTCCAGCAAGGTCACACCTTCCGCCCGCATCAGAGAAACGGGTGCGTGTTCGTTTGCCAGGTTGGCGATTGGACCTACAAGAAAGCCTTCCAGATCTGGACCCACCCAAAAAATGAGGTCAGCTTCAGCCAATGAGGAAGCATGGGAGGGTTTCATGGAGAATGTGTGGGGAGACGCCCCGCCGCTCACCAGCAGCTCAGGATTGCCGGTCTCACCCATAACTGCAGCGACCAGGCTGTGAATGGGTTTTAGGCTCGTCACAACCTTTGGCGTCTCTGCGAGGGCCGGTGCGATGCCAGATAGGACCAAAATGAGTGCAGCTAGGATGATACGCATTAGCAACCTGACGATAAGGGGGAGCGCGATCCTAACGATCCGGCGATCTATGTAAAGGCGAGGGCTTAGGGAAAAGAATATCCGCGCGATGCATAGGGATTTGGCGTGGTTTACTGATGGGTGGTGATTGATGTTTCCCTCAAAGCTTGATACCCCGGTTAGGAACAAATTTGAGCGGGAGCCTGCGCATTCAATGACCGCACGTAAGAAGCACTTCGAGACCATCTACCGAAACTTCAACGCCTCGATTTCCGAGAAATATGATTGCGGCCAGTTTTGTGCGCCATTGAACAATGGTGACCCCGTCTGCTGCGATGTGGAGAACGCGATCCCGGCTGCCTCTCCCCCTGAGTGGAAGGTGATCAAGAAGCGCACCAACCTCTGGAAGAAGTACAAGCCCGACCCGGATGACAAGCACGCGGTTGCTGAGGTCAAGGACATTAATGAGACCTGTGTGGCCTGTGTCTGTAAGGGCGCTGCGAAATGTGAGCGAGACAATCGCTTGATGGCGTGCCGGTCCTTTCCCTTCTTTCCATATCTTACCAAAGAGGGTGAGTTTATCGGGCTTGGCTATTACTGGATCTTCGAGGACCGATGCTGGGTGATCTCTAATCTGCAGATTGTTGAGCATGCGTTCGTCAAAGAATTTGTAGATGCCTATCAGATGCTCATCGATGTGGATGAGGGCGAGTATGAAGCATTTTTGGAGCAGTCTGCGCAGATGCGCCGTATTTTCTCCCGCCGCAATGAGATTATTCCGATCATTGATCGGGAAGGTGGCTACCTGAAGGTTTTACCCAAATCGGGTGGCAAGGTTGAAGTGGCGGACGTCAAAGAGTTTTCCAAATTTGGACCCTTTGTTTCCGACAAAGCCTACAAAAAAGAAGTCAAAAGAATGGAAAAGATCTTCGCCGAAGTGGAATGATCCGGCAGGTCTGACAGGGAGCTAAGGCATGGGATTGATCGTTTATGGAGCGGCGCTGTCGCCGTTCGTCCGCAAAGCGCGTGTATTTCTCGCAGAGAAGGGCGCTGAATACACTTTGGAGAATGTGAACATCTTTCCGCCACCAGACTGGTTTGCGGAGATTTCACCGCTGAAGCGCATCCCTGTTCTGAAAGACGAAGAAGCGGATCTGTTTCTGGCGGACTCTTCCGCTATTTGCGGGTATCTGGAAAAGAAGTTTCCCTCACCGGCGCTCTATCCTGCTGGTGCAACAGATTATGGTCGCGCTCTTTGGTTTGAAGAGTATGGTGATTCCGAACTTGCCGGGCATATCGGCATGGGCACTTTCCGCCCGATGGTCGTTGCTCCGCTCATGGGCAAAAAACCTGATACAGCAACAGCGAACAAAACCATTGAAGAGAAGCTGCCACCCTACTTCCAATATATGGAGTCGCAGGTTGGCTCACGTGAGTTCCTGGTAGGTGACAGTTTTTCGATTGCAGACATCGCGATTGCTACGCAGTTCGTGAATTTTGCCCATGGTGGCTTCCAGCCAGGCGCAGAAGCCTATCCAAACCTCACAGGTTACCTGACGCGTATGCATTCGCGGCCGAGCTTTGCGGCTTGTATTGCGGAAGAAACAGCCATGCTGGATAAGGTGCTCAAACGAGCGGGCTAATCAATCTCTTGGCTTTCTGGTCGCCTAGGGCTTAAATCGCTGAAAAGCATAAAGTTCCTTGGGAGGATCTGATGACAGAGACACATGCAATGGCGGCTGACTGGCCTGCTATGTCGATTGCGGATGCGCACGCATTGCTGACCACTGCCCCTGACTCGCCCTTTGAAATGGCAGAAGAAGTGGTGCGCGGTGTGCAGCTGCGCGTCTGGAAAAATGCGCCTTCGTCGCTTCGGGAACTCTTTGAGCTGGGCCGGGCACATGGCAGCCTTGATTACCTCGTGTTTGAAGATGAGCGCGTCACGTATGAGACCCACTACCGGGCGGTGGCAAGGTTGGCACACGATCTTATCTCTCGAGGTGTAGGCAAGGGGGACCGGGTTGCTATCGTCATGCGGAACTACCCGGAATGGTCGATTGCGTTCTGGGCCACTGTTGTTGTCGGGGCGGTCAGCGTTCCGCTCAATGCCTGGCTGACGGGACCTGAGCTTGAATATGGGCTTGCTGACTCAGGGTCAAAGGTCGCTGTCGTGGACGGGGAGCGCGGAGAACGTATTCGCGATCATCTGGGTGCATTGAACGAGCTCAAATCTCTCATTGTCGTTCGTCCCGGCGGCCCTTTGCCCGATGGGGCGGTGCTTTGGGATGATATTGTCGCCGCGCCCAACAAGCTGAATGCGCTTCCTGATACGCCGCTACCGCAAGTGGAGATTGATCCTGAAGATGATGCGACGATCTTTTACACGTCGGGTACGACGGGTAAGCCTAAAGGCGCGCTTGGTACGCATCGGAATATTCTAACCAATCTCATCAGTCTGGGTATTGCGCCCACTCGCGCCTTCTTGCGGCGTGGGGAAGTGCCTCCGGCACCCGATCCGGATGCGCCTAAGCGTGCGTTTCTATTGTCCGTGCCTTTCTTCCATGCAACCGGCTGTCATTCCATTCTGGTGCCGAACCTGGCGGCCGGTGGCAAGATTGTCATGATGTATAAATGGGACCCGGAAGAAGCTCTACGTCTTATCGAGAAAGAAAAGATCGCTGCCTTTGGCGGTGTGCCAGCGATGGTTTGGCAGGTCCTTGAGTCGCCCAACTTTGACGGGTTTGACTTGTCGAGTGTTGAATCGGTCTCCTATGGCGGTGCGCCTAGTGCGCCGGAACTTGTTGCACGCATCAAGCAGGCCTTTCCTAAAGTCTCGCCTGGCAATGGATATGGCTTGACGGAAACCTCTTCCGTGACGACGCAGAACTCGGCGGAGGATTATCAAAACCGTCCGTCGAGCGCGGGTCCAGCGGTGCCTGTCTGTGATCTCAAGGTGGTCGACACGGATAATAATGACGTGCCGCTCGGCGAGGTTGGAGAGCTTCTTATCCGCGGCCCCAATGTTGTGAAAGGCTATTGGAATAAGCCCGAAGCGACCGCTGAGGCGATTGATGCGGATGGCTGGTTCCGCTCAGGTGATCTCGTGCGGATGGATGAAGAGGGCTTCGTCTACATTCTTGATCGCGCGAAGGACATGCTGATCCGAGGCGGCGAGAACATTTACTGTGTCGAAATTGAAGATGTCCTCTATGCCCATCCAGACGTCATGGATGCCGCCGTCATTGGCATTCCCCACAAGGTGCTTGGGGAAGAAGTGGGGGCAGTTGTTCAGGTGACCGACGGCTCGTCTGTGACAGAAGAAGCCCTTCAGGGACATGTGCGGACGCAATTAGCAGCCTTTAAGGTGCCGATCAAAATTGAAATCCGCAACGAACCTTTGCCGCGCAACGCGAACGGGAAAATTCTGAAAACCCAGCTCCGTGAAGAGTTTCTTGCGAATATGGCCTGAGGTGCAAGCGGGTAATTTCTTCCTGCTCTGATCGCGTGGTATTGTGTGATCGATCAGAAACAGTGGGTAGTAGGTAAAAGTGGCGAGTGGCACATCAGCGGGAGCCGGATCAGGCCTCAAGATGCGAGAATTGGAACAGGCGACAGGTGTCGGACGGGAGACAATCCGCTTCTACATCCGTGAAGGCCTGTTGCCAGAGCCAGAGCGCCCAAAACGCAATGTTGCCCGCTACAGCGACGTCCATGTCGATCGCCTGAAAGCGATCAAGAAGCTCCAGCAGGAACGCTTCCTACCGCTCAATGTGATCAAAACCATCGTCAAAGCGCAGGATGTTGACTCCGCCACTGGCATTGAAGGGTTTGTCGGGCTTGAAAACGCGCTCTATCCCTTGCTCGGAGATCCGGAGAAACTTGAGCCACGCCGATTGGAAGACGTTGCAGCAGAGGTAGGTTTTTCTGTTGCTGAGCTGGATGAGCTCGCGTCTCTCGGTTTTATCAATGTGGACGAACGGGATGGTGACCGCTGGCTCGATACACGTAACGCGCGCATTGTTTCTCTGTGGCGGGGCATTCGCGATGCCGGGTTCACAGAAGAAAAAGGATATGGCGCCGACACCTGGGCAATCTATGGCACCTTCCTTGGCTGGCTGGTGCAAGAGGAAGTCAACTCGTTCTACAGCATCTTGCCGGACCAAGTCGGTCAGGGGGAAGCTGCGACCATGGCGGCAGAAGGTATCCGCATCATGAATGAGATCCTGCCACTCATGCGAACGGATCGTATCATAAGAGCGGTGGAAGAGATCAGTCAGAGCGGCGAGCTGCCTGGTGCCCGAGAGGGCGATGAGGCCTCTGATAAAGATTAGCTTCTTCTATTCCGCAAAGAGAAGTGTGTCTTCCGGACGCCAACTGACCCAGACCGTTTCGCCTTGTGCGTATCCCGGACCGATGCCCCGTTCTGCATTGGTGATCTCTGCAAGCACCGGGTCTGCAGCTCCGACATCCACATAGAGATTGGAATAGCCGCCATAATAGGCAATGTCGGCGACTGACCCTTGAGCTGACAGAAGGTTGCTGTCGGCTGGTTTGTCCCGGCTCACACTTACTTTTTCGGGTCGTACGGCGACGCAGACGGAGCCTGTTGCTGTTCCATCCAAGATTTGGTCGGAGAGGGGCGCGGCGCTCACATTTACTTTTCCCGCGCCGGCTGCTGAGGCGCTGCCGGTGAACAGATTGATCTGTCCGATAAAGTCTCCGACAAACCGGCTCGCCGGATGTTCATAGAGTTCAGCAGGGCTTGCGACCTGCCGCACAACACCGGCCTCCATCACAGCGATACGGTCTGCCATGGAGAGCGCCTCGGCCTGATCATGAGTCACAATGACGAAGGTAATTCCCACCGTCTTTTGCAGGCGCACAAGCTCGAGCTGCATGGCTTCGCGCAGTTTAGCGTCCAGAGCCGACAGGGGTTCATCGAGGAGCAGCACGCTCGGGCGTTTGATCAATGCGCGGGCAAGGGCAACGCGTTGTCGCTGCCCCCCGGAAAGCTCATCAGGCATGCGCGCCCCAAGGCCACCTAGCTTAACGAGCTCTAGCGCTTCTTCCACGCGGGCCGAAATCTCCTTTTTCGCAACCCCGTCTATCTTTAAGCCATAGCCCACATTCTGCGCGACAGTCATATGTGGGAACACGGCGTAGGATTGAAACACCATATTGACAGGCCGTTTGTTGGCCTGGACCTCCGCCATATCATCACCATCGATGATGACCTTACCCTCTGTCGGCGTCTCAAACCCTGCCAACATTCGAAGCAGGGTCGTCTTGCCACAGCCTGATGGCCCCAGCAGAGCGAAAAACTCACCACGGTTTACGGTGAGCGACACATTGTCTACGGCGCGGACATCTGAGCCATAGATCTTGGTGACGTCATTAATCTCAATAATCGGTTCGTTTGATGAAGCGTCACTCTGCATATCAACCTGCTTGCAACATGTTGTTTCGGTTCTGGAGCCGGAGCGCCAGGGCGGTAATGAGCACCGTGATTACGATGAGAATGGTTGAGGCGGCATTTACCTCAGGCGTTACGGAGAAACGGACCATGGAATAGATTTTCACTGGGAAGGTGAGTGTATTTGGCCCCGAGGTAAAGAAAGTAATGACAAAATCGTCCAGCGACAGCGTGAACGCAAGCAGAGCGCCTGCAATCAGTCCCGGTTTCATGTGAGGCACGATTATGTCTTTAAAGACCTGGAACTCGGTCGCTCCTAGATCTTTCGCGCTCTCCGACAGCTCGGTATTGAAGCTCTCAAGTCTGGCGCGAATGACAATCGCCGCAAAGGGGAAGCTGAAGGCAATATGGGCGATGGTGATGGCTGACAGGTTGAAAGGCCAGACCCAGCCGCCGGTATTGAAGCCGGTGCGCAGGAAGAACACCATCAGTGCCACGCCCATACAGATCTCCGGGATGACAACAGGGAGCGCCATGGCTCCTTCGTAGGCTGCGCGGAAGGGGAAACGAAACCTCCACAACACATAGGCGGTGAGGGCGCCCAGGATGACGCTGACAATGGTGCTTACGAACGCGATGGTCAACGAGTTGACGAAGGCTTCGATCAACTCTGAATTGTTCATCGCCTTTTCGTAATATTTGAAGGTGAACCCCCTCCAGACAACATTGCGCTTGCTGTCATTGAAGCTGAATGCGATCAGCGTGAGGATCGGCATGTAGAGGAAGATCAATGTGAGAGCCACAGTGACGCGCAGCCAGAGACGACGATGGTACTCCAGCGGCCCGATTTCAGTTTTGCCTTTTCGGCTGAGTAAGGTTCCGAGGGCGCTCATACCCGGTCCCCCATGCCTTCGCGCTTGGTTAGGAGTGCTCTCAGCGCCAGTCCGAAGAAGGTCGCGTACATGAGAAGGAAGCTCAGGGCTGCCCCAAATGGCCAGTCATTGGCAGACTTGAATTGACGCTCGATGACATTGGCAATCATCTGGCTGTCAGTGCCCCCCAGCAGGTCCGGTGTCAGGTAGGAGCCAAGTGTTGGAATGAAGGTGATAACGATGCCTGACGCAATGCCTGGAAGCGCCAAGGGAACGACCACCGACCAGAATGTCCGGATGTGTCCTGCGCCGAGATCCAGGCTCGCCTCAATGAAAGAGCGATCCAGCCTGTCGAGCGCTGCATAAAGGGGCAGGACCATGAAGGGGAGCGCGACATAAACAAGGCCAACAACAACGGCTGTGTTGTTGTAGAGAAGAGCCAGCGGCTCAAATCGTTCACCTATCAGGTTGAAGTTGCCAAGGCCGATGAAGACGAGAAATCCGTTTGCGTTTTCCCATACCCATTCCAGGGTGAAGTTCACATGGCCGCGGGTCCGTAACACTGCGATCAACGCGTAGGTGCGGATCAGCAGGTTTGTCCAGAAAGGGAGGATCACCAGAAGCAAGAGCCACATGCGAGCCTTTGGCGGCGCGAACACAATGGCGATGGCGACGGGGAAGGCGACGATGAGGCAGATAAAGGTGGTAACACCTGCCATCCAAAGTGACTTTGCAAAAATGCCCAGATAAAGAGGTTCAAGTGCGCGGGCGTATTGCTGGAAGGTCCAGGTAATCTCAATGTCTGTGATGCCTGTTTTGACACCAAAACTGAATGCCCAGATGAGGGAGAGCGGCGCCAGGAAAAACGCGAGCAGCCACAAGGTTGGCGGAATGAAGGAGGCCCAGAATGCCCCAGGTGATTTACGCCAATTGTCCATCGTGAAAAGCGTCCCCAACAGCTACACGGCAGAAAGAAAGAGGGCGGGAAGTTTTTGGCTTCCCGCCCGGTTTTATTTGTTACGCCGCAAAGATGCGGGTGCACATTTCGTCTAGCTTGGCGTTGTGATCTTCGCCGAGATAGAGAGAGCTTTCTGATTTAGCCAGAACATCTTCTGGCGGGAAGATAGCTGGGTTCTTGCTGTAGCTGTCATCCATTGATTCTGCTGCCGTCTTGTTCGGCGTTGCGTATTCAATGTATTCCGCGATGAGCGTGTTCACTTCCGGCTCATACACATAATTGATAAAGGCATGTGCATTCTCTGGATGTGGCGCGCCTTTTGGTATCGCGAGCGTATCTTCCCACACAAGGCCGCCTTCTTTAGGAACCACATAGCCGATGTCATCGTCTTCGCTCATCAGCTGAGCAATGTCGCCATTCCACTCCATGACGATATCAACTTCACCGGATGCGAGCAGATCCTGTCCATTGTCTTCATGGAACGCTTTGATGTGCTGCTTCTGTTTGGTGATCAGTGCTTCAGCTGCTGCAAGTTCCGCGTCATCCTGTGAGTTGATGGAATGTCCGAGGTAGCGCAGAGCCATCTGGATCATGGTTCCGCAATCGGACATGATTGAGATCTTGCCAGCATATTCATCGGAATCGTAAAGCACTGCCCAGCTGTCTGGCGGCGTTGTCACCTTGGATTTTCTGTAGCCGATTCCGATGGTGCCCCACATATATGGCAGGGAGTATTTCCGACCTGGGTCAAAGGCGACATCATCCCCTAGGAACCGCGGATAGAGGTGGGAAAGGTTTGGAATTTTTGAGTGATCAAGCTCTTCAAGCATGCCGGCTGCTGCCATGCGGGCGACATAGTCGTTTGACGGTACAATTACGTCATAGCCAGGATTGCCTTCGCGTAATTTTGCGAAAAGCTCATCATTGTCTGCGAACAGGTCCATGGTGACTTCAATGCCGGTTGCGGCCTTAAAGTCATCAAGTGTCGTTTCACCAATGTAAGTGTCCCAGTTGTAAAAGCTGAGCTTCTTTTCTTCTGCTGCGTTGGCAAAAGTCGGCATTGAAGAAACGGTAAAGCCTACAGCCGCTGCCCCTTGCATCATTTGACGGCGCGACAAAGCTTGAAGCAGCCCGGCCATCCCTCTATTGCGTTTCATCGATTGATCCTCCGATCGAGATAAAAAACTACCCCCTAAAACATGCACAGCATGTCTCACCAGCAAACCATCTGCCACCAATGATCTGCGACAAGAAGTGTTCATCCCTTTGACACAGAGTGCAAGAAGTTAGGGGTCCAAAGTGTTTAGCATTATGGACGGGCAAGTCTCTACTCGGCTTGGAGGCTCTAAAATTGCATTTGGATAAGGCAGTTTTGAGCGGTCCTGCATTCCTCTGTGGCAGCTGGTTGCTAAATTCAAGGTAATAGGGGGCTATCGCGCCGGAAGGATTTATTGGTTGTCTCGCATCTTCTGGGGGGCAAAAAGAGCTTGAAATTAATATTCATTCTTATTATTATTCTAATATATGAGATTGAGGAGATTTCAGATGCGTAACCCGGAAAATGTGCGTGATTTGGCTAAAACAGGGACTTTTGCGGCGCTCCACTTTGGTGTGGGGTTTGGCGTGACCTATGCCTTAACTGGCTCCGTCGCTATCGCGACAGGCGTGGCCCTCATTGAGCCTGCGGTAAACACCGTGGTCTTTTTCTTTCATGAACGGGCCTGGGCAAGGATGCCCATCGCCGCATGATCGCGCTCTATTTCCAGGCAAATACCGGTTGTTCAAGGTGGGCGACGCGGGTGGGACGGCCATGGATGGCGACTTCGTTAAACTGATGAATGACAGCGGCGGTCGGCGCGTGAACCTGGCTGTTTTGGAAACGAAGTCTGATCACGGGGCGATCGCTTTCGGGGATCGTAATGAACTCGGCCGCGTCTTGTTCTTGCAGCTCACTTAGCGGGATGTAATGCAGGGACGCGACTTCGTCCGGGTTCAGGACTGGACGAATATCAGGTGATGCCCACATCACAACCGGTGAAATGAGATAGCCGGAGCGAGTCGCATAATCATCAAGCCTGCCGAGAAGTGTGATGTCTTGCTCAGGCAGGCCCACTTCTTCATGCAGTTCACGAAGTGCTGCTTCTTCGACGGTCTCTCCGGTATCCAGACGTCCGCCAGGCAGGGCCCATTGACCGGCATGGCTATTTAGTTTTGAGGCGCGCCGTGTCAGCAAAAAGGATGCACTATGATTGTCTGGGGCTATGACAATGGCGACCGCCGCCCGTTTAAGATCTTCTGCTGAATCTTCCAGCCGGCTGAATTGGGCCAAATGCCGAATGACCCGGTCTTTTAGTTCTTCGCTGTATTTCATGAACTTTCAGCCAATTTCTTTGTGCTATTTATTCAGTATACATGTTTAATATATCGAACGACCTGAGTGCAACCAAGGAGCCCGTGGATTGCGTCCTGATCAGGCCACTCTACACTTTCTTGCGCATAAGGAGAGAGATGGGCGTAGAGGAAAACGCCCGAGCTAGTGGAGAGCAAGATATGCGGATCGGGGTTCCAAAGGAAATCAAGGTACACGAGTATCGTGTTGGTATGACGCCTGCCAGTGTTCGAGAGGCGGTTCATAATGGGCATCAGGTTGTTGTTGAAACTAACGCCGGGCTGGCAATCGGTTTACCTGATGAATCCTATATTGCTGCGGGAGCGGAAATTGCTGCCGATGCGCCAGACGTGTTTGCGTCCGCAGACATGATCGTGAAAGTTAAAGAACCACAGCTTAGCGAGTGCGAGAGGCTACGGGAAGGTCAGATCCTCTTCACCTATCTTCATCTCGCTCCGGACCCCGATCAGGCAAAGGCCCTTATGGACTCCGGGTGTGTTGCAATTGCCTATGAAACCGTGACCGATCGCAATGGAGGCTTACCTCTGTTGGCGCCGATGAGTGAGGTTGCCGGTCGTATGTCGATTCAGGCGGGTGCCCACTGCCTTGAAATGGAGCAGGGCGGACGCGGTCAGTTGCTCGGCGGTGTGCCGGGGGTTCCCGCCGCTAAAGTGGTTGTTATCGGCGGCGGCGTGGCTGGAACCAATGCGGCGCGGATGGCCATGGGTCTTGAGGCGCATGTCACGATCATCGATATCAATCTCGACCGCCTCTATGAGCTGGACATGCAGTTTGGTCCGAAACTCAACACAATCTTCTCGACAGTCGACGCCATTGAGGAGCACGTCCTGAGCGCAGATCTTGTTGTCGGCGCCGTGCTTGTTCCAGGTGCCGCCGCTCCGCAGCTTGTTTCGCGGGATATGATTTCGAACATGAAACGGGGTGCCGTACTTGTTGATATTTCAATCGACCAAGGTGGGTGCTTCGCGACCTCGCGCCCAACGACTCATGCGGAACCAACTTATCTTGTCGATGATGTGGTCCATTATTGTGTGGCGAACATGCCAGGTGCGGTTGCGCGGACATCCACCTTTGCGCTTAACAATGCGACCCTTCCCTTCATGCTGGCACTTGCGAACAAGGGGTACCGTCAGGCCCTCGCTGAAGATCCACATCTGTTAGCTGGCCTTAATGTTCATCATGGTGCGGTTACTTATGAGGCAGTTGCCTCCGCGTTGGGCGAAAAGTTCCACGATGCTGCCAGTGTGATCGCTGCGTAATATTTTCTTCTCAACCAGTCTCGGAAATTGGAACAGCCCGGTGCAGTAATGCGCCGGGCTTTGCCGTTGAAGCTTCACTTCTTTTCCCCATCTCTCACTAGCTTGTTGTCGAAAGTGAATTGGGTATCAGAGGTGCGGAGGCAATTATGACAATGAATACACGTTTGTTGGGCCTTCTTGGTCTTGCTTTTACTGTTCTTGTCGCGAGTGTTTTGTTGGTTATCAGTCGAGCCCCTGTCACTTCTGCCGTCGGCAAGCCAGTGTCTTTCTTTGCTGCGCCCGTCGCTCAAGGTGGCCTGTTGTTTTCTGCGTTGATGGAAAACAGCGTGCGGGCAGTTCGGTCCAGAGAAGCGACCTTGACCATTGATGAAATGATCACGCCGGTTGTGGCCGGGCGTGTTCTTGCCATGTCAGACGCCGAGCTTGCTTTTGTCGAACTCGACAGCGTGGGGGGAGATGTCCAATCGTCGATCGATATCGCGCGCCGACTCAGGGACGCGGGATCGCGCACGCACGTCGCGTCGGGCGCTAAATGTTTCAGCGCCTGCACTGTTATCTATCAGGGTGGTGTTGAACGGACGGCGGGAGAGGATGCGCTGTTTCTTCTTCATTACGCCGTGCAGGTATCCGATGACCCTAATCATGCACGCGTCGGCAGTGTCTGGGGCACCGTGTCATTGATCGAAGCGATGATTGATTTGGGCACAGACTTGTCGATTTATGACCAGATGCCCGGCTTTGGCGATTGGCTTCTTTCCAGCAGACAGGCAGTAGATCTTGGTCTAGTGCAGCGAGTGGTGTCTGGGCCGACGGTTGCTGATAGGGTTCACAAGCAGAAGGCCGGGGTCTGATGAGCAATCTCTCACAGGTCCAAGAGAGTGGCAGTGGCGTTGAAACTTCGTCAGGTCTTTTTCGGTTTTTCTGCGTGCGCGTTGGCGGTAGCAATACGCCACTCGGCCATTTCATTGGCCCACTCGGTCAATATGCCGGTGGTTTCGCAGAACGGCGTCTCCTCGCCGGTTTTTTCATCAATGAGACGCATCGTGACCGGATTGCCGGTGCGGTCGCTGACATATTGCACGGGTGTCCGACCACTGGGCTCCATTCGCCAGGTCTTGCCCCACTCGGCCATAGCGAAAATTACCTGCCGGTAGGCTTCTCCGGCTTCGGTTGGCTCATATTCATGGCGCGGCGGATTGGACTGGTAAGCCCTGCGGGCGAGCAATCCTTCCGCCGAGAGTTTGTTCAACCGATCGGTCAGAATGTTTGTCGCGATCCCCAAGGATTTCACCAATTCGTCGAACCGGCGAAGGCCCAGCAACAGATCGCGAAGGATCAAGATGCTCCAGCGGTCGCCGAGCACAGACACCGTCGCCGCAATTGGGCACGCGGCGCTCTCATCATATTTCGATCTGGCACGCGCTTTATCAGCGCTCGCCTTTTTGCCGGTGCTCGGGTGCCCCGGCTCCCCATCAGGTTCCCTCATGGGCTGAGTTTAGCAACTTTCGTTCCGCAAGTGGATAGCGCAGATGGGCATCTGGTCTGGAACCTTGCAAAATAGTAACTTGCAAATAACAAGTAACTAGAAGAATGTGGCGCATCTGATGAGGAAATCGGGCAAAGCCCAGGAGTTTGAAATGAGAACAGGACTATTAAGAGGAACGCAGGCCGCGCTGGCTGGTGGAGCGCTCGCCGCATTGGTGAGTGTGTCTGCGCTGGCGGCGGTTCCGGAATCAGTCGCCAACCGGCTCGGTCAGGACCTGACGCCGACAGGTGCGGAAAAAGCGGGAAATAGTGATGGGTCAATTCCAGCTTGGACTGGTGGCTTGACTGCTCCGCCTGCTGGGCTTGGCTACCGTGCCGGAGAGCATTATCTCGATCCGTTCGCTGCTGATCAGGTGCAGCTTACGATCGATGGGACGAACTACGCTCAACATGAGGCAAATCTGACGCCTGGGCAGGTGGCGATGCTGCAGACCTATCCAAGCTATAAGATGAACGTCTATCAGACCCGTCGGACCTGCGCGAACCCGGACAGTGCCTATGCTCAAGCGAGGCAAAACGCGGTTACGGGTCGCCTCGCGGATGATGGAAACGGTGTGGTGGACGCTGTGCGTACAACACCATTCCCGATCCCCAACAACGCCTTGGAAATCATTTGGAACCACACACTCACCTATCGCGCTTTTAAGATTGCGGCTCAAACGGTGAATGCGGCGCCAACGCGGGATGGTTCGTTTACGCCACTGGTTGTGCAAACCGATACGATTATCAACTATTCCAACCCAGCCGTGACGAAGACCGAGGAGCTGGACAATGTATCAGTCTACATCATCTTCAACACGGTCGCGCCAGCTCGCAGTGCTGGCAGCGTGTTGTTGGTTCATGAAACACTGAACCAAGCCATCGGCGCGCGCCGTGCCTGGCAGTACAGCCCTGGTACCAGGCGGGTTCGTCGCGCACCGAATATTTCTTATGACAATCCCGGTACGAACTCAGACGGCCTGTCCACGTCAGACAGTTTCGACATGTATAACGGAGCACCTGACCGGTACAACTGGACTGTGCTTGGCAAGCGCGAAGTTTTCATCGCCGCAAACAACTACAAGGTTCAGCAGACAGGTGTGAAATACACTGACATTGTACAGCCGGGCCACCCAGACCCAGATCTGGTGCGCTATGAGCGTCGTCGTGTCTGGGAGATTCAGGCGGATCTCAAGGCACAAACACGCCATGTCTATTCACGCCGTCAAATGGCGCTGGATGAAGATGGCTGGGCGATTGCTGCGACCACTCTCTATGACGGTCGTGGTGAGTTGTGGCGTGTGCAGGAGCGGTGGGCATCGGTCGCTTATGACCATCCTCTTTGCAATGGCGCTGGCGATGTCGTCTACGACCTGAATGCCGGGCGCTATCTTGCTGGTGGTCTACGAAGTGAAGAAGGCCCGATCAACTACGATGCCTCTGAACTCAGCCTCGACCGGTATACACCCGCAACCATTCGTCAATTGGGTGTTCGGTAGGTTCCCTCTCTCAAGTATCGAACATTCTCCTTGGGGTCGTGCATCTACAGATGTGCGGCCCCTTTTTGTGTCTCAATGGGCTCAGGCGTTAAGGATTTGGTGGGAATTTGACACTAACTTTATGTTTAGTTTGACGTTTTCGCCTCTTTTGGGGCTCTAAGATTGGAATGCTGTCATGGTTGCACGCGCATTGATTATTGCCCTGTCCTTGGGTTTTGGCACGCAAGTCGCCATGGCTGCAGAAGACGGCATGCTGCGCGACTATGATCGCGAAAGCCTCAACTTTCTGTTCGAACAAGCGCAGAGCTCCGGACCTTTGTCTGGCATGTCAGAAGATGACATGCTGATCACCGGTTCTATCGGTAGTTCCGACAAGAAAGAGAGCCCTTCATCTACGTCAGGAGACAGGGTTCCGCAGGCTCGCCCGGCTCGTTAAGTCTCTCTTCTGCTAAATTGCAGCGTTGATGATGTCTGTTATGGCCTGAACAACCGGCCCTGCATCGTCATACGTAAGACCCATGTAGACCACTACCATGTCTAGTGATGGGATGATGACGACGACCTGTGCGCCGAAGCCTCGGGCCATGAAGGTGTCCGTCGGTATTTCATCGGTAATGACTGCCTGACCTGTTTCGGGGTCTGTTCCATTTAGCCAAAAGTGTGCGCCGTATTGCCCCTTTGAATTAGGTGTCGGAAGTCTGGCGTGATCTGCCCAGTGTTCGGGCAGGATGCGTTTTCCGTCCCAAACACCATCGCGCAGATATAGGAGTCCGAAGCGAGCCCAGTCCCGGCCGGTCATGTGCAGGTAGGATGATCCTATGAAGGTGTTGGCTTCATCAAACTCCGGGACAGCCGATCTGATACCAATTCGACTGAAGAGGCTTTCTTCCATGAAGGCGCGGTATTCTTCAGCGCTCTTCGCGCCAATTGTGTCTCGTATGACCCCTGAGAGTACGTTTGATGTGCCGCTAGAGTATTGCCAGAGGGTGCCGGGGTCTGCCTGCAGGAGACCTCCAGCGGCATACTCTGCGGTGTCCAGTCGACCTTTGCCAAACAGCATTTGCAGAACGTTGGATGTTTCAGGGTTTGTGTAATCTTCGGAGAAAGTGAGTCCGCTTTCCATTCTCAAAAGGTTCTCGACGGTGATTGCCTTCCGCGAGTCATTGACCTTTCGGTTCCAGCGCGCGACGCGCGCAGGTTGGTACAGGTCGATTTGTCCATCCTTGATGAGGATGCCGACAAGTGCGTGAACAACGCTTTTTGCCATCGACCAGGATTGCAGGCGTGTGTTGGCGTCAAACCCTTCGCCGTAGCGTTCGGCGATCAATTGGCCGCCTTTGACGACCAGAATAGCGCGGGTGTTTTGCGGTGTGCCTGGGGCTGTCCCTGTGATTGTGCGGTCGAGTATCTGTTCGAGAACGGCGGGCGTTGACGCCGTTGGCCAGCTTTGGGTCGGCCAGGCAATTTCAGGTGGTTGGCCCGGCAGTGGGACCAGTTGCTCATCGGCATGTGCCGGTGCAACAAGGGCGACTGCGAAAAGCAGGATGCCTGGCAAAAGTATGGATGCAAAAGGGCGCATAAACGTTCAAAATCACAATAGACTTGTTTTTCTTGTCGGTACTCTAGAGCAAGCTGGCCTGCCAGGTCATCTTTGCTTCTACGGTCGGCGGTATTCTTCGATTTTTGCCTTAACTTGGGGTGGCATTCTCGTGAACCTTAGATTTCTCATTATTGGCATGATCATCGCCGTGGGCATGGGTGTGGGCATGATCCAGGGTGAGAAAAAACTGGATGCTCTCATCGTCGTTGCCAATGCGGTTGCGAAAACCAACTGTTCCTGTGTCTTTGTCGCTGGGCGCGACCTGGCCGATTGTATTAAGGAAGCGCCGCCTGGATTTGATCTGGCAACGCCCTGGATCGATGATGAAGCTCCGGGTGTTTCAAGCTCTATCTATTGGGTTGTGCGGGGGCGTGCTCGATACAGCGACGGTATCGGCTGTCGCCTGGAATAGGGCCTCGCAGTTTGTCGCGTTTAAGCTGAGCCAAGAAAGGCGCTAAGATTACGCATTTCTACCCATCGAAGAATCATATGGAAAGCGAAGCCCTGTAAATGACCGAGCTGTTTGCCGGGGAAGACCCCTCTATTATTTATCAGCGCCTTGCTTTGGCGCTCGGCGTCGGCCTTATTGTGGGCCTGGAAAGAGGGTGGCACGAGCGCGACACTGAATCAGGGTCGAACGCTGCCGGTGTGCGGACCTTCGCCCTTATGGGGTTGTTGGGCGGGCTGGCCGGCCTTAGCGGTTTTGTTGTTGGTGACTTGCTCACTCTTGCAATTTCTGCCGGGTTCTTTGCATTTGTGATTGCAGCCTATGTGATTGGTCTCCGCCCTCTTGGCGGACGTGTGCCCGATAAGGGCATGACCACGGAGGTGGCGGCGCTCATCACCTATCTGTTGGGGCTTCTCGCGGTTCGCGGCGACATGACCCTGACGGCTGTTTGTGCCGTTGTTCTTGTTGCGCTGCTCAATCTCAAAGAGCCCCTTCACAATGCGCTCAACCGATTGAAGGCGTTTGAGTTGGAGGCGACGATCAAGCTTCTGTTGATCTCCGTTGTCGTGCTGCCTTTCCTGCCCAACGAAGGGTACGGCCCCGGCGGGATCTGGAATCCCTTTGAATTCTGGTGGATGGTCGTGCTGATCTCAGCGCTTTCCTTTGGTGGCTATTTCGCCATTCGAATTGCCGGTCCAAAAAAGGGGCCGCTGGTGATGGGCGCTCTTGGGGGGCTTGCGTCATCGACAGCATTGACAGTCTCCGCCTCGCGGCTTGTCTCAAAGGCGCCGGGCGCGGCATCTGCTTTTGCCGGTGCTGTTGCGTTGAGTGCAGCCATGAGCTTTGGACGTACGCTCCTTTTGGCATCAGCTCTTTATCCGCCAGTGGTGGTCAAACTTGGGACCCCTTTGGCGCTTGCTGGTTTTGTTTCTGTCGTTGCCGTCCTCATCGGCCAGCGGTCAGTGCGTACTTCGGAAGAGAGCGAAGATCTGTTGGCGGAGATGGGTTCGCCAGATGATTTCGGGACAGCACTCCAGTTCGGTTTGCTTCTCGTGCTGGTAACGACGCTTGCCTATTTTTCAAATGAGTGGCTTGGCCAGGACGGCCTCTATACCGTTGCTGCTCTCTCGGGGCTGGTCGATGTGGACGCTGTGACGCTGTCTATGTCGCGCCTGGCCGAGACGCCAGGCGGCCCGCTCATGCCAGTTGTGGCGATGGCTATTCTTATCTCCGTGGTCGTTAACACGGGGGTCAAGGTGGTGATTGGGGGGTATTTAGCAGGGCGGGCCTTTGCTCTTCGCCTGGCGAGCATCTTTTTTCCGGCGTTCCTTGTCGCCTTTGTCGGCTTTTTGTTTGTCTGAGACAGGTGCTTTTCAGATGGATTCCGGCGCTTCTTGGTCGGCCCCTATAGACGTGGGGGATGGTTGGATGTATAACGCGCTCTGAATTTGAGGCAGGGGCTCGATCGGGGCCCCTCCATTCGTTTAACCCCCTGATTTTCTTCGTGTTTTTCAGGGCGCACAGCAAGCGAGACCGAGATGGCTGTTCCAAAAAGTAAAATCAGCGGCTCTAAGCGTGGTATGCGGCGGTCTGCGGATGCGTTGAAGCGTCCGACATATGTCGAAAACCCGGATTCGGGTGAACTGCATCGTCCGCACCATATTGACCTGAAAAGCGGTATGTATCGCGGTCGTCAGGTTCTTGAGCCAAAAGACGATATTTGATTTCTGCGTTCGCGCGGAAGTACCAAAAAGCGCCGTTTACGGCGCTTTTTTTGTGCCTGAATGGTGGATTTCCAGGCCTTTTGGCTGGGTGCCGCATTTTGGCCGTAAAAACTCAGTCACCTGAACATCATGCTGGGCCGGAGCAAATGTCATGCTACCCTCTCCTGATTGAGGCCGGTTCTATTCGTTTAAAGGGGAATTTATGTTTAACAGTCTGCCTCTCATGGCCCTTGCGGTCATTGCTTACAACGTTCTTGTCTTTTTGGGCGGCGGCGCTGCGATGGGCAATGTTCTGGCTGAGGTTCAGCTCCTGTCGGGAGCCACCTGGTCGGTCACTGTCTCAGATATCCTTCTGTCGTCGGCGTTGGTCCTGTTGTTTTTCGAGTTGATTGGCTCGACACGCACGACAGGCTCAAGCGTGCTCAATCATGGACTGTCGCTGGTCGTCTTTATCGTTGCGCTCATTGAGTTCATCGTGCTTCCAGAGTTCGGTACGTCGACTTTCTTCCTGATCACCTTGTTCACGCTGTTGGACGTGGTTGCCGGATTTACAGTCACGATTGCGACAGCGCGTCGGGACTTCTCAGTGGGCGAGTGAGCAACCGCTACTTACATTTTCAGAGCGGCGGGGCATGGCCCCGCCGTTTTTGTATCTGATTGCGCTAACTCTCAACCAACCCCAAACTGATGAGAATGCTATGAGCAAATCGCTGTTTGAAACGCTAACGATCCTGCTGGGGCTCGCTTTTACGCTGGCGTTTTTTGTTATTGTTGTCCCTGCTGTTTTGGCAGATGGGGATATTGTGGGCGGCTTTGCTGCCGGGTTCGTGAATCCCTATTCGTCTGGCTATTCGCTTGATGTGATCATCACCGGACTGATCCTCATCGTCTGGATCCTCTATGAGCGCCAGTCATTGGGTGTGCGCTATGGCTGGGTCTGCATTGTGCTGTGTGCTGTTCCGGGTGTTGCGACGGCGTTTGCGCTCTATCTGGTGATGCGGTCGAGGACTGTTCAGAACCTCAACTAGGCCAGTTGGCCAGGCTGGATGCCTTAAGTCTGAATTGACTGACGTTCAGCCTTATCGAATGCATCGCAGAGTCTGTTCTGCAATGTATGGATTTTGAGAGGCCGCTCTGCGATCTCTCTCAGCGGCTGAAGGCCTACAAGAGAGTTGGTCAGGAACCCGCTTTCGACACTTGAAAGCGTGGATGGCGTGATGCTCTCTTCAAATGCGGCGATGCCTGTTTGTGATGCGATTTCGAGCACCTTCCGGCGCACGGTTCCATCCAAGCAGCCGTCGCTCAAGGGTGGTGTGATGAGCGTATTGCTATCCCACAGGAAGATGTTTGTAGCTGTCGCACAGGTTACCTTGCCCTGGGTGTTGAGAAGGATTGCATCATCTGCTCCAGCGGCGTCCGCTTCTTGCCGAGCTAAAACCTGATCGAGATAGGTCAGCGTCTTTAGATTCGCGGTTGGGGAGAATTCATTTCGACGCCCTGTCGCGATGACAGCGCTGACGGCCTCTTTGGGGGCTGGTGCTGGGGAACAGGTAATCAGGACTGTGGGTTTGGCTTCAGGTGAAGGCACGAGGCCGCGCGGGCCGGTTCCCCGCGTGAGCGTGAGGCGGACCGTTGCACGGTTTTGGTCATTATTGCCGGTCGCGGTCAAGAGCGACGTGGCCGCCGATTCTAGGTCGGCAATGGAGTAGGGAAGCTTGATCTCGAGCGTGTTGGCGCCGCGCGCCAGCCGATCAAAGTGGAGGCTGGCAAAGACCAGCTTGCCGTTGCGCGCGGCTATGGTTTCAAAGACGCCGTCACCCAGTAGGAAACCGCGGTCGCTAGGATCGATCCGAGCCTCATCTGCAGCCAGCAGTTTTCCGTTGAGCCAGATGGTCACGCGCTCATATCCGTCTGTTGTGGGACGTCCCTGCGAGGAATGCCTGCAAGGTCGAGAAAGTTGGCCAGAAGCTGGTGTCCGTGATCTGTAAGCACAGATTCGGGATGAAACTGGACGCCAAAAATCGGCAGTCTCTGATGGGCGAGGCCCATCAGGTGTCCGTCGTCTTGGGCGCTTGCAATTGGGATCAGCGGGCTAGTCGCGCCCAGTTCTGCTACCAATGAATGGTAGCGGGCAGCTCCGAAGGGGTTGGGTAGGCCTTGAAAGAGCGGATGATTTTCATGCCCGATCATTGACGTCTTGCCATGCCGGGGTTGGGTGGCCTGAACGGTTTTGCCGCCAAAGACCTCTGCGATGCATTGATGGCCGAGGCAGATGCCTAGCAGCGGAATCTTGTGTTCTGCTGCAGCACGGACCAGGTCTTTGCTGATCCCCGCTTCAGCCGGGGTGCAGGGGCCGGGTGATAAGATGATTGCCTGCGGGCTGCGTTGGAGAAGCTCCTCGATGGACGTCGCATCATTCCGTACCACTTGGCGCTCACATCCCAGTTCGCCGACATAGCGGGCGAGATTGTAGACAAAGCTGTCGTAGTTATCGATGAGCAGGATCATGCGGTGGCCTGCTCAACGTCAGAGGCTTTGGGTGCTACACCGCGTATGGCATCGGACAATGCGGCTGCTTTGTCGAGCGTCTCTCTATATTCATCAGATGGATTTGAATCTGCGACGATGCCACCACCGGCCCGAAAAGAGATGTTCTCGCCAATGCAGGTCATGGAACGGATCAGTATGTTGGTGTCCATGGCGCCTGAAAAGCTGAGATAGCCAAGCGATCCGCAATAGGGGCCGCGGGCGGCACCTTCCAGTTCTGAGATGATCTCCATGGCGCGGACTTTTGGAGCGCCGGTGATGGACCCACCTGGAAAGCAAGCCTTCAGGAGATCCACGCCTGTTCTGTCTGACCGGAGTTTCGATTTAATGGTCGACACCAAATGATGAACCGTCGCGAAACTTTCCAACTCGCAGAGACCGGTGACTTTGAGGGAGCTGTCTTTGCTGACGCGTGACAGGTCATTTCGAAGCAGGTCGACTATCATCACGTTTTCAGCATTGTCTTTTTCGCTGTCTAACAGATCTTTCGCAAACTCCCGGTCCTGTTCTGCTGTCGTACCTCTCGGGCGCGTGCCCTTGATTGGTTTTGTTTCAACGGCCCTGCCATCGGTTTTGAGGAACCGTTCAGGCGATGAGGAGAGCAGGTACCCAGTCTCGAAGTTGAAAAAGCCCGCGAAGGGCGCTGGACTTATGGCCCGCAATTTTCGATAGAGGGTAAAGGCGTCGTCGCCATTTTGCAGGGTTGCATCGAACCGCTGAGAGAGGTTCGCCTGAAAGATATCGCCTGCGAAAATGTAGTTGATGACCTGCTGTACTTTTTCTTCGTAGGCCTCACGGGTGTGTTCAGTACGTAGGGCATTTGCGGGCGCTGGATGGTCCGGCCAATTCAGGTGGGGCAGTGCTGGGTTAAGTGCCAGACGAGCGCGCCATTTGGACGTGCGTGCTTCGGCGCGGACCGCGCGTGCTGTGGGGGTCATTTCTGGCAGCCCGGTGGAGACGATGAACGCGCGGCGATCGACACAATCAAATGCCAGAATACAATCATAAGCGCCGACGGCGAGGTCTGGGGTTTGTTCCCCATCCCCTTCGTGTGGGGGTGGGAGTGTCTCCAGTTCTTGGGCCAGCTCGTACCCGAACATGCCTGCAAACCCGCCTGAGAAGGGCGGAAGCCAATCTTCTTCGGGCCAATTCGGGGCGAGGGCGAGCGCTTTTGCCTGCTGACTAAGAAGGTCCAGCGCAGAGACGCTCTGGGGGATACCGTTCAGGGAGGTTTGGCCGAGCTTCTTCGTCAAAACGGTGAACGGGTCAGCGGCAATGTAAGTCCAGCGGCCCTGTAGTGATGGATTTTGGTTGGGAGCCGCTGTTGCGGAGTCAAGAAGGAGCGCAAACGGGTCCCGGGCGACCGCCGCGAAAACGGAGAGCGGGTCGCAAAACGGGACTTCTTCAATCAGATGTCCAGCGTCATAGACGCGATGAAACAAGCCTTTGCTCATGGTCTTTGTGTTCTAAGCGCAGGGTGTGGTCTGCGGCAAGTTTAAAGCGGCGCCTCGTCACTATGGCATTGGCAGTCAGCCGGTTCGAGGCGAGCGTCAGGGCCACGGGCTTTGCCACCGACACCTCCTGTCGTTGTGCGAATGCGGTTCGTCTCAACAAACTCGACAAGAAGGGCATTGAGTTTCTCTGCCTCGGCCAATGGGACCAGGTGGTCCGTTCCATCAAAGGTGTGCATTGTGGCGCTTGGCACGAGGGTTGTGATTTCTTCAGCGTTCGCATAGGGCACGACATCGTCGTCTGTTCCCCAGATGATTTGTACTGGAAGGTCCGTCAAACCGATTGTTTTGTAGGCGTCTTGAGCATCCCAAAGCGGATAGTGCCTTATGGATGACAGGAGCGCTCTGCTATAGCCGTCAAAGCCTGCTTGCGCCTCGTGGTCTGCCAGATGGCGTTCTGGATTGGTGCTTGCCTTAGCAGCCTTTGCCGCACTGCCGCGCCCCAGCATGTCGCCGGCATAGTGGAAGATGATTTCGCCTAATCCTGGCAGAGCAACAAGACCCGGTAAGAAACTGGGCTCTCCCGTGCCAGCTGGGGCTATGAGACTCAATGAGCGAACCTTGGTCGGGTGGTTCGCGCTGAAGATCGTCGCGGTGGCGCCTCCCATGGAATATCCGACTAAGTGGATTGGTCGCGAAATCTTCAGATGATCCAGAAGCTCAGTGATCAGGCGATCGGTCCTCTTCTCTGTGTAGTCGCCTTCTGGCCGATCCGAGAAACCTCGCCCATAATTATCGAAGGCCACTACCCGATAGCCCGCATCGGCTAAAGGCATCAGATGGTCTTTCCAAACATAGGACGGCGTCCGAAACCCATGGACGAGGAACACGACCGGCCCTGTTTCTGGTCCGGCCATGCGGTAGTGCACGATGCCTTCACTCAAGTTCGCGAAATTTTCTGCCTGGCCTTCAGCCAATAGCTGGTCACGAACCTCCGACGTCAATTCGGGCTTGTCGGCTCCAATGAACCAAAAGCTGGTTGCCACGAGGGCGACGAACAGAGAAAGGATGAGTAGAGTATTTTTCATGCGGTGGGCTCCTGCCAGGCTGTCCATAGTCTAGTCGGTCTGGGTCTATGGGACAAAAGCTGCTGGAGCTGGTGGCGAAATTTGTCCTCTTGCGTTTAGCTGGGTTTATCGGCTTACTACTGTGAAATTTGCCCAATTCCAGGAGTGATGAAGATGGACAGCGCCTTTAAAGAACAACCGCTCAAAGGCAAGGTCGCCTTTATTGCTGGCGCATCCAGCGGCATTAACCTGGGCATTGCGCAGCATTTTGCTGCCAATGGAGCAAAAGTAGCCATTATTAGCCGCAGTCATGAGAAGATTGTCGCAGCTGCTGAGACTGTCGATGGCGGTATCGGCATGGCTGCCGATGTTCGCGACTTTGAGAGTGTCGACAAGGCCCTTGCCACAACCGTGGAGCAGTTTGGCAAAATCGATATCGTGGTCTCCGGAGCTGCGGGCAACTTTGTGGCGCCTGCTTTGGGCATGTCGTCCAATGGATTTAAGACGGTCGTTGATATTGACCTGATTGGCACGTTCAACGTGCTTCGCGCCTCGTTTCAATATTTGAACCGTCCCGGTGCCTCACTCATGAGCATAACTGCACCACAGGCGCATAACCCATCCATGTTCCAAGCTCATGTATGTGCAGCAAAGGCGGGCATTAATATGCTCACCCAATGTCTCGCGATGGAGTGGGGGCCAGCCGGTGTGCGGGTTAACGCGATTTCTCCAGGACCGATTGCAGACACTGAAGGCATGGCGCGGCTGGCGCCAACGCCAGAGATGGAGGCTGCCGTCAAAGCCAGTGTTGCCATGAGAGGCTACGGGGAGAAGCGTGATATTGCAGATGTGGCCATGTATCTAGCGACTGAGAATGCGCGCTATATCACCGGGACCATTATTGATTGTGATGGGGGCACGAAGCTTGGAAATGCCAGCGGTGATGCTCTTGGTGAGTTTGCCTGAGTGATGGAAGAAAAAGACCTTGATGCTGCCCGCCGCAATCTGACTTCAAACCCTAAAGGTGACCGCCGTCTCTCTTCACTTGAGCAACTGGCATCGCTCGACAGTATGGAAGGGATTGCGCAGGCGGAGCCGACACCGGTTCCTCCCCTTCTTAAGTATGTTCCTAAGGGAGCGCTCATTCATGCGATCTATCCGGGCCTGCTTGTCGCCCTCACTATAGGTCTTGCATCGACCTGGTTGTCGACCCGCTATGGGGCGCCGGTGATGTTGTTCGCGCTGCTACTCGGCATGGCGTTTCACTTTCTCCATGAAGAGGGGCGGTGCATCGCCGGGATTGAATTTGCGGCGCGAAGCCTTCTGCGGATCGGTGTTGCGCTTTTGGGCGTGCGGATTACCTTTGATCAGATCGCGGGCTTGGGGCTTGGTCCGGTTCTGACGGTTGTCGCTGGCGTTGCCACGACAATTTTCTTCGGATGGGCGCTCGCGAAGGCGTTGGGGCTTAAGTCGACCTTGGGCGTGCTCTCTGGGGGCTCCGTGGCCATTTGTGGGGCGTCTGCAGCGCTCGCGATATCATCGGTCCTGCCGCGCAATTCTGAGCTGGAGCGCGATACAATTCTCACTGTTGTGGCGGTAACTACGCTTTCGACTGTCGCCATGGTTCTCTACCCACTTTTTGTAGGCACACTTGGTCTCAACCATGTCGACGCGGGCATTTTCCTGGGTGGCACGATCCATGATGTCGCACAGGTTGTCGGGGCTGGATATATGGTCTCGCCGGAAACGGGTGACGTTTCGACTTACATCAAGCTTCTGCGTGTCGCGATGTTGCTCCCGGTCGTCTTCTTGATTGCTTTCATTGTTACGCGCACCAACGGGAGTGGGTCGGGCAGCAAAGTGCCTCTGCCTATTTTTCTCTTCGGTTTTGCCGCCTTGGTCGTTGTGAACAGCACCGGGTATCTGCCGACCGTTGCGACCGACCAACTGGCCGATGTTTCCAGATGGTGCCTGGTCACTGCCATTGCCGCCTTGGGCATGAAGACATCCTTCAAAGAACTGGCGGTCGTTGGCTGGCGCCCAGTGGCGCTTGTCGTAGCGGAAACTGGGTGGATTGCCTTGCTGGTTCTCGGTTCTCTTTTCTTTGTGATCTGAAGGTTGGAAAACCAGGTGCCGTTTCCACTGGAATGGCTTTAGTCTTCTCACAATAAAATTGGGGGAGGGCAAGATGGTCCCGAAAATTGATCCAAGCGCCTTTGAGTGCGTTCTCTATAACGTGGCGGACCATGTTGCGACGATTACGCTCAACAGGCCGGAGCGGCGAAATGCGCTCAATCGCCGTGCGTATGATGAAGTGGAATCTGCTTTCCGTGCTGTCTCGCGTGATCCGGAAGTCAGGTGTGTCATCGTAACTGGTGCTGATCCGGCTTTCTGTTCTGGCGAAGACGTGAAAGAGATGATGACCGGTGAGGCGCATGAGGGCAGCATTCAGCGGCTGACCCAGGTCCGGCCTGAACCAACGCCCGCAGCCGTAGCCGCGCTTGAATGTGACCGGCCGGTGATCGCCGCGGTGAATGGCGCAGCTGTTGGGTGGGGCATGGAGCTGTCCTTGTTTGCAGATATCCGTATCGCATCAGAGAAAGCCAAGTTTGGAGAGATCTTCATCAAGCGGGGGCTCATAACAGACGTTGGAGGCTTATGGCGGTTGCCCTCTATTGTCGGCCAGGCCCAGGCAGCAGAGCTCTTGTTCACCGGCGATATTATTGATGCTGAGGCTGCGCGTGAGATTGGCCTTGTGTCCCGCGTCGTTCCCCATGATGCGTTAATGGCAGAGACGGCAGCTTTGGCCGCGCGTATCGCGTGCAATGCACCGCTTGCGTTGCGCTATATGAAAGAGGGACTGCGGCGGACGAGCTATGGGGAGTTGCGCGAAATTGGCAGTTGGGTGAGCTCGACGCTTGGTACATTATTCCAAACAGAAGACCATCGCGAAGGCGTGCAGAGCTTTCTTGAAAAACGCGCTCCAGAATTCAAAGGCAGATAGACCTTCACACCATGGCTCTCTTTTTCGATCAAGACTGGTTTGACCAGCAGCTCCAATCTATCGCGCGGACCCATGAGGACGTTGCGGCATTACTGCACTTGTCATCGATGCAGGTAGAGGAAATCTGGAAAGACCAAAGAGAGCTGCTTCCTCATGAAGTGGGCGCATTGGCAAAATTCCTCAATACGACACCGGCACAGGTGGCTGACCATGCGGGGGTCTCAACGCCCGTTCCCGTCGAGCTGGACGATGCAGATCTTTCTTCTGTCGTGAAACGGCTTGATGAGATGAATGGTCGCCTTGACCGGATCGAGCGAGCTCTTGTTGACTTGAAATCATTGGTGCTGGAACAGAGCGCCACCAAATCGAAGGAAGTCTGATGCGCGATATGCATTATCCGGGACGCTCCACCGTTCATGCAATGAATGGCATGTGTGCGACCTCGCAGCCACTGGCGGCCGAGGCTGCAGTCAACTTGTTACGTCAGGGCGGCAATGCCGTTGATGCGGCAATTTGTGCAAGCGCCGTCCTCTGCGTCGTAGAGCCCTACAATACGGGGATTGGTGGCGATTGCTTTGCGCTTCTATCAAAGGGGGGCAGTGGCGAGGTGGTCGGTCTTAATGGATCGGGGCGGGCGCCAAAAAATGCGAGTGCGCAAAAGCTGAGAGACCAGGGTATCAGTGAGATCGGTCTGACCAGTGTGCACTCTGCGACCATTCCCGGCGCTGTGGATGCCTGGGATCGCTTGCTCAAAGACCATGGGACCATGGGGTTTGCAGAGGTTCTGGCGCCGGCGATCCGTTTTGCAGAAGAAGGATTTCCCGCTTCCCCCCGTGTTTCGCTGGAATGGCGGTATCTCGCAGATCATCTGAAGAAAGACCCGGATGCAGCTACTCATTTTTTGACGAATGGCACGGGCCCTGACGTGGGGCAGGTCGTACGCATGCCAGGTCTTGCGGCGACCTTGAGGCTTATCGCCGAGAAAGGCAGGGCAGGCTTCTATGAAGGAGATGTCGCTGAAGACCTGGTCGCCAAGCTGCAAAGCCTGGGTGGTGAGCACACGCTAGAGGATTTCGCGTCAACGAAGGCTGACTACGTTACGCCCACACGCACCGACTATCGCGGGCGTCAGGTCTTGGAGATACCACCTAATGGGCAGGGGATCACAGCGCAGATCGCGTTGAACGTCCTGGGACATTTTGAGTTGGGCAAACTCGATCCCCACGGACCGGAGCGATTCCATCTCGAGATGGAAGCCTGTCGTCTCGCCTATGACTTGCGCGATAAGTATGTCGCCGACCCGGAATTTTCGGCTGTTCCCGTTGATGACCTTTTGAGCGCCCAAACTGCTGCCGCGCTGGCGGACCGGATTGATCCGAACCGGGCGCTCAAAGATGTCGTGGCCAATCGGGACCCACTCAATCGAGATACGATCTATCTCACTGTGGTGGATAAAGACCGGAACGCGATCTCTTTTATCAATTCTCTCTATCAGGCCTTTGGGGCCGGCATTACGGGGCCAAAAAGTGCCGTTGTCATGCAAAACCGAGGCGCAGGCTTTGTTCTGACGGAAGGGCATCCAAATTGTCTCGAAGGAGGGAAGAGGCCGCTTCACACCATCATTCCCGGCATGCTTGTTGAAGAGGGCAAGGCGACCATGCCGTTTGGGGTTATGGGTGGTGCGTTTCAGCCGGTCGGCCATGTGCATCTCATGACCAATTTCATCGACTTTGGAATGGACGTGCAGGAAGCGCTCGACAGTCCCCGTGCATTTCCTGGTGCCGCAAGTATTGAAGTTGAAAAGGGTATTGATGCAGATGTCCGGGCGGGGTTGGAAGCGCGAGGGCACACAGTCTCTAACGCGCTTCTTCCGCTTGGTGGCGGTCAGGCAATCTATCTTGATCCCGTCCATGGTGGGTTGATCGGCGGTTCAGACCCCCGCAAAGATGGCGCAGCCATCGGCTACTAAAGACTCTATGCTTTTCGAGAGATCACACGGGCTGAAGGTGTGGCAGTGTCGAGCTTATTGGTAGAACTGTAAGCGCTCGCGGCGTTCTGCCTTGCTCTTACGCGCGCGGTTGCGTCGCGGGGCCACTGCCAGTGCTGGTCCACATATTGAGCCAGAAAGGGGGCCGTTGGTCCTTGCCGGTTGGGTAGTCGACGGTCCGTCGCCCGCCGTTGTGGCGGATCCACCAGTTTTGGTTTTGCTGTCTCTTTTGCGCGCGTTTCCTCCGCCTCGGCCTTTGGGCGGACCGGCTTGTGAAAGAAGCCTGTTCCAGTTATGCGCGTTATACGAGTCATGGCCTTTGAGGAGCAAGAAACCGGCCAGTGGTTTTGTGCCGGATTGGCACAGATCGGTGGCCTTAACCAATAATTTTAGGCTTTTCTTCGCAATGTTCCTTGGCCCTTTCTTAACAAGCCTCGGCCAAAATCAATCCAGTTGAACAGGCGTACCGCGAAGTTGCGGATCTGGCCGGGGCCACCGGTTTGTAAATGGGGTGTTGTAAAGTGTTGCGTGATCGACGTAGTTGGCGCGGGCAGAAACCTGGGACAAGCGAAAGCTCTGACCAGACATCAGATGCTGATGATCTAGCCCTCGATGCTGCCAAGCTTGACTCGCTTGGCCTTGAGGCTATCGCTGAGGTGGGCGACGTTTTCTACGAATGGGCACTGGACCAAGACAGCCTCACTTGGGCCGATAATGCTTCTGTAGTTTTGGGTATTGAACAAACATCTGCGCTCTCTTCGGGCCGTGGCTATGCGTCGCGCCTTGTGACAGGTAAGGGGATCACGCGCTATGAGGCCATTGTTACGGAAGGGCTGCGTGACAATGGATCAGGTGTCGCCTTTCAGATTGAATATGCGATCAAAAATGATCACGGTGAAGAGCATTGGGTAGAAGATCGTGGGCGCTGGTTCGGCGATTCAGAAGGGCGGCCCGTGCGTGCGGTCGGCGTTGTTCGCATTGTAACTAGCCGGCGCCAGCGCGATGAAGAGCTCAATTTTCTTGTGACCTATGACGAGCTTACGGGGCACGTAAATCGTGCGCGCCTGAAAGAACTTCTTGGCGAGACGCTTGTCGACCTGCGCCGTAATGAGCGGCAGGGCGCTTACCTTGTTGCGGCGATTGATAACCTGGCATTGATCAATGAAGCCTATGGCTTTGATGTGGCAGACCAGATGATTGTTGCTGTTGGCAACCGGTTGCTGGGAGAGCTGCGGGGAAGTGACGTTATTGGTCGATGCTCCGGCAATAAATTCGGCATTATTCTGTCGAATTGCTCCGAAAAACAAATGCATGCAACGACTGAGCGGTTGCTGAGTGTTGTGCGTGACCTGGTCATTGAGATCGATGCAGGGCCGGTTGCCTCCACCGTGTCCATCGGTTGTGTTTCTCTGCCAGCTAGTGCCAAAACAGCTCAAGCCGCGATGATGCGAGCGGAAGAAGCGCTCACAGAAGCCAAGCATTCGCGTCGAGCCTCCTATGCCGCTTTTGAGCACAGCCCGGAACGCGACCGCGCCCGCCGGAGCAACCTCAAGATTGCTGATGAACTTCTCGCTGCGCTCAATGAACGGCGCTTGACCTTGGCGTTCCAGCCGCTGGTTTCATCCGCAACTCTGGAGCCGGTTCTTCACGAAACACTAATCCGCCTGCGCCAACGAGATGGCGATGTTGTCCCGGCCGGACAGTTCATTCCTATTGCGGAGAAGCTAGGCCTTGTTCGCCTCATAGATCACCGTGTCCTGGAATTGGCTTTCGAGGAGCTTGCTCATACGAGCCAGCCACAGCTCGCCATAAACGTGTCGGGCTACACAATCACCGATAGGGTTTGGCTCGATATGTTTATCGCGTTGACCAAATCCAATCCGGGCGCTGCGGAACGGCTGGTGGTTGAAATTACAGAAACGGTTGCTATCCAAGAGATCAGCGAAAGTCAGCAGTTTGTCCAGACTGTTCGAAATCAGGGCTCAAAGGTGGCCATTGATGATTTTGGAGCTGGATACACGTCCTTTAGGAACCTCAAGTGCCTTGACGTCGATATGGTGAAAATCGATGGTTCCTTTGTCGAGGGACTGGTAGATAAGCCCGACAATCAAATGTTCCTGCGAAGTTTTGTCGATCTTGCGCGGAATTTTGGCCTTCCGACGGTGGCTGAATTTGTCACCTGTCAGGGGGAAATTGATTACTTGCGCGAAATTGGCGTGGAGTATCTGCAAGGCTTCCATGTTGGGGAGCCTGTCCTTCTCCCGCCCTGGCGTGAGGATGAAAAAGAGAAAGAAACTACGCCGACGGACGACAGTCGCGCCGCGTCTTAGTGAGTGTGCGTCACTTTTCTTTGTCTTTTCCCGAGAGGGCCGCGAGCTCTTTCTGAATTTCTTTGAGCTGCTGCTTTACCGTCTCCAGGTCGTCACCATCACTCAGTGCAGACTTTTCTGTATCAGCTGACTTCTCATCGCGCTCATTCTCGGAGCGCAAGGCGAAGGGTGAGAACATTCGAATGGCTTCTTCGAACATAGAAATGTTTCGGCGGATCTGCTCTTCAAATTGGTCGAACCGCTCTTTGCCACCAAATGCCGATGTCATCTTGTCAACGAGCTTTGATCGTTCCTGGGAAAACGTATTCATGCTCATTTCCAAATAAGACGGCACAAATCCCTGGAGGCTGTCGCCATAAAAGCTGATCAGTTGACGCAGAAAGGGAACCGGCAAAAGGTTATGACCCTTTTGCTCTTGCTCGAAGATGATCTGAGTAAGGACTGATCTTGTCAGGTCTTCTGAAGATTTGGCGTCGTGCACAAGAAAGTCCTGGCCCTCGCGGACCATGGTCGCCAGGTCTTCCAGCGTTACATAGGAGCTGGTTGCCGTATTGTAGAGCCGCCGATTTGCATATTTCTTGATGGTAATCGGTTCGCCGGCAACGGGTTTCTTCTTTGCCAAGGATCGCCTCGTTATTCTGGCCGTCCAAAAAGTGTGGTGGTCTGGACAGGGCCCTGTTTCTTGTCATTGTTGCGCGGCAGTGTTGCAATGCGCAAGTCTGTTGGTGCATCGCGGTAGGTCAAAATTCGACACATTGCCGTTCTCGGGACTGTTTCCCGCGTTATTCAACTCTCCGGGTACCAGTTAGACCGTATTTTCAGTGTCTCCCAGGTAGGAGATTGTGCGCTGCAACAATTACTCATTGCTGAAGGACCTGCGAAAAGGCCTGAATTTCTGTCTCGGGAGCGATTTCTGCTGTGAGTGACGGCCAGAGGACTAGGCTTCAGCTGGTGCTCTCGTCACCTCGTCCGGGAGCGGGATAAACCCAGGTTCCCGGTGGTCCAACATCCAGGTGGACAAAAGGCCGGCTTGTCGGGTAGTAGCCCGCCCCGCCTTTGCCCAGCGACTTTGCGACGCGGTAGAGCATGCCGACATCGTTGAAGTCCTGGGTTAGGTCCATGGCCATTCCCTGCATGTGGAAGCTGTTTTCAGCAACACCTTCTGAACGCGCTGCCAGACGGGCATTGGTTGTGGGTGACCGATAGCCGGACATTGTATAGAGCGGTGCGCGTGAGGGGGTTAGCTGGTCCACCTCCCACATGAGGTCCAGTAAGTCCGTACTCATCTGTGTGGTGGTGTTGGTTCTTAGATCCCTCATAAACCAGTTAATCGCACTGAAGGTCTCGGCCAGATGTTCACCGTCTGCCCAATAGGTAATGGTCAGCCGTTCACCGGAATTCAGGCTCTGCATGCGCAATGTTCGTTTATAGGGAGCTTGAGCCTGCACGATCGCGGGGGTCACTAGGGCGCTGCCTAGTGCTAGTCCGCTCGAGAGGATCTGTCGTCGATTGGGCGCGCTTATCTGGCGTAGTTTCTTCATAGGGCAGACCTTAGCGAAAGATCAGTGGAGTGCTCAAGTGACGGAATTTCAACATTTGGCCCGCTGGATGGAGGATTGACCGTTTGTGCCTGTTCTGTAGGCATGTCGCGTTCCGGCACCATATGGGCGACGCGGTAGCCTTCATTGCGGATTTGTTTCAGCACGAAAGGTAAAGCTGCCGCGGTCCTTTGTTTGGTGTCATGAAAGATGACGATCCCTCCACTTTTTGAGCGGATGTTCCGGACCGCGCGGTAGACCACAGCGCGAGAGGAAATGCGTCTCCAGTCATCGGTGCCGACATCGCAGGAGAAAGTGGAAATGTTCCGTGCCGCCAACCAACCCCGCAAGGCACTTGAGTGATTGAGGCCAGGGAAGCGAAAAAAGGGCGCCACGGAGACATGTGCTGTTTCAGGTGCACCATCCAGTGCGGCCTGGATCTCCGAAATACCCCGGGTGATCTGGCGGGTTGCGCGATTCCAGCTCAGGCGTCGGAGGTTGTTAGGGTGCGAATAGGAGTGTGAAGCAATCGTGTGTCCACGGAGCGCTGCTTCGCGCACGAGATGGGGATAGCGTTCTGCGCGATGTCCGGTAAAGAAGAAGGTCGCTTTGACGCAATATTTGTCGAGCGTGTCCAAGATGATTGGGGTGACGTCCGGGTCTGGTCCATCATCGAACGTTAGGACCACTTCCTTTGGATCGAGATCGACCGTGCGGGCATATTGCATGGTGCCATAACTTTGAACAGTTTCTGGGACCATGACGGTGCGGCTTGGACCACCTGCCTCGATGCAGGCAGCAGACTGCTCTTCCGCCTGAGCTATGGCAGAGGCTGCGACCAGAAGTCCAAGCGCGCATAGGCTGGTTAGTGTTTTTCTCATTTCCCCACCCCCCGTAGAGAAACCCCTGTCTTCTATTTTGTCGTGGTGCCTGGCTGCCAATCCTTTGGCGCTAGTTCAAATCCTGCGAAATCAAACCCGGGTGCGACGGTGCAGCCAACCAGTGTCCAGGCACCTAATGGTTCGGCGGCCTGCCATTCATCTTTTCTGACAATACCCTGCGGGCGCTCTCCTGCCGATATGTTTGGGCCCAGGGTCATGTGCTCAGGGGTATCCTCATCATTGGCGGCAATTGACAGGCGCAGGGGATCACCTGCATACCAATGCCAGACTTCTGTCGCATCCACGCGGTGCCAATGAGATCGTTCGCCTGCCTTCAAAAGGTAGTAGATCGCTGTGGAGGATGCACGTTGTTGGCCTTCAGGGGGATTGTCGCGAAAGGTCTCGCGAAAGTGGCCCCCTTCCGGATGAGGTTGCAGCCCGAGCTTACCGATCAACTGATCAGGGTTTATCGGCGTGCTTGATGCCTTACTCATACTTTACTCCACAGGTCGGGAAACCCTTTAGAAATTGTCTTTGCGGTGACGGACTTCGGTGAAGATCGCCGTAGCTGACGCACCGCCCAAGCCGATGGTCTTCTGAATTTCGTCACTGGAAGGCCGGACAAACGGGTTTGTCTTGCGTTCCAAACCGATTGTCGTTGGCACTGTTGGTTCGCCGCGGGCGCGCAGTTTATCGATCTCGGCGATCCGGGCCGTAAGATCTGCATTGCCGGGCTCAATCGTTGCGGCGAACTTGGCGTTGGCCTGTGTGTATTCGTGGGCACAATAGACCGCCGTCTCGTCCGGCAGAGCCATGAGTTTTTCCAGCGAGGACCACATCTGATCGGGTGTCCCTTCGAAAACGCGTCCGCACCCAAGGGCGAATAGTGCATCGCCCACAAAGGCGACGCCTTCCTCTTCGAAGTAGTAGGCGATGTGTCCGAGTGTGTGACCAGGGACGCCAATGACGCGTACTTCATGTGTGCCGAACAGAAATGTATCTCCGTCACCAACTTCCTTTTCAATGCCTGGAATTTTATCGGCCTCATCGCGGGGACCGATTACGGCGCACCCGGTCTTGTCCTGGAGCTCTAGATTGCCCCCTGCATGGTCGTAATGATGGTGCGTATTCAAAATATGCGTCAGTTCCCAGCCGTGGGATTTCAGCGCTGCTTCAATTGGCCCTACTTCGGGTGTGTCAATTGTTGCCGTTGTATCAGCTTCCGGGTCGTGAATGAGGTAGCCATAATTGTCGCTGAGGCAGGGTATTTGATGGATCACAAGCTTGGACATGATTGCTCCGGGCGCAGGAAAAGGTTTCAGGTAGGGTAACGCTGATCTGTGTCAAAATGAACAGGCTGGGTGGTTGTTTTGCAGTAATCAGGCGGGACGTTAACGCCGTTTGCTCCTAAAATCGGGTAGATTGTTACCATGTATCCAGATGTTGTTGATCTCAGGAGCTTTTATACCAAACCATTGGGGCGGGTTGCGCGGCATGTGATCGGGCACCAGTTGCGCAATGTCTGGCCGAATGTGTCTGGTATGACCGTGGCTGGGTTTGGATATGCCACCCCCTATCTCCGACCTTTTCTCGGGGAGGCCACGCGGGTGTTAGCTCTTATGCCTGCAGAGCAGGGCGTTGTGAGATGGCCGACAGATGGTCCGGGCCTGGCAACGCTGGCGGATGAGACACATCTTCCCTTGCCCGATGAATGCGTCGACCGGTTGGTGCTCGTGCACTCCGTCGAGAACAGTGAAGCCTTGCGCGCTTTGTTGCGCCAAGCCTGGCAGGTGCTCGCGCCTGGTGGCCGGTTACTCATTGTTGCGCCTAACAGGCATGGCTTCTGGGCGCGTCGAGACAAAACACCGTTTGGCCACGGACGCCCCTTTACCCGGATGCAGCTTTCTGAATTGCTTCGAGGAGCGATGTTCACACCGACGCTCTGGCGGTCCTGTCTCTTCGTTCCGCCTTTTGGTGTTCGCCCGTTCATACGGTCTGCTTTGGCATGGGAGCGGCTCGGGCGCATAAGCGGTGGTCGGTTTGCCGGTGTCATCCTGGTAGAAGCGGCGAAGCAGATGTATGCAACGCCACCGCTCGCTGTTGAAAATGGCGTTCGCCGTCGCCTCACCGCACCGGTTGGTAGACTGGCGCCTGGGAATGTCACAGGAAACGTGACAGGACGGGCAGGATCAGCCACCATGCCGCACTCAGACCACAAAACGGATTAGTTAAAGGTACGTCGCATGAAAATGATCGTCGCAATTGTGAAACCTGCGGTAACAGAGCATGTGATGGATGCGCTCGCGGAGATCGGCATTTCCGGCCTGACGGTGAGCGAAGTTAAGGGACATGGTCGCCAAAAAGGGCAGACGGAGATTTACCGTGGAGCCGAGTATCAGGTCACGCTGGTGCCGAAGGTTCGTTTTGAGATTGCCGTGGAAGATTCTGTCGTCGACAGTGTCGTCGATACGATCTGCAAGACCGCGTCGACGGGCAAGATCGGCGATGGCAAAGTGTTTGTGATGGATATGGCCTCAGCCGTCCGGATCCGGACTGGCGAGCGAGATTCCGAAGCAATCGGTGCTTGAGAATTATTGCCTAGCGCCGTTTGAGCAAAAAGACGGCTTCTTCCGCGAGCAGATTATCAAAAAAGCCAGGATTGCTTGCCTGGCGTACGGTGCCGCCTGACAGCATCAGGCCTTGCACCACCTCAAGGTCCAACTCGTCGCACAGAGCAACAAAGTCCTTCACCGTGCAGAGGTGGATGTTGGGCGTCTCGTACCATTTGTCCGACAGCGTATCTGTTTCAGGCATGCGGCCCAGAAGCCCCAGTTGAACTCTGATTTTCCAGTGTCCGAAGTTTGGAAAGGACACGATCACGTGCCGCCCGATCCGTCTCATCTGGCGTAGGACGGCGCCGGGATTTCGCGTTGCCTGGATGGTTTTGCTCAAGATCACATAATCAAATGCGTCTTTGGGATAGTCGCCTAGGTCCTGATCAGCGTCCCCCTGAATAACCGACAGGCCGCGGGTCACGCAGGCATTCACCCCTTCCTGGGAGAGCTCAACGCCCCGGCCGTCCACATTGCGTTTCGTGGCAAGGATTTCTAGCAGTTCTCCTTCACCGCAGCCGATATCGAGTACGCGGGACGAGGGCTCCACGAGGTCTGCGATGATGGAAAGGTCGCGGCGATTGTCGAGCGGTTTGAGGGCCATTATGCAAGCCCCCGTCGTTCTGCTGCGCTGTCGATGAAGCCTCTAAGCGTGGAGAACATTTCCGGTTCATCAAGCAAGAAGGCGTCATGTCCCTTGTCTGACTCGATTTCGACAAAGCTCACATTGGCAGCGACTGCGTTCAGGGCGTGCACAATCTGTTTGTTGTAGGTCGTGGGGTAGTGCCAATCACTGGTGAAAGAGACGACGCAGAAACGTGTCTCAGTACCTTTGAAGGCGTTCGCAAGCGAGTCACCATGCCCTGCGGCCAGATCGAAATAGTCCATTGCCCGAGTTATGTAGAGATAGGAGTTCGCGTCAAAGCGGTCGACAAAGGTTGACCCCTGGTGGTGCAAATAGCTCTCAATCTGGAAGTCAGGTCCAAACCCATAGGTAAACTCGTCGCCGTCCTGCAGGTTCCGGTCGAACTTCTGGAAGAGCGAGCCTTCAGACATATAGGTGATGTGGGCAGCCATGCGGGCGACAGCCAGACCCTTGCGGGGTCTCGTTCCGTGCTCGTAGTAAGCACCATTATGCCATTCCGGATCGGCTTGTACCGCTTGGCGACCCACTTCGTGGAATGCAATGTTCTGGGCTGAATGGCGTGCGGCCGTGGCGATGGGGATCGCTGAAAAAACACGGTCTGGATAGGTGCTCGCCCATTCCAGCGTTTGCATGCCGCCCATTGAGCCACCTGCGACGCAGAAGAGCTTCTCTATGCCTAGATGGTCGATCAGCTGCACCTGCGCACGGACCATATCGGCGATGGTTATCACGGGGAAGTTGAGACCGTAGGGCTTACCTGTTTCAGGATTAATGGACTCAGGTCCGGTTGTTCCCTGGCAGCCGCCGACGACGTTCGGGCAGATCACAAAGAACCGGTCTGTGTCGATTGGACGGCCGGGACCGATCATTCCTTGCCACCAACCCTCTTTGCTGGTTGCCGGGTGCACATTGGCTGCATGTTGATCAAGCGTCAGGGCGTGACAGACCAGCACCGCATTGGTTTTGTCGGCGTTTAAGGTCCCATAGGTGTTGTAGGCTTGGACGACTGGGTACAAGTCTTCACCGGAATCGAGGCGTAGGGGCTGGTCTGATTGAAACGTGACCATTTCAAACGCCAAACCCTGCTCATCTTGGCTCCGGGACTGACCGCCGGATATGTCTGCACTTGTACCCATGGTTTAGCCAGGATCAGACATTGTCTTCTGACAGCGTCTGGTTAGCCTGTCCGTCTTTCAATTGCCTTGCAAAAAGGGTGCTTAGCTAGAGGCGCAAGTCCCTGATTGTCAACGTTTTCTTTGATTTTAACCTTTGTGCCGCCTATGAATAGCCGCGCATGGCTCGAAGGCGGTAAACAATCCGCGACGACGCTTTTAAGGATGGAATGATGACATCGCTGACACCACAACCCGGCATTATGGACATCGTACCTTATGTCGGCGGCAGGGAGAGCGCTGACGGCGCTGCCCGCGTGTTCAAGCTCTCTGCAAACGAAACGCCGTTGGGGCCCAGTCCCAAAGCGATCGAGGCATTTCGTGCGGTTGGAGACAGTTTGGAGATCTATCCGGATGGGTCAGGCCTGGTGCTCAGAGAAGCGATCGCTGACCGGTTTGGGTTGAATGCTGATCGGATTGTCTGCGGGGCTGGCTCAGACGAATTGCTGCACCTATTGGCGCAATGCTATCTCGGGCCCGGAGATGAGGCGATCGTCAGTGAACACGGATTTCTGGTCTACCCAATCATCACAAAGGCAGCGGGGGCGAAGGTTGTGACTGTCGCTGAGACAGATTTCACCGCCACTGTGGATGCTTTTCTGGCGGCGCAGACCGATGCGACGCGGGTTGTGTTCTTGGCAAACCCCAACAACCCAACGGGCACTTACATACCGACAGACGAAGTTCGTCGTCTTCGTGCAGGCTTGCGCGATGATGTTTTGCTCGTCCTTGATGCGGCCTACGCGGAATATGTCCGGCGGAATGATTATGAAGCAGGCATTGAGATGGTTGCCACCCATGACAATGTGGTGATGACACGGACCTTCTCGAAGATCTACGGCCTGGCGGCTCTGCGTCTGGGCTGGGCCTATTGCCCGGAAGCGGTGGCTGATGTTTTGAACCGGGTTCGCGGTCCCTTCAATGTGAACACGCCTGCCTTGATGGCAGGTGTTGCCGCCATGAAGGATCAGGCACATGTGGAGCGGGCGGCCGACCATAATGAGACCTGGGCAACCTGGCTGACACGGGAAATTGCAGCGCTTGGTCTTGAGGTGCTGCCTGCTTCGGCGAATTTCCTGAGCATCCGATTTCCGGACGTTGACGGACGGCGGGCGGCTGACGCGGATAACTTCCTGATGAAGCGCGGATTGATCCTGCGTGGCGTGGGCGCCTATGGCATGCCGGATTTTTTGAGGCTGAGCATTGGCACCGAAGAAGCAAACCGCTTGGTCGTCGAGGCACTGACTGAGTTTATGGGGGAGCATCCATGAGCGGGGATACGCATTTTGAGCGAGTCGCTCTTATTGGCCTTGGGCTTATTGGATCGTCTCTCGGCCATGCAATGAAACGCGCGGGGCTTGCAAGCGAGATTGTTGGTTCTGCCCGTTCTGAAGCAACACGCGTTCGGGCCCTTGAGATTGGCTTTATCGACCGGGCGGAGGCAAGTGCTGCTGATGCCGTAAAGGGCGCTGACTTGGTGGTGCTTTGCACGCCTGTTGGCGCCGTTGGCGCCGTGGCGCAAGACATTGCACCGCACCTTGCTGAAGGTGCCATCCTGACAGATGTGGGATCGGTCAAGGCATCGCTGATCGACGATGTTGGGCCTCACGTGCCTGAAGGTGTTCATTTTATTCCGGGCCACCCGATTGCGGGGACGGAACAGAGTGGTCCGGATGCGGGCTTTCCCGAACTCTTCGATGGGCGCTGGTGCATTCTAACGCCCCTCGAAGACAGCGATCCCGATATGGTCGCCAAACTCTCCCGTTTTTGGGAAGCATGCGGTTCAAAGATCGATGTGATGGAAGCCAAGCATCATGATTTGGTGCTCGCGATCACAAGCCATCTGCCGCACCTCATCGCCTACAATATTGTGGGGACCGCAGATGACTTGGAGGCAGTCACCAAGTCAGAAGTGATCAAATACTCTGCTGGTGGCTTTCGGGATTTCACGCGACTTGCCGCATCTGACCCGACCATGTGGCGGGATGTGTGCCTCAACAATCGCGATGCCATTCTAGAAATGTTTGGACGTTTCTCCGAAGACCTGGCCGCCATGCAACGGGCCATCAGGTGGGGCGATGGGGACGCTCTATTTGAGCTGTTTACCCGTACGCGTGACATTCGCCGTTCCATTGTGGATGCGGGACAGGAAGTGGCGGCTCCGAACTTTGGCCGCGATCCCGCTAAGGACGATTAGGCCCTTATGTTGAAAATGCTCTAGTAAAGCGGCTCCAGCCGGGCAGCAGCAACTGGTCCTAGAAACAGAACGCCATCTTTCATTGCCACAGGCAGGCGAACACGGCCGTTTTCCTCGCCTTGCATGCTTGAAAGTGCCGCCATGCCGGCAAAAGCCAGGCGGGCGCTTTGTTGCGAGACAATGCCAGCGCTTACCAAAGCGTCGATCAGGCCATCGAGATTTCCAACGCTTGTGCGGAAACGACCTTCCGGGCGTCCCAGTCTGTCCAGTTTGACTTCTCCCTGGCCGGTCATCTCGATGGGGCCCCACTCGAGGCTGAATTCTGAGATGGCAAGCTTTGTGCCGTTTGCCGCTGCATCGGGCAGAAAAGTGGCAAGCGCATTTGGAAAGCCTGGAGGCAGGTCTGTGATGCGGGTCTGGGCTTCCAGGTGGGCAATTTCGCTTCCCGCCCAAGTCGCGTCACCCAGGTCCACCCACGAGATGTCCTGGCCTTTCAGGGCGATGTCAAAGGCTGTTCCAGCTACCTCTGGCGCAGGGCGACCGTGCAGTTGTAATCGTCCTGCTGCTGCGCCGCCTGCGAGAACAGGGCCGGCATCAGTTTGCTGTGATCTTGTGGCGGCGAGGTTTTGAATGTCTGCGGAAAGACGTTGTTCCTGCGCACTTTCATCGACATAGCTTGCCCAAAACACATCGGAGGTGAGGTTGAGGGTGAACTTTTGCTCATGCCCGTCGCGTGGTTCTGAATAATGGACGCGCTGGGCGCCGGGAATATCGACAATGACATGGTTGAGTCGGTAAGCGAGTGTTTGTGCGCTCAGGCTATCGGCTTCCCAGGTCCATGCGCGGGGGGCGTCCGGTGCATCTATGCGGCCACCAGCGATTTCGACCTGTATCCGGTAGGGATAGCCACCGGTATCCAGGTTGTCCCAGCTCACAGAAATTCCCTTGGCCGCCTGATCAGTCTGCCATTTCAGAATGGCAACCTCGACCCGGTTAGCAACACCGACCCACCAGAGCGAATAGGCGATGGCGCCTACAGCAATGAGTATGAATGGGAGAATCAACGACCAGCGGATGTTTTTCATAGGTTCAGGCAAACGGCTCATAAGGACAAATATATCTTCGATGCTGCTGCGCGGGCGCGGCTGCTTTTGGGGGAAGTGGGAAGACCTGATAGATTTCCCAGTGTTGAGGCAAACAGTTAAGCAAGCGTAGCGACATCATGCAGGATTTATGGGTATTTGGATATGGGTCGTTGATGTGGCGCCCTGGGTTTCCGTTTGTCGAGCGATATGCCGCCCGTCTACACGGCTACCACCGGTCCTTCTGCGTGTTTAGTCATGTTCATCGCGGAACGAAGGAACGTCCTGGGTTGGTCTTCGGTCTGGATCGCGGCGGGTCCTGTCGCGGTTTTGCTTATCAGGTTGCGCCAGAACATGCAGACGCCACGCGGCTTTACCTTCAAGAACGCGAGCAGGTGACCAGTGTCTATCTTGATGTTACGCGGTCCCTGACTTTGTTGGATGGACCCCTGCCCAAGGTTGAGGCACTTTGCTTCATCGTTGACCGGGATCATGAGCAATATGCGCACAAGCTCGATTTTGATCGACAGGTGGAACTGATTGCGCATGGGGAGGGCCAGTCAGGAAAGAACCCTGAATATCTTCAAAGTACAGTCGAGCATCTTCAAGAGATGCAGATCAGCGACCAGGGGTTGGAGACGCTTTGGCGCGCTGTAGAGCAGCGTCTAGGTCAACCGTCTCTGCGCCCGTAAATTTCGTGAGGCGCTGCAGTGCCTTTCTAAGTGCTTCTTCACGGGCGGCACTCAGCTTTACGCCCTCTTCCAGCCAAAGGCCTTTTACTTCGACACGGCCTTCTTTTCGGTGGACTTTGACATCGGTTCGTCCCGTGAATTTCGACCCTTCCAATATTGGCAAAACGTAATAGCCATATTGGCGTTTCTTTTCTGGAACAAATATCTCGACGCGATAGTCGAATCCAAAAAGGCGTTCAGCGCGCTTCCTGTCACGGACCACCGGATCAAAAGGGCTTAGTAGGCGAAGGCGTTTTATCGGTGTTTTAAGCGCATCAAGTTCTTCTTCAATAGACGTGAAGGCGATAGACTTCCGCCATGTTCCGTCATGGCCTTCTATCTCTACTGGGATCAGGTCGTGCTCCATTTGTTTTTGGACCCAATCGGCTGCTTGCTTGTTGGAGACGCTTGCCCAATAGGCGGCGATTTCCCCATGGGTCGCTGTGCCCAACCGCTTCAGCGCCTCGCGACATTTCCAGTCAATGGTCTGAGTGAGGCTCGGTTTTTCGTCGCGGTGGCAGTCTTCAATGCAGCGATCGGTCAGATCATAGACTTTCTGAAAGCCTTCCCGTCGAACGATGGCCAGCTCTCCGGCCCGCCAGAGATATTCCAGCGCTGTTTTTGAGGGGCCCCATCCCCACCAGGCGCCCTGGCCTTTATCCTCAAAGTCTCGCGACATGAGGGGGCCTTCTTTCTTGATGCGGGCTTTCACGGCTCTGACGACTTTGGCGCCGTCAGGCCCCATTCGTTTCTGCCAGTTTGGGTGGCTTAATCGTTCCTTGGCGCGGGAAAACCGGTGGCGCCAATGGGGATAAAACTCGGTTGGTATGAGGCAGGCATCATGAGTCCAGTGCTCGAACAGCGTGCCGCGCTCCTCGTGAAGTTCTTTCAGATGCTTATGGCGATAACCGTCTGCGCGGGAGTGCAGGATCATGTGATGGGCGCGCTCGACGGTATTGATGCTGTCGAGCTGCACATATCCAAGCTGGTTTATAAGGTCCTGCAACTTGTCTGCGTTGAAAGGGCCGGATGGTTTTTGACCGAGGCCTTGCTTCTCCAGAAGCAAGGATTTGGCTTGGGCGTTTGATATTTGGAGTGTCACGGTTTCGTCAGCCGCACCGTGAATATCCGCACTCAGTGCAGTTATCGCAGCCTTCCTGGCGGATCAGTGAGCGATCGCCGCAGCGGGGGCAGCTTGCTCGTCTCGGGCCGTCGGTGTCGCCGGCCACTTTTTGAAGGGCTTCTGAAATCGGACGGCCTTCATTCTTCGTGATGAACCCCGTGTCGATCATATGTTGTTCGATCACTTCGCCGATGGCGGCCAGGAGGCTGGGAACATATCGTCCATCCACCCAGGCGCCGCCGCGTGGGTCAAACACGGCTTTCAACTCTTCAACGACAAAGGTCACATCACCGCCACGCCGGAAGACCGCCGAGATCATTCGCGTCAACGCCACGGTCCAAGCATAGTGTTCCATGTTTTTTGAGTTGATGAAGATCTCAAAAGGACGCCTGCGATTGTCCTGCATTATGTCGTTCAACGTAATGTACATGGCGTGATCGCTTTCAGGCCATTGCAGCTTGTATGTGAAGCCGGGCAATACCGTGTCACGCTCTAACGGTGAAGACATGTAGACGACTCCGTCCTGCTCAACAGGGTCGAGAACAGGCTTTGGTGCTTCCAAGGGAAGAGCGGATTGGCTTTGTGTTTCTTTTTGTTCGGCCGGTTTTGTTGTGGAGAGAACTGAGCCGCGTACATCACTTGGTCGATAGGTTGTACAGCCTTTCAGCCCCATCTGATAAGCATCACGGTAGACCGACTTAAACTCATCAAAGCTCAGGTCTTCGGGGCAGTTGATGGTTTTTGAAATTGAGCTGTCGATGTATTTTTGAACGATTGCCTGAACCCTGACATGGTCGGAAGGGCTTAGGCCTTCTGTCGTCACGAATGTATCCGGCAAGCCCGCGTCTTCTCCAAACATCGCCCGATAGAGCGCGACGGCATAGTCGACGACTTTCTCTTCTGTGCGCGATCCGTCCGGCATCAAAACCTTACGGGAATAGTCCAGTGCAAATATGGGCTCGATACCGCTTGATACATTTCCGGCAAATAAGGAGATGGTTCCTGTCGGTGCGATGGAGGTCAGAAGCGCGTTTCGAATTCCGTTCTTTTTGATGGCGGAGCGCACGTCGGCGTCGAGGCGTTTGACGGTTTCGCCTGCGAGGAATGCCTCATTGTCGAACAGGGGGAACGCGCCTTTTTCTGCGGCAAGATCTGTTGAAGCCAAATAGGCGGCGCGCTGGAGCGCCTGCATCCAGGTCTCTATCAGATCGAGGCTTTCGTCACTGCCATAGCGCACGCCACACATGACAAGTGCGTCTGCAAGGCCGGTGACGCCGAGGCCAATGCGCCGCTTGGCTTTGGCTTCATGTTCTTGTTGAGGTAGAGGAAAGCGGGAAATGTCGATGACATTGTCCATGGCGCGCACAGCGGTGCGGACCAAGCTGTCCAGCTCTGCCAAATCAATTTTGGCGTCCGGGCTGAACGGATTTTCCACCAACCTCGCAAGATTGATCGAGCCTAGAAGGCAGGCGCCGTAGGGCGGGAGAGGCTGTTCGCCGCACGGATTGGTGGCGTGAATGGTTTCGCAATAGGCGAGATTGTTTTGCTTGTTGATGCGATCAATGAAAATGACACCGGGCTCCGCATATGCGTAGGTGGCATCCATCATTTTGTCCCAAAGCGCCCGGGCCTTGATTGTCTTGTAGGTTTTGCCATCGAAGACGAGCGGCCAATCGCGATCTGCTTCGACCGCCTCCATAAAGGGATCTGTCACCAGTACGGACAGGTTGAACATGGTCAACCGACCGGCTTCCTGTTTTGCTTCGATGAAGTCTTCAATGTCTGGATGGGTGCACACCATGGTGGCCATCATGGCGCCGCGTCGTGATCCGGCGGACATGATGGTCTGGCACATGGCGTTCCAGACATCCATGAAACTCAGCGGGCCTGACGCATCTGCCCCAACGCCTTTCACTTCGGCACCTTTGGGTCGCAAGGTGGAGAAGTCATACCCGATGCCACCGCCCTGCTGCATGGTAAGGGCGGCTTCTTTTAAGGCCTCGAAGATGCCGCCCATATCATCAGGCACATCGCCCATAACGAAGCAGTTAAAGAGCGTGACGGAGCGCTCGGTGCCAGCCCCAGCAACGATGCGCCCGGCGGGCAAAAACTGAAAACCCTCCAAGGTTTGTTTGAACTCTATTTCCCACCTGGTCTGGTCTGCAGGCGTTTCTGCTTCAGCCAGCGCTTTTGCTATGCGGGTCCAAGTTGCTTCAACTGTCTCATCCGCGGGCAGCATGTCTGATCCGCTGAAGCGATATTTCATCTGCCAGATTTGGTCAGCAATAGGGATTAAGGTGTCGGGCTGCGTCATTTAAAGCTATCCGGCTGCAGGCTGGTAGATTGAGGGGCCTTGATCTTGATCTGGATCGTCCGGCCCGTCAAACAAATGTTCTATTTATGTTCTTTTGACGACTTCGAGACCTCAAAGAACTCACGACTCACATGATGAACAATGGTCGTGGAAGGTTAATCCTTGCTAACCTCAGCGGAGGCGGCGTCGCGTTCTGCACCTGGGTCGAAACCTGCTTCCAACAGCAATTTGTCCGTCGCGGTTTCAATTCGCGTTTCTAGTTCTTTCATGAACTCGGGGCGTTTCAGGCCAGGTGCGATGGGCGGAAGGAATTCGATCACAATCGTTCCGGGTTTACGCTCGAGCTTCCGTCGTGGCCAAAACAGACCGGAATTGAGTGCGACTGGTACGCAGGGAACATCCAGGTGGCTATAGAGGCCGGCCACACCTGGCATGTAAGGATTGCGCGCTCCTGGGGCGGCTCTGGTGCCTTCTGGGAAGATGATCAGATGTCTGTCTTCTTCAGCGGCCGCTGCGGCCTGGCGCAGCATCTTTCTTAGTGCTTTGGGGCCATCAGAGCGCCGGATGGCAATCATGCGTGCCTTCTGCACATACCAGCCATAGAGGGGGATGTAGAGAAGCTCTTGCTTCAATACGAGGGCAGGGTGTTCGACAATGGCGATGAGGCTCACTGTCTCCCACATGGATTGATGCTTTGAGGCGACCACACAGGCCGTGTCAGGAATGTTGTCCAGTCCCCTCACTTCATAGGTGGTGCCTGCGATGACTCTGAGGAGCCACAGGTTCCAGTGACCGACAGCCCGCATCAGCCAGACGGCGTATTTTGATGGGCCAAGGAGAAGTGGCAGGCCGACGAGACCTGCAATGACAGAGGTGCTGTAAAACAGGAAGTTGAACAGAATGGATCGAAATAAGAGCAAATGACGGTCCCCATGCGGCCAGAACAGCTGATATCAGGCGCACTTTCAGTGATCACACTTCCTCAAGGCCACCCAATCGCACCAGCGTTAGCAGAAATTTGGAGTATTCCGCAATGAGGAGGCGGCTTGTGCCGGAATATCGCCACCAATCGTCGAGGTGTACCTCGTCATGGAAAACCGGATGGCCCCGGAGATCCACGGCGGGCATTGTATGGCCGAGCTCCCGCAGGGCGCGCGGCAGATGATAGGCACTGGTGACAACCAGCAGACTTTGGAACCCATTTGCCTCCACCCACGAGGCGGTCTCAGCTGCATTGCCAATCGTGTCTTCGGCTCTCCAGTCCATGTCCACACAACAGTCAAACAGGGCCTTGTCGGGGCTCAGAAGGTCGCTGAGCTCCTCTTTCGTCACTTCTGGGTGAACTCCTGAGACAAGGAGACGGGCGCCTCTGCCGCTTGCCAGAAGGTCCATGGCCGCATCAATGCGCTCGGGACCGCCGGTCAGCACCACAATGGCATCTGCTGTTGGCTGAGGCGCTGCCAAATTGGATTCAGGGATTTCGCTTAGGAACCAAAGGAAGCCGATCGTGTACCCAAACGCCAAGACCGTCAGGCCGGTCAGGCCCAACCTTAGTCGTCGGGGTAGTTTTCCCCAGATGGACTTGAGTGTTGCGTACATCACCGTCGGTCGCTCATCTTCCCAGGAAAAGGCAGTTTAGCATGGGGAATTGAGCATTACCGCCAATTTGCGGCGAATTTTTGCCTTTAAGGGGTTTTCGGTTGATCGCGCTTTAGCTCCACAAAAGTCAGCAACTTTTGTTGAAAACACTCTAAATCATTCGGCCTAGAACACGCAGGACCGTCATCCGGGCGGCGAGGGTGGTTGTGAGGGCAACAACCGCCGGGACCAGCAGCAACCAAGGGTAGTCACTGAGCATCAGGCCTGGCACTGGAAGGAGGAAGGCACCGCCTTCAGAGCCCAGCCAGGTGATGGCGAGGAAGGTGAGGATGGCGGCGGCAAGGCCACTCGCTCCCCCTCGCAGCCCCAGTTGTAGAAAGTGCCGCTGAACTTCGTTCGCCACAAACTCATCTGGCGCACCGACGAGATGCAGAACTTCGACACTTTCATGATTGGCGGCGAGGCTCGCCCGAGTGGCGAAGACGACGATTGCCACAGTGGTGAGCGTTATCAATGTGAGAATGCCGATCGATAGCCAGACAGCAGAGCGCGCCGCTGACAGAAGCTCACCCAGCCATTGTCTATGGGTATCGAGTTCAATCCCCGGAGCAGCTGCTGCGAGCCGCTCGGCGAGGCCGCTCATATCAACATTTGCGTCAGGGCTGAGCTCAACATCAATCAGAGAGGGCAATGGCAAGTCTTCACTCTCTGTCGTTTCCCCCAACCAGGGATCGAGAAGGGCTCGAATATCTTCTTCTGAGAGCGCGCTTGCGCGTTCAATACCGTCAACTTCATCAAGCACAGCCAACGCAGCGCTGATCTGATCCTCAGTCGCTATTTCTGCATGAGGCTTAACCTGAATGGTGAGCGAACCCTCAAGTTGTGCGGTCCAGTCATTGGCGGAGCGGGTGACTGTTACCATCGCCCCAAATGCCAGACAGGCGAGGTAGGACATGGCGGCGACCACCAGGACCAAAGTGGCGCCCGTTACGTCTGCTGGTGGCATGATACCGCTGCGCGGCGTCCGCCCGACAATCAGCGAGATCCAGCTTGTTGCTGGCCTCGGGCTGGCTTGGTCGCTTGTCTCAGCGTCAGTCACGATAGGTCAGCTCCCCATTTTGAATGATGAGCTCAGGGGCGCGACTTGCATCCACAAGGGCGCGATCGTGTGTGGCGATTAGAACAGACGTTCCAAGGCGGTTTAGTTCAATAAAGAGGCGCAACAGGCGCTGACCCATCTCTGGATCGACATTCCCCGTTGGTTCATCAGCGAGCAGCAACGCTGGCCGTCCAACAACCGCGCGCGCGATGGCGGCGCGCTGTTGCTCTCCCCCTGACAGGGTTGACGGGCGTGCCTGCATCCGGTCGCCCAGCCCAACCCAGGTCAGGAGCTCTTCTACATCGTCGCGATATTCAGCTTCATTGCGTCCCGTGACCTTGAGCGGCAAGGCGACGTTTTCATAGGTTGTGAGGTGCTCTAAGAGTCGAAACTCCTGGAATACAACGCCGATGCGTCGGCGGAGGCCGGGCAGTTCTGCGCGTGATGTGGTCGCCACGTCATGTCCGAACATGGAGATCAGGCCCCGTGAGGGCTTATGGGCAAGAAACATCAGTTTCAGGAGAGAGGTTTTTCCGGCACCTGATGGTCCGGTGAGGAAGTGCAAAGACCCGGGTTCCAAATGAAAGGAGACATCCCGCAAAATCTCCGGGCCCATTCCATAGCGCATCCCGACATTTTCAAACCGCACCATCTATGCTGCTCTTCTTCGCTTAGCTGTTACAAACATTGGCACAAAATGTCGTCTTTCGCCGTGTGTTTAACGTGGCCTTAACCACGTTTACGCGTTTAATAGTCGGCGCAAGCCACCCTTGCACGGAAAATCTCTGAACGCGGCCTGCTTGAAAGTTTCTACAACAGGTTTTGGGGGTGTTTTTCATTGCTCGCTTGAGTTGCTGGGAGGGCCTGTGCAAAGTGATGTCGATCAAATTTGATTCAGAGAAGACCTGATTCGTATGATTATTTCCTGCCCATCCTGCACGACAAAGTACCAAGTAGAGGCGTCTGGCTTTATGCCAAAGGGCCGTAAGGTGCGCTGTGCAAAGTGTGGCGACACCTGGCATCAAGATCCGCCGAAAGATATTCCCAAAACCTTGGATGAGACGGATGAGGTTCCGGTCGAGGCCAAAGAAGCCGCCCCGCCTCCTCCAGCAAAAGATGACACAGCGCCGGCTGAGAAGACCGCTCCAGCAAGCGCTGGATCAGAAGCTGTTGCCGCCCGACGGATGGCAGCCTTCCGTAAAACACTGACACGCTGGCGTATGGGCCAGGTTGCTGGCTTTGCCGGGCTTGGTCTGTTTGTTGGGGCGACGCTCCTTGCGCTCTACAGCTTCAAGGACGAGCTGGTTGCAGCATGGCCTGCGACGGCCTCCCTCTATGCGGTGCTCAATGAGCCCGTAAACCCGCAGCGTATGGAATTTCAAAACGTCGCTTACGAGCATCAGTATGAGAATGGCCTGCCTGTTCTCTCGATCACCGGTGAAGTGGTCAATGTGGGAGATGCCCGTCTCTCAGTGCCCCGCGTCCGTGTGGGCTTGCGGGATGAAGGTCAGAATGAACTCTATGCCTGGACTTTTGCGTTGCCGGAGCCAGCTCTGGAGCCAAGCGAGACAGCTGAGTTCGTCACACGTCTCTCGAGCCCGCCTATCGATGCGCGGGATCTTGAAATCCGTTTTCTAGACCAAACGGAAGAGATGAACCCCTGATCGGGTTGATTTTGTACTGGGCCTTAGAAACGGCGTAACAGACGTTCCAGATATTCCAGTTCTTGCTCCGGGCGCCCAAGTTCGGCAGCGCGCTTGCGCAGCTCCTCCAGAATCTGGCGTGCGCGTTGGAGATCCAGTTCGTCGGGCAGTTTGACTGAGTCTGAGTTGCTGGTTCCGTTCGAGGTTAAAGGTCGGCCCAGGGGGTCGGTCTGATCGCCACCAGCATTAACGCCGCTTTGTTCGCCACCTGATCCCATTGAGTCAAACATGGCGTCGGCGAGCGCCTGAGCGCCGGAGCGAAGTTGGTCGATGGCTTTTCCTTGCGCCCCGGCCGCTGAGTCGGGTCTTCCTTGGGAAAGGCGATCTTCAGCGCGTTGCATGGAGCGGGCTGCCTGCTCCAATTCGCCTGGCACGGGTTGCCCGTTCTCACCGAGCTTTCCCATCAAATCTTCAAGGCGTTGTCTTAGCCCATCTTGTTGGCCCTGCAGGTTCTCAAGTGGTGGCCCGCCGTTTTGTCCTTGGTTGCCGCTTTCCCCGCCCTCTGAGCCTCCGGGTGCGCCCTGTCCGTGCTGGAATGTTTCATCCATGAGACTGCGTTGCTCAGAGATGATGTCGCCCATTTCTCCGATGGCATCGGCGAGTTCAGATTCACCTTCGGTTGGTTGTTGTTGCTGGTCGGTGTTGAGATTCTCCAGAATATCATCGAGCTGTGACAGGAGATCCTGAGCCTGATCACGCGCCCCTGTTTTTGCAAGGTCGCCAATGGCATCCAGCATTTTTTCCAGGTCCGAGCGTTCCAACATCTGCCCGTCGCCGGGCGGTTGCAACTGCGGATCAATTTCTGCAGTCGCTTTTCCAGCAAGTTCGTCCAAATAGCGAGAGAGCGCTGATTTTAGCTCCTGCATGAGTTGTTCGATTTCACCCGGCGATGCCCCCTCAGCGAGCGCTTGTGCAAGTGCTTCGCGCGCTGTCCGCAGATCGCGCTCTGCCATCGAAAGATCCCCGTCTTCGATATGAAGAGCAAGGTCCCACAAGAGTTTTGACACGCCAGCAAGATCGCCTGGGCGCCTTGCTTTTACCAAGCGCCAATAGGCTGCGCGCAAACCAAGATAGACAGATGCGTCGTCGATGTGTTTTTCACCCTCAAGCGCAAAGGCGTTGAGAAAGCCTGCAACACTTCCTCGATTTAGGGGCGACATGGCGAGACGTTGGCGCTGTTCTACGAGAGCGGCTGCAAGAGGCTTTGTGAACTGTCTTGCTGGCATGGCCATGTTGATGGTGCGGCTTGTGCTTGTTTGCTCTGCGTCATCGCTCACCACCAGCGTGAGCATGACGGGAAGACCTGCCCAAGGATGGGACAGCAGATCCTTATAGGCAGTGTTGGTTGCATCCTTTGGGCGAATTCCGGGCAAGGGCAGGTCGATCTGGGTTACGACCTTTTCGGCTACAAATCCGTCAATCAGGGGGCTGAAGCCATCCCGCGTGAATGGTTCGTCACCGAGCTGAAAGATTTTCTTATCTTCCAGAACGAAAATCGGATCGAGTTCCAAGCCCATTTTCAGATCAGTGACGCCATAGTCGTCGATGACTTCGTAGATCAGTTTGAGCGTCCGTCTCGTGGTGGCGCTGGCTTCTACAAGCCGCACGAAAGGAGCTTCGTCGGGTGTGACCGTGATTGGCCAGGTTCCCTGATCGCGACCGCCCTGGGTTATGGCAAGGGTGGTATCTGCCTCTATGGTTGCGCTGGTTTCATAGGCTTGCTCACCGCGTTGGTCGTTTTCTTTGAGAGCAAGCGTTTCTGCTCCCAGTGTCACCTGCGGCCTGCTTCCACCAAAGATGTTTGCTGTGATTTCGCTGCCTTCAGGTACTTCCAGCGCGCTTGTGGTGGCCTGGGTGAGGAAGATGGGCGCGCGACCGGTATAGTCTGGTGGGGTGATCCAAGCATCAACCTGGCCCACAGAGCCTGTTCCAGCAAACCCAGGGAAAAAACCTTGAGCCAACCTGCTGCCTGCGAACGGACCAGCGATTGCAAAAGCGGCGGCCAGGCAGACAACTAATGCGCCACGAAGGGCGTACGGGTCATGGCCTGCAAGGCCAGGTGAGGGCCATTTTGCGCGCAAGGCCGCAAGGCGCGCCTTCAACCATTGTCTGTGCGCTGCCCAAAGCTGGTCGCTGCCTGTTCCAGCAGCGGCCTGATCCTCATAGGTGGAGAGGGGTCTGTGTGGGAGATTGTTCATCTCCTCCAGACGGCGCAGACCATCGGTCCGCGTTGGAATTTCTGACCAGCTGACGTCACGGGAAAGCAGATATCCAGCAGCACCGAGGGTTGTCAGCAAAGCAGCCCAGGCTGAGAAGAGAGTCCAGGTTTCGAATGTGCCGACAAGAACGAGCGTTGTATAGGCGCCCAGTACACCAACCGGTGGCCAGAGTGCAGGCCAGGCCCTTTCCCACCAAAGAGAGGCGCGGGCAATCTCCACTCGCGTCGCCACCGACGATGGCAGCGCCGACGGTGCTGCTGTCCCTTCGGATATCTTGTTTGATGTTTCCGTCTGCGCCAAGCGGATCCCGTCTTCTTCTCAGGTGCGGGAGAGATCACCCGCTAGTTTGTGAGCCAGTCAGGTAGTCTATCCTGTTCCAGCATTGCGTCATAACTTGGACGCGGCCGGATCACGGTGAATTGTGATCCATTCACCATCACTTCTGGCACCAAAGGCCTCGTATTGTAGGTGGAAGCCTGCACGGCGCCATAGGCACCTGCCGACATGACTGCCAGCAGGTCACCAGGCTTTTGAGCGCTCAAGGCGCGCCCTTTGGCGAAAAAGTCCCCGGTTTCGCAGATTGGACCCACGATATCATAGGTAAGCCGCGCTTCGCCTGGGGCCGTTTCGGTGACTGGCTGGATGTCGTGATAGGCGTCATAGAGTGTTGGGCGGATGAGGTCGTTCATCGCGCCATCAATGATGAGAAACGACCGGTCTTCCCCATGTTTCTCAAATATGACATTCACGACCAGGATGCCTGCGTTCCCCGCGATCATACGCCCCGGCTCAAACATGAGCTGACAGCCGAGGTGCCCGACCGTCCGCTTGACCATGGCAGCATAGTCGGCTGGTGGCGGAGGCACATCATTGGTGCCGCGATAGGGAATGCCGAGGCCTCCGCCGAGATCCAGCCGGGTGATGTCGTGGCCGGCGGCACGCAGTTCTTCGACCATGGAAGCGACACGGGTAAAGGCTTCTTCGAACGGCGCAAGATCTGTCAGCTGGCTGCCAATATGTACATCGACGCCTGCGACCTTGATGCCGGGCAGTTCTGCAGCGCGGGCATAGACGCGTGGCGCCTGAAGCCAGGAAATACCAAACTTGTTTTCCGCTTTACCGGTTGTGATTTTCTCGTGGGTTTTGGCATCCACATCTGGATTTACGCGGAGCGCAATGGCGGCCTCTTTTCCCATGCTGCTCGCGATCTGAGACAAGAGTTCTAGCTCAGGCTCTGATTCCACGTTGAACTGATGGATGCCGGTTTCGAGCGCGAAGGCGAGCTCCTGCGCCTGTTTGCCTACACCGGAGAAGACGATCCGCTGTGGCGGGATGTCAGCGGCAAGAGCGCGTCGCAGTTCGCCTTCTGAGACGATGTCGGCGCCTGAGCCCAGCTCACCAAGTGTTTTAATCACAGCGAGGTTTGAGTTTGCTTTAACGGAGTAGCAGACAAGCGTGTCCGTGCCCTCAAAGGCTTCTGCAAAGACACGATAGTGTCTTTCGAGCGTGGCCGTTGAATAGCAGTAAAAGGGCGTGCCGACTTCGGCGGCAATTTCCTTCAGGGATACATCCTCGGCGTGGAGGGTCCCGTCCTGATAGTGAAAGTGGTGCAAAGACTTACTCGCTTGGATGCAGTGACCTAGTTGGTCTGTTCCTGTTCGGTTGGTTGAGGTTGTACCGGCGGAGCTTTAACACCACACGCGGCCAAACCGAAACTTGCGACCAGTGTCAGCGTTAGGATGGTTCGGATCATTTTGTTTTTCCTTCTGCTGCCAGCATTTTCCGCCAGCGGTTTGCCTCAGCTCTCACGTTTGAGGGGGCTGTCCCGCCAAGGCTTGTGCGGCTTGCGACAGAACTCTCAACAGTTAAGACAGAGTATATGTCATTTGTGATCGCAGGATCGACTGCCTGCATCTCTTCCAGCGAGAGTTCGTGCAAATCGATGCCTTTTTCTTCAGCCTTTGAGACAAGAGTGCCGGTGACGTGATGGGCTTGCCGGAACGGTAGGTCCGCCACCCTTACCAGCCAATCGGCGAGGTCTGTTGCTGTGGAGAACCCGCCGCCAGCGGCATTTGCCATCGCCTCTTTGTTGGCTGTCAGTGACCCCGCCATGGCGGTCATGGCCGCAAGACACAGAGAAAGTGCATCAAGCGCATCAAACAAGGCTTCCTTGTCTTCCTGCATGTCCTTTGAATAGGCGAGTGGCAGGCCCTTCATCACAATGCTGAGCGAGGTGAAGGCTGCAATCACCCGGCCGGATTTTGCGCGCACGAGCTCAGCGGCATCCGGGTTCCGCTTTTGCGGCATGATGGAGGAGCCTGTCGTCAGGCTGTCTGGGAGGTCGATAAACTTAAAACCGGCGGACATCCAAACGACAATCTCTTCGGCAAACCGAGAGAGATGCGTTGCTGTGATCGCGGCAGCCGCCAAAGTTTCGAGCGCAAAGTCCCGATCAGATACACTGTCGAGTGAGTTTCTGGTGGGGCCATCGAAACCCAGCGCCGCCGCTGTCTGTTCCCGGTCGATGGGGAAAGACGTACCGGCAAGCGCCGCAGCGCCGAGTGGGCTTTGGTTCAACCGCTTGCGTGCGTCAGCGAACCGGCCCCGGTCACGTTCCAGCATTTCCACGTAAGCCAAGCAATGGTGACCAAACGTCACTGGCTGGGCGGTCTGCAGATGGGTAAAGCCTGGCATGACAGTGTCCGCATGGACTTCCGCCTGTGTGACAAAAGCATCCTGTAGTGTTGCCAACTGAGTGTTCAGATGGTCGATGGTGTCACGCACGTAGAGCTTGAAGTCGGTTGCGACCTGATCGTTCCGGGAGCGGGCTGTGTGGAGCCGTCCGGCGGCGGGTCCGACGATTTCTGACAGGCGATTTTCCACGTTCATATGAATGTCTTCGAGCGACCGAGAAAATGTGAACTGGCCTGCGTCAATGTCTCGCGCGATTGTGTCCAGCCCCGCGATGATTTGATCTGCGTCGCCCTTTGAAATAATACCTTTGTCGGCCAACATAGTGCAGTGAGCCTTCGAGCCCCGGATGTCCTGGGCTGCGAAGCGCTGGTCGAACCCGATGGAGGCGTTGATTTCCTCCATAATTTCATCTGGGCCATCGCCGAACCGGCCGCCCCACATTTTATTGCTCATCGTTCTTGCTCCGGCGCCTGGTCCGGGGCGGTGGTGGGTAAGGAGAGAAGTTCCATGCGTCACCAAAGCCCGGTTTACCTAGCTGTCGCCGCGCTGGCGACTGCACTTGTCATTGCGGGCATATACGTGACTTTTTGGGGAGAAAGCAATGTTGAGGGTGGAAATTCGGCTGAAATCCTAAATAGCGACCTTGAGACCTTTGCCGTGGGCGAGATGGCCAATTTCGCTGTTTTTGGGTCTCCTGAGCACCCTGACCCGGTTCAGTTTGTGGATAGTGAGGGAAACGGTCGGTCTTTTGATGACTGGAAAGGCAAAGTTGTCCTGGTCAATTTATGGGCGACTTGGTGCGGGCCCTGCCGGCACGAAATGCCAGCATTGGACCGTTTGCAAGCCGAATTTGGTGGTGAAGAGTTCGAAGTGCTTGCCGTCAGCCTTGATCGCTCTGGGCTTGATCTGCCCCGAGCGTTTTATGCTGAGAACAATATTGAGCATCTGGGGCTCTATAATGATGCAAGCTCGCGCACTGGCGTTGCCCTGGGAGTCTTTGGCATGCCGACGACGGTCTTGTTGGACCGGGAAGGCCGGCTCTTGGGGCGTCTCGTGGGGCCTGCAGAATGGGACGCACCGGACGCCGTTGCCCTCATGAAAGCGGCGATTAACAACGTTCAATAATACTCGTCAATCGAGAGTGTGCTCGAACGCCTTTGGTGTTTCTGCTGTCATTGCTCCCAAAATATGCGAAACGGTTGTCCCGTCTGTGGTCAGCGGCAATGCTGCAGTGTGAATAAGGTGGTGAGATTTTTGTGGATCGCTGCGTAGGCCGCGCGAGAAAATTGGCGCGCAGCTGTCATATGCCGCCATGCACCCTTTTTGCCATCGTGCGACCACTTCTTTTCGGGCCGCCTCGGATAAGCCTTGTCCAAATTCGTCTATGTAACGACCTGTTCTTTCTTCGCCGGCGACTTCAACTGCAGCTGTGCCGTACAGCCTGACTTTGAAACGGACCCTCTCGGCGTGCTCCACTTCTAGGATCGCAGTCATTGGCATGAGCTGCGGAATTTGGATGGGATCAATCGCTGAGCGGCGCGGCATCAGCGTGTTCCCGAGTTTCGACTGCCAGTAATTGAACAGGGTTTCTGTTTTTTCGTGGGTTGGGTTGTTGAGTATCTGCCATTCCCCGGCGGGAAGCCGTCCAATTGGAATGCCAGACTTTGTTTTGAAATCACCCATCGGTTACCCAGAAATAAAGCACGGTCTTGAACCTGTTGCGACGACATCGTCACAGGCATTTGTTAAAGGTGGGTGAGGATATGCGAGCTAGGACGGACATTTCTCTGGCCTAGGGAGCCCGGCTCTCCTGAGCCTGTTCATTGGTGGACGAAATTAGCGCTTCGGTGACTATAAGGCCGATGACATGAGAGACAGTTCTGCCGTCGTTTGTGAGTGGTAAGGCGGCTACGTGAACGGATTGATATGTCTTTTCAGGGTTCCGCCGAACGCCCTGAGCAAATGTTGGACATTGGCTGTTGTAGACAGCAAGGCATGTCTCCTGCCACCGCCCGATGATTTCCTGACGGGCATGACCTGCCAGGTTTTCTGCGAACTCATCCAGATAACGGCCCGTTCGTTCCTCGCCGACACTGTCGACTGCGGATGTTCCGAGTAAACGCATTTTGAAGCGGACCGGTGGCCCCGTCTCAACTTCCAGCAACGCAACCATTGGAAGCAAATGAGGGATTTCGATAGGGTCGATGGAAGATCGAAATGGCATTGCGTTTCCGTCGCATTTCGACTTCCAATAACTGAAGAGAGCTTCTGTTTCTCGGTGGGTCGAGATGTCAGACAAAAGCCAGCCTCTTGATGATTGTCCCGAAAACCCTGTGTCTGTCAGCATGCCTAATCTATTGCCCCACTACGCAGCGCAGAGCGGTGCGCCTAGAAGGGTATGCTGACAGCCGATCCTTAATGTTTTGTGAGAATGAAAACTCTCATGTCATCATGGAAAAACATCCGCACTACTCTGCGGACTCTATTCAATACCCAATCAGGCGGCCGGGGGTGGCTGCCCGTCAAACTGGCAAATGTCTGGGTCGAGATGGGCCCAGTTTGGCGCTTCTTTGGTCCAAATATGGGCGTCCAGTTCGACGAGTTCTGGCGTATCCAATGTCCCAGCTCTGACAATGATGAGGTGTGGCCGTTGTTCAGCTTCTGAGAACATATGCACACCACAGGCCGGGCAAAAGCGCCGGTGCATTTGGTGTCCACTGTCGGCGGTGCTTGGATAGTCGCGCAATTCGCCGGTGACGGTGAAAGTGTCACTTGGGAATGCCAGATTGATTGTTGCATTGCCCGCCGCAATGTACTGGCACAGTCTGCACCAGCAGGCACGCATGACTATTGGTTTTGCGACCGATTTGTAGCGGACCGAACCGCAAAGACATCCACCTTCAATCATTGACGCTGTCCTCTGAGCCTAGCGGGTTGGAACAGGTGCATCGCCGGTATAGTCGTAAAAACCTCTCTTGGTTTTGCGACCGAGCCAGCCTGCTTCCACATATTTCACAAGGAGCGGGCAGGGCCGGTATTTTGTATCCGCGAGGCCATCATAAAGGACCTGCATAATGGAGAGGCAGGTATCGAGACCGATAAAGTCGGCAAGCTGAAGAGGGCCCATGCGATGGTTTGCGCCAAGTTGCATGGCTTTGTCGATGCCCTCGACGGTGCCAACGCCTTCATAGAGTGTGTAGACCGCTTCGTTGATCATTGGCACCAGGATGCGGTTGACGATGAAAGCAGGAAAGTCCTCAGCAGTGGATGATTGTTTGCCCAGGCGTTCAACCAGGCTGTGCATTGCTTCAAAGGTTTCATCGTCGGTTGCGATGCCGCGCACCAGTTCAACCAGTTCCATCACGGGAACCGGATTCATGAAGTGGACACCCATGAACCGTTCGGGACGGTCCGTCGCTGCTGCAAGTCGTGTGATTGAAATGGAGGAAGTGTTGGTCGCAAGAAAAGTGTGATCGGCCAGGTGGGGCGTCACGCTTTCAAAGATCTTCGCTTTTACCTCTTCCTTCTCGGTGGCTGACTCAATGATCAAATCGGCAGTGCCCACCTCTTCAACGGTCACCGCAGCGCTAATGCGATCGAGTGCTGTCTCGCGTTGCTCTTCGCTGATGCGACCACTGGAGATCTGACGGGTCATATTGCCCGTGATGGTTGCGATGCCGGAATTGATCCGATCAGACGATACATCGTGGAGAAGGATGTCGTGGCCCGCCAGTGCGCAGACATGGGCAATTCCGTTGCCCATCTGGCCTGCACCGATAACAGCTATTTTTTGAATGGTCATGATACCCTTACTCTCAAGCCCGGTATTTCACATGGCCTCCAGCCTAGTGGCTTTTCTGTAGGGACGGAATCAAAACCGGACGCGGCGGTGCAGGGTTGATACAAAAACGGCGCCGCTGGTCTCCCAGGGCGCCGTCTTTCGTCAGATTGGGACCTGGGTTAGAGGCCGGCTTTTCCAAGCTCTTCTTCAAGCTCTGGAACAGCCGTGAAGAGGTCGGCAACAAGACCGTAATCCGCAACCTGGAAGATCGGGGCTTCTTCGTCTTTGTTGATCGCGACGATCACCTTGCTGTCTTTCATGCCTGCCAGATGCTGGATCGCGCCAGAAATACCGACGGCGATGTAAAGCTCTGGGGCCACAACCTTTCCGGTCTGACCGACCTGGTAGTCGTTTGGCACGAAGCCCGCATCCACGGCTGCGCGAGAGGCGCCAACACCGGCACCCAGCTTGTCGGCGATCTTCTCAAGCATTGGGAAGTTGTCGCCTGACTGCATGCCGCGGCCACCGGAGATGATGATCTTGGCTGCCGTCAGCTCTGGGCGGTCAGATACGGTGAGCTCTTCGCTCACATATTCAGACAGGCCAGGGTTGTCGGAGGATGCGTCTTCGATAGAAGCCGATCCGCCATCACCAGCTGCAGCAAAGGCTGTTGTCCGGACTGTGAAAACTTTCTTTGCGTCGGAAGACTTCACTGTCTGGATTGCATTGCCTGCATAGATCGGACGCTCAAACGTGTTGGCATCGATCACTGCTGTGATTTCAGACAATTGCATGACGTCCAGGAGCGCTGCGATGCGTGGAGCAACGTTTTTGCCGCGGGTCGTGGCCGGTGCCAGGATTGCGTCATAGCCGCCAGCAAGGCTAACTACGAGAGCAGCAATTGGCTCTGCCAATCCATGGTCATACTGAGCGTCGTCGGCCTTGATGACTTTGGCAACGCCGTCGATTTTTGCAGCTGCGTCTGCAGCAGCGCCACAGCCTGCGCCAGCAACCAACACATGCACGTCACCGCCAAGGGCGACAGCTGCGGTTACTGTCTTTGCTGTAGCGTCTGACAGAGCGTCATTTGTGTGTTCTGCGATTACAAGATTGGTCATCCGATCACTCCTGCTTCTTTGAGCTTGGCGACCAGTTCAGCGGCCGATTCCACTTTGATGCCTGCCTGGCGTTCTGCTGGTTCCGTTACTTTCAGAACTTCGAGGCGCGGGCTCACGTCGACGCCCATGTCAGCGATGGCCTTTTCATCAATCGGCTTCTTCTTTGCTTTCATGATGTTGGGCAGGGATGCGTAGCGCGGTTCATTGAGGCGCAAGTCGCAGGTCACAATGGCTGGTGCATTCAAGCGCACTGTCTGCAGGCCGCCGTCGATCTCGCGGGTGACGTTGATTTTGTCGCCGTCGAGTTCGATTTTGGATGCGAACGTGCCCTGTGGCCAACCCAGAAGGGCGGCGAGCATCTGACCGGTCTGGTTGCTGTCGTCGTCAATAGCCTGTTTGCCAACGATCACTAGGCCAGGTTGTTCTTCGTCGACGATCGACTTGAGGATCTTGGCAACGCCAAGAGGCTCAACTTCATCATCCGTTTTGACGAGAATTCCGCGGTCTGCGCCCATGGCGAGTGCTGTACGGATGGTTTCCTGGGCCTGCTGTGGGCCGATGGAGACCACAACGACTTCCGTCGCTGTGCCGGCTTCTTTGAGGCGAACCGCTTCTTCGATGGAAATTTCATCGAACGGGTTCATGGACATTTTCACGTTAGCGAGCTCGACACCGGTCTGATCCGATTTAACTCGGATTTTGACGTTGTAGTCGACCACTCGCTTGACGGGAACGAGCACTTTCATTGAGGTGAACTCCTGCGCGTTGCCTGGCGCTTGCCTCAAGACTTTCCGTCGGTCTCAAGGTTTGGGCGTGGGCCTAAAAATTGACTGTCTCACTCAACCGGTGCAGCTCAGCACACCGTGCTGCGATTGCGTCTCTCCGGAAGAGGAAACCTGCTGTTTCTGGCGATTTTGTGGGTCGCCTTCCTTGCGGTGCGGCAACCTAGTCCGAGGCCTCGGGGCTGTCAATTGGCGGTCGCGCCGCCAAACGCCGCATCTGGCAACTACATGAAACTATTATTGTTTTTTACTTTGTAAGACTGACAATTTCAGAAAAAGACAAAGAACTTCTGATTATTACTTGGAGGTGGTAGATTATTGCACCTTTTGGCGCGACTCAAACGACAGACAGGATCTGTCATCACGCCAGCTTCTGGGAGGATGCTATGGGTGCTTTGGCGCATGATTTGGAGGGGGGCTTGTCGCCTCGTCTTGAAGAAGAGCTTCAGCGATTGCAGCCGGTTGATTACCGTCTTGCGGCCCTGTTGATTGTTGGTGGCGGCGGTGAACCTCATCAGATTGCTTATGCAACCAAGCAGTTTTGCGAAATGACTGGCTATGAGGGGCCAGATCTTGTCGGCCATCCGGTTGATTGGCTCTCCGGTCCAGATACGGACCCGGTTGCGCTTTCAGATTTCCAGGCGGCGCTTAATGGTGAAGAAGCGATAGAGCTTGATATGCTCGCCTACACCAAAGCAGGTGTGTCCTTCTGGGGGCATCTCCAGGTCCAGCCCGTTCAGCGGTCAGATGGTGTGACAGAAGGGTTTGCGATCTACCTTACTCATGCAGAGAAAACCCGAGCGAGCTATCTCAGCGAAGTTTGGCAGAAGATTGAAGATGCCTGGTCGGATGATCGCCGGGATGCTGAGTAATCCCCAGCCTAGATGATCAGCGGTTTGCGTTTCCTATCGGTTCGCTCCGGGGGTCCAGAGCACGTCTGCGCGGCCTTTGTCGTTACACCAGCGCGCAGCGACAAAAAGATAATCTGATAGCCGATTGAGATATTTCAGCACGGCATTGCTGACCTTGCCGGGCTCGGCCTCGCCAAGCGCGACGCAAAGCCGTTCAGCCCGTCGCGAAACGGTTCTTGCGTGATGCAGGTGCGCGGCGAGGGGGGTGCCGCCTGGCAGAATGAATGAATTCAGAGGTTCCAGGTCGCCGTTCAAATGATCAATCTCAGTTTCCAGCCACTCGACCTGCGCATCAGTCACGCGAAGCGGCTCATAGTCGAGAGGCTCGTCGCTCTCAGGAAAACAGAGATCAGCGCCAAGGTCGAAGAGATCGTTTTGAATGCGGCTGAGCGCAACGTCTATCTCAGGCAGATCGCTCGTGTGAAGACGGGCGAGCCCGAGCACTGAATTTACTTCGTCGGTGGTGCCATAGGTTTCGACACGTACGTCATGCTTTGCAACGCGGTCCCCGGTGCCAAGGGCTGTCGTGCCCTTGTCGCCAGTGCGGGTATAAATTTTGTTCAAAACAACCATAGGGCTGTTCTAGCCTAATCAGTCAGACCTTGCCATAGGGCAGCATGCGTTTGAGCACCGTGTCCTTCTGCACAAAGTGGTGGTAAAGCGCGGCGCCCAGATGCAGCAGAACCAGTGCAATGAGGATCATAGCGTTGATCTCGTGTAGTTCATGGAAGATGCCATACAGGCTTTCATTTGCCCCCATGCTGACGGAGAAGGCGCCATAGGGGCGCACGTCGAAATCGGCATACATGGATTGGCCAAGGCCTAGAAGCGGTTGCAGCATGACGAAGAAGTACAGGCCATGGTGGCTGAATTTCGATGCGGTGACCTGCCATGCTGGCATGTGGTCAGGCAGCGCCGGCGGCGGGTTCTTACGGCGCCAGTAAAGCCGAATGAACATCAGGATAAAGACTGAAAGACCCAGACTTGAATGGATAACAAGAGTCTGCACCTTTTCGTCGAGTGGCAGATCGCCCAGTGTCCACCCTGCAGTCAGCATGACGATCATGAGCAGTGCGACAATCCAATGAAGCGTTTTGGCGACGCCATCATATTTGGTTTTTGCGCTCGTGGTTTGTTCCGACATCTGACCCTCCCGTTTCTGATGCAGGAAACAGGATGATCTCATGTCCCTTTTCGATCAAGGGATTATGTCGACGGGCCTATCTAATCAACAAGAGAAAGGAGCGCGTTACCTCTTGTTCGGCCCGTTTCCTGATAGCCGGCATTCTTCAGAAGAAGGAGAATGTCATCGTCCCACTCATCGTTAGAGGTGTGTTCGATAACGATGGCGCGCGGCAACAGCTCGCGAGGAGCCATTTCCAGGAAGGGCTTCAGGGCTTTGTCTTCATGGCCTTCAATGTCGATCTTCAGGGCTGAGACCCGGGTTGCGCCAGCGTTCGAAAGGATTTCCATGAGCGTGGAGATTTTTACCGTTACACCTTCGGTGCTACTGCCAATATAGGCGCGGCCAAAACTATTCGGACCAGAGGGGAGCATGAGCTGCGCTGAACCTGTTGTTGCTCCAACGGCGGATTCCACAATTGAGATTGAGGCTGATTTTGCGCGTACAGATTCCGGCACGAGGGCAAGGTTGGTTTTAAGCCTTTCGGTCATTTGTGGGTTTGGTTCGATTGCAACAACTTTTCCATCAGCCGGCATGGAAAGTGAAAGGATCTGGGTGAAGTATCCGCTGTTGGCCCCTATATCGACGAAAACGCTGCCTGGTTGTTTGCAGGATTGTTTCAGAAATTCAACTTCGCGAACGTTGTAATTGTTGAAGATCGATTTTCGTTCGGTCTCATTGTCGAAATGAATCAGAAAGGGTGCACCTTGGATGTCTAGGTGGAAGGGCGCCTGCGTGTGCTTCTCGATGTGCTTGAGAATTCTGCGGCGGAATCCGCCACGGCCCAGAAAAGAATGACGTACAAGACTAAGCAAGAGCCGGACTGTGCGTTTTGGGTGTTCCATAGACATTGCATAACATAGTCACCCTGAATTTACACAGGCTCTGTGTCTCCGCTGTGGGGTGGATTAGGGTGTGGCACAATTGCGGTTGCCGCGACATAGACTGCTGTCGCTCGTTTCGCGTCCATTCTCGTCATAGACCGTGCAATTGGGCGCGGAGTCGCACCATTTTTCTGCAGCTCGTTCTCGTGCTAATGGCGTGCAGCCGATCAGAAGGCTGAGCAATAGGGTAGGTAGGCAGGCCGAGCGCATCAGTCCTCCTTTGCGTTCGTTTCCGTTTCGTAGATTAAGAGGTCAGCTGGTTGGCACTCAAGTGCGTTGCAAAGGGCTGCAAGCGTTTCAAAACGCACCCCTTTTACTTTGCCTGATTTCAACAGTGAGAGATTGGCCTCGGTTATGCCGATGCGGGCTGCGAGGTCCTTTGAGCGCATCTTTCGTTTTGCAAGCATGACATCAAGGGTCACTGATATGGGCATGAGGTTGGCCTAGACTATCTGTGCGTTTTCGTTGGATAGCTCAACAGCTTCGGCCATGACCCAGGATACAATGATGATGACGGCTCCTATGACGGCAATTCCGATGTCGTCACTCGACATGCTGACTGCCAACATTCTCTCCCCGGCAGGTTGATCAAAAGACAAAAGAACTGAGAGCGCAGTATTGAACAGGATATCAACGGGTACGACGGCAACAAGCGCCCAGCCCATATTGCGAAAGCAGCGTACGTTCTCGGGATCGAAAAATTTTCCGTCTGCATAAAGTGAGAAGAGTTTCTGCAGATTGTACAGCGCATAGAGGCTGACAGAGAGTGGGAAGATGCTCAGCGCAGCAGCTGCCCATCTTTCAAAGGTCGTTAGTGGTCCTACCTCGTCAGCGGTAAAGCCAAAATCCAGCTCATTTAGCTCAACAAATGCCCAGGCAAGAGATGCCGTCAAAGGCAGCAGACCCATCAGCGCGATCATGAGCCACTTAAATCGGTTGCTGATCTGTTTGATGCGTTCTGTGCGTTCAGATGGCGCCATGGTTCATACTCCTGTCCGCTTGGGGTGGAAGTGGAACCATGGCTCAATAATTATTGTTTTGCAATAATTATTTTCTGTTCTACAACGTTCTTAGAGATTTTTCCGCCAGCCGGCCACCGCCGCCCCAATCTCATGGGGACTGTCTTCCTGAATAAAGTGAGAGCCTTTAACGGTCACTTCCTGCTGGTTTTTCCAGCTGCGGCAAAATTCACGCTGGGCACCGATCAGTATCGCGCCGGGCTCGGCATTGATGAAGAGCTTTGGCAGGTCGTTCTCCGCCATCCAATCTGCATAGTTTTGCACGATAGCAACAACATCTTCAGGCTCTCCGCCAAGTGGGATTTGCCGTGGCCATGTCAGGGTCGGTCTGCGGTCTTCGCCAGCGTTGATAAAGGGACGGCGATAGACTTCCATCTCAGGTTCGGTCAGGCCGCGCAGCACGGAGCCCGGCAAAACAGTGTCGACGAAGATATTTTTTTCGAGCACCATTTCTTCGCCCGCTGGGGAGCGAAACCCTTGAAAGACGGCCGTCGCTTCTTTGCTCCACTCCGACCATTCAATCGGACGGACGATGCCCTCCATGTAGGCGATGCCTTTGACCGCGGAGCGATGACGATTGGCCCAGTCGAAACCGAGCGCTGAGCCCCAATCGTGAATGACAAGAGTGACATTCTCTGTGACGCCAAGGGTCTCAAGGATACCGTCCAGATATTCACGGTGTTCCACAAAGCGATAGCTGTCGGCGCCTGGGTTATCCAATTTCTCACTGTCGCCCATACCGATGAGATCGGGCGCAATGCATCTCCCATGGTCTTTGAGATGCGGCATGATGTTGCGCCAAAGATAGGACGATGTGGGATTGCCGTGGAGAAAGACAATCGGATCACCTTCACCCATCTCCACATAGGTCATCTTTTTACCTTTAACGGTCACAGATTTTTTTGAGTGTTCTTCAACCGAAATGTCAGTGCTCATGTGATCGATCCTGTTTTTAAAGGGACGTTAAGCGCCCGTGAAATTTGGCGCGCGTTTTTCGAGAAAGGCACTGATGCCTTCCATGTTGTCTGGAGATGCGGTCTGTACAAGGTTTTGCATCATCGGTAGCCAAATCCTTTCGCCGCCTCCAGCGTGTCGAGGCGACTGTTTGCGACACCACCGGCTCCTGCAATGGCAATGTTTTTGAAGTCTGGAAAGGTCAAGTGGTCCTCAGCTTCTTTGTATGGGCGTCTTGGCCGAAAGCACGCGCGGCCTTCAGAACGTCGTTGGAGAGTTTTGGATCCTCCACTGCGCGGGCGAGGACCATGCCGCCGACGCAAAGTGAGAGCATGCCCATGGCTGTTTGTCTGGCATTGCTTTCTGTTTCGTCCTCCAGCAATTCGGTCAACCGGGTGAAAGAGACTCCGAGTTCCTCTTCAAAGGTTTTTGGGAAAGCACCGCCTGCTTGTGCGAACTCACGAGCCAGCGCCGCGAACGCACACCCTTGCTCAGGCGTATCGCGATGTTTGGGCGTCAGATAGGTGTTCAGCAAGTGAGAGAGGCGTTCCTCAGATGTGCGCTTACGCGCGGAGCCAATCCAGGTCTCTCTGTGATCAAAGGCGTCGTGAAAGGCTGCTTCAATCAGCTCGTTTTTGTCTGCGAAATGAGCATAAAAGGCACCGTGCGTGAGGCCTGCTGCTGCCATGACGTCGGTGACTTTCAGACCCGCAATGCCTTCCTTCCGCACCAGTCTTGATGCTGCAGCGACAATGCGTTGCCTTGTCTCGTGTTTTTCTTCTGATCTTTTGCCCATAGGGGCACGCTGCCTGGTCTGCGGAAGAGAGTCAAGATTCGTATGATGATCATCATATGAAATGCCAAAAGAAAACGGGACCGAAGCCCCGTTCTTTAGTTTCTGATATCAACCAGATTAGAACCTGTAGCCGTAACGAACGCCGACATTGCTAATGCCTTCGTTTTCGGAACAAAGGCTGGCATTGGAAATGTGCTCAAACGTGAGCATGACCCTGTGCGCTTCAGTGACGTCATAACCAAGCGAAGCCGATTCATGGAAGTTCCAGGTGCAGCCGAGTTCGTTTCCGACGGTAGATTTACCTGTCTCGCCGTCATGAAGGGCGAAGCCAAAAGAACCTTCGACAAACATCGGACCCCAGAAATTGTAGTCCCAGGTAAGACCTGAATAGATGAAGCTGGTAGCGTCATCATGCGTAGCGAATGTTGCGCCAATATGTGGGCGTGGTGACCATGCCCATTCCAACCATGTTGGGCTATCGAAGAGCACTTCGACATTAATGTCGACACCGTCTTCTTCGGTAGAGTCGCGGAGCAGCGACATTTCGTGGTTCAGGACACCAATCCGGACTTCATTATCCGCAGCTTGTGCTCCTGATGTTACGCCAACGGCGAGGGCCGCTGTCATAAGGCCACTTAAAAGTGTTGTTGTTATTTTGTTCACTGGAACCCCCGTGAATGTGCGCAAGTTTGGCTTGGCGCCGTTGCTTGATAGTTGTCTTTGCCCAAAGGACAATATCGGCGAGTAAATTTCAATGCGTAAATTATAGGCGCTTGATCACTTCTTTCCCGTCCCAGGCCGAACATCGCTCCCGAATTTTGCGGAAAAGTTGCCCTTTTGCACCACTGATCTCAGACAATTCGATCACGGTGCCTGGATGATCCTCTGCGGTGAAGTAAACAAACCTGCCATCAGGACTTCCTGAGTAACCTGATTGTCCCACTTTAAGGCCACGCGCTTCTGAGGTGGCTAGATCCTGGTCGAAATTCTCCGTCCAATAGGCGACGTGCTGTAGGCCGGTATGGCCCGCCTGCACAAAATCGCGATACATGGACGGCGCATCGTTGCGTTGCTGGATGAGTTCTATCTGCAGGGGGCCTGCATTGGCCAACGCAATAGAGACGTCAATTTCTGACGGTGTGTCGAGGTAGGAAAAATCTTTGATAGGTGCGTGTTTCAGGTAGAGCCACGGACCGACGCCCATGACGGTGGCCCAATAGTCCATCGCCGCTTCAATGTCAGGAACGACGTAGCCGTTTTGACGAATGTCTCCGAAGAAGCGGCTCATGGTCAGTTGGATGAGATGTAAAAGGCGGTCATGACGACCACGATCGCGGCGAATTGCAGGCCAACACGCCAGCGCATGAGCGTTTGCGAGCGTCCAGCTGAGCCGCCCCGCATCATGTTCCAGAGACCCGCCAGCAAAACCAGAACGACAGCGACGAGGGAGATGGGGATGAGGAAGTCAAAAAATATTTCGATCATGCAGTCTGTCTAACTCTTCTTTGCTTCTGTCGCCACCCTGCGCGACTGCGTCAGAGAGACGCGAGGAAACTATCAATCTGGGCCATCACTTCTTCTTTTTCCAGCAGAACCGCTTTGCCGTGGCTTCCCCAGCCCCCGGCATTGGCGAGCGCCGGGTGATCTGAGGCGGGTTCGGGTAATACATGATAGGTGATGTTTGCATTGCCCGCGGCAAGTTCCTGTGAATAGGACATCTGCGTTACCGGATCTCCAGGATCCTGAATAATGAGGATAGGCAAGGTCAGCGTTTTGCCGGTCTCAAGTGGGCGTGGTCCGTCACCGCCCAACCCGAAGAATGTTGTGGCGCTCCATAGTGTGGGCTTTAGGAATGGCTTGGGAAGTCCGAGGATTGCGTGTATGGCCCCTAGCGCTGTGCTTTCCGTGTCCAGTGCAGGGTCAATAAGAATAAGGGCCTGCATGCGCGTGTCGCGAGAGGCGGCCTCGATGAGAGTTGCGCCACCCATAGAGACACCCGACCCATAGATGGGGAGACCAGGCGCAAGCTCTTCGATCATATTCAGCGCTGCAATGACATCACGGTATTCTTCAGCGCCGAAGGCGAGGCGGCCTGTTTCGGTTCTATCCGAGCTCCCGTGATTGCGCAGATCTATGGCCAGCACATGGTGGCCACGCTTAACGAGCTCCGCGTAGAGTTCGAGACCGCCGGTATGAAATTCCTGTTTGTTGCCGTTTCCCCCGTGGACATAAAGCACGACTGTGCGTGCGTTTTGGGCGGGCATCCACCAGGCGCTCAATGAAATATTCTCAGCGGGCACTGGAATGGAGACTTCGTCGAATTCAAGGCCGACGCTTGCAGGATCAGCTGTGATTGGATCGCTTTGCGCTTGTACTAATTGCGATGGGAGGAAACCAAGAAACAGCACCGCCCAGATGACCACCAAAGCCGCAATAACACCGACGACGATTTTCTTCATGAACCTTACCCCTTTGTCTGGAATGCAGAATGGGGGATGCGTGACGTTCGTCCAAGGAAAAACCGGCCACAATTGCAGCCGGTTTCTCAAAAGTCTGTGGCGTTCTGGTTAGTTGGCAGTGTCCAACACTCTGCGGGCGATGACCTGAGCCTGAATCTCAGCCGCGCCTTCGAAAATATTAAGGATGCGGGCATCGTTCATGACCCGGCTCACAGGATATTCCAGAGCAAACCCATTGCCGCCGTGGATCTGCAATGCGTTGTCCGCCGCCGCCCAGGCAACGCGGGCTGCGAGAAGTTTTGCCATGCCCGCTTCAAGGTCGCAGCGACGGCCTTCGTCTTTTTCGCGTGCGGCAAAATAGGTGAGCTGCCGGGCAACCATCAGTTCGATTGCCATGGATGCGATTTTTCCTGACACGCGCGGGAAGCTCATGATCGGCTTCCCGAACTGAATGCGCTCCTGGGCATAGCGAAGGCCTAAATCCATTGCGCACTGTGCGACGCCTACAGCGCGGGCAGCCGTTTGGATGCGGGCGGACTCAAAGGTTTGCATCAGCTGTTTAAAGCCTTGGCCTTCGGCGCCGCCAAGCAGGTTTTCTGACTTCACTTCAAAATTGTCGAAGCCAATCTCATATTCTTTCATGCCGCGATAGCCGAGCACTTCGATCTCGCCGCCGCTCATGCCTTCTGCGGGGAAAGGTTCGGCATCATTGCCACGTGGCTTTTCGGCGAGCAACATGGAGAGGCCCTTGTAGCCCGGCTCCTCATTGGTGCGGCACAGCAGTGTCATCACATCAGCACGGGCGGCATGGGTGATCCATGTTTTGTTACCGGTGATTTTGTAGACGTCGCCTTCAAGTCGACCGCGGGTGCGCAAGCTTGCAAGGTCTGACCCCGTATTAGGTTCTGTGAAGACAGCGGTGGGGAGGATTTCGCCGCTGGCAATTTTTGGAAGCCAATTGTTTTTCTGTTCGTCGGTGCCACCGCCCAGAATAAGTTCTGCAGCGATTTCAGAACGTGTGCCAAGCGACCCCACGCCGATATAGCCCCGGGAGAGCTCTTCGGAAACAACGCACATGCTCTCCTTGCCGAGGCCCAGTCCGCCAAACTCTTCGGGAATGGTGAGGCCGAAGACACCGAGTTCCGCCATTTGCGCAAGGACGTCCAGAGGGATGTACTCATTCTTCAGGTGCCACTCGTGGGCGTGTGGGGTGACCTGTTCTTCTGCGAAGCGGCGCATCTGATCGCGGACGGCCGTGAGTGTCTCGTCTAAACCGCTGTCGCCATAGGTGGCCGCGCCGGTGCTTTGTGTGATGAGGTCTGCGATGCGAGCACGGACCGCTGCGGTGTTTCCCAAATCACACAATGTCTGGACCGCTGGGACCATCAGCATGCGCTGGTCGTCTTGGCTGAGACCCAAGTCTTGCGGGCGGAGGATTTCGCCCTGACTCATAGGGATACCGCCAAACATTTGCCAAAGATATTCGCCAAAGGCTGCCTGCACGAGCAGTGCTTCCAATTCACCAAACCGACCTTCCTGGGTCATGCGTTCTGCATAGGCGTGTAATTGGCGAAGGGCTTCTACATAGGTCGCGAGCCAGGCGAGACCGTGGCCTGCAAACTGACCCTGCTCGAGAAGTGCTGGTTTCACCTTACCGTTTTCGCTGACCTGTTCTCGTACGGCTGCTGCCGCGCGGGAAAGCAGTGCATCGGCGGCGCCCACACCCTCAGCCGTCAGGCCGGTCAGATTGTCGAGGAGGAGGGGCGCGCGGGTTGCTTCTGCAAGGCTCATTCAGGTCACCAAATGTCGGAAAAATCGAAACGTGTAAATCAGCGCGGAGTTTAGCGCTTTAGGTGTTGAAATACGACTCAGCGCGAGAAAAGCAAGGCGTATGTTGTTTCGGGGCGTGTCAATCCGCCGCATTTTCTGCCAAACTTTGGCGCAGCACCGGCGATCACCGCTGTTTAGGAGGCTCTATGAAACATCTCTTCCCACGTCGTCCGTTCGTTTCTGGGCGCCGATCCTTTGCGGCAGGGCTCACGGGGCTTGCCGCGCTCGGCCCCATCCGACTGGCACGAGCTGCCGGGAATCCGAAAGTGGTGGTCATAGGAGCTGGTGTTGCGGGTTTATCTGCCTCCAAGACATTGAGCGCAGAAGGTATTGATCATGTGGTGATCGAAGCTAGCGAGAGAATCGGTGGACGTATCTATACGGAAAGCACGACGTTTGGCCCGCCGTGCGACGTGGGTGCTCACTGGTTGCACAATGGGGAGACAAATCCGCTGGTTCCGTTTGCCAAGCGATCTGGCATTGACGTCTATGAAGCCGGTGAGGTTGAGGGTTTGTTTGCTGGCGGTGAGTGGCTGGAAGGTGATGCCGAAGAGGAAATCTGGGACGAAGTTGACGACGCAGAATCCGCCATCAACCGAGCAGTGGACCGAGATCGCGACGTCTCGCTTCGCTCTGTCATGGATAGTGATACAAGTCCGCTGGCTGCGTTCCTTGTGGGCGCCTATGAGCACGCGGCCTCTGTTGGGTCCTTGTCGACGATTGATTGGGATCGCCAGGAGGAAGGCACCGACATGTTCCACGATGGCGCGCTTGGTTCGTTAGCGGCGGCGTGGGGTGCAGAGGTGCCCGTGCAATTCAACACAGCAGCGACCAGAGTCGACTGGTCAAGCCGTGGTGTGAAAGTTCAAACGTCTTCTGGGACTATTGAGGCGGATGCTGTCATCGTTACGGTGCCGACGTCTGTGCTCGCTAAAGGCGCGATTAAATTTGGGCCTGATCTGCCGCAGGACACTGCTCGAGCGATCAGTGATCTGCCGCTTGGATCCTACAATCACATTGTCCTTCAAATGACAGGCAACCTGTTTGAAGTCGAAGAAGACACAATGCTTTGTTACGCCGGCAATGGTGGAACCGCAGGACTTTTGGTGAATGCTGGTGGCTCCGGGCTCACCTATTTTGATGTTGCAGGCGATTTTGGGGCAAAGCTCACCCGACAGGGTGAAGGTGCAATGGTTGAATTTGCGCGCGCCGCGCTCCAGGACATGTTGGGCGCTGAAGGGCTGACACGCCTGACTAAGGCAAAGGCGTTTCCCTGGGAAGCCAATCCGCTCGCCGGTGGCGCTTATACAGCGGCGCGTCCGGGCCGCGCGCGGGCGAGGGAGAGACTGAAAAGACCGGTTGCCGATCGTTTGTTTTTTGCTGGAGAGGCGACGAGCATCTCAAAGCCAGCCACCCTAGATGGTGCCATTGCAGAAGGTGCACGTGCGGCACGGGTTGCAGCGGATGAGGTGACTTAACCGCGCATCTGCGGGCGTTTACCCACAGTCTTCACGGAAATGTCAGTTCTCAACACGATCCACTCTGCGTTAAACGCTGACTCGAGGAGACAGATCTGTTTCCTTTTGAGGTTTGCGTAAAGGAGATCGTGATGAGGAAGTCAATTGGTGCAGGCGGGGCGATGATGCTTCTTGGATTACTAGTGTCGGGATCGAACGCTTGGACGATGGACAACCAGCCACCGGCTGCCATGCATCTAGGGGAAAGCGAGGGACGCATTGTCGATCCTGATCTCTTCGTTCCGGCAGAAAACTATCGCGAAACCTGGGTGTTCCTCGGGTCCTTCTCCGTGCTCGCAGATGAACCTGAGGAAGGAGCTAAAGAACTGCATGCTGTTTATGCAGAACGTGAGGCCGTTCGGGCCTATCTCGCATCGGGCACGTTTCCTGATGGTGCGAAGATCGTCAAAGATGTCTTCGAAACTGAGACAGAGTATCTGACAACCGGAACGGCAAGCTACGCAACCCATCTTGCGGGGCGCTTTGTGATGGTAAAGGACAGCCAAAACAGTAAGGCAGACCGATCTCCCTTATGGGGTGATGGCTGGGGCTGGGCATTCTACGAGGGCGAAGAGATGCAACGCACAATCACAACAGACTATGAAAGTGATTGTCTCGGCTGCCATCAGCCAGCGCAGGAAACCGACTACCTTTACACACGCGGTTATCCTCTTCTTGCGCGCTAGGAGTCACCTGCTCCGTTGCCTGTGCAAAGCTGATCACTCTGCGGCTGAGAGAAGGCTGCGTTTTTCTTTGTTGGCTTCGAACTCTTTCATTTCGTCAAGGATCCAGTCCTTGAAGACGCGGACTTTCTCCAAGGCTGCATCTTCAGGACGGTAGGCAAGATGATAGGCCGTACCGCCGCGCCCGTCGGTTGGGATAGGCTCAACGAGTTGAGATCCTGCAAGCGTGCGCTCTGCTAGGGGAGACATGGAAAGAGCAACACCTTGACCCAGCAGAGCAGCTTCCAGGCCGCCTGGAATAGTATCGACCCAAAGATCATTTGTCGGGCGGAGGTCTGCACACCCTTGAAGCGACAGCCAATCCTGCCACCCGTTTGGACGGGGCGTGCAGTGGATAAGCGTATGTCTTTTCAGGTCGGCGATGGACTTGATGTCGTCTGCGATTTCTTGTGAGCACAAAAGCACGGGCTTGGTGTCCAACAGCTTGACCGATCCCGGCCCGGTGGGTGCGACCCTCATGTTGCGGATACCCATGTCTATGTCGTCAGTCCGGAAATCGGCGACGCTGCTTTCTGTGGATATGCTGACGTCGATATGCGGGTATTTTTTCCGGAACTTTGGCAAGCGCGGAATGAGAACTGCACTGGCAAAGAGCGGGAGGACCGACAGACGTAAAACTGTCACCTCTGGCTTGGCCTTTAGTGCGACTGTCGCCGCCGCGAGATCTGCAAAAACCCTGTCGACTGTTATCTTGTAAGTGCAGCCCGCCTCGGTAAGGGCGAGTGCCCGGGTCTGGCGTCGAAAGAGTGGCGTTCCCAGAGCATGTTCAAGAGCCTTTATCCTATGGCTCACCGCCGAGGGTGTGAGATTTAAGGCTTCTGCAGCCTGCTTAAAGCTCAATGTTTTCGCAGCGTGATGAAAGGCATGCAGGCTTGTAAGGGGCGGCAGATCTGATCGGTGAGGCATGGGCTGGCTCCTTCTCTTCTGCTCAAGTTAGGGAGCGTATGGCTGAACTGCATTCACCTATCTTTGCAAATGCTCCTGCGAAAATCGGGTTTTCGAGAAGGTGTCAGCCTGTGGCGGCAGCCAGTTAACCCTCTCGAAAACGCATCCGGTGTTGTGTGGGCGTTGTTCCGATGTGCGCAGAAAAAGCTCGGCGAAAGGTGTTTTCATCCGCATACCCAATTCCTATGCCGACTTCCGCAACGCTTTGTTTTGTTGTTTCCAGGAGCCGCATAGCCTCCTGCATGCGAATTTCCTGAATGAATTCCTGCGGAGTTTGCTGGTGATCTCGTGATAACCGGCGATGAAGGGTCCTTGGCGACATGTTGAGATGGGTCGCCAGTGTGGCGACGCTAACCTCTCGCGTTATCTCCTGTCTCACCCAGGCAGCTGCCTTTTCGATCAGAGGGTCCCTCTTCATAAAGTGCCAGGGGATGGTGTACGGGCGCTGAGAGGTACGTCCCCCGTCCACCACCATGAATTTGGCGCAGAGGTGGGCGGTCTGTGGGTCTGCAAGTCTGGAGATCACATGAAGGGCGAGGTCAAGATAGGATGTGCCTGCAGCGGAGGTGATGACGGGGCCCGCATCTACAAGTATCTCGCCTGATCTTAAATCTATCGACGGATAGCGCTTGGCGAACTCTGAGGCCAGCCACCATGTTGTCGTTGCTTGTTGCCCCGTTAGGACGCCTGCTTCCGCCAGCAAAAATGTACCAGTACATGAAGCGGTTGTGATCTTTCTGTGTGTGGCCTGCTCGGCGAGGGTGTCGATTAAGGGACGCATCTGCGCGAGTGTTTCGTCGATCTCACCAACGGCCTCCATTCCAATCCCTGGAACCATGAGGACTTCCGCTGGAACGTCGGCGCGCAGTACACCGTCGGACGGGATTTCATGACCACTGGATGCGGTCACTGAAGAGCCGTTAGGCGTCAGGACTTGTGTGCTGAACAGATCGCCCTGTCGCCCCATCTGCCGATTGATGGCATTCGCCGTCGTGAAAAGGTCCGCTAGGGCATGCACGCTTGAGCCAATACACCCTTCAAAAGCGATGAGACCTATCGATATCGTCATGATATGACCGATTTTGGATTAAATATGTCTAATCAGACGGTATTTGCTTCTTGCAGGGGTGTCTAGGGTCTTCGAAACCACTCAAACAAAGAGGACCTTCCCCATGACTATTGACCTTTGGATTCTGCTTGCAACCTGTGGACTGGCATTTTTCATCTCCAGCGTGCCGCTCTTCAGGGCGATGCGTCAGCAATGGGGTTTTAAAGCGATGTTGGGTGCCAGGGATGGGGTGCCGCCGCTGACAGGATGGGGCGGGCGGGTTGTCAGGGCCTATTCCAATCTGATGGACAACCTGGTCCTGTTTGCCGTCGTGGTTCTAACTGCCCATGTGGTTGGTGCATCTAATGAGCAGACAGCTTTCGGCGCCATTTTCTTTTTCGCCTGCCGGATTGCCCATGCCGTCTTTTACATTGGCGGTGTTCCGGTTCTGCGAACGGTGGCCTATCTCGGTGGTGTCGCTGGCATTGCATGGATTGGCGCGCAACTGTTCTGACACGACCTACATGGGTGAACCAGGTTCACGCTGCGCGCATTTTGATCGTTTGTCGGTGGTACTGCCCCGTGAGAATTTTCTGAAAACCACATCAGAAAATTGGAGGCGTCATGCGTCAGTTAACCTTCATTGAACCGGGCAAGCTTGAATGGTGGGATGTTCCAGCCCCCAAAATTGTCGCGGGGACCGATGCCATCGTGCGTCCGCTGGCTGTTGCGCGATGTGACCTGGACTATTCAACAATCATTGGTAGCGGCCTGCAGGGAGGCCCGTTCGCCTTTGGCCATGAGACGGCTGGCGAGGTCGTCGAAGTTGGTGATCAGGTCACGTCGGTAAAGGTGGGCGACAAGGTCATCGTGCCTTTCCAGATATCCTGTGGAACGTGTGACAATTGCCGTCAGGGTTGGACCAATGCGTGTAAGTCCGTCACCCGGGGGGCCGTCTATGGGATGAAACCGATTTGTGGTGAGGAGTTTGGGGGCGCACTGTCTGAGTTCATGCACGTGCCCTTTGCCGACCATATGCTTGTGCCCTTGCCGGAAGAAATCCGACCGGAAGTGTTGGCGGGTGGGTCTGACAATATTGCCGATGCCTGGCGTACGGTGGCGCCTTACATAGATCGTTATGAAAACGCCTCTGTGCTTGTGATCGGTAGCGGGCGCGGTGTCAGCATTTATGCGGTGCAGGTGGCGCTTGCCCGTGGAGCCTCCCGTGTTCTTTATGCAGAGATTGGGAAGGGAAGCGAGGCGATGAGGCTTGCGCAGGAGATGGGCGCGGAGACCCAGCTGGTTCCATCCCCGGCGGACATTAAATCGCTTGGGTCGTTTAACATCACCGTGGATTCGTCGGGTGATCTTGAGGCGATGAAATTAGCGGTGAGGTCCACAGGCGCGAATGGGACCTGCACAAGCATTTCCGTTTTCTTCGACAATGCGGTGCCGTTTCCCATGATGTCCATGTACACCAAAGGCATCAGCTTCCACACATCGAGGGTGCAGGGCCGTGCCCTGCTTCCGCAAATTGTTGAAGAAGTAAAGTGCGGGCACTTCCATCCGGAGAAAGTGACCACGCGGGAAGTCCCGTTTTCAGACGCGGCTGAAGCGATGGACGACCCGGCGCCAAAGATTGTCTTCACCAACGACTGGATCTGACCCGGCGAGGGGAACGGGGTTAGAGCGGTTTGCCTTTAGGTTGGCTGATCCGCTCTAACCTTTTTCTTTGCCGCATTTCCGGACGCTGAAGTGCTTCAACTTCAGCTGTAAATGCTTTAGCTGTTCCCCGCTTCAATGGATTCTTCGTAGGTGCGCAGGCCTGGGCGCGCCGCGGAGACGAGTACGGCCATGTTGCCGGGCAGGTGTTCGTTCTTCCACATTTTGGTGTGCGCCTTTGGAATGTCATTCCATGAGAAGACTTCCGACATGCACGGATCAATCCGTCGGTTGATAACCAGGCGGTTGGCTTCGGCGGCTTGTTTCAGGTTTGCAAAGTGGGAACCCTGAATACGTTTTTGGCGCATCCAGACAAACCGCGCATCAAAGGTGATGTTAAAGCCGGTTGTGCCTGCGCAGAAGACAATCATGCCACCGCGCTTGGCGACCATGGCGGAGACCGGGAAGGTGGCTTCGCCGGGGTGTTCAAACACAATGTCGGGATCAATGCCCTTGCCGGTAATGTCCCAAATGGCTTTGCCGAACTTCCGGGCTTCTTTCATGAAGCCGTTGAATTCTGGCGAATTCACTGTTGGCAATTGTCCCCAGCAATCGAAGTCTTTGCGGTTGATGACGCCTTTCGCGCCCATGGACATGACGAAGTCGCGTTTGCTTTCGTCCGAAATGACGCCGATTGCGTTGGCGCCGGCAATAGCGCAGAGCTGAACCGCGAAAGAACCAAGGCCGCCCGACGCGCCCCAAACAAGCACGTTCTGTCCGGGTTTCAAGACATGAGGACGGTGTCCGAAGAGCATGCGATAGGCTGTTGCGAGTGTCAGCGTGTAGCAAGCGCTTTCTTCCCAGGTGAGATGTTGAGGACGTGGCATGAGCTGCTGGTCCTGCACGCGGGCGAATTGTGCAAAAGATCCGTCCGGTGTCTCGTAGCCCCAGATGCGCTGAGACGGTGAGAACATGGGGTCGCCGCCATTGCACTCTTCGTCGTCATGATCGTCCTGGTTGCAATGGATGATGACTTCATCGCCCACTTTCCAGCGTTTCACTTTTGAGCCGACGGCGTAGACGATGCCCGACGCGTCTGAGCCCGCGATGTGGTAGGGCTCATCATGCACCTGGAAAACGGAGACGGGGTCGCCAAGGCCTGCCCAGACGCCGTTATAATTGACGCCCGCCGCCATAACGAGGACGAGGACCTCGTGGCTGTCGAGTTCCCATGTGGGCACGACTTCCAGCTGCATGGATTGTTCCGGTGGCCCGAAGCGCTCTTCCCGGATTGTCCAAGCATACATGTTCTTTGGAACATGGCCGAGCGGCGGGATTTCTCCCACTTCATATAGGTCTTTTGGGGGCAGGTTGTTGGCTGGCTCGCTCATGTCACTCTCCGGTTGTTGGCCGGATAAAACGCTATGACCTCGGTAGTTTCAAGTCCGATTCGGGTACTGTTCGCCGGGAAAACCTCGAGGGTTTGCCCAAAACCCGTGATGATTGCATCACACCTGCGGTGTCTAAGCGAAAGATCATGGTTAACAGAGCGCTAGCAGACTGTTTCAACTTGAAACAGTCTGCACGGGCCTGACAATGCAGTCAGTTGGTCGATCAAACTTTAGGTCTAGGGGATTTTCATGCTGCGTCTTGTTCGTGTTGGGGCATCCGCCCGTGTTCTCGGTTTTCTTGCTGCGGTGATGTTCGGTCTTGGGCCGGCACCTCTGGCCATGGCAGAGGGACAATCGCAGCAGCAAGACAGCCGTGGCAACAGCGGTGGTGATCGGAACCAACAAGACAAAGATGGATATGACGACGGTAATGCGGGCTGTGGCGATAATAAAGAGCCTGGGACTTCTGCCAAGGAGCAGTGTGGCAACGGAGGCGGCAACGGAGGCGGCAACGGCAATGGCGGCGGAAACGGAAACGGCGGCGGCAACGGGAACGGCGGTGGAAACGGGAACGGCGGTGGAAACGGGAACGGCGGTGGAAACGGCAACGGTGGCGGAAACGGCAACGGCGGCGGCAACGGGAACGGCGGTGGAAACGGCAACGGCGGTGGAAACGGCAACGGCGGCGGAAACGGCAATGGCGGTGGAAACGGCAATGGCGGCGGTAATGGAAACGGCAATGGCGGCGGTAATGGAAACGGCGGCGGCAACGGCAATGGAAACGGCAATGGCGGTGGAAACGGCAACGGCGGCGGAAACGGCAATGGCGGCGGCAATGGAAACGGCAATGGCGGTGGAAACGGCAACGGCGGCGGAAACGGCAATGGCGGCGGAAACGGCAACGGCGGTGGAAACGGCAATGGCGGCGGAAACGGCAACGGCGGCGGGAATGGAAACGGCGGTGGAAACGGCAATGGCGGTGGAAACGGCAATGGCGGCGGTAATGGAAACGGCGGCGGTAACGGCAATGGCGGTGGAAACGGAAACGGCGGCGGCAACGGCAACGGCGGCGGTAATGGAAACGGCGGCGGTAATGGCAATGGCGGTGGAAACGGCAACGGCGGCGGCAACGGCAACGGCGGTGGAAACGGCAATAACGGTGGAAACGGCAACGGCGGCGGAAACGGTAACGGCGGTGGAAACGGCAATGGCGGCGGCAACGGCAATGGCGGTGGAAACGGCAATGGCGGCGGAAACGGCAATGGCGGTGGAAACGGCAACGGCGGCGGTGGCGGCAATGGTAACGGCGGTGGAAACGGCAATGGCGGTGGAAACGGCAATGGCGGCGGTAATGGAAACGGCGGCGGTAACGGCAATGGCGGTGGAAACGGAAAGGGCGGTGGAAACGGCAATGGCGGCGGCAACGGCAACGGCGGCGGCAACGGCAACGGCAACGGCAACGGCAATGGCGGCGGAAACGGTAACGGCGGTGGAAACGGCAATGGCGGTGGAAACGGTAACGGCGGCGGAAACGGGAATGGCGGCGGCAACGGCAATGGCGGCGGAAACGGCAATGGCGGTGGAAACGGCAATGGCGGCGGTAATGGAAACGGCAATGGCGGTGGAAACGGTAACGGCGGCGGAAACGGGAATGGCGGCGGCAACGGCAATGGCGGCGGAAACGGCAATGGCGGTGGAAACGGCAATGGCGGCGGTAATGGAAACGGCAATGGCGGCGGTAATGGAAACGGCGGCGGCAACGGCAATGGAAACGGCAATGGCGGTGGAAACGGCAACGGCGGCGGAAACGGCAATGGCGGCGGCAATGGAAACGGCGGTGGAAACGGCAATGGCGGCGGAAACGGCAACGGTGGCGGAACCGGTGGAGGGACAGATACCTCTGGCGGCGGCGGCCTAGATATCGATGATGCGATCGGTATCGGTATTGGTGTGATTGGCGTTGGTGTGGGTGTTGGAATTCTCACCGGGGGAGGTTCACCTGTCCCAGGCGTGCCAGACGTCCCAGGCGTGCCAGACAGTCCTGTAACACCTGACGTGCCGGATGTGGTTGACACCCCAGCAGACCCTGTTGTGGAGACGACGCAGCCTCAAACGCCTGAGCGGGTTACGCGTCCCGACAGTCAGGCGCTGTCAGAACCCTCTCCCACGATCTGTTCCGATGGTTTTACCTGGAGAGAGGTCGAGCTTATTCAGGACTATTACAACAAATACCCTCCTCACGACGCTTATACGCCAGCTTATGTGGCAGAAAGCCTGCGGGAAGGAGAGCCTATTTCTCGAGGGTTGCTGAAACGGGCGAAACGGATGCCATGGTGGCTGGAGAGAAACCTCTCTGAGTGCGAAGGGCATATCGACCGCGTGATCGGCAATCATGTGGTGCGGGTTGACCGCTGGACGGATGAGCTTGTTGGCCATGTTGTGATCGGTCAATAGTCAAGGTGCTTAAGGGTGGGTCGGGGAAGCCAAGCTGGCTTTCCCGGCCCTTTCTATTTGACTGAACGCCGCTTTGATCGATAGGGGAAAATCGGTTACACCTCCCCACCTTAGGTGCCTTAATTTGGGAATTTCCATGAGCGATCAAAAACCGTTTCAACACGACAAGGACCGGCCCTGGATTTTCCGCACCTATGCCGGGCACTCCACCGCGGCTGCGTCCAATGCGCTTTATCGGGACAATCTCTCAAAGGGTCAGACGGGGCTTTCTGTTGCTTTCGATCTGCCGACCCAGACCGGGTATGACGCGGACCATGTACTGGCGCGGGGTGAAGTGGGCAAGGTGGGTGTGCCGATCAGCCATCTGGGCGATATGCGACAGCTCTTTGACTCAATTCCCCTTGAGCAGATGAACACGTCCATGACGATTAATGCGACGGCGGCGTGGCTGCTGGCGCTCTATATCGCGGCGGCAGATGAGCAGGGTGCGGACCGCGCAAAGCTCACTGGCACTGTGCAGAACGACATCATCAAGGAATATCTGTCGCGGGGCACTTATGTGTTTCCCCCGGACCCATCGTTGCGGCTCATCACAGATATTATCTCTTATACCTATCGCGAAGTCCCGAAGTGGAACCCGACCAATGTCTGCTCCTATCATTTGCAGGAAGCAGGGGCGACGCCGGTGCAGGAACTGGCCTTTGCCTTGGCGACGGCGCAGGAAGTGTTGGACCGGGTTAAAGCGAGCGGCCAGGTGCCGGACGCTGATTTCGCTCGCGTTGTGGGGCGTATCTCATTTTTCGTGAATGCAGGCGTGCGGTTCGTCACCGAGATTGCCAAGATGCGTGCGTTTGTGGACCTATGGGACGATATCTGTGCCACACGATATGGCGTTGAAGATCCGAAGCTTCGGCGCTTCCGCTATGGGGTGCAGGTGAACTCGCTGGGGCTTACAGAACAGCAGCCAGAAAATAATGTGTACCGTATTCTGATTGAGATGCTGGCGGTGACGCTTTCCAAGGATGCACGCGCTCGCGCGGTGCAGTTGCCTGCATGGAATGAAGCGCTTGGTCTGCCGCGTCCCTGGGACCAGCAATGGTCGCTTCGCGCGCAACAGATTCTCGCATTCGAAACGGACCTTCTTGAATATGAAGACCTGTTTGATGGTTCAACGGTGATGCAGGCCAAAGTGGATCAGCTGAAGGCAGATGCTCTGGAAGAACTTAGCGCAATTGAAAAGATGGGGGGCGCGGTCGCCGCCATCGATAGCGCTTACATGAAACAGGCGCTTGTTGAATCGAATGCTGAACGGCTTGGCCGCATTGAAAGCGGCGAGATGGCGGTGATTGGTGTGAACAAGCAGCTGGAGACGGCTGCCTCTCCGCTTGGCACTGGGGATGAAGCCATCATGGTGGTTCCACCGGAAGTGGAACAGGCACAGATTGCCAATCTGGAAGCCTGGCGCGCGCAGCGGGATGACGAGGCCGTAAAAGCAGCGCTTGCGGACCTGCGTGCGGCGGCTAAGGAAGGCCGCAACATCATGGAGCCCTCCATTGTCTGCGCCAAAGCTGGGGTGACAACGGGTGAATGGGGCGAAGTGCTGCGCGGCACGTTTGGTGAATATCGTGCGCCCACGGGTGTCGGCACGAATGCACGCAATGATGTGTCTGGCCTTGATGCGATCCGCGACGAAGTGGATGCGGTCTCCGCAAAGCTTGGTCGTCGCCTAAAATTTCTTGTTGGCAAGCCTGGGCTTGATGGTCACTCAAACGGGGCGGAACAGATTGCTGTGCGGGCGCGGGATTGCGGCATGGACATTGTTTATGACGGCATTCGTCTGACACCGGAGCAGATTGTGCAAGATGCGGTTGAGGGCAAGGTCCATGTGATCGGCCTTTCCATTCTCTCTGGTTCTCATGTGCCTTTGGTCAAAGAAGTTATGGAACGATTGGGCGAAGCAGGCCGTCTCGACGTGCCGGTTGTCGTTGGCGGGATTATCCCTCCGGAAGACGAAGAGGCGCTCAAAACATCTGGCGTGTCCGGGGTCTATACGCCGAAGGACTTCGATCTCAACAAGATCATGAGCGACATTGTCCGAATCGTGGATACAGACAGCGCGGCATAGATGCCGAATTGCTGCCAAATTAGGCAGAACACTGAATTTAGACTGGGCAAGCGCCTGTTGCGGCTTTGCCACGGGATCATTGGTTCACTGAAAAGTTAGCGTTAACACAGTTTCGCCCCATTTCAGGGCTGGTTTCGCCGCAAAGCTTGAGCAAGACTTAAGGCCTGGATCTTCGATCTGTGCGGCGTACGGGGATTTGGAGGGGAATTGCTGCGTTTATCTGTGTGCTGCCTTTCCCGTTCTGCAACATGAGAAGAGGTGCGCCATGAGCTGGGGGCAAGATAGCCAAAAACGGGACGAAGAGCTGCGAGCGGCTGCCGAGTATGGGCGGCGAGCTGAGCCTCTTCCCGATATCCACATTCATTCTGTCCTGACCCAGGCTGACGCTGAATATGGCGAAGAGCTGCGGGACCGTCGCGCGCGCCAGGAGCATCTGGAGCGGGAGATTGTTGGTCTTGGCCGCCGTCTGTCCGCGCCCATGAGCGATGAAGAGAAGCCGCGTCGACGCTGGTTTCGCCGTGTCACCAAAACAGGGGAGGCGTGAGACACATGAAATTCGTTTCTTCATCCCTTGTGAGTGACGATCAACGTCACAAAATCAGTGAGAACTTTATCGCCAGCCAGCGGGATGCCCGTTATCGGCCTTTCTATTTTGGCGCGATTCTGTTCACGGTTCTCGTCGCGGGCGGAGCCCTCTTTGTCGACTATATGATCGTCACAGAATTCTGGACCCGCGCGCTTGCCAATGAGTTCCTGGAACTGCCGGGATCCCTCGCGAGCTCTGTAGCGTTCAAGAGTTTGCAGGTTCTCTTCGCCACACTCGCGGCTCACATATTCATCGAACATATGGGCGTCTTTGGACGCGCGGTGTTTGTCCGCGTGCTCTTCCTTCTCGCGCTCACCATGCTTGGTGGTGTCGGCTTGTTGCTGGCTCTGATGTCTCTTCCCGCGGGCCTTGCCGATGCGGGCCTTGGCGGAAACGGCGCGTCTCTGGGTACTGCGCTGTCGAGCCTTGGTATTGAGACGGAAGCTGCCCGCGAAGCCGCGGTTGCGCAGACCGGTCTTGATGAAGCACGTGCCTATCAGCCTGTGCTGTGGATGGCATCGCTTGGGGTGATCTTCCTGGTTGTTACAGGTGTGGCGGCGCTTTTCCTCCACTACGCGTTGATTAATCTGAAGAAGCTTTTTGAGACACGCGATTTTGCGGAGCGCAAAGCAGACATGAGCCGTCTGGCTGCGTTGGAAGCTGAATATGCGCGCAATCGCGAGACCCTCATTGACATGGAACGGATGGATCATCGCCGCAATATGTTGTGGACTCGATTGATGGATTCCTGTCGCGCCTATGAACGCGGGCTTGAAGGAACGCGCACCGGCTACCTCACTGGCCGCAAAGTGCGTGCATTGCCGGCGCCGGGACGGAAACGTCAGGAGCGAGCTGCCGCAGAAGAACGGAGCGAGCAGCTTAAGGCGTGTGCCGACAGTCAACAGATTGCACGTTATGAAGCGCTGTTTGAGGACTGGTGGTCTCGCCGTCAACGGATGTCCGTGAATGATGGTGGTCCGCGCGAAGCTGTTGGCGAGGTTCTGCCGCCGGTCAATACAGGTCGCCGGGTTCCGATTAACAAAGCGGCGGAGTAAGGCCATGAAGCGGTTTGGTGGTGTTGTTGCCGGTGTCGTCGCGAGTGGGGCGCTGGCATTGAGCTTTTTGTCAGGCAGCGCAGACGCTGCACTGTCCAGTGAACCCTCCGAACCAACTCATCTGGTTATCGGCCTAGATCTCTCGAAATCCAATCCTTTGGTGACGAGCGATGTGTTTGCGGCGCAGGTTGCAACCCGGTTGGCGGATGAGATCAGGGGCCTCCCTGTGCGTTCCAAAGTGACCGTGCGGTCGTTTGGTGTTTACGACACAGGGTCCAATCCTCTTCGCATTGATCAGGTGATCTCAGCGCGTGCGCGGCCTGGCGATGTGGCCGATGGCATTCAGGCGCTGGTATCGAACCTTCCCCGTCTTGTTTCTGAAGGACGGCTCGAAGCGCAGATGAAGACCAACATCGTTCCGTTTCTTGAAACGATGGCAGGCGGCATTGATTGCTCCAACCCTACGAAAATGGTGTTGCTCACTGATGGCGCTGAAGATAGTGAGCTTGGCCGTTTGACCCGCTCCGGCGGGACGCTGCCTCCGGCTCAGGCAGGGTCATTTTCGGGATGTGGTGAGCTCCTCATGTTGGGAATGGGCCGTGGCTTTAACAGCCCGAGTACGACTGCGCGTTTCCGGACCGCCTGGGCTGAATGGTCTGATGAAGCCGGCTTTGAACGGTTTGTCGGCCTCTACGACTGGTAATTCGTCACAAAACCCTTCGATTTTTGTCGAAAACAGCCTCTTTCTGTTGTCGCGTTTTCCAACCGCAAAAACCATTCAGTTTTTGCTGAAAACAGCCTCTTTCTGTTGTCGTGTTTTCCAACCGCAAAAACCATTCAGTTTTTGCTGAAAACGCTATAGCTTCCGGCCCGCGGGGATGGTCTTTGTTTTTTGCCCGTCCGGAGTCCTCTCGGTTTTGGTTTTGTCAAAACTGTGAAGGCTCAAGCCTTTTTATTTCGTCGCGTTTCCGGACGCAAAACCGGTAACCACTTTTGCTGGAAACGCTCTATGCGGGGTTATTCATGGAAGCGGCGCAACTTGTTCTGCCGATCTTTTTCATCATTGCACTTGGGTATTTTGCCGGCCGCACTCAGTTTCTGAGTGAAGAAGCGATCGACGGGATCGACAAATACGCCTTCACCTTTGCGATCCCCGCACTGCTCTTCCAGGCGCTCGCCAACACCGAGCTTCCTGAAGCCCTGCCCTGGGGGCTTTGGCTCTCCTACTATGGCGGCGTGATGATCGTATGGGCGATAGGTGGACTGCTTGCGTTGACGGTCCTGGGTCGTTCACCTGCCGACAGTGTGATTGTCGGCTTTGGTGGTGGATTCTCCAACACGGTGATGTTGGGTATTCCGATCATTCTAACGGCCTACGGGGAAGAGGCAGGCGTGCCACTTTTCTTTATCCTCGCTTTCCACGGTCTCACGCTTTTCACCGTTGCGACATTTCTTCTGGAGACAACCAAACCGCGAGACGGTGCAGCATTGTCAATCGGATCGATCCTGGTTGAAAGTGGTCGAGGCATGATCAAAAACCCGGTGATCATTGCACTCGGGTCAGGCATCGCTTTCGGGCAGACCGGGATTGCGATCCCGGGCCCTTTGGATGTGACACTGGAGATGCTGGGACGGTCGGCTATTCCCTGCGCCCTCTTTGTGCTCGGCGCCACACTGGTGCGCTATGAGATCAAGCGCTCCATCGGAGCAGCGTCTCTCATCGCAATGGTGAAGCTGGTGCTCCATCCAATCGTTGTGTTCGGCCTTGCCATGTATGTGTTTGCGCTGCCGCCGCTTTGGATCAAAGTGCTGGTGACCATGGCAGCGATGCCAACAGGTGTTTACTGCTTCATCCTGGCCAATCGCTATCAGGCCGCTCCCGGGGCGGCCTCATCGGCGGTGGTGCTGGTGACGGGCCTCAGCCTTGTCACCCTCACTGTGGTGCTCAATCTCTTTCTGTAGAGCTCAGGCTTTTGCAGGCAGGAGATTTGGTTCCTGGCTCATGCGGAACATGTCTGGCCGGATGAAGAGGAAAGCGAGCGGTGTCTTTTCAATCAGCTTGAAGCCGATCAAAGGTGCTGCCACCGCAACGATGGTTGCTGAGAGCGCAATCAGGTCAGCATTTTCGATGATGCCTGTTTTTGCGAGCCCGATCCGTACAACGGCGCCTGGCAGGAAGAAAGCGAGATATACATAGAGCGAGCGCTGCCCGACATAGGCGAGCCATTTCAGACGCCCATGATCAGCCGCAACTGACAAGAGAGCGATTGTCGCCGCGCCGCCGCCAAATGCAGCCAGCAGGCCGAAGATGGGCTTGGTTGCGATGCCTGCTTCGACAAAGAAATAGACCATGGCAAAGGCACCGATGGAGCCCGCAAATACCCGAAGGGCATTCTCCCTCGCAAATTCAGCAAGGTTGAAGAAGTGCTGAGCTCCCACATAACCGGCAACAAAGAACACGTAGCGATCAGCGAACTCGTCAATGGCACCCCAGCCTGTATCAACAGGCGATGCATAGAGAATGACGGCGGCGCTCATCAGAATGATGGGGGGTACGTTTTTCAACAGGCGCGTCACCATGAAGAAGATGGCAAGCGCATGGATGAACCAGAGCGTTGAAATCGGTTCGATGGGCAGAAGCAATACGTCATTCAGGCTGAATGTGTGATTGCCATAGCCTGAGAGGCCGACTTTCACAGTCAGCTGGATAGCGGCCCAAAGGAAGTAGAAATAAACAAAGTGGAACAGTTTCGCGTCGACGAACTTGGCGCGGTTCCACTGGAGCGACCGGCTGACAAAAAGGCCGGCGATCATGAAAAAGAGCGGCACGCGGAAGGGACGTGCGAACTCAACAATGTCGACCATCCACATATGGTTGACGCCCATGCTCTCCATTGTGCCCAGCGAAATATGCATCTGGGCGACGAGGATAATGGTCACGCCCTTCACATAGTCGATCCAATCGATCCGTGAAGGGGGTGTTGCAGATTGAGGCGCTGTATGGGTCATGTCAGTCATGGGGGTCACGTCCGTTGAGCGTTTTAGGCTGCTTTTGTCCCGAAATGGCACAGGTTTGTGCGGTCGCGGGACGGGTCACAGCTGATTACGCTTATCAGAGCAGGAACCAGGCCATGTCTTTTGATGCGCTTTCGGACGGTGAACCAGAACCATTTCACCTGGAAGCGGTCAAAGGCCCGATCATCTGGCGGATATCAGTGGGTGTTTTCCCAGCCTCTCTCAGGTCTTTTAGTCCCAGATCCTTAGCACTTTTGGAGAGGCGGCGACCTGTTTCATCTTCTATGAGCCTGTGATGGCAGTAGCGCGGCTCGGGCAAGTTCAGCAGCACCTGCAGTAGACGATGGATATAGGTCGCTGGATAGAGGTCCCGCCCTCGGGTGATATGGGTGATGTTCTGCAATGCATCATCCACCACGACCGAGAGGTGATAGGAGGTTGGTACATCTTTTCGCGCTATGACCACATCGCCGAAGAGTTCAGGTCTGATCGGCTGAGCGCCAGTTTTGCCTGACGGAGAGCCCTCCAATTCGATGAGAGATATTGGGCCGCCAGATTTCTCCGCCGCCAGCGCCATGGCTTTCTCCGTGTCCAGGCGCCAGGCATAGCTCCGGCCTTCCCACATTAGCTGGGAACGTTCTTTGGGGCTTATGTCCTTGTAGATGCCCGGATAGAGAAGGGCGCCATCGGGATCTCGGGGCCAACGCTCCCTATCAATTCCACTGTCAGCAATGGTCTGTTCAATCTCGCGTCTGGTCGCAAAACACGGGTAGACCACGTCCAGGTCACGGAGCTGTTTGAGGGCGGTCTCAAAGTCTGAGAAATGTTCTGACTGTTGCCGGACAGGTGTCTCCCAGGTAAGGCCAAGCCATTCAAGATCTTCATAAATACCTTCGACAAATTCAGGTCGACACCGGCCCACATCAATATCTTCAATCCTGAGCAGAAACCGCCCGCCGATCTCGGCTGCTTTCTCTGCCGCGTAGAGAGCGGAATAGGCGTGGCCCAGGTGGAGCCTGCCATTTGGGCTGGGGGCGAATCGGATGATGGTGTCTGGTTTCTGCATCAGCGTCTTTTTACGCGAAACCTCTTGCGTGGCGGATTCTTGACCGATTTGACGCAGGGTTATGAGTTGCGGCTTCACACCAGCGTCGCACTAGATATAGTATTTTCCCAACAACAGTCGAAGCGAAGTTGAGTCCGGGTAAGTTTAGACGATTCCAGGAGGACGTGACGGTGCAAGGTGAGTTTGCGACGCCAGAAGGGTGTCCGGCGTTGGTGTTGAATGCGGATTTCAGGCCGCTTAGCTATTATCCGCTCTCGCTGTGGTCCTGGCAGGATGCGATCAAGGCCGTGTTTTTGGATCGCGTGAACATCGTGTCCAATTATGATGTGGCAGTGCATAGCCCAAGATTTGAGATGCAGCTGCCGTCGGTTGTCTCTCTCAAGACTTATTTGAAGCCGGCGCAATATCCTGCGTTCACCCGTTTCAACCTTTTCCTGCGCGACAGTTTCCTCTGCCAGTATTGTGGCGACGAACATGAACTGACCTTTGATCATGTGATCCCGCGGCGTCTGGGCGGTCAGACGACCTGGGAAAATGTGATTACGGCCTGTGCGCCGTGTAATTTGCGCAAAGGCGGCAAGCTGCCGAAAGAGGCCGGCATGATCCCGCGCCAAAAGCCGTTCCGACCAACGGTGAATGAGCTCCACAAGAACGGACGGCGGTTCCCGCCTAACTATCTGCACGAGAGCTGGCGTGACTATCTCTACTGGGATAGCGAGCTGGAAGCGTAGCGTTTTTTCAGGAAACGCTTAGGCCTTTTCCGACGCGCGGATGGCCGCTCGACAAATCGTCTGGATCACATTTGAGAGCACTGGATAGCCGGGGGCGTCTTCGGCGCCGTTCTCCAAAGCTTCCTGCTTGTGGGCGAGTTCTTCTTCGCGAAATTGAATGATCGTTTCTTTCAAATCTTCTTCTGTGTCGAGGGTGGATAGCTCGTCAATCTGACGCTGATAGTGCTCATCGATGACGGATTCTACGGCTACCGTGCAGGCGTGCGCTGCCTTTTCACCCATGAGGGCCGTCGCCGCCCCCATCGCAAAGCCGCCTATGTGCCAAAGCGGATTAAGGGCTGTAGGGCGGACCTGTCTCTCATTTACAAGTTTGTTGAACCGGTCGAGATGCTCTTCCTCTTCCGCTGCCATGCGGGTCAGACTCTCGGTGATCTCTTTCTTGTGGGGCAGATTGCGGAAGACAGCGAGCTGTCCTTCATAGATGCGCACGGCACCATATTCGCCTGCATGGTCCACACGGATCATTTCCTTGATCCGCTCCGCTGTTGAAGGGCGGCCAGGATGATCTGCGGCGGCATTGAAAGAGGGTTTAGTCATCTACTCTTCCTCCAATCCTGTCATGGTCCAATAGCGTGCAAGGGTCAGTGACCCGAGTGCGGTCAAGAGGATCGAAATCAGAAAATTATATCCCGCCATGGAAATGCCGAAGAGACTCCACGGAATTTCGTCGCAGCGCGGTACTTTAACGCCGCTCAATTGCTGTCTGAATTCATCAAGGCTTCCTGCCATCAGATTGACGCCGGTGCAGCCCTGTGGGCCTTCCCACCATTTATACTCAACGCCTGCATGGTAGCCCGCGAGGATCACGTTCGCTGCGGCAGCCAACGTACAAAGCGCAATCAGCACAACCGGCGCCAATCCCAAATTGGTTTCGCGGGAAAGAACCCCGGCGATGAGGGAGGCTGGAATGAGGAAATAATAGGCGTAGCGTTGCTGAAGGCAGAGAGAACAGGGGTCAAGACCGCCAATATGTTCGAATGCGAGCGCTGTGCCGAGCGTCACCACGGAGATGGCAAAGATCAACCAAGGCACCTGGCGGTTTGCGATGGGTAAGGTGGTGAGCAAAGACATGGGATGACCTTACAGGATCAGGCCCACCAGGAGGAAGCCGCCGATCAAGAGTGCGACAAAAAGGATCGAAAGGAGCCCGAAATATTTGTCGATAAAGGTACGAATAGGCTCGCCGAACCACCATAAGAGGCCTGCCACAGCAAAAAACCGGGCGCCGCGGGCTACGAGGCTTGCGGCCATAAACACCAGGAAATTGAGGCCCGTTGCCCCGCTGGCTATGGTGATGACCTTGTAAGGGAAGGGCGTGAGCCCCGCGATCAGGACGATCCAGACCCCGTATTCATTATACCTCTCCGCGAAACTCGCGAATTGCTCAGAATAGCCATAGAACCCCAGAATAGGCTCGCCCAGTTGAGCGAAGAAGAAAAAACCGATCGCGTAGCCCGCAACACCACCCAATACCGAAGCCACTGTGCAAATAAGCGCATAGACCCAAGCGAGTGCTCGTTTCGCCAGCACCATGGGGATAAGGGCAACGTCTGGGGGAATGGGAAAGAAGGAGCTTTCGGCAAATGAGACGAGGGCCAAGCCCCAACGCGCATGGCGGTGGGCGGCGAGGTTCATTGTCCAATCATAGAGGCCACGTAACATGGGACCCGTGATATCAGGGCATAAGAATTCTGTCTATCAAGTGCTCTTTCCCTTTGACGTGGGGCGCGCCGTGCCTATCATGGCGCCGCTTGACGGACGGTTCTCGTGCGTCATGCCCCTGTGGCGGAATTGGTAGACGCGGTAGATTCAAAATCTGCTGTCCGTACGGGCGTGCTGGTTCGAGTCCGGCCAGGGGCACCATTTCTCTGTTTTATGCATTTTCATTCGCGGGCTGCTCCCATGTCCTTTGAAATCAGAGAAGCCACAGCCGATCAGTTCGAAGAAGTCTGGCCGATCTTTCGCGAGGTTGTCCGGACGGGTGAGACCTATCCCTATCCGATGGATACGGATCTGGAGGAGGCGCGGGCGTTATGGTTCGCGCCTGGTGCTCGGGTCTATTTCGGGTATCTGGATGGCGTTGCGGTTGCAAGCCGGTACATCGTGCCTAACAAACCAGGGCTTGGCGCGCATGTCTGCAATACCGGTGTGATGGTTGACGCGACTGTTCGCGGTCAAGGTCTCGGCAAGAAGATGATGGACTTCGGGTTGGAAAAGGCCAAAGAGCTTGGTTTCAAAGCTATTCAGCTCAATCTCGTTGTCTCAACGAATGGGGCGTCTCTTGAGATATGCAAACGCAACGGCTTTCAGATTGTGGGCACCTTGCCCGGCGCATTTCACTTTCGCGGCGAGCGTTACGTAGACGCTTATGTCCTTTACCGCGATCTATCCTAGCGTGGCTGGGCGTCAGACGCCGACCATGAACAGGAGCCAGACAATGCCATCGCGAATATCAAACGTGAAGGCGACCGCGTAGACGAAGAGCAAGATGCTTGCCCAAGTTCCGTAGGCTGAGTTGAACCGAATATCAGACTGGTTCGATAGCAAAGACACTAAGCCAGGCGTCCAAAACACCACGTGCAAAAGAGAGACGAGTCCGGCGCGCAACACCATGCCCTCGGTGTTTTCAACGGCGATGGTCGCGACGTGACTTCCGATAAAACTCGCGAGCACCCATCGGGCAGGCACGTGGTTCCACGCAAATATCACTGACGATAAGAAGGTCAGGGCCAGAAATCCGAGCCATATCATTAGCCAGAGAGGCAGGCTTGTGCGGGTTTCGTTGTTCCACAATTCAAGAGCGGGGGAACCGCCCATGCCTGTCACTGCTAGAAAGATGCCTGTCGCAGCGACCAGGCAGAACAGCAGGCCAAGCTTTGTTCTGAGAATAGGCATCGGTCTGCCTCCCTCCATAGTTATTGCTAAAGCGATCATTTATGATGATTTTATCATATTTCAACCGTAAAGTGGTTTTGGGAGGCAAACAAGCTCTTCGTCGATGGGCAGGGAGGCAGCTGTTGCGCAGCTTGTCTTGTGTTGCACAGAAAGACATAGAGTCCTTTGATAAGCGGCTGGGCTTTACTAGTGTCATCTATTCCATCACCAAATTCAGTGGACGCCATGCAATCTTCAAAGCAGACCGTTACCCAAAATGCCGATGTGCGATATCTCGGGAATTTGCTGGGTGATGTCATCCGCGCTTATGGCGGAGATTCGCTGTTTGAGAGAATTGAGCGGGTTCGTTCCGTTTCCGTAGACCAGCATCGTGGGCTTGTTGACGCAGAAGATGTTGATCGGGAGTTAGAGACTCTTGGGCTTGATGACGCGCTTCACTTTGTGCGCGCCTTCATGCTTTTTTCAATGCTGGCCAATCTGGCGGAGGACCGGCAGAGCGGCGTCGTAGAGGGCGAGACGGGTTTGGAGGATGTGCTTGAACGCCTTCAGAGCTTAGGGGTTGGGCTCGAGCAAGTGCAGGACGCTCTTTCAGATATGCTGGTGATGCCTGTTCTCACAGCACACCCCACCGAAGTTCGTCGCAAGAGCGTCATTGATCATCTCAATCATATTGGTGAGCTTCTCTCTCTAAAGGACAGAGGGCAAACAGAAACAGTTGCGGGCCGCTCAATCGATCATGCGATCCGTCAGCACATCGCACTGTTGTGGCAAACGCGGTTGCTGCGACACCAAAGACTGACCGTGTTGGATGAGGTTGAAATTGAGCTCGATTACCTTCGCGACGTGTTTCTAGCGGTCTTGCCGGCGGAATATTCCCGCTGGGAGCGTTTATTGGGGGAGGACTGCCCTAGTTTTCTGAAGATCGGGAGTTGGATCGGCGGGGACCGTGATGGCAATCCAAATGTAGATGCGGCTTGTGTGGAGCACTCAGTGTCGCGCGCTGCGCAAACTGTTTTGGAACATTACCTGGACGGTGTGCATGCGCTGGGGGCAGTGTTGTCAATTTCGCTGGAACATGCTGACGTTCCAGCAGAGGTACGTGCGCTTGCCGATGCGAGCGGTGATGACAGCCATGCCCGTCGCGATGAGCCCTATCGCCGGGCGCTCAGTGGCGTTTACTCTCGTCTGGCGACCACCTATGAGGTGCTCATTGGACGCCCGCCTCCCAGAACAAGCTCGCTTGACGGAGAGCCTTATGCTGACGCTGATGCCTTTCGCGATGATCTTTTGATCCTGGAGCGGGGGTTGCACGCGCCCGACGGACAATCGGCTGATGACGGAACCTTGAAGCAATTGCTGCGCGCGGTTGAAACGTTTGGCTTCCATCTCACCACACTCGATTTCAGACAGAATTCGGACGTACATGAGCGTGTTGTTGCTGAACTGTTGGCGGGCGGCGGCGTGGAAGCTGACTATCTTTCCCTGGATGAAGGTGCGCGGGTGGCATTGCTGCGGAGGGAACTTGCAAATGCGCGCCCCTTGTCCTCGGCTTTTTTGGCGTACTCCGCAGAAACAGATTCCGAGCTCACCCTCTACCGTGCTGCCGCCCGAGTGCATAGCAGGTACGGCAAAGGAGGGATCTCGACCTATGTCGTTTCCAAAGCTGATAGCGTGTCAGATCTCCTCGAGGTGTATCTGCTTCTCAAGGAAGTGGGACTGTACCAGCCAGGAAATCCGCCTTCCTCTGGTTTGATGGTGGTTCCGCTTTTTGAAACGATTGGCGATCTGGAAAATGCGCAAACGATTATGCGCGACTGGTTTGCGCTACCTGAGATGCGGGCGCTGTCTGCGTCGCGTGGCCATCAGGAAGTGATGATCGGATATTCCGACTCCAATAAGGATGGCGGCTATCTTTCATCCGTATGGTGCCTGTATGACGCGTCCCGGAAGCTGGTCCCCATCTTTGAGGCGGCCGAGACAAAAATGCAGCTCTTCCATGGTCGTGGCGGTGCGGTGGGTCGTGGCGGCGGGCCTGCCTTTGAGGCTATCCGCGCGCAGCCTTCTGGGAGTGTTCAGGGACGCATTCGAATTACCGAGCAGGGCGAGGTCATTGCTGCAAAATATGGCACTCAGGAAAAAGCCGCCAAAAACCTAGAGGCAATGGCATCAGCTACTCTTATGGCGACCATCGAGCCCGATCAGCTGTCATCTGCGGATAGTGAACGTTTTGGCGGAGCGATGGCGGATCTGTCGGCGGATGCTTTCAGCCACTATCGCGGGCTTGTTTATGACACAGAAGGTTTCCAAACCTTCTTTCGGCAGATGACGCCGATAGCGGAAATCGCGGGCCTCAAAATTGGATCGCGTCCCGCCAGTCGCACGACCTCAGAACGGATCGAGGACTTACGAGCCATTCCCTGGGTGTTCAGTTGGGCTCAGTCCCGGGTCATGTTGCCAGGCTGGTTTGGGGTGGGCACCGCGCTCACCCGTTTCAAGGACCCGAATCTCCTGAGGGAGATGGCTGGTGAATGGCCTTTCTTCCATACGACGCTGACCAATATGGAGATGGTGCTCGCTAAATCAGACATGGAGGTTGCTAAGCGTTATGTGACCCTCGTGGAGGACAAGGCGTTCGCGCAGGATATTTTCGCAAATATTCGATCGGAGTGGTCGCGAGCCCATGATGCGTTGTTGGAGGTGACGGGACAGACTCGTCTTCTGGAAAATAGTCCCTCTACAGAAAACGCTCTCCGGTTACGTCTGCCTTATGTTGAACCGCTTAACATGCTCCAGGTTGAACTGATTAAACGGCACCGGTCGGGCGAAAGCGATACACGTATTGAGCAAGGGATACAGCTTTCCATCAGTGCGATTGCCACCGCTCTCAGAAATAGCGGTTAGATGAATGCAGCTATGTCGCCTGCGTCTTCATGCGACGCGGATATAACCTGCGAGGCCTGTTTTCTGATGCTCGATGACATGGCAATGAAAAGCCCAGTCGCCGGGATTGTCGGCAACAAGGGCGACATCCAGTGTCTCTTCCTTGAGCAACAAGGCGGTATCTGTCCAGTTGGGCAGGACGGTGCGCTTGTTTGACCTTATGGGTTTGAATGTCAGCCCATGCAGGTGGATAGGGTGGATGTTGGGGCTCTCATTGCGCAGGCGAAGGATGTAACTGCCGCCCATTTTCAATGTTGCGAGTGGTCCTGTGCCTGAAGCGTCTCCCGGCCAGGGGGCTCGGTTGATCGACCAGAATGTGTATCCGAGAGTACCGCAAAACCCATTGTTCGGCAGATCGCCTGACGGAGACCAACCGAAGACAAATTCATGCGTCTCGGCATTTTCAAGAATCGGCTCTGAGATCTTGTTTGGGACCAGAGGTTTTAGCTCGGCGAGGCTTCGCTGCTCAGGTTTTCCGACGGCGCGGAGGCGGGCGAGACTCCTGCCGCGTCCCCCGATTTGGGCCATGAGGCTGATCTCCTCGCCTTCCCGTTCAGGCATTTCAATGGCGAGGTCAACCCGTTGGCCTGGCGACAGAATAAGAGGGTCCTTTTCAGTGGGCCACGGTAGGGGTGTCAGAAGTGGGTGGCCGTCCAATGCAATGATACGCCCGCGCGCGTTGGGTAAGAAGAGCTTGTAGATGCGCGTTATGTCTGTTGCGAGAATTCTGATGCGGGCAAGTCCGCCGGTTTGCGCATCGTAGACGGGGTTCTGGTCCCAGTTGGCGGTAAGAATATTGCCAAGCGTTCCACCGCGTGCTGCCCCGCGTGGAGTAAAGAGCTCCTTGAACTGGGCGTCTTTGCCCAGACGAAAGTCGCGTAAGTTGAGAACAATATCGTTGTTGAAGCCTGGAGCTTCGGCCTCTTCGACAATCAGTGCACCAGTGAGGCCCAGCGCCATCTGCTCCATTGTCATGCAATGGGGGTGATACCAGTATGTTCCGGCGTCCGGTGGCGTGAATGTGTAAGTGAAGCTTTCGTCCTTACCCAATGGGAATTGGGTGAGGTAAGGCACGCCATCCATCTCGTTAGGTAGTCGGATGCCGTGCCAGTGCATGGTTGTATAGTCAGGCAGGTGATTGGTGACGGTGGCTGTGAAGGGAACGCCTTGCTTTGCCCGAAGAATGGGAGGTGCGGCATCTGGCGACAGGCTCACCATGTCAGTTGTGATCAGGTCTGGCACCAGATTGAACTGCGCCCGTTGAATGGCGAGATTGTTAGTATGAGGTGCTAGGTACTCGAAGGGATCGCAGCCGGCCAGTCCCGCAGCTGAGATAGAAGCTGCAGCGCTTTGCAGGAATTGACGGCGATGGAGCATTTAGGGGCGCACCTTATGATCTTGGAGGATCAGCACAGCAAACTGCGGGTCACCTGGCAAGGGATGCCGGTGATGACATGTCGTCGCGGTGGGGACTGGGCGCGTTAGCCTTTGTCGACGGAGAAGCCATCAGGGAGAGAATAGGCGCCGAGCATCTCGCCCAGCCATTTTCTAAACCTACGGGGAGCCTCTGGATCGTCGCCGAAGCCGCAGGCCTCATAGAAATAGTCGCCGACAACTGCCTCGCCAAAAGCTGTGTTTGCGATGAGAAGCACCAGAAACATGGTTTCTTCGCGATCGGGGTGGGGCACGTTCTCGCTGTCTGCGAGTTTGCACCGTGCTGCATGTCCGCGATCCGCGATCTCTGTCATGACGCCCGTGGTTGGATTGCCTTCTGGGCTGGAGTCGGTCAACAGCATCCAGGACAGGAGCTTGGCGGTGCCCTGATCGCTCAACGCTTCAAACGTGTTGTTCACGAGGCTCGGCATCTGCGCCCCGATCTTCTGATCGTCTTCTCCGTCCAACACCCCCAGCAGTTTTTCTCGCAACTGAGAAGTGGTGCGATCCACCAGCGCATTCACGAGACCTGCGCGACTTTCAAAATGGTGCAGGATTGCAGGGTGTGAAATGCCGACGTCGCGGGCGATGTCCTGCAACCGAATGCCTTCTGGCCCCTGTTCTGCGAGGCGTTTTGCGGCGGCATCTAAGATGACGCGGCGGGACTCTTCCGCTGAGCGCCGGATGCGTTTTGTGGGGGCGGGTTTGCTCTCGACCGCCAATTCTTCCAGTATTTTGCTCATAGGCTCTTTGTGCCCCATCCCCGACTTTAATGTTGATAGCCCCATCATACCGACCTCTGCCCATCATGAAAGTGCGGAGATGTACTCCACAAAATGTGGGCCATGTGTTTTCCAGCCGAATCCGTCCAACATGGCTGTGTTCAATGAGTGGAGGCGTGATGATTAAGGTAAATGGGCTGAAAGCCTGCGATACATGCAAGAAGGCGCGGAAATGGCTAGATGCGGAGGGGCTTGAGCATTCCTTCCGTGATGTAAGGGCAGATGCGGTCACTCTGTCGGAAGTGAAGCGCTGGGGCAAAGCTGTTGGCTGGGACCGTCTTATCAACAAAGCCAGCACAACTTGGCGAGGGCTTTCTGATGCTGAAAAAGAGGCCGCCGCCGGTCCTGGTGCGGCTCAACTTCTCGTAGATAATCCAACGCTCATCAAACGGCCTGTTTTTGAGTTGGGGGACGCGGTGCTTGTTGGCTTTAAAGCGGATCAACAAGCCGCCCTTAAGGCGGGATAATCGTGGCATGCGCTCTCTCATTGCCCATTGAAACAGAGCGGCTTTGCCTCCGGGACTTCTGCTCACGGGACCTTGAGGCGTTGCATTCCTATGCTCGTTTGGATGAGGTGACGCAGTATCTGATGTGGGGGCCAAATGACCTGCAGGCGAGTGAAGCGCAGCTTTCTACTTTCATCGATGCCGCTGCTGATATGCCGCGGACCATCTATGAGCTTGCGCTCACGTCAAAACCCGGCAGGCGCGTGATCGGCGCGCTTTGCCTCTATCTTGACGAACCAGCAGACGGCATGCCGCAAGGGGCAGAACTTGGATTCGTTCTGCATCCGGCGTCCTGGGGCAAAGGCTTGGCCACGGAGGCTGCTGTGGCGCTGCTGACCCGTGGCATGTCGGAGCTCGAGCTAAACCATATCTGGGCGACCTGTGATACGCGCAACCTTGCGTCAGTTGGGGTATTGGAAAAAATTGGGATGATCCGACAAGAAACCATTCGAAGTGCCCGCGACACGGCGGATGGACTGGTGGATGAGCACCGATATCTCTACCGTGCGCCGCGAAGTGCCTAGATCTTCTCGGATCTGCATTTGATCCGGAAGATGAGGATCTTGTCCTCTTTGGTGCTCTCCAACAATTCATGCCCGCTTTCATGACAAAAGTGCGGAAAGTCGATCGCCGCGATGGGGTCGGTTGCCAGGACTCTGAGGATGACGCCAGGAGAGAGCTCTCGCAGCCTCTTCTGGGCCCGCAAGACGGGCAGCGGACAGGTTAGGCCTGTTACATCAAGGACCGTGTCCTGATTTTCTGTCATTTGACCCTCAAAGTGTCTCAGCGCATCGCAGGTGGTGGAAAACCCCGCCCAGTGTAGGGGATCGGGCAGGTCTTTGACCGGTTCTGCTTGACCCCCAAATTTTGTCCCGGTTACATACCATTGTTGCAAAAGAAGAAAAATGGGAGGTGACCCGATGGGTCTTATTCAAAGTATTGGCAATGATGTGACCTTCGCGCGCGCCGCCCTGCGTTCCCTGAAAAAGGTGAACGCGATTTATGCGGATGAGACACGGACGTTTGCTGACGTGATCGAGGATTTTGCTCGAACAAAACCAAACAATATCGCCATTGTCTCCGATCAGGGTACGATGACCTATGCGGAGCTTGATGCGGCTGCCAACAGATATGCCCGGTGGGCGAAAGAGCAAGGTGTTGGACCTGACGTCTCTGTGGCTCTCCTTATGGAGAACAGGGCGGAATATCTGGTGGCCTGGATCGGGATCATCAAGGCGGGCGGTGCTGCGGCCCTCATTAATACAAACCTGACTGGCGGGCCTTTGGTGCATTCGCTCTCCATCTCTGGGGCGGATCATCTGGTCCTCGGAGCAGAGCTGGCTGAGAATTTCTCGACCGCGGTCGATAGTCTTGAGCGACCAATGAAGGTATGGGCGACGGGCGGTGCGGTTCAGGGAACAGAAGATCTTGATGCGGTCCTGGCGGACCGGTCCCCGGAAGCGCTTCCCGCTGACTATCGTAAAGACCTGACGACGGACAATACGGCTCTCTACATTTACACCAGTGGCACGACGGGCAATCCAAAGGCGGCGAAAATACCGCATGTCCGCCTTCTCATCATGATGGGGGGATTTGCTGCGGCGACGAACTCTACTGAAAGAGACCGGATGTATGTCTGTCTGCCGCTTTATCACTCTGCCGGTGGTGTTTGCGCAGTTGGGATTACGCTGACAGTAGGTGGCTCGGTTATCATCAAACGGCGCTTCTCGGCACGGGAATTCTGGGATGATGTGGTCGACCACAAAGCGACCCTCTTCCAGTATATCGGTGAACTCTGTCGTTACATGTTGAATACGGAAATCCATCCAAAAGAACGTAAGCACAAGCTGCGTACGGTGGTGGGCAACGGGCTGCGACCTGAGATCTGGCCTGAGTTCCAGGAGCGTTTCAAAATCCCGAAGGTCATTGAATTCTATGGCGCGACGGAGGGCAATGTGGCGCTCGTGAACTATGACGGCACAGTCGGCTCTATTGGCCGTATCCCCAAATGGGCAAAGTCAAAATACAATGTTGAGATCGTGAAGTTTGACATTGAAAGCGAAGAGCCTATTCGCGGTGCCGATGGGTTGTGTGAAGTCTGCGCCCCTGGCGAAGTCGGGGAGGCGTTAGGCAAGATTGACCCGAGCCTACCAACGGGTCGTTTTGATGGATATGCGGATAAAGCCGCGACCAGCAAGAAAATCCTCCGGGATGTGTTTGAGAAGGGCGATGCCTGGTTTCGGACTGGCGATCTTCTGAAGCAGGATGAGAAGGGCTACTTCTATTTCATCGACCGGATTGGCGACACGTTCCGCTGGAAGGGCGAGAATGTTGCGACCTCTGAAGTCGCAGAAGCGATTTCAGTCTTTGAGGGCATCAAGGAAGCCAATGTTTATGGGGTGAATGTACCCGGGGCCGATGGCCGTGCGGGCATGGCCTCGATTGTGTCTTCCAAAGAAGTAGATCTGCCGAAGCTGAGGACCCATCTGGAGAAGGAGCTCGCAGCCTATGCTCAGCCGCTCTTTATCCGCATTCAGCCAGAGATCGAAATCACAGGAACCTTCAAACACCGCAAAGTCGAACTTGTGAAGGAAGGGTTTGATCCCGAGAGCGTGTCTGACCCGATCTATTTCAATGACCCTGCAGCAAAAGCCTTTGTTCCGCTGGACAAGGCGCTTTACGACAAGATCAATGCGGGTGAGGTCAGGGTCTAACTTACGTTCATAGATAGCAAAAAAGGGCGGTTCAGAAATAGGACCGCCCTTTTCTTGTTTCAGAATGAGCGTTACTCAGCAGCGTCTGTTTTGTGCATTTCAGCAGCAGCTGCCAGAATGTCCGGGCTGATATTCTCAGTGCCCTTTTCCTCGATGTGTTTTGCGATTCGTGTGCCAACAGCTGCGATGGCCGCACCCATGAAGGTCTCGTGATTGTCGCGTGCCCAAGCGTATGACTGCTCGCGATTTGTGTTGAGGCCCTGGAATTTTGGCATCACATAACGTGCCATCAATTCGTAGGAATTTTTGGTGCGTTCGAAGTTTGCCCAGTTATGCGCCATAAACAGGAAAGCTCCATAGCCGCCGGATTGTGCTTCGAGGCGGTCAAGCTGGGCGATGGCGTCTTCCGGTGTGCCGATCACGGCAAGACCGGATTCGATCAATGCGTCCACGGGATCTCCTGCATCGTCAGGTGCCAGTGGGAGGGCGGCAACTTCGCGGAAATAGGCCAGCCAGTTTTTGAGGCCAAATTCGACGTCTTTCCGTGCTTGCTCTCTTGTTTCGGCGATATGCATCGGACCCACAAGGCGCCAGCCAGACCGGTCCATGACATTGCCATGGTCCTTGGCTTTTTCTTCTGCAATGGCCCAGTTGGAGGCTAACGCGTTAAACCCACCTGACGAGGTGGCGCCGAGAGACAGAAGACTGAGGCCGAGACGACCTGCTGCTGTCGTACCCGTTGGAGAGACCTGGCTTGCGGTCGCGATTTCCACCGACGGACGGGAGTAGGGCGTCATCTGCAGATGTGCCTCGTTGAGTTCAAACCAGTCGGATTTATGGGTAACGGTCTCGCCGCGAAGCAAAGGGACGAGCACTTCTAGCGCTTCGTCCATTTTGTCGCGCTGGGTCTGCACATCAATACCCATCATGAACGCGTCGGATGGCAGTGAGCCCGGACCAACACCGAACATCACCCGGCCACGGGTCATATGGTCCAGCTGGTTGATGCGGTCAGCCAGCATCAGAGGGTGGTGATAGGGGAGCGAAGAGACGCCCGTCCCGAAGCGAATGTTTTTTGTGCGTTCCGCCGCCGCTGCAATGAACAGTTCCGGGCTTGCGATGACTTCAAAGGCTGCTGAGTGATGTTCGCCAATCCAGGCTTCGTCATAGCCAAGCTTGTCCATCCACTCGACCAGTTCCATGTCGCGGTGCATGGCCAGGGATGGATTTTCGTCTAGAGCGTGAAAGGGGGCGATGAAGGCACCGAAGCGTAGTTTTGGTCCAGGCATGTTTGTTTCCTCTGTGTTTTGTATATTTGTTTTTATTGGGTCGGTTCAGGTCTTTAGGCCGTTCAGCATAATGTCGAGCAGGTCTTCTCCTGCCGATTTGGGAATGTCTTCCCTGTTGTTGCTCCAAGCTGAAACGAAGGATCCCCAGCTTGCGACAAGGGCTGCGGCGACAAGGTCGGGCGCTACTTTGCTCCCGAATTCACGTGCCTGCTGTCCTTCTCTGACGATATTGGTAATGAGATCGAGAAGGCCTTCATTTGCTTCTGTCGCGGCTTCTGGCAGTGAGGGTTGGTTGAGAAACTCTCTGACCATTTTGCGCATGATCTGAGCGTTCTGCTCCCAATCATCGACGAGGGCGCTCACCATGAAGCGAAGCTTGTCCTCTGCGCTGCCGGACACATTGATGAGGCGTTCCTGAAGGTTTGCCGTCAGACGCTCGTTGAATTCGGTAAGCAGAGCGGCCTTGTTCGGGAAATGGAGAAAGAAGGTGGCCTTAGCGACGTCGGCGCGGTCGCAAATGTCTTCAATCGTGACCGCGTCATAGTCATGGTCTGCAAAAAGCTTCATTGCAGCGGCAAAGATGCCTCTCCGGGTCTGCTCCTTTTTGCGAGAGCGTCGAGATGGCTGACCTGTGATCGACAGATTTTCAGATGCTCCCACGCTCACAGCCTTCCTTGCCCCACAAAAACTAGACCGAAGTCTAATTTTACGAAATAACTGAGTCAAACTGCGGTGTTGGGCTTAAAGTCGCGACATCAAAAAACAACGAAAAAAGGGAGAATATCATGGGACGTCTGGACAATAAGGTGGCTTTGGTGACGGGCGGTGGCAGCGGTATTGGGCGCGGCTCGGCGATTGCTATGGCAGCCGAGGGTGCAAAAGTGCTTGTCACAGACATTGATGTTGAGGGTGGCGAAGCCACTGTCGCGCAAATCAAGGAAGCTGGTGGATCTGCCAAATTCGCTCCACAGGACGTGACCGATGAGGCCCGCTGGGGTGAAGTTGTCGCCATTGCGGTTGAGAGTTTTGGCGGTCTCCATGTGCTGCTCAATAATGCCGGAATTGCCATTGGTGCCCCTGTCACCGAAATGAGTCTGGAAGACTGGCGTGTCCAAACGTCTATCAATATTGATGGCGTGTTCCTTGGCTGCAAATACGCGATCCCGGCAATGACTGAGAGCGGTAGCGGATCGATCATCAATGTATCGTCTATTGCTGGGCTTGGCGGGGCGCCAGGGCTTTCGGGGTACTGTGCCACCAAAGGCGCTGTTCGCCTTTTCTCCAAGGCGGTTGCTCTTGAGTGTGCTCAGGCAGGAAACAATATTCGCAGCAACTCAGTGCATCCAGGGATTATCGACACGGCGATCTGGACGAAATCCATTATCGATAATGACACGTTCGGCAATTCAGAAGCGATAGTAGACGGTGCCAATGCCATTGATCCTGATACGCTTGCCTCGCTCAGTGTCCCTGGTGGTAAAGCTGGGCTTCCCGCAGACATTGCTGCTGGTGTGGTCTTCTTAGCATCAGATGAGTCCCGCTATATGACAGGCACAGAACTTGTCATTGATGGTGGCATGACCGCCAGCTGACCTGCTTTTTCACGTATTGAGACGAAGGTTATGGGTAGCGTCGGGCTCTCGGGTCGGATGAAATCCATAGCTTTCATAAAAAGCTGCAGCCCCCGCGCTATCGGTGCGGAGGCGAACGCGGTGAAAGTAACTTCCAGCTTGCGAGAGCAACGTGTCAACAAGAGCGCGACCAATGCCGCAGCGTCTGTGCGCTGCCGCCACATAGAGATGTCTAAGGCGGCCCGTCGTTGCTTCAATTGCATAAGGGTCCTTATTGAGGCCGCCAATAGCGACCAACTTGTCGCCTAAGCTGATCCCCACCACATATTCGCCGGGTGCTGAGAAACGGTTTTTACCTGTGTCCCAATCGTCTTGCATGCGTTTCAGGAAGGCGTGGCCCTCACCGGCAGCTTCTGCTGCCAGTGAGGGAAAGCCGGGATGTGGCAGTGTCAACACTGCCTTGTCGAAACGATGGTCCATCATTGCGCACTATTGGCCCGCCTTCATGACGAAGAAGCCTGCCCGTGGGAAATGAACGACCACATCGCCAACGCGGGGGTCGTTGCGCCTAATGGCTACGTGTTGCGCGGAGGAGGAGACGAGTTCGCCTGCAATCGGATCGCGACCATAGTCGTCTGCCATGACATGCACATGATCGCCGGGCATCAGACCGTTGGGTTCTCCCTGATCAGCGGTTTCGGTCTCTGTGCTTGTTGTGTCGCGGGCGATGTCCAAGGCTTCTTCGCGACGGAGCTCCTGCCTGTCACCATGACCGATTTCCTGAATGCGGTTTTCCCAGGCAACAACGTTCCTAAAGGCATCAATGACGGCGGCGCCGGCCGGTGCAATCCAGCGGATGAAGGCAAGATTGTAAAAGGCGTTGACGTCGGCAATGCCTGCATCAGGTCCCATCAGGAATGAACGACCATCGGAGAGCTGCTCTTCCAACCAATCGAGCTGCGCGCGGAGCTGTTCCATCATCATGGGCGCACCGGCTCTCATCTCATCAGTATTGAAAGGACGGCCCATCAGTTTTTCCCGGTCTTTCATAAAGGCCTCATCTGCAAAGCCCTCTGTCGTGCCAAAGATGACGGCGACAGCCGCCTGGAACAGCACTCTGTCCGTCCAAAGGCCCATGCCCCAGCCGAGCGCTTTGTCGCCGCCGACAAAGAGTGAGGGGGTTGGATAGCGCTTCTCGATCTCGCGCAGGATGATCTGGGTATCGCAATAAATATCTGCACCGATCTGCATGACCGGAATCTTTCGGTACCCGCCAGTAAGTGTGGTCAGTTCCGGTTTTGGCATAATGACCGGTTGCTCGACGGCGTACCAGGTGAGCCCCTTGATGCCAAAGGCTACGCGCACCTTCTCTGAGAAAGGTGAGATGTCGTATTGATGGAAGAGAATGGCATTTTGCATGTCGGTCATGGTCAGCTTTCAGATGGGTGTTTCAAGAAAAGTCGTTTGAAAAGCGGATGTTGTTTTTGTCGAGGCCTTTGGCGATCACATCGAGGCCTGCAGTCTTCACGATCCATTCCAACCGATGGTCGCGATATTCACGCTTGAAAAGACCTTGCTCAACCACATCTGCCACCATGGTCATGCCTTCTATGCTCGCGGCGGCTTCTTTCGCGGACTGGGCAACGGCGGGACGGGCATTGGTCCGCGCCGCCCAGGCTTCGAGCCTCGAGCCCGCGGGTGGCGTGTTGCCGAAGGATGCCGAGCCGTTGATATAGGGGATGACCGAGAGATCGCCCCACCCGAACGCCTCACCATTGAACCAGTCGGCGTCACCAAGCTGGTCTTCAAGCCAGGCAAAGAAGGTTTGGGTCTGGCGTGCGGCTTTGGCGAAGATTGCCTCCGCTTCCTTTCCTTGGGCGCGCTTGAAATATGCAATCTCACCCAGGCCCCAGTTGATGGCTTCAAAATGGGTGTCCATCACGTCTTCAATCATGCGCACGCGGGCGCGGTCTGCCGGGCTTTCTGGTAAGAGCGACGGGGTTGGCCATTTGTCTTCCAGATATTCCAGGATGATGGTGCTGTCGAAAATGGCGAAGCCATCGTCAATGAGTGCTGGCACTTCACCGCGTGGATTGGCTTTCAGAAACTCACCGCCTGCGTCGCCTGAGCCAATGGCATCAGGTGTGGCCAGCTCGAACTCAATATCTTTTTCGCGAAGCGCGATTTTGTTTTTCTGCGCATAGGGCGAGAGTGGATGTTCAAAAAGCGTCAGCATGGGGTCCCCTTGTTTGCCAAAGACCTAGGTCAGCGTCGATCTTTGGCAAGTTCCGCCATCTGCCCGAAGAGGGTCGGGATGTCAGGTTCGGCTTCCTCGCCAGAGAATTCCCGGTAGAGCGTGGTCACGTTGATGATGATGCGTTCCCCGTCTCCCCAGCTGTCATAGTCAGAAAAATTGATGTCCTTGCAGGCCTCCATGGCACTCATCCCCGCGTCATAGCGCTTCTTCGCTTCGTCGCGTGTGTATATGAGATAGTCCTGTACAGCTTTCACCCCACGCTTGTCAGTGGTAGGCCCGTGGCCAGGTACCACTGTCTCCACATCCATGGCCATGATTGCGTTGCAGGCGTCAATCCAGTTCTGGACGGGACCTTCCCACATGATGGGGTGCCCCTCGATGAAGAGGATGTCGCCGGTATAAACGGTTTTGTCGGATGGCACATGGGCAATGATATCGCCTGGTGAGTGTGCGGGGCCGACATGGGTGAGGTGTACCTGTTTGTCACCTACTTTGCGGGTGAGTTCCGTCTCGAAAGTTGTTGTCGGGAGGGTCTGGGTGACGCCCTTAAAGTCAAACGCGCCGAAGCTTTTGGTGATGAAGTCGCCGAGGTCGCCCAGGTCCGGCGCCATATCCAGGAATCCGGCGAGCAGGGCTGGCGGTTCCTTCAGCATGGCTTCGGCTGCGAGCTTGTGAGCAATGATCTCTGCGCCTTCACAGCATTCATTCCCGTTGCAGTGATCCCCATTGTGGTGCGTGTTCACAAGAGTGTGGATGTTGTTGGCTGCCTTTGGTTCCGCCGCGCGCATGGTATCCAACATTTCGCGGGTGAGAGGCACGTCAAACAATGTGTCTACAAGCAATGCTTCATCGCCATCCACGATTAGTCCCGCATTTGACCAGCCCCAGCCCCCATCTGGTTGCAGATAGGCATAGCCGCCATTGCCCAGATCATGCAGGCCTTTGGTGTAGGCGAATTGGGGAAGCCCCAGGGATGTGTGTGCAGATGACATGCTTGTTCCTCCAGATTGAATTTAGCGGATGGTCGAAAGGCCCGCGTCGACGGCCAAGACCTGGCCGTTAATGTAGGATGCCTCGCCGGACATGAGGAAGAGTGCTGCATATGCCACTTCCCAACCTGTGCCCTGGCGGCCTCCGGGTATGTTTGTGCGAGCACGGCTTGGGCGGCCCTGTGTTGACAGACGCCCAAGGGGTGTGTCGATCAATCCAGGCGCTACAATGTTCGCTCTGATCGCTTTGCGTTCTGCCTCAAGGGCTACATGGCGCATAAGACCTGCCAATGCTGCTTTGGATGCGTCATAGGACGGCAAGCGGCTGCCGGGCTTCATGGAGGCAACAGAGGAGATGAAGAGGATCGCGCCTCCCTCTTCCATCAGGGGGAGGGCCGCACGACAGGCGAGCATGGGGCCGCGGAGATTTACGTCCAGTACCTGGTTCCATAGCTCTGGTGTTGATCCTTCCAGGCCCATGCCCGCACCTATGCCGACATTGAGAACGATGCCATCCAAGCCGCCCATGGCGCCGCTGGCTTGTGTGACCATTGCGGTGACCTGATCCGGGTCTGAGATGTCAGCGGTCAGGGCAAAAGCTTTGCCCCCTTCGGATGCTATTTGATCCACGGTTGCATTTGCGGACGCTGTATCCATATCTGCGACCGCTATTTGAGCTCCTTCACGTGCAAAAAGCAGAGACATGGCGCGGCCATTGCCGACCGAGTCTGTCTCGGCATCGACCGTGCGTTGTCCGCCGCCAACAATGAGAATCCGTTTCGCAGTCAGCCTGTCGCGTCCCGGCGCTTGCCCGGCTGCCTCTTCACCGACGGGCAAGGGGACGTAGGAAGGCTTGTTCTTGTCGTCGGGCATCTTATTCGCCACCGTTCAGGCTTTTGACGCTGGCTTCGATTTCTTCCAGGCCGGACCCGTCAATATCGGTTTCTTCAAGCTCGATTTCGAGCGTCTCCAGGAAACGGCAGACCATCAGGTAGGTTCCGACGATGATGGTAAGCTCAACTACCTGCGGGTCAGTGAGATGTGTATGCGTTGCTGTGAAGGTTGTATCGCTGACTTTGACTTGTGCGACCTGTTCGTCTGCGAAAAGCAAAGCGGCATTCTCTGCGTCACTGAGAAGATCATTTGGAAGTTTGTCTTTGACCGCTTGAATGCGCGCTTCTGAGATGCCCAGCGTGCGCGACACGCGCTCATGCTGATGCACTTCATAGGCTGACCCACATAGATGACCGACCCGCAGAATGACCAATTCCCGAAGTTCGGGATCAAGGACACCCTCATTGAGGTAGGCGCTGATGAACTGCATGAAGGGCGCAAAGGAGGCAGCTGCGCCCGACATCATCCGAAACACATTCAGAGGTGGCAGGCTTGCCATAAGATCTCTGTTCTCTGGCGACAGATCCTTCAGGTCTGGGTAGGGAAGGCGCGCCACTTATTTGCGCTCCAGAGACTTAAGGTCGACGCTTGCTTTGTTTCCGTCTTCCTCAATGTCTACATCGAAGGTTTCCAGAAAACGGGACACCATCATATAGTAGCCGATGGTAAGCGTGAGCTCCTGCATCTCCTTATGACTCAGATGCTTGGCGAGCGGATCGAATGTGGCATCGCTCGCACGAACATTCAGAACCACATCGTCGGTGAAGGCCATCACAAGACGCTGCAGGTCATCAAAGGCAGATGCGTCTGGCCCTTTATGGATCGCTTTGATCAGATCGTCTGACATGCCGATATCTCGGCCGATCCGTTCGTGCTGATAAACTTCGTAGGATGCTTTGGACAGGACCCCAACCCGGATGATCGCGATTTCACGCAGAACGGCATCCAGCTTCGCACGGCCCAGAATGTGATTGCCGAGTCCGGTGAATTTCGCGAGAAGGTCTCCTGAATGGGCCATCATGCGAAATATGTTGAGGCCTGGCAGCTTCTCGATGGTCTCTTTTAGTCGGCCTTCTGCGTCGGCCGGATCGAAATATGGAATACGCGCCATGTTCTGCTCCCTGTTTTATCCCCGCGGCTTAGCGCCGTCTCGGGCAATATCCTAGTAGGCGCTGACGGACTTGTCGCGCTAGACTTGCGTCCCTCGCGATTTTACAGGAGCAGACAGAATGGGTGTGACGCCAGCCGGCATCGTCACGTTCTGGACAGAAGCAGGGCCAGAAAAGTGGTTCAAGAAGGACGCTGCCTTCGATCAAACCATTGCCGCACGCTTTGGCACAACAGTCGATAATGGGCTGAAGGATGGGCTCGACCATTGGTCAGAGACGTCATCGGGCGCGCTTGCTCTTGTTCTCGTGCTTGACCAGTTCACGCGGAACATTTGGCGAGATGATGCGCGTGCTTTCTCTGGCGACGAGAAGGCTTTGAAGGTCGCTGAACGCGCGATCAAGGGTGGACAGGACATGCTGGTGCCGCTTGAGGAACGCAAATGGCTCTATATGCCCTTCATGCATTCGGAGCGGTTAGATGTGCAGGAGCAAGGTCTTGTCTATTTCAAAGAGCGAATAGACGATGCCAATACTTATGACTTTGCGGTGCTTCATCGGGATATAATTTCCCGGTTCGGGCGTTTTCCTCACCGGAATGTGCTGCTGGGTCGTACGACCACAGAGCGAGAGCAAGCGTTTCTGGATGAAGGCGGCTTCAAAGGATGAGGCAAAAAAAGAGGCGCCCTTTGGCGCCTCTTTGTCTTAACTCTGAGGGCGTTTAGGCCGCCCTTACATCCGTCAGGAATTTGTCGACGGTCGACTTCAAGGACTCAGCTTGACCGGCTAGCTCGCCCGCCGCGGATTGAACCTCTGTCGCAGCACCCGCTGACTCCTGCGCTGCCGAGGATACTCCAGCGACATTAGATGTCACTTCATTGGAGCTTGATGCTGCTTCCTGCACATTTGAGGAAATCTCAACTGTTGCCTCTTGCTGCTGCTCGATTGAGCTCGCAATCGCGCCGGAGATCTCACTGATTTCCCCAACAGTGGATGTTACTTCACGAATGGCGGAAACCGCTTCATCTGTCGACGCCTGGACAGCGGAGATCTGTTGACTGATCTCTTCTGTCGCACGTGCAGTCTGATTAGCGAGTTCTTTCACTTCAGAAGCAACCACTGCGAAGCCTTTGCCTGCGTCACCGGCGCGTGCTGCCTCAATGGTGGCGTTGAGAGCCAGTAGATTTGTCTGTTCGGCGACATCCTGAATAAGGGTGACGACCTCACCAATCTGGCGCGCGGCAGAGGACAGGCCTTCGATGCGCGTATTTGCTTCCTGTGCGGTGTCCGTTGCTTTGCGCGTTACATTTGTTGATTGCTCAACCTGTCTGCGGATTTCCTGAATTGAGCTTGCGAGCTCTTCAGCAGCCCCAGCAACGGTTTGTACATTCGCGCTTGCTTCTTCAGACGCTGCTGCAATCGCCGTCGATTTGGCATTGGTCGTTTCAGAGGTGGACGTCATTGCCGAGGCCGTGTGCTCCATCTCTGTAGCTGCGGCACTCACTGCACCCAGCATTTGTCCCATCGAATTGTCAAAGTCTCCGATGAGCTTCTCAATACCCGCAGTCCGTGCCTCTTTGGCTTTTTGTTCCTCAGCCTGGGCAGCTTCCAATGCGATGCGATCTAGAGCATTCTGTTTGAACACCTCGACCGCACGTGCCATCTCACCGATTTCATCAGTACGTGTTGTGTTTTCGATTTCCAATTCTGTCTCACCTGCAGCCAGACGGTTCATGGCGTCTGTTGTATGAGAAATGGGATTGGCAATCTGACGCGCCAGATAGACACCGGCACCTGTGATGAGCGCAACCAAGGCAAGCGTGATGATCGCAATAATGTTGCGCATGGCTGTCAAATCTGCGGTGACCTCGTCCTCCGTGATCTGAGCTGCCAGAGCCCACTTAGTGCCCAAGAATTCAATACCGCGGGCGTAAGTGCGAACTTCGTTCTCCAGGTGGTTGATGTCGTAATCAGATCTGCCTGTTGCTTCACCGGCAAAGACTGCATCGATTGCTGGTGTGTCGACCCATTTTGAAAGAAGGGTGGATGTTTCTGACAGACGAGAGTCTGCGCGCATCAGGCGATCTTCACCGACGAGCAGGACCTCACCGGTCTCGCCCAGACCTTCGGCGGACTGCATAAAGGCGTTAATGACATCGATCGGCATCTGGAAAGAGACCACACCGATGCGTTGACCGGCATCATTGTAAACCGCCCGGGCGATAAAGCTCGCGGGAGCCCCATTGCTTGGTGCATATGGCGTGAAGTCGGTAAAGGGTGTTGCTGATGCGTCCACCGCCTTCATAGTTTCGCGGAATACAACGCCCAGGTCAGAGTCTTTCCATTCGCCTGTATTGATGTTTGTGGCGAAATCCAGCTCCTTAAAGACTGAATAGATCAGGTTCCCTTTTAGGTCGAAGAAGAAGATGTCGTAATACCCCTTCTGTTCCAGAAAGGTACGAACCCACGGATGATGCTCGGCATGTAGCTTCGAATAGCGTGATCCGTCTGCCCCTGCGTCGAGCAGGTGCTTGCTGCCGGTGGGGTTTGGATTGGAATTGATATAGACGTCCTGCAAATGCCCGGTGGCATTTCCGCCAAGTGTGGCCCATGCCCGAGAAAACTCGACAATTGCGGTCTTGACCTGCGGACTCTCGGTCATGATCGCTAGGTCTTGTTCGATTGACTCAAGATATCTTGAGAAGGCTTCGTCGCGGTCTGCAAGCGTTGCGGCAAATTTGGCGTTGGTGGCATTCTCAAGTGTTGAAGCTGCTTGGAAATAGCCGGAAATACCGACCCCAAGAGCGATGGCAAGCGCACAACCTACGATAGTAATTGGCAGCTTTTGCGCGATCTTTAACTCAGGCAATTTGTTCCACATCGTATTGATCCCCATAAGCCCAAAGCGAAATATAAATTTCAACCTTGACGTGTATTTGAGGTGTAATAATGGGGCACAATCCTTAAATTTTGACTTAAAGACCCTACGAAAGATCTAGGTATTGAGTTTCCCCCATATATCGTGGGGTTTTTGGAGGGAGAATTGTCACCGTTGAAGAGTACTGAAAGCTCCGTAATACTCCGAACCAACAAAACCGGGGAGATTCTTATACTATGACACTTGATCCACAGGTGAAGGCGCTGCTTGACGGGATGGCAGAGGCGGATGGTCCGCCAATGTCTGAAATGACGCCTGCTGAGGCTCGGGCGATGTACGTCGCGTTGAAAGACCCAATTGATGTTCCTATCGGGAAGGTTGAGGACAAAGTGGCGCCTGGACCTGGTGGGGATATTCCCGTGCGCCTGTACACGCCTGTTGCTGCAGGCGGCGGGGCGCTGTCGGCGATTGTGTTTTTCCATGGTGGCGGTTGGGTGATCGGCGATCTGGACACCCATGATGCGCTGTGTCGGACGCTTGCGAATGAAAGCGGCTGCAAAGTTGTCGCTGTTGACTATCGTCTGGCGCCGGAACATCACTGTCCGGCTGCAGTGGATGATTGTTATGCAGCCGTCGAGTGGGTTGAAAAGAACGGACCCAGCCTTGGGATTGATGTGAATGGCTTGGGTGTTGCTGGTGACAGCGCGGGTGGCAACCTTGCTGCTGTAGTCTGTCAATTGGCCAAGAAGCGCAAAGGTCCGGCTATTCATCATCAGTTGCTGATCTATCCGGTCACCGACACAAAAACGGATACAGCGACCTATCAGTCATTCGGGGAAGGTTTCTTCCTGGAAAAAGCGACGATGGATTGGTTCATCGACCACTATGCTGGGCCGGAATTTGATCGCACGGACCCAGCTATTGCGCCTTTAAGGGAAGCGAACCTCTCAAGTCTGCCGCCTGCCTACGTGATTACAGCCGGTCATGATGTTCTGAAGGCTGAGGGTGCAGCCTATGCGGACGCGCTCAAAGCGGCAGGGGTGGATGTCACCTATATCGACTACCCAGAAATGATCCACGGTTTCTTCAACCTGATGGGCATGGTGGAGGCGAGCCGGCCAGCAGTGGCCGCTGCCGCTGCGGCTGCGGGTAAGGTACTTACCTAAGCCATTATTGATCTAGGGCGACAAAGGCGGACCTGTCTGACAGTTCCGCCTCTTCTTGTGTCTGCTTTTTAGCCGAGAAGCTTGCCGGGGTTCATGATGCCTTTTGGATCAAGCTCTGCTTTCAGGGTTTTCAGCACCGTCATGCCCATTGCCCCTTTTTCTTCAGCCATCCACGGCGTGTGGTCGGCGCCCACGCCATGGTGATGCGATATTGTGCCGCCGTTCGCCGCGATGGCGTCTGATGCTGCGCGTTTCACCCGCTGCCACTGACCAATTTCGTCCTTGAGATCACGCGGAAAGACGAATGTGAAGTAGAGGCTCGCCCCATCCGGGTAAGAGTGGCTGACATGACCCATGACGATGCCTTTCTGTCCGGGCTCGCCCATATTTTCATCCAGCGCAGTTTGGATCGCGCCGATCATTTTTTCATGCAGCTTGAGGATGTTGGACCACGGGGTCGCGGTTTCTAGTGTATCGACCCCGATGCCCCGATCCATCATCGGGTCACGGCTGTAGGGCGATGAAAAGCGTCCGTGATACCACCTGTCTCCCGCACTTGACCCAATCGCGAGAGCGCCAGCCGATTTGCAGATGCTGCTCGTGCGTTCTTTCGCCCACTCAACAGTTGTTTTTTCGCCTTCAAGTCCAATGAGCATGAGGCAGGGGTCTTTGGCGAAACCTTTCCATTTCAAAAAGGCATTTTGCAGTTTGGACTTGAGGCCACCGCCGCCACTTGATCCAAAGGTCTGAAAGAAATAAGTCTCTGCCGCGTCGGAGAGGCGGACCATTGCGACGGGAATATCCGCATGGTTGATAGTGCGTGCGACTTCTACGCCCGTGGCAAAGTCTTTGAACAGGTAGCCGCGATAGTCTTTCGCTTGCGGCTTTTCGTGGATTTTGACGGTTGCATCACAGATGACGCCGAGCGTTCCTTCTGACCCTGCGACCAGCTGATTAAGGTTCGGACCAGCTGCGGATGCGGGAAACTCTTCTGTCGACCAGGGACCATTTGGTGTGGCCAGTCTTGCTGACACGACCCATTTTTCAGCCTTGCCATAGCGATTGGATTGCTGACCGGCGCCCCGTGCTGCGATCCATCCACCGAGCGTCGAATATTCGAAGCTCTGGGGATAATGACCAAGGGTTAGCCCTTGCGCGTTCAGCTTCTCCTCAAGGTGCGGACCATAGATGCCGGCGTCTATGCGCGCAGTCATCGCGACGCGATCCACATCGTGGATGCCCTCCATCAAGGTGAGGTCGAGCGTGATGACTTTGTCTGTTGCAGACCGGGCGGTTGCATTGACGCCCCCTACAACGCTTGAGCCGCCGCCAAAGGGAACCACGCTCATGTCGTTTTCAGCGCAATAGGAAAGGAGCGATTGCACTTCGCCCGGTGCACGGGGATAGACCACCGCATCGGGCGCCACGTCCAGGTCCCCTGCGCGCACATAAAGAAGGTCGTGATAGCTTTTGCCACGAGCGTGAAACGCTCGCTCATAATCATCGGTGCGAACCTGGTTCTCGCCGACAATCTCTTCAAGGTTCTTGATTTCCCCTGCGCTCAGGTGGCAGGGCGGCAGCGTAATGTCCGACAGGCGCTTTGCGGGTGTGGAGGGTAGAACCGCCATGCCCAGCGTTTCCTTGATCCAGGCCCATTGCGGTGCGCCATCAGGCATAGGATTTTCCTGTTTGGCAGGGCCCCAGCCGTTCCAGCGAAGTGTCTGACGATCAATTGTCACGTGTCTTATCCTTTGGTATGTCGCCTTGATGCTTGGTCAGCATCTAAGTGTTAGGGCGCTTGGTAAAATATCAAAGCGCGCAGGCAGTTTGCCGGGTGCCTCGCCGTCAATATCTAGAAGTACAGGTGCGGTATCAATGGGCTCGGCCTCAACCCAGCGGGTCCGGGTGACGATGACTTTCTCGTTTTCTATATGAGTCCCGTCATAAAGAGAGCCGGAATCCTTGAAGAGGTCACCCACGCCGGTGTCTCGCATGATCACCAGATCAAACGCGCCATCGTCAGGTGCTGCATCAGGGGCCATCATCATGCCGCCGCCGAAGAAACGTCCATTGGCGACCGCTGCCGTACCCACATTGATCACTTCGTCCCACCCGCTTTCTGTGCGGATGCGGACAGCCTGTGGGCGATAGCGCAGCGCTGTGGAAAGAGTTGCCCAAAGATAGGCGAACGATCCGCCGAACAGCTTGGAAAAGCGCGCCTTGTTGACCGCCCGATCGACGGCGCCGGACATGCCGAAGCTTGCAATATTGTTGAAATGGCGCGCCATTGGCACATTGTCATCTGCATTGAAAGTGAGGCGCCCAATGTCGATGGTTCGACTGCTCCCATTTGCTAGCCGCTCGATGCAGGCATCGAGATCCGCTGGCAACTCGAAAGTCTTTCGGAAGTCTCCGCCTGTCCCCGTGTTGAGGAGGCCGAGGGGGGCAGGTGCCTGTCCGTCGGAGACATCGTGAAACAGTCCATTGATGGTTTCGTTGATGGTGCCGTCGCCGCCGACAGCGATGATGAGGTCAGCGCCTTTTTCCGTGGCGTCTCTTGCAAGATTGGCCGCTGGCAAGTGTGCAGGCGTTGCGGGTCCGTCTGTGAAGAGAGGGGTCACAGGGCCGAGGGCTGCTTCGAGTTTCTTTTGGATCTCCGGCCAGTCGCGGCCGGTCCGGCCACCCCCGGAGGCCGGGTTAATGATGGCAAAAGTGCGCGCGCTCACGCGACCCCGTCGAGCGTCTTATAGCTCGCCTCTACTTTTTCGATCTGTCTGCTGCGCTCTGCGTCATCCCAGCCAAGTTCTCTGGCCATAAGGTCGGCGGCGCGGCCCAATGCTGCTTCACCTGGATGGACAAGGGTGCCTAGCCCGGTTCTCCGGAGCAGCGCGTCTTCTAGGGTTACGGCCATTTCATGACGGACGGCATGGACGATCTGTGCGCCAATATCGTGTGTGGTCGCTGACAAAGGCTGCAGCAGTTCTGGCGCTTCTCCCTGTCGCTCATTCGCCGTCGCCAACACCTCTTCATAACGTGCGCCGTGATAGCGGGTCAGGTTGCGGATAATGTCCGCGGGGATGTCTGTGTGCGAGGAGATGGCTTTATCAGTGAAGGGCAGGAAGCGTCCGGTGGCTCCACCATAGAGAGGAACGTCTTCGGTTGTGCATTTCGGCCGTTGTCCCAGTTTCTTTGTAGCGCTGTCGACGACTTTCTCCGCCAAGTGCCTGGAAGTCGTCCATTTGCCCCCCATGGCAGACAGGAAGCCTTCGACGCCATCTACTTCCGCGTGATCAACAATCTCTGCCGCGCGGCTGGCATTGTAGCTGTCGGAATCGTCTTCATCGTCCTGTGGTGTCGTGTCCACCAAGGGGCGGATGCCGACATAGAAATTCTCTACATCGTCGCGCGTGAGATTGAGCGTGGGCAGGCCATCATTCACGACAGCGAGAAAATCTTCAATGTCTTGCTCTGTCACGCCGATCTTATCAGGCGCATCATCAAAGACCGTGTCGGTTGTGCCAAGGATTGTTTTTCCGCGCCAAGGCAACACAAAGAAGTGTCCACCAATCTTGGACTGAACAGCGAGTGCGTTTTCGCCTGAGAGATCTCGGGTGATGAGGTGGATGCCCTTGGATCTGATGAGGCGCCGTGAAGGTTTGCCATCATCGGTCAGTCCCATGAGGATGTCTGCCCAGGGGCCGGCGGCGTTGATGGTGAGCTTGCCTTTGATCGTGTGGGTGTCGCCGGTGAGCTCATCCTTGACGGTGACGCCGGTTATGCGACCGTTTGCAGCACCGCCTGCTTCTTTCTCAAAGCCCGTGACCTTGGCATAGTTGGCGGCATCTGCCCCTTTTTCCACCGCACCCAGAACGAATTCCAGACAGAGGCGCTCTGGCGCGAACATCTGACAGTCATAATAGATTTTAGCACCGGTCAACCCATCGGGATTGAGCGAGGGCATGAGCGTCAAAGCTTCTTCGCGTGAGATGCTTTTGTAGCCTGGGAGTTTCTTGTCCGGATCGTCCAGACGATTTCTGTCATAGGCCAGCAGATCATACATGGTGAGGCCGATGGAGAGCACGAGGCCGCCCTTCATCCCCCTGCCATAGGTGGGGATGATAAAGGGGAGGGGATCGACCAAATGGGGCGCGTTCTGCTCCCAGACGCGCCGTTCCCTCAGGGACTCGCGCACAAGACCGATCTCACCGTTCACCAGATAGCGCAGGCCCCCATGAATGAGCTTGGAAGACCCGGCTGTCGTTGCGTGAGCAAAGTCGTCTTTCTCCAGCAGGGCGACTTTCAAGCCCCGGAGTGCCGCATCCCATGCAATGGAAGACCCAGAAATGCCGCCGCCCACGACAATCAGGTCGTACTCGGTCTGGCTCATGGCAGAAAGATCGCGTTGCATGGAAGTCCTTAAATTTGACGCTGCGGGAAGAAGGGTTTTCGCGCCTTATGACCGCTCTTGCAAGCCGTTTTGCTTCATCCGCCAAATGAGTTGATCGAGCCTGTCCTGGCCGAAAAAGGGCTCGCCCTCAAAGACCATGAGCGGCACGCCCCAATGGCCTGCTGCTTTCTGAGCGGCCTCGTTTTCAGTGATGATGTTATCAAAATGGGCCTCATCGGTTGCCACTTTGGCTTCCAGGTCGCCCAAGTCCAGTCCGGCGCGCGCCGTGGCTTCTTTCAGATGACCGCCCTCGTGCCAGTCCTTCACGCCGCCAAAGATGATGCTGCTCACTTCGTCGAGGAAGGCGAGGCCTTTGCCTTCCTCGGCTGCAGCGCAACCCAGGCGGGTCAATCGATGAATGTAGGGCTGTTCTTTAGGTACCTCGCCGGATGCCAGGTCCATGACGACTGGGTCAGGCGAGGGCCAATTGTAGGCAAGGCCTTCCATTTCAGCGATCCGTACTGTGTCTTTCATGAGATAGGGGGGCCACATGGGGTTCACCGTCTTGAAAAACCCGTCCATTCGTACGGCGATTGGGTAGACCGGCCGCACATTCACTTTCACGTCATAGGCCTTCTCGATGGAGACCAGGCGTTTGGTAGCGAGATAGGAATAGGGCGAGCGAAATGACCAAAATACGTCAAATTCCGGGGTTTTGGTGACTGACATGAGAGACTCCCTTAGGCCCAGACTTGGCCGCATGATTTGAGGTTCTGTTTGGGCCCAACGTCCGGCTTTTGCGCTGGCTTTGCAACCCCTGCTAAGCTTTCACCCAAATGACATAAACGATCCAGCAGGGGGCGCGACATGGCGCAGATTTCAGCCAACGGAATAGATATCGAATATGAGCGGTTTGGACCTGAAGACCGGGAAACGGTGCTTCTGATTATGGGCCTCTCGGCCCAGCTGACCTTGTGGCCGGTCGAGCTCTGCGACGAACTGGTATCCCGGGGATATCATGTGATCCGGTTTGACAACCGGGACATTGGACTTTCAACAAAGTTTGAAGAGGCTGGCACGCCGGATATGGGCGCGCTGGTGGGCGCACTTCTGAGCGGCAACAAACCTGAAGCTCCCTATTCACTCGATGATATGGCGGCAGATGCGGTGGGGCTGCTTGATGCGCTGAATATTAAGAAAGCGCATATCGTTGGGGCGTCGATGGGGGGCATGATCGCCCAGCTTGTCGCTACCAACCATCCAGACAAGACACTCAGTCTCACGTCAATCATGTCGACGACGGGAAATCCTGAATTGCCGCAGGCGAAGCCTGAGGCGATGGCAGCTCTTGCGGCGCCAGCGCCCGACCCGAATGACCTTGAAGCTGTTGCAGCTAGGGGCGTTCACACCTGGAATACAATCGGCAGTCCTGGCTATCGCACTGATGAAACGCAGGTGCGTGAATGGGTGCTCCGCGACTTCCACCGTTCCTTCTACCCACAGGGTATTCTCAGACAGATGGCGGCGATTGTGTCGAATGGAGACCGGCGCGAGAAGCTGAAGACCGTAACCGCGCCTACAGTCGTTGTTCACGGAACAGATGATCCTCTGGTCCCTGTTGAAGGGGGGCGGGATACGGCGGCGAGTATTCCCGGCGCGGAGTTGATCGAAATCCCGGGTATGGGTCATGATTTCCCGCTGGTCCTCGTCAATACAATCGCGGACGCGATCACCAAGGCGGCATCTCAGTCGTCAAATCAAGCTGCAGCGGAGTAAACTCAATGCAAGTTAGAGCAAACAATCATTCGTTTGAGGTCGAGCGTTTTGGCCCCGAAGACCGGGAAACCATTCTTCTGGTGATGGGGCTTGGTGGTCAGATGACCCTTTGGCCGCAAGAGTTGGTCGATGAGCTGGTCGCGCGGGGCTATCACGTGGTGCGGTTTGATAATCGCGATGTGGGGCTGTCTGCAAAGTTTGACCATCTCGGTAACCCGAAAATGGTGCGCTTGATCCTCGCGGATGCGCTCGGGTTTACTCCGAAGGTTCCTTATCTGTTGGATGATATGGCCGAAGATGCGGTTGGCGTACTTGATGCGCTTGGTATTGAGAAGGCGCATATTGTCGGCGTGTCCATGGGTGGCATGATTGCACAATTGATTGCTGCAAATCATGGGGATCATGTTTTGAGCCTCACTTCCATCATGTCGACGACCGGTCATAAGTCGCTGTCGAAACCATCGAAAAAAGCGCGCGCGGCTCTGCTTACACCGCCGCCGAAAGACCCATCAAACATGGAGGCTGTGTTCGAGCGGATGCTCAACACATTTTCTGTTATCGGAAGTCCCGGCTACCCAGCGAGTGACGAAGAGCGGCGAGCCTTGATGATGGAACAGTTGGAGCGGAGTTACCATCCAACGGGTCTGGTACGTCAGATCGCTGCTATCGTTGCGAGCGGCGACCGACGGGAAGCGCTGAAGAACGTGTCTGCTCCGACAGTTGTGCTTCATGGGGAAGATGACCCGCTTGTACCCTTGGATGGCGGCAAAGACACTGCCCTGCATATTGCTGGTGCGGAACTGATCACCGTCCCGGGCATGGGGCATGACATGCCGAAGGAACTTGTGCCGAAGATTGCAGAGGCGATCACTCAGGCTGCCAAAAGAGCTCAGGCCGCGCCTGCAGCACAAGCAGCGGAGTAAGGTGCATGCAGGTACAAGCAAATGGCGTTGCCATCGAGGTAGAAGACATGGGGCCTAAGGATGGTCCTACGATCCTTCTTGTAAACGGCTATACATCGCAGCTGATCAACTGGCCAATGCCGCTGCTCGATGGCCTTGTCGCGGAAGGTTTTCGGGTCGTTCGCTATGACAATCGGGACGTGGGCTTTTCGCAAAAGTTTGAGGGTGCTCCTGACCCTTCAGAGACCCTGAAGGCAGTGCTTGCCGGAAAAACGCCAGACATTCCTTATGTGATGGCGGATATGGCGGCAGACGGCATTGGCGTGTTGGATGCGCTCGGCATCGACAAGGCGCACATTGTGGGTGTCTCCATGGGCGGTATGATTGTGCAGCTGATGGCGATCAACCACGCCGACCGGGTGCAGTCTATGACGTCTATCATGTCATCGACCGGCAATCCGGATGTGCCGCGGGCAACGCCGGAAGCTCAGCAGGCGCTCAATGAGCCGGCGCCCAGCCAGGAACGTCAGGATGTGATCACCCATTCGATCAAGGGTCGGCGCACATATGAAAGTCCTGCGTACAAAAAGACAGATGCTGAGTATGAAGAGCTGATTGGCGAAGCTTATGACCGGATGTTCTATCCGGAAGGGTATATGCGTCAGTATTGCGCAATTGTTGCTGACGGCAGCCGCGTTGAACGTTTGGGGAAAATCTCAGTACCCACACTGGTGATCCATGGGAAAGATGACAATCTCGTGCGCGTTGAAGGCGGTATCGATACGGCGAAATCTGTTCCTGGTGCTCAGCTGGAGCTGATCGAGGGCATGGGGCACGATCTGCCTGAGGCGCTGTGTCCGAAGTTTATTGAGCTGATTGTCGGCCACGCGCGGAGCTCGTTGGCGTCTGTCGCTGCTGAGTAAGACGCTCACAATTTTTTACGCGTTTCCGGACGGATAACCGGTGCCCACGTTCGGGCTATCGCTCAGACCAATGGCGCGATGGCCCTCACCCTGGAAACGCTTTGGGACAAAGAAAAGGCGGGGTTATGACCCCGCCTTTTTTGTTGGTTCTGCAGGTGGCTTACATGCCGCCGCCGACCTGACTTGCGCCGCCATCGCACGGTACACAGGCGCCTGTCGTATAGGCGCTGGCACGGGATGCCAGGAAGATCGCAACGCCGGCAATGTCTTCAGGCTGACCGATGCGCTTGCGTGGATTGGCACCTGCAATCTCATCACCGAGAGTGGCTAGGGTTGCGGCCATCATATGGCTCTGGAATGGACCAGGCGCGATACAGTTCACCAGAATGTCGTCGGTTGCCAGACGCTGAGCCAAGTGACGTGTCAGCATGATCATGCCTGCCTTAGAGGATGAGTAGGCATAGGTCTCAAGCATAGGCGGGTTGATGCCATTGATTGAGGCGGTGTTGATGATCCGTGCTGGCGCTTCGTAGGTTGACGCCTTTTTCAGGAGTGGCAGCATCTTTTGGATCAGAAAGAAGGGGCCCTTGATGTTGATGTCAAAGACCTTGTCCCAACCGCTTTCTGCGTAGTCTTCCAAAGGTTCGCCCCAGGCGGCCCCCGCATTGTTCACGAGAATGTCGACCTTTTCTTCGCGCTTGGCGATTTCTTCTGCGAATTTGGTCACGCCTTCCACGGTGGACAAGTCACCAGGGATAGAGATGCAGGTGCCGATTTCGCTCAAGCGTGCAGCTGTCGCGTCGCAGGCCTCTGCCTTCCGCGCGGTGATATACACTTTGGCGCCGTTTTCGACGTACCCTTGCGCGATCATTTCACCAATGCCGCGGGAGCCGCCGGTGACGATGGCGACTTTGCCGCTAATGTCGAAGAGGTTTTTCATATCTGATCCCTGTCACTTTTGTACGTGTTTCCGGACGGAAAACCGCCAAGACTGATTTGGCACTTTTCCTGGAAACATTTGATTGCCAATCGCAACCTGATTTTGATGGCAGGCACGCTATCATGGTGGTGGGGACTTGCGAAACGTGAATTTGGCGGTTTCAGCCCAGATCGCTTTCAACAAAGCTGATCGTGTCTTCGATGCGCTCAATCGCCCATTTGAAGATACCCGGGCGGTCCTCTGGGGCATCCAGCATCTCTATTTGCGCCATGAGATCGAGAATGCGTGACAGTGACTGCCAGTTGGGGGGAAGGGCTCCAGCCTTTGCTTCATAGACGGCGATAAAGGCTTCATTGAACTCCGGTGGTTGGTAAGACCGAGGTCGCAACATGTTTGCGATATCCGTAAGCGCGGTGCCTGCATGGGCAAATTCCCAATCAAGCACGGCAGTGAGCTCTCCGTGGTAGATCATGATGTTTGGGGGATTGAAGTCGCTGTGAACGAGGCAGGTGCGTGTAGGTAATTGGTTGAGGAGCGGTGCTGCCCATAGCGTGAATTGTCGTAGATGGTCGGTTCGTTCCGCACCTAAGCGTGACCCGGCGCGTGCGTCCAGCGATGGTCCAATAAACGAGAGGAAACTTTCTTGTCCGAGAGGAAAGGGATTTTCAATCTTGAGGCCTTCGCCAAAAAAGCCTGCATCTGGAAAATCCAGCTTGTGGATGTCGGCAAGAACGTCGCCTGCCTGGCTCCCAAGATTTGCCGGGTTTCGGCTTTGCTGATTAAGCGTGTTGTCCAGCGTCTCCCCGTTGACCCATGACAGCACCAGAAATGGTTGGGCGTTTTCTGATCCGTCGAGAAGCACTTTCGCGGTAGGAACCTGGTCATTGAGAGTTCGTAGGATGTCGCGTTCCATCCGACACGTGCTTTGACCTCGGGCATAGAGGCGCAGAACCGCATTGAAGGGTTCGACCTTCAAGCTCAGTGCGTAGTTGGAGTTGATCTTACCGCCGCTGAGGAGGGTTGATTTTTCTAACGCACCCGGCCCGAAACACGGGCGAATGAGGTCGCCAATTTCATTGTCAGAAAGATCGATGAAGGCGTGGCGGCGTTCCAGGCGGTGGTCAGTCAGGGGCTGTCCTCTTGCTCATCAACATATGCCCTGTCGGTGCAAATCCCCGGCGTTCATAGATGCCGCGTGCGCGGGTGTTGGTCTCGGTTACTTCCAGGTGGAGGTAGGCAAGTCCAAGTTCTTTCGCTTGGACGTCGGCAAAGTGCATGATCTCCGCGCCTCCGCCGGACCCTCGGAACTGTTCTTTGAGAAACAGCTCGTCAATAAACCCGTCTTTGCCGCCATAATACATGGAGAAGCCGATGGTGAGGATGAGATAGCCTGCGGGCGTACCGTCTGCCTCAACGATCCAGATTTTGACGGCCGGGTCGCCTTTGACCAATTGATCCAAGGCCGGCCCATGAAGTGACGGATCGTAGGTGAGGCCATCAAAGGCATAATAGGCGCGCACCAGCTCTTCAATGAGTTGCCGGTCACTTGGAGCTATAGGCCTGAACGAGAAGCTCATGGTCGGCTCGCATAGAGGGCGAGCAGCTGGTAAGCTATGGTGGCGCCCGCAAGTGCCGTAATCTCGCCGATGTCATAGGCCGGGGCTACTTCCACGACGTCCATGCCAATAAGGTTGATGCCCTCGAGACCGCGCAGAATATCTAGTGCGTGGCGTGTGGTGAGGCCGCCGACGCACGGTGTGCCTGTTCCGGGTGCGTAGGCCGGGTCGAGGCAATCAATATCAAAGGTCAGGTAGGCCGGGTTGGTGCCGACGGCCTTCTTGATTTGATCAGCAATTGTCTGGGCATCAGACCTACATGTCTCGGCGGCATCGAGAATGTTGAAGCCATGGCTTTTGGGGTTGTGGGTTCGCAGTCCGACTTGGATAGAACGTTCTGGGACAATGAGGCCCTGTTCTTTGGCATGATAGAACATGGTGCCGTGATCGATGCGGCCTTCTGCGTCTTCCCAGGTGTCTGAGTGCGCATCGAAATGGATGAGCGAGAGGGGCCCGTACTTCGCCGCATGAGCCTTGATCATTGGAAAAGAAATGAAATGATCTCCGCCGATGGTGAGCATGGCGGTGTCGCTTGCCAGAATATCTGCGGCATGGCCTTCAAGGCGCTCAATCCAGGTTTCGGGTCTGCCTGGATCAAAAACACAATCGCCCCAATCGGCGATTTTCAGTTGGTCTAGAGGATTGAAATCCCAGCCTTGTGGTTGATCCCATGCGAGGTTGACGGAGGCTTGGCGGACAGCGCGTGGTCCGAGCCTTGCGCCGGGACGGCCGGTGGTTGCCAGATCAAACGGCACGCCTGATACCGCGACATCAAACCCCTTCAGGTCGCGGGTGTACTGACATCGCAGGAAGCTTGTTGCGCCTGCATAGGTGGCCTCATAGGAGCCACCATAGGGTGATGTTCGTGTGAATGCGGCATCGCCTGGTTCGTCGCCTATCTGGGATGGATCATAGTCAGCCATTGGTCTCTCCTCAGCGGGTAGCATGAGACATGCAGCCGCTTCTGGGAAGAGGGAATGGAGCCCTTATCCTGTTACCTGCTGTGCATTTTTAACACTGGGCACACCCCAGCCAAGGTCGATGAACCTACGTTCTTCCAGTTCCTTTGCGAACTTGAGGCCATCGGAACTGTCGTCCGCATCATAGCCAACTGTTTCCATCATATGATTGACGCAAACGAATTTTGGCAAACTGCGGCGGTCAGGCGCTATAGGCAGGGTTAGGGTTTCCAATCGTGCAATCTTCCCTGAAGGGTGCTGATTGTGTGCCATGTGATACATGCCGCAGGGCAGAGATTGCATGGCCTTAAAGTCGTGTAGCACGTCGAAGCCTTGATCCGCAGCGGTTGTTGTCCTCAGGTCTACGCCCGTAATGTCCGTCTTCATACGCGAAATGACAGCTGTCCCTGCCATCCGACAGATAATTCTTCCATCTTCATGCAGCTCCCAGAAAGTAATGTCTGGTAGAGCGGCTGGGATCATTACGAAGTCGAACTCACGTGGGCTGGGCGCACCTGTCTTGGCGACCGACTTCCAGTAGGCTAGCACCTGATCGAAATGGAGAGAGTTGAAGGTCGACAAAATTCACCCGCCAGCTTTAAGAAGATTGTGGTGGCAGTATGCGTGTCCAATTCTTGCCAGAAGACAAACAAAAGCCCCGATGTTTCCACCGGGGCTTCCAATATTCGTCGATGTAACTCGCTTAGACTGAAGGTTCTACGCTACGAAAGCGTCTTCCTCGAGTTTCATAATGTCTTCGGAGCCCAGCTCAATGCGCTCCAGGTAAGCTGCCGTATTCGGCACTTCCCGTTCCAACCAGAACTTCGCGAGGACAAGCTTGCGGTTGTAGAAATCTGCATTTCCTTCGCCCGCTGCAAGCTTCGCGAGGGCAACCTTGGCCATCTGCGCCCACATCCAGCCAAGGGATACTACACCAAAGATGTTCATCATTTCGTATGAGGCAGCGCCAGCATTGTCGAAATTCTTTGGAGCATTTTCCATGAGCCAACCTGCGGCTTTGCCCATGCGCTCATATCCGACCTTCAGCGGCTCGATATATGGCTTCATGGCTTCGTCGCCTTCATTCTCCTTAATGAAGGCTTCGATCTTGCCGAAGAAGGCCATTGTCGCGCGGCCGCCATTGGCGGTCATTTTCCGACCGACAAGGTCAAGTGCCTGCACGCCATTGGCGCCTTCATAGACCTGGTTGATACGGGCGTCACGGACAAACTGTTCCATGCCGTGATCACGAACATAACCGTGTCCGCCAAAGACCTGCATGGATGCGTTGGCTGCTTCAAAGCCTTTGTCTGTGAAGTAGCCTTTAATGACCGGTGTCAGAAGCTGGCTCAAATCGTTTGCTTCTTCGCGCTCTTTTTCATCCGCCGCATTGTTCTGGGCGCTGAAGAGCATGGATACATACATGGCGAGTGCTCGCGCACCTTCAACAAAAGACCGGGACTGCAGCAGGAGACGACGCACGTCCGGGTGGACGATAATCGGGTCTGCGGACTGTTCAGGATTTTTCGCACCTGTCAGGGAGCGCCCTGCGGTCCGTTCAAGGGTGTAAGCAGCGCCGTTCTGTACGGCAACTTCGCCAACAGCGATGCCCTGAATGCCAACACCCATGCGGGCTGCGTTCATCATGCCGAACATGCCGGCCATGCCGGAAGATTTAGATTTTACTTCTTTGCCGTCCGCGGTCTTTTTGACCTTCTTAGGTGAACCGCCGAGCTTGTAAGCAACCGCATCATCAAAGTTCAGCACGCATGTTGCGTTGCCCTTGATGCCCATCTTCTTTTCGATGGAGCCGGTGGACACGCCATTGCGCTGTCCCAGCTCGCCGGTTTCTGGATCGACGATGAATTTTGGTACCATGAAGAAGTTCACAGTCGACAGGTCGTTGGCGAGCTTTCCATCTTCATCAGGAATTTTTGCAATCACCATGTGGACGATATTGTCGGTCATGTCGTGATCGCCACCGGAGATGAAGATCTTAGTGCCGTTCAAACGATACGTGCCGTCTTCCTGCTCAACCGCGTTTGTGCGCATAAGCTTCAGGTCGGTTCCGCAGTGCGGCTCTGTCAGGCACATGGTGCCGGTCCATTCACCAGCAACCATTTTCGGCACAACGTGCTCTTTCATCCAAGGCTCGCCCGTCGCGTGGAGTGCGCCATAAGCAGCGTTGGTCAGGCCTGGATACATTGTGAAGGCCTGGTTTGCAGATGATCCCATTTCAGAGAAAGCAAAGGTGACAACAGAGGGGAGGCCTGCGCCGCCCATTTCTTCTGATGCGCCAAGGCGGTTCCAGCCGTCTTCGCAATATTTTTCGAATGCTTCTTTGAAACCTGGTGGTGTGCGAACAACACCATTTTCCAGTACGCAACCGTGTTCGTCACCGATCTGGTTCAGGGGCTGCAATACTTCTTCACAGAATTTCGCGCCGCCTTCGAGAATGGCTCCGGTCATATCGGGGGTCAGGTCTTCGAAACCGGGCAAGTCGGAGCGTTTGTCGATTTCAAGAAGTTCGTGGAAGAGGAACATGAAGTCCTCAACAGGCGCCTTATAAGATGGCATGGCGTCGTGTCCTCAATTTTCAAAATTGTCAGTAAGCGGGCCGAATTCTATTCGTCCGTACGCGTTTGTCGAGCAGATTCGACGCTTTATTGCCCCTAAGAGTCCAGCAAAAATCGCAGGTTCCCCCACGAAAACCAGGGGTATTCCACAATTGTGATCCGAGACGATCAAGTATTTTGATAGTTCGGCGCTCGTTTTCCCAGAAATGCGCTTATCCCCTCACGAAAATCTTCCGTTTGGGCGCAGAGAATCTGATTGCGATCTTCCATGGCGACGGCGGCTTCCAGGCTCCCGGCGTCCACGCTCATGTTGAGGCATTCCTTGGTCAGGCGGAGCCCCAGGGGTGTGGTTGTCAGCATTTCGTCGAGATAGGGCTGTACAGCTTCTGTGAGTTGATCATCCGGCACGACTTCTGAGACGAGCCCAACGCGTTCCGCGCGGGTCGCGTTGATAAAGCGTCCGGTCATCATGAGTTCGCTGGCGACAGACACGCCTACCAGGCGCGGTAAAAAATAACTCACGCCAATATCGCAGGCAGAGAGGCCAATTCGGATGAAAGCGGCGTTCATTCGTGCGCTTTCGCCTGCAATGCGAATATCACTGGCAAGCGCCAGGGCAAAGCCGCCACCGCAGGCAGGCCCATGCACCAAAGAGATGATGGGTTGGGGCGCGCGTCGCATACGCATGACGATCTCGCTAATCCGCCGTTGCCCTACCAACCCGGCTTGCGGGCTGGAGGATGTGGTGCCTGCTTCCGGTGTGTTGGAGCGATCTTTTAGATCAAGGCCTGCGCAGAAAGCACGGCCTGCGCCGCGTAACACCACCACCCGCACACTGTGGTCCATGTAGAGCCCGCCAAAATAGTCGAGCAGGTCGGTGACAAGTTCAGGGTTCATGGCATTAAGCGCATCTGGACGGTTCATGGTGACCCAATCGACCGCGCCCTGTTTTTCGATTTTCAATGTCTTGTAGCTGGTCATGACAATATCCTCCCGGCCATGATTTGGTTTCTTGGAATTTCTGATCAGCGATGGCGGGCAATCTGATCCAGCTCGCGCTGAAGCTCTGCATCCATGGAGAGCCAGCGCAGCGCTGTGCGGCCGTTCTCGTCCTGGCGCACAATGTCAGCTTGAAACGGAGAAAGGGTTTCGGTGCCTGACCAGCCTAAAAGTCCGGTGACAAGGCTGCCGACGGCGCCACTGCTGTGGAAATGGTCAATTGCTGCGCCGCCAACCGACCAATCATGAACGATGTAGGCAAAGCCCTCTGTTTCCACCCTGAGCCAGGGCTGGTTTGCCCTGATGTGGAGACGGCGTTCTTCCTGGAGGCTGCGCGCCCAGGAGAGGGCGGCGGTTTCACTCGACATCAAACATCCTCAGCGGGTCTAAGATTGGCCTGGTTGGTCGCATTCGCGCATTTTGGCACGTCTGGGCTGGGTTCGAAACGGTCATATTAAGGGCTGGGCCGGTTCTCCAAGTTCCTCTATAAAGCGGCTTCCTGAGATGAAACTGTCTCCAGACTAAAGCGAGAATTCCATGGCCGACACGCAACCCATCATGATCGAAGTAGGGGCAGGTGAGTTGATCGATAAGATCACCATCCTCAACATTAAATCCGAACGGATGAGCGATGAAGCCAAACTGAAGAATGTTCGCCACGAATTAGGTGTGCTCAGCGCGGCGCGGGATGCAGCGCTTGAAGATACTGCAGAACTGCAAAAGCTCACGGCGGCGCTTAAGGAAGTGAATGAAGCGCTTTGGGTGATTGAGGACGATATTCGCGAATGCGAACGGGACAAGGATTTCGGTGAAAAGTTTGTTGCTCTTGCGCGTGCTGTCTACGTGACCAATGACAAGCGTGCCGCACTGAAGAAAGATATCAATCTTGAAACCGGTGCCACAATCGTTGAAGAAAAGTCCTACACCGAATTTGACTGAGCGGTTAGTCCCGCATTCACTGCTTCATACACCTGTTCAACGGACAGGTCGTTCAGGTCTTCAACCTCGATGGCATCAAACCGATCTGTTTTGATTCCGGTCTTCTCAACGGTGGTGTGCGACCCGAAAAGGGCGAGGCCCGGCTTGCCCATATGTGCGGCAAGGTGCGACGGGCCCGTATCGTTGCCAACGATATAGGCGGCTTCTTTCACAACACCAGCCAGATCAAACCATCCGAGGAATGAGCCGCCGGTGAGCGTTGTTCCAGGAATGGTTGCGCAGAGTTCCATCTCATCAGGGCCCGGCACAGTGACCACTTGCCGTCCGTCTGCAATAAGACGGGCGGCGAGCTCCTTATAAAACGGCCAACGTTTGTGAGGGAGAGAGGCGGATGAGCCTGGTACAAGAAGGATGAAACCGGATTGAAGCCCCGCCTCGTCCAACAGAGCCCCGACGTCGTTCGCCATCCAGCTGACGTCGGGCTGCAGAGTGTGTCTGCAGGTCAGGCCCGCATCAATGAGCTGTCCTTCCATTCGGCGAAGGCTGTGGATGGATTTGGGGTCTTTGGCTTTATGGGGGTGGGAGCATCCAGGCGCGGTACCTGACCATTCCACTCCGGGGAAGATCCATTTGAAATAGTCCGCCGTGCGAGACGAGTTCTGCAGGTCATAGACCCGGCCGATATTGAGGCGCTTGAGTGTGCGCCGCAGAGCCCACATTCTGTCCAGCCGCCAGCGAGGTTCGCGTGGGTCGCGCACGACAGTGTCGATCCAGGGACAGCGTTCCATGATCTTCGCGTAGGCCGGCTCTGTCAGCACAGTGATCTGATCATCTGGATGATGATCGCGAATGTCATGCAGTGCGCCCTCGCTCTGCATCACGTCGCCAAAAGCGCCATGCTTGATGATCAGGATGTTTCTGGTGCTGCCCATGGGGCCTGTCATAACAAGCTAGGGGCGGTCGCGAAACCTTGAAGATGCTAGTCCTAGAAGATGAGGGGATACCGCGTGTTTGCACACGGGACATGTAGTCTGTCTATCCCACAAGATCCCAGTAGGGTTCGCCGGCGAAGCGCTCATAGATGAATTCCACCAAGAGCCGGACGCGGGTGGCCAGGTGTCTGTTGGGCGGATAGAGCAGGCAGAGCTGCAGGGTTGTGGGTTTCCAGTCGGGAAGCACCGTTACAAGCCGACCCGTCTGAAGTTCCTTGCCAGTAATAAAGGTGGGAAGGAGCGCAATGCCAAGTCCTGCGACAGCGCCTTCGCATAGAATGTCTCCATTGTTAGAGCAAAGGGTTCCGTTGATCCGGACGCTCTTTTGTTTTTCTCCCTTGGTAAGCGGCCAGGAGTTGCCGGTCGCCAGATTTCCGTAGTGCAGGCAGGGAAGTTTTCTGAGGTCGTCTGGCTCTTGCGGTGCGCCATGTTCTTTCAAAAAAGAGGGCGCGGCGCAGAGAACGCGCTTCATCTCTACAATTTCATGATCGATCAAAGAGGGGATGGGGTCTGAGGCGCCGATGCGCACGGTAATGTCATAGCCGTCTGCCACAGGATCAACGAACCGGTCACTCAGGTCCAGTTCCGTAGTGATCTCAGGATAGCATTTCATGAAATCGATCAGTGCTGGACCAAAGTGTGCAACGCCGAATGAGAGAGGCGCGTTGATTTTGAGTGCGCCTGAGGGGCGGTTGCTCGTGTCCTTGAGACTGCGTTCAGCTTCCGCCAGATCATCGAGAATTGTCCGGCACTTCTCATAAAAGGCCTGACCGCTCGGCGTTGGTGATACCTGGCGGGTGGTGCGTTGAAGAAGTTGCACGCCCAGATCATCTTCCAGATTGATCACCGCCTTGTTCACTTGAGACCGGGACACGCCCAGCGCACGAGCCGCTGCGGCAAAGCCGTTTTGCTCTACCACCACCGCAAAGGCTGAAATCGCTGCGAACTTGTCCATGGATTTTCTATTGTCGTCTAAATAGAGACATTATGTAGAAAAATAGATCAATAGTAAATTTTCTGACGACAACTATCTTCTCTCTCAAGGCAATCATGAGGAGTGGAGCAGATGTTGAAAATCAGAAAAGCAGCAGATCGCGGGCAGGCCAATTTCGGATGGCTGGCGTCTCAACACACGTTTTCCTTTGGCCATTTTTATGATCCAGACCATATGGGATTTGGCCCCTTGCGGGTGATCAATGAGGATCAGGTCCGGCCTGGTGCGGGGTTCGATACACATGGCCACCAGAACATGGAAATCATCACCTATGTTCTGAAGGGTGCGCTGGAGCACAAAGACTCGCTCGGCACCGGTTCAGTGATTGAGGCGGGTGAAGTTCAGGTGATGTCGGCGGGAAGTGGCATTCGACATAGTGAGTACAATGCCTCAGCTGAAACCCCCGTACATTTTCTTCAGATATGGGTGATGCCCGAGGAAGAGGGCAAGATGCCTTCTTATGACCAGAAGCGCTTCTTTGATGCCGGGGAGCAGCCAAGCGGGTTCAAGCTTGTGGCTAGCGGAAGTGGGCGTAATAGCTCACTGAAGATCGGCCAGGATGCCGATCTCTATGCGGGCCGTTTCGCCGCCGGTGAGCGTTTCACCCACGCGGCTGAGCCAGGGCGTTTGCTCTGGTTGCAGGTGGCGGAAGGGACGCTGTCGATTGCCGGTGAAAGCTTGGTGGCTGGTGATGGGCTCGCTGTCGCAGATGAAGATGTTTTGGCACTCGATATTGTCGAAGATGCTCACCTGCTCTTGTTTGACATGATCCCCTGACCAAAATGTCAGGCCTTGAGTTCAAGGCCTGACACCCAACTTGTTTTGAGAGCCCGCCCTGAGGAGATACCAGATGACTTTTCAAAGAAATGAAACGCCAGCCTGTACAAAGGTTGATGGGTGTGACGCCGTAGAGGTTGTGGTTACGCCGAAGACGAAAGATCTGGGCGGATTTGATGTACGCCGTGTGCTGCCTGCTCTTGAGAAGCGCAGTGTTGGACCTTTTGTCTTTTTCGATCAGATGGGTCCTGCGATCTTTCCAGCGGGCGAAGGGATTAGCGTTCGACCGCATCCGCATATCGGACTTTCAACGCTCACTTGGCTGTTTGAGGGAGAGATCATGCACCGCGACAGTCTGGGCTATGTGCAACCGATCCGCCCCGGTGAAGTGAATTGGATGACGGCTGGGTCCGGCATAGTGCATTCAGAGCGCACACCAGAGGAGTTGTTGGGTCAGGAACGACCTTTGTTTGGGTTGCAAGTCTGGATGGCTTTGCCCCGAGACCTTGAGGAGACTGCCCCAAGTTTTCAGCATGTGGCCGCAGGTGATATCCCCTCCTTTGAGAAGGAAGGCATCAAGCTGTCATTGGTCGCGGGTAAGGGATGGGGCATGGCGTCACCGGTCACTGTTCATAGCCAAACCCTTTACGCAGACGTTGAAGCGGCAGAAGGAGCGATGCTCACCATCCCCGCCGATCATGAAGAACGGGCTGTCTATCCTGTGCGCGGCGCTGTGGAGATTGGGGGTGCCCGATTTGAAGCTGGCACCATGATGGTTTTGGAGCCCGGCCAGTCCGTGGACGTGTTGGCGCCTGAGGGAGCGCACTATGTGGTGATTGGCGGTGCGCCAGTTGATGGGCGACGCCACCTCTATTGGAATTTTGTTTCCAGTCGCCAGGAGCGGATTGACCAGGCGAAGGAAGATTGGCGGGAAGGCCGCTTTGCACCCGTCCCTGGGGATGATGAGTTTATCCCGTTGCCTGACTAGTTCCTTCTTGAAAATACGTCTGACAGGAAGTCTGAGATGATAAGGCGCATCGGTGTTGGGTTTTGTTTGAGCAAGGCGATTAGTTCCTGTGCATCCGATCCATTCATCGATCCGCCGAATTCACGAGGGCCTTCAGCCTCGATATGGGAATAGGCCATCGCCCAATTTGACAGGCTGCGGTGCGGTTTGTTTTCCTGCAACAATGCTTCAACATTCGAGTGGCGATCGTCTGAGCATACACGGCGGTATATTTGTTGTACGTCTCGCTCGGCGCCCTCAAGGAGCTGAACAAAATTGACGCCGTCGAAAAGCAGAAATCCAGTAACACCGATTTTTGCGTTGTTTCGTTGGGCGGAAACCAGAATGGCGTCCAGCTCGCTCTTGGCCAGGTTGGGCTGTGCCTTCGACGTATAGAGCAGCTGAGCTACGGTCAAACCAAGGCTCCTGTATTGGGTGGTCGCAAAGCTCTTGCACCAGCTCTGCGACACTCCGACCTGCCTATAGTCTAATCACGGAACTCATTGAACGGTACTATGAATTTTCCTTGGGCAATGGTGCGTTAAATCTTTTGGGTAGGGCTGATTTCTGCTCGCCAGATCACTCAGTCTGCAGGTTTAAACGCTTCACACCCGCTATCTGGCCACTTGCGAAGGTTGCAACGCCAAGGGCGACCAAGACCATTACGGTGACCCCTGCTGAAGTCAGCATGTCTGCGACGAAGGGCAGGAGTGCGAAGGTGCCCGCCACCCATCCGATGTCCAGCGCGATGATGACCCAGGCAAGGCGGGTTGAGATATTCTGGCGGGTGGCGATCCAGACAATTGCTGTGGCGAATAGGAGCAGCTGAACGCCAAGGCCCGGCAAAAGAGTTGGGTCGGGAATGCCAAAAGCCCGGGTGAGCGGGGCTGCGTCCACCAGGCAGAGAGTGCCGGTGAGGGTTGAGAAGGTTGCGTTCCCCAACAAGAACCGACGCAGCAGTCTGCTTTCAGGGTTGAAGGGTGCGTCGCTTTTCCATGCGTCAGTCAGAAACATTTTTGCCACTCCTTGTTGTGCGGTTTTCTGCTGAAAAATTGCCACGACCAGGAGGCGCGCCCAATTCCCTCTGAGGTAAGTGTTTGTCTTTAGGCGTCGCCAATCAGGGCAATCCAGTTGTCGCGGCTTTCCTGGTCCGCAGGTAGGAAGGATTCGATGCGGATCTCTTGCAGTGTCACATCCTGCGCTGTGCCAAGCGTCGTAATGGTGGTGACCAGGTGAATGGTCTTGTCCCCTATTTCAAGGATCACCGGTACGAGTGGCGGTTGCTGCGCGCCAATATCGATGACCTTCCACTGAGGCGGAAGATCGTAGGTCTGCATCAGCTCGTCCAGCAGGTCTCTGGTCGAGGTCTCGTTTCGACTGAGCTCTGCGATGGCTTCGCGATGGAGGCGCTGGACAATCGGGTAGGCGACATCATCCCAATTGACGACGAGGTCTCTGAAACCGCCGGGCGCGAACATCCGCGTTAGGAGGTTGGGCTTCGCAATAGCTGGATCTGGTTCGCCACCGGTCGTCGCCCAATAGGTTTTGTTGGCGCTCAATATATTCCAATGGCGGTCAATGGCAGCCGCACAAAAAGGTTCGTTGGCGCTCAGCATGAGGTCGACCACGCTTCGGATGTCACTCATTTCCGGACTGTCATAGTCAGACTCGGAAAAGGCTGACGGGTATCCCGCTGCGATAAGCAGTGCGTTTTGTTCGCGCAAGGGAACCTCGAGGGTGTCGGCCAGCGTCAACACCATCTCTCTGCTCGGCTGAGCCCGCCCTGTTTCCACGAAGCTCAGGTGTCGAGGGGAAATGTCGGCGTCGCAGGCGAGGGCCAGTTGGCTTAAGCCCCTGGCAGCCCGCCATTCTTTCAGCAAGATGCCAACGGCACTTTGTGTATGGGCTGGTTGCATGAAAGTCCGATCTCCTTTTGTCCTATTCAGACTTAGGAAGAAATCGCATGGAATGAGGGACCATTCGGTTGGACGATAGGGGAGCCAATGTCAGCCAGGAATGCTTACGCGAGACGGAATTGGCGACGTGCATGAGGTTTGGGAGCTTGGATGCCTTAACCCGTTTTGAAAGGACCTCTAAATGACCAAGCCCGTTCTCACCACCACCGATCTTTCCAGCTACGGGAAGACGGCGCGCCTGATTCTCGCGGAGAAGAATGTAGACTATGATCTTCACAAGGTTGAGTTCATGAGCCTCGGCGAGGAAGATTATCGCGCTGCCCATCACCCGTTCGCAAAAGTTCCGGCCTTTCGCCATGGCGATGTGCACCTTTATGAGACGGCAGCCATAGCGCAATATGTTGATGAAATGTTTGAGGGGCCGTCGCTGCAACCAGTTGATCCGGAGACCCGGGCGCAGATGCGCAAGTGGATCTGTGTCGCTGACGCGTATGTTTATCCGTCAGTGATTACCGGTCTGGTCATGGAGCGGGTTGTCGCCCCCATGAATGAGGTTGAAGCCAACGAGGGGCTGATTGCGGCTGCCCTGCCGGAGATTGCCCGCGTGTTGGATGTGATTGAACACGAACTCGTAGACAGGGACTATTTGGTTGGGTCGCTTTCGCTTGCGGACTTTTTCAACGCGACAATGTTGAGCTTCTTGCCGCTGGCGCCTGAAGGTGCGAGCCTTTTGGAAGGTAGAGAAGCCGTCAGCGCCTGGATTGCCCGGATGACGGAACGTGAAAGCTATGCTCAGGCAGCCTGACTAATTCCAACCTGCCGTTCACAAGACGAGAGGCGCCTCAGGGCACCTCTCGCATCCTTCAATCACCAAAAGTCATAGCTTCCTATTGTGCGTAATATTCGACCATCGGTTCGCGGGTGCCGCCGATATATTGAATGAGGTCATAGGTATCGAAGACCAGCGAGATGGCGAGGGTCACTGTTGCTGTATAGAGCCAAGCGCGGAAATAGGGACGCCCGTCGGTCTCTGCCTTGCTAGTGAAAATCCGATATACGAAGTAGGCAAAGGCGAACGCCCAAAAAACATGTCCAAGACCAAAGAGTTTGGTGATCATGTTTCCCTGAGCTGTATATATGTAGAAGCCAAGGGCAAAGTTGAGAACCTGCGCGGCGATCAACACCTGGGCTTCCCGCCTCTTGATGAAGAAGAAGGGTAGGAGGATCAGCAGCGTCTGCATCCAGGTAAGCCACCATTGCAGCCATTGGGGAAATTGCGCGATCTGCGCATTCATCTCATTGAACATATCCATTGCCGTTAATCCTTGTGGGTTGTGTTGGTCCACAAGCTAAGTGGCGGTGCGCTCTCGCCCAACTACGCGACGGGTAAGGGATCGGGCTAGCAGAAGAAGAAATGCAGAACTGAACGTCGTTTCCTATTCGGCTTCCTGCGAAGCCCCTGCTTCTCAGCTGCGCGGTGAGAATTGGAGGTCGTGCTTCCCTTGCGTCATCAATCAATGGTTCGTGTGGCAAATTGGCACGTTTAGTTTTTAATTGGCGGGCGGATTAACCTTCAAATACTGGCGATTACTCAGTTTTGAGAGGCTCAACCCAAGTGGCGCGCCGCTAAAGGTGATTGGCGTGTGCGTGGTGACCCCGGGTGGATTCGAACCACCGACCCTCAGATTAGGAATCTGATGCTCTATCCTGCTGAGCTACGGGGCCATAGATACAGCAATTGGGGTCTGTATAGCAGAGAGCCGCTATGGGAGGTAGGTGGTTCCCTTTCCGTTTTTGCCGTTTACGTCGATTGTCTATGATCCAGTTATTGTCGGTTTCGCAGGCGCGTCTACGATTGTTTCTCCCCCAGTGCTTCTTGGTGGCAAGGTTCTGCCAGTGCCATGCGCAGTTGTTTGACTGTATTGTTTTCTCGATACCTGTCCGAACGATGGATGACCTTTGCGATTACATGTGAAACAAGTATTCCACCAAGGAGCGGCCGGAAACCCTGTTTCTAAAAGGGAAATCAGCGAAATTGAATGACGCGTCGTCATTGTCGCAGGCTTAAGTCTGTTCTATAATTCTTGAATTAGTAATTTCACTATTGGACTTCTGTTTCTCTTTATTTCAGCTGATTGGTGAGCCTGGCGGGTCGTTGATCATTGGCTTTTGAGATGCAGCGCGCAGGTCGGGGGACTAAGCGTTATGAATTTGGTTGTTGTGAGTGAGCACCCATGCTGTCGCATTGGGTTGGCCACAATCTTGAAGGGCGTGGATTCGGAGGCGACGATAGTTGAAGTCGCGAACGTTGATGCGCTTGTCGAACAGTTGGGACAGAACGGCTCTGTTGATCTGGTGTTGATGGAAGGCGCTGCGCAAGTTGGCCGTGAGATGGCATCCATTTCGCGTCTTCAGGAAACAGAAGGTGTCGGCTCTGTCATTCTGCTCCATGAGCAGGACCAGCCGGAGATCGTGCGTCGGTATCTCGATATGGGCGTTCAGGGCGTAGTGCCTAAAACAACAGAAGCGGCAGTTCTTGTCGGTGCTGTACGGCTTGTTCTGTCTGGTGGTCGGTATGTTCCGGAATCTATTCTGTCTAAGGAAGGCAGCGGATTTGGGGAACCAAACTATTCGTTTGATTCAGCAGGACTGGACCGACTTACGCGGCGTCAGATGGATGTGCTGAAGGAACTGGGTCGCGGGGCTTCCAATCAGGAGATCGGTACTCAGCTGGGTATCGCGTTGGCAACGGTAAAGCTTCATGTGAATGCCATCCTCAATACGCTGGGTGTACGGAACAGAACGGAAGCGGCGATCATTGCCTATAAAGCGGGCCTTACAGACTTAAACGCGCAGGCCTAACATCGTCGGTCTTGCTACTTCGACAAAGATGATTGCGGGCAAGCTGCTTTGGGCATTTGTCCTATGTGTCTTGGCCCCAATGTCGGCCGTTGCTCTCCCTTTTTGCGATCTTGAGCGATCGGAGACAAGCAAGGTCGTGTCGATTGTCGATGGCGACACTGTTGTCTTGCAGGACGGGCGGGAAGTCAGGCTGGTCGGACTTCAAGCGCCTAAACTTGCTTTGGGGCGGCGTAACTTCGCCGACTGGCCATTGGCCGCCGAGGCGCGAGAGACTTTGGCGGCACTCGTCAAGAATGAAGACGTGCGGCTGTCTTACGGGGGGCGTCGGGAAGACAGGTATGGTCGACTGCTTGCTCACCTTCACCTCACAGACGGACGTTGGGTGCAAGGCGCTATGATTGCTGAGGGTATGGCCCGCGTTTATTCCTTCCCTGACAATAGGTCCTGCGTTGCCGAGCTGTTGCATCTTGAGAAGGAAGCACGAGAGGCGCGACGGGCGATCTGGGGCCATCCTTATTATGCAGTTCGGCCTGCAGGCGAGCCCGACAATCTACTTGCCCATATTGACAGTTTTCAGCTGGTTGAAGGTATCGTGCAGGGGGCGGCGCTGGTCCGTGGCAGGCTCTATCTTAATTTTGGGGATGATTGGCGCGAAGACTTCACGGTGACGATAGCGCCAAAGCATCGCCACCAGTTTTCCGAAGATCTTGAGGTTTACCGTGATGCGCGCATTAGAGTGCGCGGTTGGATCAAATCCTATAATGGTCCTGAGATCGTGGTGACCCATCCTGAGCAGATTGAGTTCCTCGATGGCCCTGGTCGCGCGTCTTGATCTGACATAAGGATGTCAGGCAGGTTGTGGCATAGGTTTCGGGTCTCGCCTTGGGGATTGGATGATTGCAGAGAAATCGGTTGTTACACGCGATGCGTTCTTGGAGGAGCAAGGGGAGTAGCCGGACGGACTGGGCGCTAGTGCCCTTGGTCGTGGCGATAACTGCCCAAGTTCTTTCGGCCTGCTCGTCTGATGCTGGACCTTCCGGCAATTTGGGAACGGCATCCCCTCGCGCGGTCGAGCGTGTGTCGATCAGCGCCCACGAACGCATTCTTCGATCCCATGGTGGTGTCTATGAAGATGCGGCGCTTACCACTTATGTAAGCAGTGTGCTGGAGCGGCTAGGCGGTCATGGCGATTTGTCGACGACGACCTATGACCTGACCATCCTCAACAGTCCGTTGGCCAATGCAATGGCTCTATCCGACGGGAGGGTGTACCTCACCCGAGGGATGCTTGCGTATTTGAATGATGAAGCAGAACTTGCTGCCGTGCTCGCGCATGAAATGGCGCATGTCAGCGCAGGTCATATCGCAAGTAGGAGGGACGTCGCCTCTGATATCGCTTTGCTCGACAATCTGGTTGGCGGCCTTGTCGGATGGGATGACCGCGCGGGCATACTGTCGCGCAGCGGTCTGCTTGCCGGATATTCTCGTCTGCAAGAAAGCGACGCGGACCGGCTCGCTGTCACCTATTTGGACGAGGCGGGATACGACCCGCTTGCTGTGAGCGATGTTCTTGAGGTGATGAATACCTATACAAAGCATCGTGCGCGCCAGATGGATGTGGCTCTTTGGACCTCTCCAGTCGGGTGGTTAGCTAACCACCCAGATACGCAAGACCGAGCGCGGCGAACAGCGGAGTGGGCGCAAGCGCTTCGCCTGACTGCTCAGCTCAAGGAGCGGGGGCGAGTGCGATATATGGCTGCCATTGATGGGTTGCTCTATGGCATGCCAGCAGAGCGGGGTTTTGTGCGTGGCAACCGTTTTGTGCATCTTGTTGAGGGTGTCCATTTCCAGGTGCCAGATACATTCCAGCTGTTTAACACCGGTGAAGGTGTTTGGGCGCTTGGGCCTGACAAAGTCATCATGAAATTTGATCGACGCCTACTGGAACGGGATACAGATCCTCTAAGCTATCTCACAAATGATTGGGCGGTGTCTCTCGCATTGCAGAATGTTCGTCAGTTTGAACTCGGCGGACTGCCTGCGGCATCTGCGTGGATGCGCTTTCAGGGGCTCAATACACTCGCAACAGTGGTCTTTGCTCGTCCTGGCAGGGCTTACCGGTTTCTCATCGGTGTACCGCCGCAGGTCGGCGACCAGCATCATGATGAGATCCAAGATATTGTCACGAGTTTCGGGCTTGTTGATGAGAGAGATGCCAACACCGGCCCGCTCCAGATAGGAATTCTGGAAATCTCCAGAAGCGGACAGATGAGTGATGTCGCCAGGCGACTTCAGCTCTATGGAGAGAGCGAGGTACTGTTCTTTCTAATCAATGGCAAGCGCGGGGACGACCATGTCCCAGCAGGTGCTTTGCTCAAGCACATTGAAGAAGAGTCTTGGCGTTAGGCTGATAGAAACGTGGCAGCAATGGGATCGTCGATTTTTTCGGTAATTGCGACTTTCATTTTTTCCAATGCGCGGTTTTCAATCTGGCGAACCCGTTCTTTCGAGATGCCGAATTTTGTCCCTAACTGTTCCAGGGTGACTGTCTGGTCGCTCAAGCGGCGCTCCGAAATGATGGCCCGCTCACGAGGATTTAGATGCTCGAAGGCACTTTCGATCCATTCTCTAACGCGTTCGTTTTTGTTGGTCTCTTCGACCAATTCAGACGGTGTCGGTGCATCGCAGACGAGCAATTCCTGCCAGGTCGACCCGCCTTCATCCTCCTGACCGCCCGGCACCACATTTAGGGATCGATCGCTTGCCGAAAGTCTGGTTTCCATTTTTTCAACGTCGATAACATTGACGCCCAGGTTTTCAGCGATCGACTGACGGTCATCAGGGGTTAGCTTGTCCCGTGTCCCGTTTGCGATGCGGGCTTTCAACCGGCGCAGGTTGAAAAACAGAGACTTGTGAGCGGCTGTTGTGCCTGTGCGAACAATAGACCAGTTCCGCAGGACAAAGTCCTGAATGGCGGCTCGGATCCACCAACCTGCATAGGTTGAAAACCGCACATTGCGGTCAGGATCAAAGCGCGCTGCGGCCTGCATGAGGCCGACATTACCTTCTTGCACGAGATCGCTGACAGGCAGGCCATAGTTGCGAAACCGTGTCGCCATGGAAACGACAAGGCGGATGTAAGCGCCGGTCAGTTCATGGAGGGCATTCACGTCCTGATTGTCGCGCCACCGGCGTGCCAAATCGCGCTCATGTTCTTCAGACAGGAGCGGTTTGGTCATAACCTTTTTGATGAAACGTCGATTGGCGCGTTGTGTCTCAGGCGTATCGATAAAAGCTGTTGATACCATGACCGTCCCTTGTCCCCTCCCCAAAGGTCGTAAACGCGACCTCAAGGCGATTTTTGTGTCATGGGGTATACGGGCCGGCCACTGGGCTGGATCACAAAAAAAGCCCGCTAAGAGCGTGCTTTTCCTGAAATCAGTGCTTGAGCTGAAATTTAAGCCTCTCCAGCCGCCTCTGCGGCAGCTTCCGCTTCGGCTTCAGCCTTTTTCTCTGCCTTGCCAGCCGCCGTCACCAGAACGGTCTCCAGCCTGCCAATGGCGGCGGTATCGTCCATATTGTCGGCAGCGGCAACCTCACGGGCCATTCTGTCAATGGCCGCCTCAAAAAGCTGGCGTTCTGAATAGGATTGTTCTGGCTGTTTATCGGAACGGAAGAGATCGCGAACGACCTCAGCAATTGAGATCAGATCACCGGAGTTGATCTTTGCTTCATATTCCTGCGCACGCCTGCTCCACATGGTGCGCTTCACCTTCGCTTTACCCTTCAGCGTATCGATTGCCTGGGTGATGACTTTTGGCTCTGACAGTTTGCGCATGCCGACCGCTTCGGATTTGTTTGTCGGAACCCGCAGGGTCATTTTGTCTTTTGCGAAGGTGATTACGTATAGCTCTAGCTCGTGACCGGCTACTTCCTGGCGTTCAACGGAGGTAATCTGGCCCACACCGTGTGAGGGGTAGACGACGAATTCCTTGTTCTTGAAGTCCAGCTTACTCGGCCTTGGATCTGGCGTTGCTGTGACCTTCGGTTCTGCCTTGGGAATAGGGCGGATCGACGCTGGTTCTGGAATGTCGACTTTCGCAGGGCGTGCGATGATCGGCGTTGTCCTCGGGACCTTTTTCTCAGGAACGATGTCGAGCTTTGCAGCTTTCTTCGACGTGGCCTTCTTGGCAGCGGTTTTCTTTGTCGCGGCTTTAGGCGCAGCCTTTTTGGCTGCGGTTTTCTTTGTCGCGGCTTTAGGCGCAGCCTTTTTGGCTGCTGGCTTTTTCGGCGCGGCTTTTTTTGCCGTGGCCTTCTTGGCAGCGGTTTTTGCAGCAGCCTTAGGCGCGACCTTTTTGGTTGCAGCTTTCTTTGTAGCCGTCTTTTTTGCCGCTGGCTTCGCAGCCGTCTTTTTTGCCGCGGCTTTTGGTTTTGCCTTGGCTTTCGCGGGCGCCTTGGCAGCCTTTTTTGTTGCTGTTTTCTTGGCGGCGGCTTTCACTTTGGTTTTGGCTTTAGGTTTTGCCTTGGCCTTTGCGGCGGCTTTTGTCGCCTTCTTTGCGCTGGTCTTCGTCTTTTTTGTGGCCTTGGCTGCCATGATCGCTCCATCTGCTTGCTGGTCCTGCCAGCATGTGGTTTTAGGCTTTGGGGCGTTGGATGGATCAAACAGACCAGAAGAGCGGTTCAATTTGTCCGCCACTTTTTGTCCAATTTATCCGTATGCGTGAAGAGACCGCTGGATGTCGCCCCACTGTCACCAGGAGGCTAGATCAGCTTTTCTTCGGATCCCCTATCTCATCTCCAGGTTTGACCCAGAAAAGGACCCACGTTGGCGGACCGCCTGTTTCCAAGCTTTGCCGCCCAAATTGGTGCCCAAATGTCCCGGTCATCCCTCAACCGGGGCCTAGTTGAATTACTTTGGCGAGAGCATATCACAAAAATCGCCTGAAATAAAGATCGGGCGGGGAAAGCTCAGCAAAATCAGACGCATAGAGCGGGGTGAGGTTAATCGCCTTCGCCGGGCTCTGTGCTGAAATGCTCTTCGAATTTGTTTTTCTTGCCGTCCCATTCTTCCGCATCGGCCGGTTGCTCACCTTTCATGGTGATGTTTGGCCATTTCGATGCGTATTCCGTGTTGACCTCAAGCCACTTTTCGAGGCCTGGCTCAGTGTCCGCCTTGATCGCCTCCGCAGGGCATTCTGGCTCGCATACGCCACAATCGATGCATTCATCTGGATGGATGACGAGCATATTCTCGCCTTCATAGAAACAGTCGACCGGGCAGACTTCGACGCAGTCCATGTATTTGCACTTAATGCAATTGTCGGTCACCAGATAGGTCATATTCTACTCCGAATTCCGCATAGTGAGTGCGGACATTGTGTGTGGTCTAAGCTTCCAGGCCTTAGTCCTCGATGCCAAGTCGGGTGAGGACCCGTTTCCTCGCAAGGCCTGCTTCGCGGTCGGGAACGTATATCAAGCCTACTACCCGCCGCAACAGGCTCGCTTCATAGTCATGCAATTCGCCGTCTGCGTAGACAACTTCCCAGAGCTGTTCGATCAGCCGAGCGCGTTCTTCCACTTCATAGGCATCTTTGAGTGTCTGGGTCCAGCGATGTAGCCCGACGGCGCGCTGTTCTTCACTTTCAGCGAGACTGATGAGCTCTTCTGTTTCTTCGTCGGAGAGTTCAAAGAAGGTTTTCAGAACCTGCCGGATCGTCGCTTGTTCTGTTTTTCCATAGACTTCGTCCATGGTCGCCGCGCAAACCAGTAAGGCTGCTGCTGCGACTTTTACGTCGTCGAAAGTTTTTTCCTCTGTTTCCTCAGCCGGGCTTTGGAACAGGGCTTGAATCCGCTTGAGCATGGGTCCGCCATTTGTTGGTTGGATTTCACTTATAGGTTCAGGAGAACTATTTCAACCACATAAATATAATGTGATTTTAGTCGAGACCCTGTTTCAAAGCCGTCGTTTGCCGTCTTTCACGTTTTGTGGGACGACCGGCGCCTGCTTCTCTTTCCGCTACTTTTGGCGGCTTATTGGCTGCTTTTCGCTGTTCTGGTGGTGCCTGGTCCTCATAGAGCGCCTGTGCTTCGGGGGCTGGCCCGCGACGTGCCCCCAGTTCAACAACTTTTATGACTCGGACTTGTTTTGCAGCGGGAAAGGTCAGGACGTCACCGGCTTTTACGGAATGGCTTGGTTTGCTCACCCGCTCAGCGTTCACCCGCACTTTGCCGGCGCTGACAACGCTCGCGGCAAGGGTGCGGCTTTTAAAAAACCGCGCAAACCAAAGCCACCGGTCAAGCCGCTGGGTTTTGGCATGTGGCGTTTCTGCTGCCATCAGTCCTTCGGTGGTGGGTTTTTGAGCGCCATGAGGGCCGCGAAAGGCGAGTCCGGGTCAATGGGCTTGTCTTTTGGCTTCGGCTTGTGGTGGGGCCGGTTGGTGCCCTGGTCTCTCTTGGGGCCTTTTCCGGCACCTTTCGGTCCGCGCTTACTACGGGCTTGTTTATCGCCGCCGGCGTTTTGCTGGTTCCTGCCCCGATTGCGCTGAGGCCGGCCGCCCTGATGGCGCCGTTGAGGTCGCCAGATTTCCAGGTCCGTATCGACAGGAGCTTCTGCTTCCTGCTCAGTCTCAGGCGGCGCTACTTCTGCGGCTTCGGGTGTGTCGGTTACAGCTTCTGAAATGGCAGGTGCTGGTGTTGCCGGTTCTTCAGTGGATTTGGGGTCAGCGGCAGCGCTTTGCTCTTCTGCAATGGGTTCTGGGGCCGGCACTGGTTCAGGTGTTTCTGCGACAACTGGTGCAGGCGTCTCGACGGTACTTTCAGCTGATGCCTCAGGATCTGACTCGGATGAGGTTTGCTCCTCGGGTGTTTCCTGGGGTGTCTCCTGGGGCGTTTCCACTTTGTGGGGCGCAGTTGCCGCGATTTTCTTTGGTGCTTTTGCTGCTGCCGTCAGGCGTTCGGCTTCGGCAAGTTCTTCTGGCGTAAACTTCTCTGTCCCAACTCGGTAGCCTAAGCCCTTTAGGATCCCCGCCATTTCCTCAGCGGAACATCCCATGAGGGACATCATGTCCGGGTCAATAACAAAGCCGCCTTTGTAGCGGCGCTCAGAAATGACTGGCCGGATCACATCTGCCAGGCGTTCAAGCATGTCCCGTCGAACTGCACGCGGCCCGCTTACTCTGAAACCGCTGGCTTCATAAAAGTCAGCGGGCGCATTTTCCGGCACGGTCATGGACGTGAGACCGGGTGCTGGCGCAGGCGGAAGACCGTCAAACGGGTTGGCATCCTTGTCGTCCATCGGACGGCTTAATGTCCAAAGGGTCAGGATCAGGTTTGCTGCTGCGGGTTTCAGCAAGATGGGCATGAAGATGGAGTAGGCGCCAAAACGCACTCCCTTCTTCCGCAACTGCCCACGCGCGTCCTGGTCGAGTGCTTTTACGTCGTCGGCAATGCGTTCGCGATTGATCGCGCCCAGGTTTTCGACAAGTTGGAATGCCACACCTCGGGCAAGGCCCGTGAGATCTTCGCCTGTTGAAAGGCCAATCAGAGGTTCGAGAGTTTTGGCGATATGAACCTTGATCCAGCTCTCGAGACGTTCTTGTGCTTTTTCTCTGTCTGGACCGTTGAGCTGTTCGCTTGCCAGCAGTTCGATCCTTGGAGCCAAGGGGCTGTCGCCAGCGATCAGGCGGCCGACTGCGTGCCCGTCCCAGATAAACCGTCCCTGGTCAGCGAGCTCAATCTCGCTTGCCGGCGCTCGTGAGAATTTCTCGGCGCGTGCGGCGATTTCACCGGCGAGCGCTTTGTCAGATGCTGCGCGTAGCGCTTTACCATGCACGCCGGTCGCCCTTTCGTCTGGCACAAAGACAAAGCCTTGTAGCTTGCCAACGAATTCCCCTTCGACGAGTACATCGCCTTCTTGATTAACCGACGCCATTAATTCCTCGCGTTCTCGCAAGCGCTTCATCAAAACACTGGTCCGTCTATCGACAAACCTCTGAGTCAGGCGCTCATGGAGCGCATCTGACAGCCTATCCTCTACAGCGCGCGTGCGCTCTTGCCAATGGGCAGAATCGTCTAACCACCCAGCTCGGTTGGCTACGTAGGTCCAAGTACGCATATGAGCGATGCGATTAGACAATGTGTCTATGTCTCCATCGGTCCGTTCATGGCGTTTTACTTGGGTATCCAGCCATGTCTCAGATATGCGGCCCTCTTCTGACATCAAGCCCGCATAAATGCGTGCGAGAAGGTTTGCATGCTCGCTCGCCATGGTTTTTCGAAAATCTGGTACTTGAGCAACATCCCAGAGCATGCCGATAGAGGCGGGACCTGCTGCCATGGCGGCTGTTTCTTCGTCTCTTGATAGGTGAGTTAGCACTTCCAGGTCTGTCGCCATGGGTGCTCTGGTGAGGCCGCGCCTGTTTGGCGAGACTTCGAGAGACCGGATGAGATCTTTGAGGGTGGAATAATCGAGATCGCTGTTGCGCCAGAAGAAGACCTGTTCGGCATCGAAATTGTGATCTTCAATGCGTTCAATTGTTTCCGGATCCAAAGAGGGCGCTTCGCCTGTGGTCCCGAAACTGCCATCATTCATGTGGCGTCCGGCGCGGCCGGCGATCTGGGCGAGCTCTGCAGCGCGCAATGGGCGGTGTCGTGAGCCATCAAATTTAGATGTGCTGGCAAAGGCCACATGGTCCACATCCATGTTGAGGCCCATGCCGATGGCGTCGGTCGCAATGAGATAATCCACATCACCGTTTTGATAGAGCGCCACCTGAGCGTTGCGGGTCCTTGGACTGAGCGCACCCATAACTACAGCGGCGCCGCCACGTTGGCGCCGGATCAGCTCGGCGATGGCGTAGACCCGGTCGGCCGAGAAGTCGACGATCGCGGTGCGCCTTGGCAGCTTGGTGAGCTTCTTCTGGCCAGCATGTGACAGGATCGAAAAGCGGGGACGGTTGGTAATACGTGCGTCTGGCAGCAGGCGTGAGATCAAAGGCCGTGCGATCTCGGAGCCTAAGAACATTGTTTCTTCTTCGCCGCGTGCGCGCAGCAGACGGTCCGTGAAGACATGGCCGCGCTCCGGGTCGGCGGCGAGCTGGATTTCGTCGACGGCCAAGAAGTCGACGGTTTTGTCGAGGGGCATGGATTCTGTCGTGCAGACGAAATAGCGGGCATGGGGCGGCACGATTTTCTCTTCGCCGGTCATCAACGCCACTTCGGACGGGGAGACGCGCTTCCTTATGCGGTCATAGACCTCGCGGGCGAGCAGCCGGAGCGGCTGTCCAATCATGCCGGTTTTATGGCCGAGCATGCGTTCGACCGCCAGGTGCGTTTTGCCGGTATTGGTCGGTCCCAGAACGGCGGTAATCGTGCTGCCATCAGGGGCGGGAAGGGCGCGGGGAAGGTCCATGTCGGCGCGCACCTTCGCGGCTCTGGACACGGAATGCAAGGCCTTGAAATCGACAGCTCAAAGGCCAGTGAAGGGTCGGATCCGCGTTAATATTTGCACCGTTAACTTTCAGATCATTGTGAGAACGAATCACGTCCGAATCGATGACCTGGGTATTTTCCCGATCCGTTCACGGCTAAATCTAGTATTTGGCAATGGATGAGGGCGGACGGACGTTAATAAAATCTGTGGATAACTTACCCCCCTTACGTAACGTCCCGTCTGGCGCAGGCTGCTCGAGCCTCTATAGTCAGATCCATCAAAATCAGCCTTTTAAAACTACATCCGGGGAGGATGGCAGATGGATTTCGAGATTCCACAAAAGCTTCGCGACTATTTGGCGGTGCTGGACAAATTTATAGAAGAAGAGATCAAGCCGCTCGAGAACAAGGACGACAATATCCGCTTCTTCGATCACAGGCGGGAGCATGCGCGCACCGATTGGGACAATGACGGGCTTCCGCGGGAAGATTGGGAAGACCTGCTGCGGGAGATGCGCAAAAAGGCGGATGCCGCGGGTCACCTTCGTTATGCGCTGCCAGAAGAATATGGCGGGCAGAACGGCACCAATCTCGACATGGCGGTGATCCGCGAACATCTCGCGACCAAAGGATTGGGCCTTCACAATGACCTGCAAAATGAGAGTTCAATTGTGGGGAACATGCCGCAGGTTTTGATGTTTCGGGATTTTGGAACGCCAGAACAGAAGGATGAGTTTATCGGAGGCATGTTGGCTGGAACGCACAAGGTAGCGTTCGGTCTGACCGAACCCGATCACGGGTCCGATGCAACCTGGATGGAAACCCGCGCTGTGCCAGAGAAGCGCGATGGCGTCGATGGATGGCTCATTAATGGGTCGAAGATGTGGAACACGGGTCTTCACATCGCCAATTACGACATGATCTTTGCGCGCACGGCGGGGGATGATGGCGCCGCGCGCGGCATTACCTGTTTCCTGGTGCCCACGGACGCAGACGGTTTCAAGATCGAAGAATATCTTTGGACCTTCAATATGCCGACAGACCATCCGCGCATTTCGCTCACCAATGTGTGGGTGCCTGATAGTGCGATCCTCGGCCCACGTGAAAATGGTCTCGCTCTTGCGCAGCACTTTGTGCACGAAAACCGTATTCGCCAGGCGGCGTCGGGTGTTGGTGCGGCGCAGTTCTGCATTAATGAGAGCGTTCAATACGCGAAAGACCGGAAGCCCTTTGGCAAGCCGTTGGCGGCCAATCAAGCGATCCAGTTCCCGCTCGTTGAGTCCCATACGGAATGCGAGATGATCCGGAACCTTGTCTACAAAACCGCGTGGCAGATGGATCAGATGACCAAGCCTGAGGTGGCGATCCACCTCTCAGACAAAGTTTCCATGTGCAACTACCGGGCAAACCGTCTGGTCTGTGAAGCAGCAGACCTTGCGATGCAGGTCCATGGCGGGATTGGTTACTCACGTCACAAGCCGTTTGAGCATATCTACCGGCATCACCGTCGCTACCGGATCACCGAAGGGGCGGAGGAAATCCAGATCCGTAAAGTGGGCGGTCATCTGTTTGGCTACATCAATAAAAATGCAGCGCCCAAGCAGGCGGCGGAATAGGTTCAGGAGGCGGGCTCAAGAGATTGATGCCCGCCTTTTTCAATAGTGATCCAGGCGCTGCCTGCCTCCGTCCGCCGGACTTTTTGCTTCTCCACCCAAACCCATGATTTGCGAGATGCGCCGCCAGGCCTCTTGACTCCCTTGCATTTTAATATAACATATTAGTTATGGAACGAACAGGTTATATTGAAGCAAAGCCCAATCTGGATGCGGTGTTCTCGGCGCTGGCAGATCCGACCCGTCGCGCAATTCTCTCGCGGCTGGCCGACGGTCAGGCGTCTGTGAATGAATTGGCTGCTCCATTTGAGATCAGCCAGCCTGCTATTTCTCGTCATCTCAAAGTGCTGGAAAAGGCGGGGCTTGTAGAACGCGATGTTGATGAGCAACGCCGCCCCGCTCGGTTGAAGGCTGAGACCATGGCGGCGGCCGTCGACTGGCTTGCTGAGTTCCAAGAATTCTGGGGAAAGAGCTTTGATCAGCTCGATGATCTCTTGATCCAATTGAAACAATCCCACGCGAAGGATACGACCCATGAGTGAGTTGCCGGAATTTGTGACCGACCGAGAATTTGATGCGCCTCGCCCCCTTGTGTGGCAGGCCTGGACAGACCCGGCGCTCCTCGCACGCTGGTATGGACCCAATATCGAGACGGTCATTCACAAGTTTGACCTGAAGCCCGGCGGCGTCTGGCTCAATGAAATGAAAATGAAGTCCATGTCCGACCGAAGCATCATGACTTTCAAGGAGATTGTTCCTGAGGAAAAAATCGTCTGGCACCACGCATCGGCGGATGCAGACTGGAACCCGACGTCAAATCCGATGATGCCGGACTGGCCAAGGGTTCTCCTGACAACAGTGACTTTTCAGGACAAGGGCGAGAAGACCCAGGTGCGTCTGACCTGGGTGCCCCATGAGGCAACCGAAACCGAGATCGCCTGCTTTGCTGGTGCGATGGAAGGTTTCGGCAGCGGTTGGGGCGCTGGGTTCGCCATTATGGACGACATTCTCAAAGAACTTCAGGGCTAGCCCACATTCTCTGGAAGGCCTTTCATGCGGTTTCGTTGGAGATCCGGTCTGTCGCCAAGATGAGTCGGTGCGGCGGGAAGGTGAAGCTGACTTTTGTACCGATGCCTTCTTTGCTTTCCAGACCGAATGTTCCGTTGTGCATCTCGACAAGGTGTTTGGTGATCGAGAGGCCGAGGCCGGTACCGTGATGTTTGCCGGTCATGGAGCTTTCGACCTGCACAAAAGGTTCAAGGGTCTCGCGGACCCGGTCTGGCGGAATGCCGATGCCTGTGTCGGAGACCGACACTGTCAGGCCATTTTGTTCATGAATGCCGGCAGTCACGGTTATGGAGCCACCTGCTTCTGTGAACTTCACTGCGTTGGACAAAAGGTTCAGCAGCACCTGACGCAGTGCGCGCTTGTCTGCATAGACCAGAGGAAGATCGTCAGGAACATCAAGCTTTAGTTCGAGGTCACCCTCTGCCAGCTTGGGCCTGATGAGTTCCGCAGACCATCGGATCACATCATCCATTTCGATGTCGCGCTCTTCAAGATCATAGCGGCCTGCTTCGATCTTGGAGATGTCGAGAATGTCGTCGATCATGCTGAGTAGGTGGCGTCCGCTAGTCAGAATATCGTTTGTGTAGTCGCGATAGCGGTCATTTCCGAGTGCGCCAAACATCTCCTGCTGCATGACTTCTGAGAAGCCGATGATTGCATTCAGGGGTGTCCTGAGTTCATGGCTCATGGTTGCAAGGAACCGCGATTTGGCGCGGTTGGCCATTTCAGCGCTTTCGCTGGCGTCACGCAGTTGCCGTTCTTGCGTCCGTCGGTCAACGGCGATACCGGCCAGGTGGGCTGCACCATCAATGTACACGGTCTCAGCTTCGCTTGGGGTCGTGTGATCATTGTAGAATGTGGCAAGTGTGCCAAGGATATGACCGTTGCGAGAGAAGATTGGCTGAGACCAGCATGCGGCATATCCAGTTTCACCTAGAATATCGCGATAGTCTCTTTCAAGGGGATCAGTCTCGACGTTTGAAACGACAACCCTTTTCCCGCTCGCTATTGCGGCGCCGCAGCACCCATCGCCAGGGTTAAGTGTCACGCCGACAACAGAATCCCTCAGTCGTTGATCCACACCTGGCCCGACGGCGTCAGTAACGCAATTGTCTTTATCGACAAGGAATATTACGGAGCGCCCACCGCCACCCATTTCGTCGACACTGGAGGTTACCTTTGCGAGAATCGTATTGATCTCAATACCGCGCGCCAGTGCGTTCAAGACTTCCAAGTGACTGCGCATTTCATCATCTGCACGCTTGCGTTGGGTGACATCTCTAATGTTGAGGACGAGGCCGCCAACGGCCTCCGTGCCGCGTAGATCGGTAACTGAGGCTTCAATCCAGGCATCATTCCCACGAGGTGTTCTTATGCGTTCCTTGAATTCGCGAATGCTTCCCTGACTGTCGCCTTCGATCAGAGATGTTTTGAGCTGGCTATTGTCATCAATCGGCGTCAGCAGATCAGAGAGGCGTCGCCCAATTGCCTGGTTGGGCAAGATGTCAAATTGGCGAACGGAAGGTGCGGCGTACCGGACGAAGCCTGCTTCATCTGTCAGCATGATTGTGTCATAGGCATTTTCCACCAGCGCCCGAAAGAGTTCTTCTCGTTCGCGTGCATTCAGGTTCGCCTGTTCCGCGCGGATGCGGGCTTGATCAGATGATTGTTTCTCTTGGGCGAGATCCGCGATCAATTCTTCATTTTTGAAACGAACACGATAGGTGTCAACATTCTGAAACTGTGCTGATCGGGCGACGAATGTCAGGAACGTATAGAAGGCGATCATCAAAATGCCCATCACCGGATAGACAGGTCCACCAGCGGCCAAGCACCCTGCAACAACTGCGGTTATTGGCGCGACACTGTTGGAGAAGTAGATCGTGAAATTTCGGAACGCGATCGCCGTGACGGTGACGATGTGACATATCAAAACCAGAAACAGGAGCATGTTCTGTGTTTCGTTTTCCGGATTCCAGAAGATGGGAAGAAACAGAACCCAATTGGCGTTCACCACCCAATAGATCGCTGCATATTGCTTGATCCATTTTTCTGGTTGCTCACTGGCATTCGGAGACCGGAAATAGAATTCTTGGAACACAGTTTTGGCTGCGTAGGTTCCAAATACGGCAAGAAGCCATGTCAGCGTCAGAGCTTGAGAATACTGGCTATCAAAGAAGAGATAGAGGGCTAGGCCAACGCCACACATCAGGAGGGGGGCTGCGCGGTAAGCGCGGGCGATGGAATCGAACTGGCTGGCTTTGATTTTTCTTATGCAGTCGGGTGTGAGCGAACTCGCGACAAAGGGACCGCGCCAGGCATTGCCGGCCAATTCCCTTATCATTTGCAAACTCTGGCGCACCACACATTCTCCCAGCGTCCTGGTGCGACTGCACGTCGGACATTTGATCCTTAGTTCTATTTTCGGGCAGGTCTGGAAAAATTGTCTAAATAGGCGGGAAGAACATGGCTGCGAGGTCGCAAAGGTCCGATCATCCTTAATCCTTCGTTACGCGCTTCTCTTCACACACTCGTGCTTGCCTGTGTTTTGTCTCTCTTTGGAACATGCTGAAAAATGGGCCCGTGCACGAAGGACTCCCAGCCTGAGTGCATGTTGATCTGGTGCGGCGCCCCCTAGGTACACCCCTAAGCGCTCTTGCTCCGGATCGCGGCGACGGGTTTGCGTACCCTATGGCCCGTCGCCGCATTTTTCTTTGCATTGCCCCAACGTTTTCGTGTGTTTTTGGCTGTTTTTCGGGCTTTGTTGACCGGACGGCGCCGTTCCACGATACTCCGCGCCAACTTCTGACCGGTTAGGATTATGGACGCATGGGCAGTGACACCCCCCCGATAGAGACTCCAATTGAGACATGGCGCGCTTTGGCTGAAAAGCAGATGAAGGGCCGCTCTGTGGATAGTCTGACGTGGGAGACCCCCGAAGGGATCGACGTCAAGGCGCTCTATACCGCGGCCGACCTGGAGGCGATTGCCGAAGAGGGGTATGACGCCAATTCCATGCCGGGCATGGCGCCTTTTGTGCGCGGTCCGCAGGCAACCATGTATGCAGGACGTCCTTGGACCATCCGGCAATATGCAGGCTTCTCGACTGCAGAAGAATCAAACGCGTTCTACCGGCGTAATCTGGCGGCAGGTCAGAAGGGTCTATCGGTTGCCTTCGATCTGGCGACGCACCGTGGCTATGACAGCGATCATGAGCGGGTCGTTGGCGATGTCGGTAAGGCCGGTGTCGCGATTGATAGCGTGGAAGACACGAAAATTCTTTTCGATCAAATTCCGCTCGATGAGATGTCGGTCTCTATGACGATGAACGGCGCGGTCATTCCAAACCTTGCAAATTACATCGTTGCGGCGGAAGAACAGGGTGTGACGCCAGATAAGCTCGCAGGCACCATTCAGAATGACATTCTGAAAGAGTTCATGGTGCGCAATACCTATATTTATCCACCCGCGCCATCGATGCGGATCATTGCGGATATCATCGCTTATTGCTCCGCGAACATGCCAAAGTTCAATACGATTTCCATTTCCGGCTATCACATGCAGGAAGCAGGCGCGACGCAGGTGCAAGAGCTGGCCTTTACGTTGGCCGATGGCATGGAATATGTCCGCGCGGCTCAAGGGGCAGGTCTTGACGTAGATCAGTTTGCGCCGCGGCTTTCCTTCTTCTTCGCGATTGGGATGAATTTCTTCATGGAAGTGGCGAAGCTTCGCGCGGCGCGGCTTCTATGGCATCGCATCATGTCTGAGTTTGGGGCGAAGAACCCGAAGTCGCTGATGCTGCGCACCCATTGTCAGACGTCGGGCGTCTCTCTAACGGAAAAAGACCCCTACAATAATGTGATGCGGACAACGCTCGAAGCGTTGGCAGCTGTATTGGGCGGCACTCAGAGCCTGCATACCAATGCGCTTGACGAAGCTATTGCCTTGCCGACGGACTTCTCGGCTCGTATTGCACGGAACACGCAGCTTGTTATCCAGGAAGAGACCGGCATTACCAATGTGATCGATCCGCTCGGCGGCTCCTATTATGTGGAAACGCTGACGCATTCGATAGCATCGCAGGCCTGGGCGAAAATCCAAGAGATTGAAGAGCTTGGTGGCATGACCAAAGCCGTTGAAAGCGGCATGCCCAAGCTTGAGATTGAGGAGGCTGCGGCGCGCAAGCAAGCGCGGGTCGATAAAGTCGAAGAAGTTGTCGTCGGTGTGAACAAGTATAAGCTTGAAAACGAAGACGATATCGACATTCTGGAAGTAGATAATGCAAAAGTGCGTGACTCTCAGATCGCGCGGTTGAAGCAGATCAGGGCCACCCGCGACGAAGCGAAAACGCAGGCAACCTTGAAGGCGCTGACAGAAGGTGCCCGAGGCAATGGCAATCTTCTTGCTCTCGCGGTCGATGCGGCTCGTGCCCGCGCGACGGTTGGAGAGATTTCCGATGCGATGGAAGAAGTGTTTGGGCGTCACCGGGCGGAGGTGAAGACAGTGTCAGGTGTTTATTCTCAAGCCTATGAAGGCGATGGTGGATTTGAGAAAATCCAGACAGAGATTGAGCAGTTTGCGGCGGATGAAGGCCGCCGTCCGCGCATGCTGGTGGTGAAGGTTGGCCAGGACGGTCATGACCGTGGCGCGAAGGTTGTTGCGACAGCGTTTGCGGATTTGGGTTTTGATGTGGATGTGGGGCCTTTGTTCCAGACACCGGCGGAAGCCGCGCGGGACGCGATCGAGAATGATGTTCACGTGATCGGCATTTCCAGCCTTGCCGCCGGGCACAAGACGCTGGTGCCGGAGATTGTAAAGGCGCTTGAAGCAGAAGGTGCAGGCGATGTGGTCGTGATCTGCGGTGGGGTTATTCCTGCGCAGGACTATGACTTCCTTTATAAGGCTGGCGCCTCTGCCATTTTCGGTCCTGGCTCGAATATCATCGAATGTGCTGCAGACGTCCTGCGCTTGATCCGTGAGAAACGGTCCGCCTAACGCCTTTTCAGCAAAAGTTGCAGACTTTTGTGGTTCGAAAATGCGGCAAATAAGAGATAGGCGCGGTCAGTTGATTGCAGGCTGAATGAGGGCTTTGCCGTCGACCTCAGCTGTCGTGAGATGCGCGATGGCGTTGACGATGCTTGTTTCAAACATCATGCGGACCGGTAGAACCAGTGGCTGGTTGCCGCTCGGTCCCATTTGCTCGTCAAATCGGGCGAGCCATACTGTGAACGGTGGCAGCGGGTTTTTGGCCCGCTCAACGAGAAACTCGCGGGTGAACCCGGCAACGGGATCATAAAGGACGCTGCATCTCCAGGCTGGTCCGGCATAGGCGCCAGCGCCAATAGGCTGCAGCTCTGTTTGATCCAATTCCTTGAATTTCAGATTGAAGATCCTGCGGCCGTCAAAGACAGGGATCGTTTGGGAGCAGGGCGCTGCTGAGGAATTGATTGCTGTGAATATGGAGGCAGTTAGAGGGTCAACTTTTCCTCGCACTCTGGACGCAGAGAACCCTTCTTTGTGAATTCCATCCACCGGCTGTGCGGCGACGTTATATCGACCGCTTTCATCCAAAGCCATGGTGATTGAGCGCTCACCAAACCGTCCGTCATATTCCTGTGAATAGTTGAGAAGCCGAGGTCCCGCTGGTGTGAGCAGCCCACTCGCCGTGCTTGAGCCCCGTCCGTGGAAGAGTGTATCAGCGACACCTTCGGTTTGAAATTGAGCTGCTATTTCATAGCGTTCAGGCGTGAGTGTTGCTTGTGTTCCAAAGGAGACAATGTGCAATCCGCCGCCATAAATCTCGAACGTCAGGTCAACCTCTTGGGCGCTTCCACTGGTTTCATTAACAGTCGGCGCATTTTCTTCTGCGCTGACCGCGTTCGCGAAAAGCGGCACACCAGAAAGCATTAAACCCGCTACCAAAAGGGTTCGAAGTGATGGTCTTGTGACTGAAGTCATGCGGTCCTCGTATCTCCGAGCCGGACGATGAAAGCATCATCTCCCTTTCAGAATACGCGGGCAAGAGCCGACCCGATCACATTTTCTTTCGTTTGTTTAGGTCTTCAGGCTTTTAATTCGCTGATGCCACATCCTCGGTAGACGCCACTTCAAATCGTGTGGCCCGCATGACGGCCCCGCCAAATGGGGTGCGAAGGGTCATTCTGACGGGTATCCAGACATCGCTTCCCTGTAGCGGTGCGAGCCAAACCCGGATCGAATCCTCGCGCGCAAGCAGTTTAATGAGGGTTTTACGCTCATAGCCTGCGACCGGCAGCATGCCAACGGTGCACCGCATGGCGGGGCCGTTATAGGCATTTTCGCCGCCGTTTATTTCGGTCATGCCATCTTCGCGCAGTTGCAGGTCATAGCGGCGGCGACCGTCAAAAAGGGGCAGCGAACGGTCGCAGGGTGACGCCGTGGCGCTACTTATTGGCAGGAGCAGTGCGCTTATGGGGTCCTGGGTCATCAGGATGTCGTTCAGCTGCACATGAGGGCCAAAGCCATCCCCATAGGCGGGCTCAGCGGCCATCACAGGTGCCCCGCGGCTTGGATAGGTGAGCTCGACGCGTCGCGACGAATCTGCATCTTGATAGGTGGACACAAAACGTGCGGGCTTTACGCGGTTGCCTAAAAAGGACCCTTTGCTTTCTAACACGAAGGTGGTCTCGAAAAACTGGTCTGCGATTCCTTCGGTCCTGACCGTGGCATCGAGCTCGTAGTTTCCGTCGCCCAGGTTGGCTTCTATATCTGCCGTGCCCAGATTGAAGCCGCCAAGCGCGATGGAATAGTCCACCTTCAGATTGGTTGGGAGTGTATCCGCCATGGCTGTCTGTGTGAGCGGTCCGGCAAACAGGCAGGAGGCGCCGATGAGGACAGCAGTGAGGCGCGAGGCGTTGGATTGGGGGCTTTTCTGTTTCATGGGCATATTTTGCTCCCCCCAAATGAACCCTGCCTGAACGCTTGTCTGCCCGAATTGGGGTGTTTAGCGCGAAAAGCTGGCCAAAAAGCTAGATTGGGCTCGCCCGCTCCGGTATGCAAACGGGATGGCAGTTTTGGGGTCAAAATCAGGAAAATCCGCGCGGGCTGAGCGAACAGACCCGACCGTTCTTGCGGCGGGCATTCGGGCTGGCGAACGAGCGGCACTCGCGCGGGGCATCACGCTTGTGGAATCAAGCCGCGCTGACCATCAGGAAGCCGCGCAGGAACTGCTCGCTCAAGTGTTGGATCTCAGCGGCCGCGCTGTACGGATCGGCCTTTCTGGGGCGCCAGGGGTGGGAAAATCCACCTTCACGGAGGCGTTTGGGCGGTACCTCATTGATCTGGGGCTCAAAGTGGCGGTGCTCGCTGTCGACCCTTCGTCGGCACGCACTGGCGGTTCTATCCTCGGCGATAAGACCCGGATGGAATTCCTGGCCCGGGACCCATCCGCTTTCATTCGTCCGTCTCCTTCGGGCGGCACCCTTGGGGGTGTGGCACGTCGGACCCGGGAGGCTATGCTGCTTACAGAAGCTGCGGGCTATGACGTCGTCATCATCGAGACCGTCGGGGTGGGTCAGTCAGAGACTGCCGTGGCGGATATGGTCGACATGTTCCTGCTGTTGCTGTCTCCGGGCGGTGGCGATGAATTGCAGGGGATTAAACGCGGCATCATGGAGCTTGCGGACCTGGTGGTGGTTAATAAGGCGGATGGGGATCTGAAGCCTGCCGCCCGTCGGGCGGCGGCTGAATATGGAGCGGCGCTTCATCTCATGCGGCCCAAGAGCCCCAACTGGACCCCCGCGGTCGCTCTTGCTTCAGCGTTGAAGAGTGAGGGGCTTGAAGAAATTTGGGCGTCCATTCAGGAATTTCGCGCAAAAATGGACGAAACTGGGGAGCTTCAGGGGCGCCGTGCAGAACAGGCAAAGACCTGGATGTGGACGGAGCTGCGGGAAGGACTGCTCTCTCAGCTTCACACCCATGCAGAGGCGAGTCGTCTAGTCGGGGAGCTTGAAAGTGAGGTCGCCTCTGGCGGCATTACCCCTACGGCTGCCGCAAACCGGCTATTGGCGATTTTGTTCCCGGAGAAGCAAGCTTAAGTCACTGGGATTAAAGGGCAAAATCGTCGCCACTTTGACAGGTCTGGAGGCTTGACGAGAAGCCTCGCCAGCTCTATACCTCCCCGCTCACGAGAGGCGCAGGTGAAAGATCCCGCGCCTTTCTCTACGAGAGTTTACAAAATCCTTTTGCGCTGACCCGAGATGGTCGGGAGCTGGCAGCGAAAGGCGTTCAAGATGGGAAGAAGCTATGGCACGCCGCTGCGAGCTGACTGGAAAAGCAGTCATGACAGGCAATAATGTGAGCCACGCGAACAATAAGACGCGTCGTCGGTTCCTGCCAAACCTCTGCAACGTGACCTTGATGAGCGACAAGCTCGGTCGTCAGTACAAGCTGCGGATCAGCGCGCATGCGCTTCGCTCTGTTGAGCACCGCGGTGGCCTCGACGGATTTCTGCGCAAAGCGCGGGAATCAGAATTGTCTACAAAGGCGCAGCGCATTAAGCGCGAGATCGCCAAAGCTGAGGCTGCTGCTGCCAGCTAATCGCAGGCGATCAGTGTGAAAAAGAATGGGCTTCTCATACCGAGAGGCCCTTTTTTGTGGGCTCAGTCTTGTCGCGTTTCCGTCTAAGCTTTCTGGCGGAAAACCGTACGCACTTTTCCTGAAAACGCTTTTGTGCCTGCTACATAGGCATATTGGTTGGTCTTCACCGGCATGTTTACGATGTTTTCTGAAGGTGTGTTGCTTCCGCTAGGCGATGGCCTCTGGCTCCGCTAACATTCTTCCCAGTATCGTTTGGGCGTTTTGGGGTGGGCTCGTAGAGCTTGTTTTCTCTGAAATGCGTTGGCACTCATTCGGCGGGGTTATGAGTGATGCGTGCTTTTTTCAACGCGCTTGGAAGAATGGTTTTGCCGGTTGCGGCTTTGTTTGGTGTGTTCGCGCTCGCCTATCTTGGCTCGACCCGCTTCGTCACCCAGTTTGATGTGTTTCCGCCCGACCAATGGTTTCTTAATCCAGGCTACTGGCTCACTTATGGGCACGTGGCGCTGCCCCTCATCTTCCTTGTTCTTAACCTGGTGAATCGTAAATACGGGCCGGGGACAAGTATCGCTTCGGTGATCGTTACCTGGGCTCTGGTGGCAGGCACTCTCATCTGGGCCATCACAACCTATGGTTTGGGAACGGTTGAAGGCCAGGTCGCTTCTGTTGGGATCATGGCAACATTTTTTGGGGCGCTTTTTGCGGGCCAGCTCGTCTCAATTTATGTCTTTGATCAGGTGCGCGGTATTCCCTGGTGGCGCGCGCCCTTTTACGGCGCACTCTTTGGCGGGCTAATCTTTGCAGGTTTCTTCTACGGGCAAATGGCTTATGGGGCAGAAGAGCCTTGGGCAAACCGTCTCGCTGTTATGGCGGGTATCTATGCGGGCGCGGCCTTCTTGAACGTCTTTATTTATTGGGCGCTCAGAAGCTTCATTCGACCCCTGCCTGGCTTTGGCGGCGCGTGAGCCTAGTCGCCCAGCGCGAAGACCAGCAGTAGGGTGCGCTGGACTGCATTGAAGTTATCATCTGAGACCAGATAGAGCAGTGTGCGTCCCTCGCTGTCCTGGCGAATAGACAGACCTTCCATATTGTCGATTGAGCGGGTGTGGTTTGCTTCGACCAGAACCTCGCCATCAAGGGGTTTATCACCCTCAAGCGCCACGGCTGGAATGCGACGCATCATCATGGAGACACCAGCAAGCGCGCTGTAGTGGCGCTCCAGGGTGATGAGGTCCCCATTTGGCAGGACGTCAATGTCCGTGAGAGCGTAGGGCAGGTGCTGTTTCAGCCGGACGGGCGTCGCGCCTTCTGTGGTGAGTCGTGCGCCGATAATGTGGCCGTCTTCGTCGAAGGTCTTTTCTGAAATGGCGAGGAGGGATCCGTCTGGTAGATAGGCAATTGCCTCCAGCCCACCATTGTTTTCCAGATTGTCAAAGACCCCGAAGTCCTCAATAGGCGTTGCGGAAGCCTCAAACCCAAGACTTGTCAGGTCATGGCTCTGGAGGCGGTGATTGCGTTCAAAGCCAACCAGTGTTGGGCTATTTCTCGGATCGGCGCCAAAGGCAACAGTGAGGCCTTCAGCATCGGTGTTGCGTTTCCCCGAGAGCTGTTCGCCATTTGCGTCGAGGATTGGTGCCAACAGCGCGTCTGCAAGGCCCGTTGGACGATCTCCTTCTGTGAGAATATTGGCCGTGAACCAGTTGCCTTGGTCCGTGACGGCAATGAGCGCGTCGCCGGTTTTGCCGACGATCAAGCCGGAGAGCCCGCCAAAGTCTGCATGGTCGGAGGTGAGTTCCAAGCCGCCAATATAGGTGAGGCTTCCTGCCTGTGTGTCTCGTGGATTTTCCGGGTCCCAGGCGATGGGGCTCGCACTGATTGTGATGGAGGCTGGTTCTGCAAGCGCGGGTCCCGAACCGGTAAGCCAGTAAAGGCTTGCCGCTGCCGCGACTGCAAGAAGGCCTGCAGTGGACATGAGGGCGGTGGACGACGTGAAGCGCTGCATGGGGTTTCTCCGTTTATCAGGCTTGATCAGCTTAGCAGAAAGGCACAACAAGATTTGTCAGAAGACTTGCGAACTCCAAGTCTCCAAAACCTAAGAGGCCTCTTCGACCATGGCGATGAGTTCTTTCACAAAAGCTTTGTCAGAGGGCATGTCCAGAATGCCTGACTGGTAAAGTGACAAACCGCCGTGAAGTATCATGTAAATTTTGAAGACAGATCGCTGCTTCTCATTGGTCGGTGCGGCCTGATCGCTGAAGAGGCGGATCGCTTCAGTGATGGCGAGGTGCGCTGCTTTTTGCAGCTCAGGCTTTTCCTTCATGGTGGCATGAGGGCGGCTGGTCATGAGCGCATAGAGGTGGGGGTTTTTGAACGCAAATTGCGTGTAGGCGCCGACAAAGCTGTTCACTGTTTCAGCTGTTGCTAGCGCTTTTGCAAGCGCTTCATACCCTTCCGTTGCAACGGCATCAAGCAGGGCATCGCGATCTTCAAAATGATTGTAGAGGGACCTGTGGGCGATCCCGACCTGATCGGCGACACGCCGGATGCTCAGTTTTTCATAGCCTGATTCTGCGATCAGGGCGTGCGCCGCGGCAAGTGCGTCCTCTCGGACATTGCCGTGGCGATAGGTTGTGCGGGCGTTTTCGCTCATGGGTGCACCATAACGCTGTCACCCTTTACCCGCTAGGTCCTGGGGGGCGTAGGCGGAGACCGGCGGTCATGGTGTTTTCTTTCACCGATCAGCGCGCGTCGACGACGCGTTGGGCGCTTTCCAAGCTCAGTTCGCCTGCTGCCGCTGATTTCACCGCTTCGATTGCGGGCGCGCGGACACGCAGTTTCGTGGCTGCGTGATGGCCCATACCAACCTTTTCTTTCAACTCAACAGCTGCGTCTTTTGCTGCTTTCATGAGCGCGTCCGGGGCGACGACCCTGTCCAAAAAGCCGGCGCGTTGTGCATCTTCCGGGTCATAGAGCTCTCCTGTTGTCGCCGTGCGGTTGAAATAGGCCGGTGCCAGACGGTAACGGGCAAGCTCGGTCGCGAAGTAGGGCAGTGTCATGTTGATGCGGACTTCGTTCAGGCCGATCTTTATGCCGCTGTCCGCGCCGATCCGCAGATCTGATGAGAGCAACAGAAAGGCTCCCATGGGGTAGGCACTGCCGGTGCAGGCGGCAACCACGGGAAAGGGAAAAGAAAGCAGTTTCACTGTGAGGTCTGCGCCCAGCTTCATCATGTTGTGAATGTCTTCGGCGGTTCCCGTCGCGAAGACACCCATGTCGAAACCGGCGGAAAAGATACGAGCATTTCCGGACAAAAGGACGACGGCCTTGTCTTTCTCCGCCTGGTCAAAAGCGTCGTGTATCGCCTGAAGCAGGGTGGGGGACATGGCGTTCACTTTTCCATCGTCCATCGCGATGTGGGCAACTCCATCTTCAAGTGTGTAGGTCACAGGGTTTGTCATGATCATTTCTCCTAAAAGCATCCAGTGGATGTATTTGGGGAAATTGAGCAAGAGAAACAAGTGGACCTGGCGCAAAGCGCGTTGCATGAGGCGGTTGACGTGGCGTCTTTTTTTAAGGAGACGCGAGGGAAATTGGGAAATATTCTATGCGGTCAACGGGTGCATTGGCCCGCGAGGTTCCCAATTCTCCTGTCATCCTTGTGCTCGACACGAGGATCCATACAGAGCTGAGATGTTACTTGGACCCTCGGGTCTGGGCCCGAGGGTGAAGATGGAGAGTACTCTTAAGGCGTGCTACCCCCGGCGCGCGGCGGCAACGTCCTGAAAGCTGGTCTTGCTTAGAGAGCTTGGGCCTTTGCCTGCAGGTCGCTTGGCGGCATTCTGCCGATCCTGCTTGCGGCCTTGAGGCCCCGTCTTTTCATCAAACAGTTCGGCGAGCTTGTCAGTCATGGCCCCGCCCAGTTGCTCAGCATCGATGATGGTGACGGCACGTTCATAGTAGCGGGTCACATCATGGCCGATGCCGATGGCGATGAGCTCAACCGGTGAGCGGGTCTCAATGTCCTCGATCACCTGGCGCAGATGGCGTTCGAGATAGTTGCCTGCATTGACTGACAGGGTGCTGTCGTCGACCGGTGCCCCATCCGAGATCACCATCATGATTTTGCGGTGTTCAGGACGTGCCAACAGACGGTTGTGGGCCCAGATGAGCGCTTCACCATCAATGTTTTCTTTCAAAAGGCCTTCGCGCATCATTAGACCCAGATTGCGTCGCGCGCGGCGCCACGGACTGTCGGCCGACTTGTAGATGATGTGACGCAGATCATTGAGGCGGCCCGGGTTGCCGGGTTTGCCTTCCGCGAGCCATTTTTCACGGGCCTGTCCGCCTTTCCAGGCGCGGGTCGTGAAGCCAAGGATTTCTACTTTCACGCCGCAGCGTTCCAGTGTGCGCGCGAGAATGTCTGCGCAAAGAGCTGCGACCGTGATGGGGCGCCCGCGCATAGAGCCTGAATTGTCGAGGAGGAGGGTCACAACCGTGTCGCGAAACTCTGTGTCGTTCTCCATTTTGTAGGCAAGGGGCATCATGGGATCTGTGATGGCGCGGGTCAGCCGCGCGGCATCCAGAATGCCTTCTTCCAGGTCAAACTCCCAGGTGCGGTTCTGCTTCGCCATCAATTTGCGTTGCAGCCGGTTGGCAAGTCGTGAGACGACGCCATGGAGTTGATGAAGCTGTTGGTCGAGATATTGACGCAGCCGGGTAAGCTCTTCCAGGTCGCACAGATCTTCCGCGCTGATGACTTCGTCATAGGTCTGGGTAAAGACTTTGTAGGACGGTGCGCGCGCAGCTTCATCCATCCCGTCTGGACGCCAAGGCTGATTGCCGTCGCCCATATCTTCCATGTCTTCGCCGTCGGCCGGCATGTCGTCGGCATCGACTTCAACGAGCTGCTCTTCCCCTTCTTCACCGTCGCCTTCAGCCATTTCGGCTTGTTCGGCGCTGGCGCCTTCAGGCTGTTCTGCTTCGCCGGCCTCAGCATTGTCGTCGGGCTGATCTTCGCCGCCTTCTTCACCGTCTTGCTCGTCGTCGGCATCATCAGGGCTGTCGCCCAGCTCGTCACCCATCTCAAGATCAGTAAGGACATCGCGCATCACTTTGGCGAAGGCTTCCTGATCTTCAAGAACCTCACCCAGACGCTCAAGATCGCCGGAGGCTTTCTCTTCAATCCAGGGGCGCCAGAAATCGACCAGGTTCTGCGCTGCGTCAGGAACGGGCGCGCCGGTCAGCTTTTCACGCGCCATCATGGCGACGGCTTCAGCAAGGGGCGCTTCGTCTTTGTTTGTGATCTTGTCGTAGCCACGCGCCTTGCAGCGTTTTTCAAGCGCTGCCGTCAGATTGTCACCCATGCCGGACATTTGCGTAGCGCCAATGGCTTCCACGCGGGCCTGTTCAACCGCGTCAAAAATGGCGCGGGCATTGCTGCCATCAGGTGCCAGTCTGGAATCCACTTCAGCATCATGGTGGGCAAGGCGAAGGGCATAGGCGTCAGAGAAGCCACGTACTTCTGCAACTTCACCGGCTTCCAGCTCCCGGCTTGGCAAGGGAAGGCGCGCGCGAAGCCCACGAAGTCCCGGTGGTTCCGTGCCAAAGGTCACGGCCAGTTCTTCCTGCTCAGCGATGGTCTTCATGGCCGCCGTCAAAGCTCGTTTGAACGGTTCGACCGGACCTTCCTTATTTTGCATGGGCGCGATCCTTAGATCCCGGCAGCTCTAAGCGTAATGCTCAGGCCACCATGATTTTTGCGGCGCTATCTGGCAGATCTTCCCCGAAGCAGCGTTGATAGAACTCAGCAACGGTTGCCCGCTCGAGCTCATCACATTTGTTGAGGAACGTTACGCGGAAGGCGAAGCCAACATCATTGAAGATCTCTGCATTCTCCGCCCAGGTGAGCACGGTCCGCGGACTCATCACAGTGGAGATGTCGCCTTGGATGAAGGCGGCACGGGTCAGGTCTGCAACGCGGACCATGGAAGAAACGGTTGCTTTGCCTTCTTCCGTTTTGGCGTAGGCTTGTGCCTTGGCGAGTATGATGTCTGTTTCCACATCATGGCTCAGGTAGTTCAGCACGGTCACGATGTTCCAGCGGTCCATCTGACCCTGGTTGATTTGCTGTGTTCCGTGATAGAGGCCGCTTGTGTCGCCAAGGCCGATGGTGTTTGCCGTTGCGAAAAGACGGAAATGATCGTTCGGACGGATCACCTTGTTCTGGTCGAGCAGGGTGAGCTTGCCTTGAACTTCGAGAACCCGTTGGATCACAAACATGACGTCTGGACGGCCGGCATCATATTCGTCGAATACGAGCGCGACGGGGTGCTGCAGAGCCCAAGGAAGTAGGCCTTCGCGGAATTCGGTTACCTGTTTGCCTTCTTTCAGGACAATAGCGTCTTTCCCGATCAGATCGATCCGGCTGATGTGGCTGTCCAAGTTGACGCGGATACAGGGCCAGTTCAGGCGGGCAGCGACCTGCTCGATATGGGTGGATTTCCCTGTGCCGTGATAGCCTTGGACCATTACGCGTCGGTTAAAAGCAAAGCCTGCAAGAATGGCTAGGGTTGTCTCGCGATCGAAGAGGTAGTTCTCATCGAAATCAGGCACATATTCGCTGCGCTCTGAAAATGCGGGCACTTCCATATCAATATCAATGCCGAAAGCCTCGCGGACTTTCACCGTTGTGTCCGGGCCTTCAACTGACAAATTGCCCTGTACTTCCGCTTCCATTCTGCTCTTCTCTCTTTCCCATTGTCTGGCTGAAAACAACAAAGCCAGCCGATAGTATCTCACGTTCAAACGTGTTCGCCCTAGCTTGCAAATTGGCAAGGCGGGCTGCGCTGGCTGCGTGATCTCTTAGATCTACAACCGTGCGAAACTTTCTATCCTGTCGCATTCGCCGATGGGGCAGCGTTTCTGCTCACCTGCAAATGCTTCAAAAAGCGCGGCAGGAGATCAGCAGAAGCCACTCTTTTTCAGGTAGTCGTGTGCCTGGATGACTTTCTGGAGCCGGTCTTCAGCAGCCCGGTCGCCCCCATTTGTGTCGGGGTGAAACTTCTTCACAAGCTCTTTGTAGCGGGTCTTTATGTCGTTCATCGTGGCGGTCTCGTCAAGACCAAGCTCCAGCAAGGCTTTTTTCTCTGCATTGCGTGGTGGGCGCTTGCGTGTGCCGTCTGCGTTTTCCTTGTAGGGGTCATTTTCCCCGAAAAACCCAAAAGTGTCGGCGAACGCTGGGTCAGCCTGGAACCTGGCGCCGCCAGACCCTTCGGGATTCATGCCCATTTTCCAGGTGGGACGGTGTCCGGTCCGGTTTTGCTCCTGATATCCGCGGACTTCATCCTCACTCATATTGGCGAAGAAATTGTAGTTTTTGTTGTATTCGCGGATATGGCTCTCACAGAACCAGGCATATTGGCCCTCTGAATTGCGGCCTTTGGGCGCGCGGTGAGGCGCCGTTGAGGTGCAATCAGGCCATTCGCAGGGGCGGTTGGCCTTTTTTTCTTTCTTCTTTTTCTGAGGCGCGATCCGGATCGAATCGAAATATTTTGACGTGGAATTCACAGGAGCAGCTCTCGTTTCAAATCTTCGGACTATGTCTGTACTTAGTCTATACCAGCAGTGATGTTTCGCACTGTACCAGCACAGAGTTAAGAGGGTGGATGACTATAGCAGAACAAATCGAGGAAATCGTTAGTGAAGCGCTTCAGCCGGTGAGGCTGGAGGTCGCAGACAAATCTCACCTTCATGCCGGGCACGCAGGCGCACGGCCTGAGGGGGAGACACATTTCCATCTGACCATCGTCTCGTCCCTTTTTGAAGGGGAAAACCGGGTGGCGCGTCACCGTCGGGTCAATGCGCTCTTGGCCGATCTGCTCGCCGATCGGGTGCATGCGATGCAGCTGAAAACGCTGACGCCAGAAGAGGACCGTGCTTAAACGGGTGCTGTTGTTTTGACGGGCCGGACGCGCAGTTTTGTGAGTTGATTTCGCTGCTTTTCTTCAATGGTGAAGCGGAACCCATGAAAGGTGAAGGCCTGTCCCTTTTCAGGGATGGTCTGGGCTTCATGGATGACGAGCCCGGCAATGGTGGTTGCCTCTTCGTCAGGTAGCGACCAGTCCATATTGCGATTGAGATCGCGGATGGTCACAGTGCCGTCGACCAGCACAGATCCGTCGGCCTCTCGATTGACGTCAATAAAGTCGATGTCATGTTCGTCAGCAATGTCGCCGACAATCTCTTCAAGAATATCTTCCAGGGTCACGAGGCCCATCAGGCCACCATATTCATCAACGACGAGGGCGAAGTGCGTCTTCATGCGCAGAAAGGCATTGAGCTGACCCTGAACACTCGTGGTCTCAGGCACGAACCAGGGTTTGGTCGCGAGACTTAAGATGTCGAGCGTATCTGGATCAGCCTCATCACCGGCAATGGCGCGCAGCAGGTCTTTGGCATGCAGAACACCGACAATGTTCTCGGGCTCACCCTGCCAGAGAGGGATGCGGGTATGCGGGCTTTGCATCACTTCGCGAATGATGTCGATGGCAGGCTGATCGGCATCCACCATGATCATATTTTTTCGATGCACCATAATCTCTTCGACCTCAAGCTCGCTGAGGTCGAGGATGCCGCCGAGCATGTCCTTATCGCGCTTGACCACCTGGCCTTCCTGGTGGTGCAGATTGATGGCCCCGCGCAATTCGTCATGAACGGAAAGGGCATGGTCGGCGCCGTCTGTCGACACGCCGAAAAGGCCAAGGGTTCGTTGCACGATAAAGGCAATGGTGGTGGTGATGGGCGCAAAGACGCGTACAACAAATCCAATAATCGGCGCGACGGCGAGAGCCATACGGTCTGTGTGAGATATTGCATAGGTCTTGGGCATGACTTCCGCAAAGATCAAGACCAGAGCGGTCATAACCAGGGTCGCGTAGACAACACCGGCATCCCCAAAGAAGTAGATGAGCAGGCTGGTAGCGAGCGCTGAGGCGAGGATATTGACCAAATTGTTGCCGAGTAGAATGGCGCCAATCAGTCTCTCTCTGTCTTCGGTCAGCTTCTGTACGCGTTTGGCGCGCTTGTCCCCATTTTCGCTCAGATGATGCATCCGCGCGCGGGAGGCAGCGGTCAGGGCTGTCTCGGACCCTGAAAAGAACCCAGAGAGGCACAACAGAATAAAGATGCTGATGAGTGTCAGAATGAGGTCGATGGTGTCCATCAGACGGCCTTTTGGTCAGTCATAAAGTCGAGCAGGTCGCTGCTGCTTACATCACGGGTGATGAACGCACTGCCAATGCCTCTTGCCAGGATGAAAGTGAGAGTGCCGTCGACAACCTTTTTGTCCTGCCCCATCAGTTCGATCAGCCGCTCAGGGCCCGGCAGGTCGCCAGGAATGTCTGAGAGTTTTGTCGGCAGGCCCGCGGCTTCCATGTGTTGGGCGGCGCGGGTCGCATCCTGACCGGAGCAGAGCCCGAGCTTCGCCGACAGGTTGAAGGCCAGCCCCATGCCAATAGCAACGCCTTCGCCGTGGATCAGACGGTCTGAAAACCCCGTTGCTGCTTCCAGCGCGTGACCGAAGGTGTGGCCTAAGTTGAGGAGTGCGCGTACGCCCCCCTCGCGTTCGTCCTGCGCGACAATGCGGGCCTTTGACTGGCAACTTTTGACAATGGCCTGGGTCAATGCTTGTGGGTCCCCGGCCATCAGTTTTTCGACATTTGCTTCCAGCCAGTTGAAGAAGGGCGCGTCGTCGATCAATCCATATTTGACGACTTCCGCGTAGCCCGCCCGCAGTTCGCGCTGAGGAAGTGTCGTTAGCGCCGAGATGTCAGCCAGTACCAATCTCGGTTGGTGGAAAGCGCCGACCAGGTTTTTGCCCTGTGGAACATTGATGCCGGTTTTGCCGCCGACAGAGCTGTCCACTTGGGCGAGCAAGCTTGTGGGGATCTGTGCGAAGTCCACGCCACGGCGCAGCACGCTTGCAGCAAAGCCGGTCAGGTCACCGATCACGCCGCCGCCAAGGGCAATGATCAAATCGCCGCGTTCGACACCCGCGTCGAGCAGGTCTCTCAAGAGGGATTGCAGCTGATCAAAGTTTTTCGTCTTCTCGCCTGCCGGCAAGATGAAAGCATTTGACGTGATGTCAGCGGCCTTCAGGCCTGTCTCAAGCGTGGCGAGATGTTGGTCCGCAACATTCTGATCTGTCACGACGACAACCCGTCCTCGCTTCAGGAGTGGGGCGATATGAACGCCGGCGTTGGCGATCAGGTCCGGCCCCACAAGAATATCGTAGGCGCGGTCTCCAAGATCGACCGTGACTTTGTCTGCAGTGAGGCTTGTCATTTACTCTATGTCTCCGTCCCACCGCATTTCAGCTCGATGGCGAGTGCGTGGACAATTTCGTCAACGACCGCGTCGTGGGGACCTTCTTTGCTGTCTATACTCAGATCAGCTGTCGCATATATAGGGTAGCGCTCATCGATCAAGCGTTTCATGACGGCTTCCGGGTCGTCATTTTGCAAAAGGGGCCGATGAGATCGTCTGGAAACCCGTTTCATGAGGACGTCCAGATCTGCTTTTAGCCAGATAGAGATGCCGTTCTCTTGGGTGGCTTTCCTCGTCGCGGGGTTCATAAAGGCCCCGCCGCCGGTTGCCAGAATCTGCGGTCCCTCGCCAAGCAGGCGATGGATGACCCGCTGCTCCCCGTCGCGGAAGTGGGCTTCCCCAAATTCCTTGAATATGTCTGCAATGCTGGAGCCAGCTGCTTTTTCGATTTCCGTGTCGGCATCGACGAAGGGCAGATCCAGGCGGTTTGCTAGGCGGCGTCCCACAGTGGTTTTGCCTGCGCCCATGAGACCCACGAGCACAATTGACCGGCTTCCGAGCGCCATTGCGACGGAAGTGGCTTCCTCAGATTTCCGCGCAGCGTCATGGGCCGGCGGTTTGCTTTTCAGCGGCTGGGTGCCGCTCATGGAATCACCTGTTGCTTGTAACCTGCCGCGCTCCTGGGCGCTGCGGTCATGTTCGTATCTATCTGCTGAAAACAGACTGTTTGGGCCATCTTAGAGCACTCTTGCAGAGGTTTCAGCCTTCTTTCCGATATGCCCTAATTTGGCCAAATGTGCACAATAAGTCAGACTGGAAGCCTGAGTGTCTGTCGTTTGCCTGCTAAGCCCTTTTAAGGGTGCTGGTATCTGCTAGGGCCGTAAAGATCAGTTGGAGATGGGGCCGATGAAGAGTTTTGTTCGAGGGCTGGTGGTCTTGGTTATCCTGGCGGGAGCCGGGTTCGCGGGTGTCGTGTATCTGGCCCAGTCGACGGCACCTACATCAAGCCCTGTGGAGAAGACGATCTCCAGCGACACTTTCCCCCGCTAGGCAACATCGACAATGAAACAAACATGGCAGCCATGGGCTTCGGGCCTTCTGTTCTTTGTGTCCTGCATGGGACCGGTTCTGGCAGAAGAGCCCTCCAAAGATTGGCCGTTTGACCGCAATCCTCCACGAGAGCAGAGCTGGCCATTTAACCGGGATCAAGAGGTTGGCGCCGAGGACCAGGCGACGGGTTCAGAAGGGATGCGCCCGGTTGCAGAGCCAGGTGATCCGATTTTGGAGGCACCGGCAGATTGGGACGCGACTGTGGATGCCCCGCTGGACGCGTTTCCGGCCGCTCCACAAGTGCAAACTGGTCCCATTCGGATCTTGCCGCCAAGTATCGGTACGGCGCCTGAGGTGCCAAGTGACTTTGACGCGCCGGCCAATGACCCCGTTACGCTTTTCCCAGCTGGTCCGAGTGCTGGAGGGCGTGGTGATCTTCCCACGCGTGCTGTCGGTGCGCGCCCTGGCGAAGCGGGGACCGGGATAGAAGTCGGTGCACTCGGTAAAGTTGATGAAGCAAGTGTCGGTTTGCTTGATGACAGAAATGGCGGTTTGGGCACGACCATGTGGTCTGGCACTGACCGACGGGTTGTTGAGCAGCTGATTGTTCAGGTGCCAGGGCCGACGGATTCATACGTTCTGGGGGCACTCTCACGACGATTGTTGCTTACAAGCGCACGCCCTCCCCAGGGGACGAGCGGTGGCCCGTCTCTGCTGGCACTGCGGCTGCAACGATTGAATGAGGCTGGGCGCTCTGATGACATTGCGCGCCTGTACGCGCGTGCCGGTGTTTCGCAGCCAACGCCCGCAGCAGCTATGGAGTTCGCACTTGCGATGCTGGCTACGGGTGAGAGAGATGCAGCCTGTAATCTGCTTGGTGGTTTGCCGGTGGGCGGGGATCCAGGCACCGACCCCGTGGCGGCATTTGCGCTTAAGCTCTCAATTTTTTGCCAGATTTCTGGCGGCATGACCGCGGCGGCGAACCTCACCGTTGATCTTGCCCGCGAGCAGGGCCTTGATGCGCCCTTTTTCCTTTCATTGGCTGTTGCCGCGACAGACGGGCTTTCGCTGGATGCATCTGAACCACGCCTGTTTGATCCTCTTACCTACCGGATGATGGGGCTCGCGCAGCGTGCCCTTCCCGGTGACGGTGTGGGGCGTTTGGTACCCGCCTTGTTGGTGCCGGTCGCTGAAGAGGGCGCACTTGATCCTGAGGTGCGGATTGCTGCTGCCGAGCGGGCTGCGGCTCTCGGCTTGCTTGATGGGGACCAGATGGCGGCTGCTTATCTGGCAGTTGCCTATACACGCGAAGATGTGGCGGGGGTGCGTGTCGGTGTTGAACCTGCCTCGCCTTATCGCCGACGGGCCCTGTTTCATCAGGCGGTGCTAGACGAGCGTGTGCCAGCGGGTCGGGCCGATCTATTGGCGATGCTCTTCTTCCGTGAAAAAGGCGGGGAGGCTTATGCGGCTACTCTTGCTGCGCATCGTGGATCGCTTGCAAGTGTTCCGCCGTCCAATGTGCTGACTTCTTTTGCGCCGCTGGCGGTTCGCGCTTTTGTCGAGTTAGGGGATCGTGTGCGCGCGGGTATGTGGCTTTCTGTTCTTGAAGGGGCTGCCGCCGATACCCAACAGGTGCGAGAGCTTCAGGCCGTCCTGCGTCTCATTGATCCCAACACGGTTGCCGGTGCGTCTCTGCCGCTGTTGGCGGACGCAAATGCCGAAGCCATTCCTCCGGCGCCCATCCCCTCATTTTTGCAACCTGCGCTGACTGATCTTGCCGCTGGCGGTGCGGCTCGCGATTTTGCCGCGCTCGAAATTGTGTTGTTGGACGCGCTTGGTCTGCAGCTGCCTGAGTCGATCTGGGATGCGCTGTTGGTCTCTGGTGGCTTGCCGGGGGGCGAGGTTGCTCCGGTTGCGGTGACCCAACGATTGAATCTTGCAAGCGATCAGAAACGTGTTGGCGAAACTGTACTCCTTACAATGGCGGCACTTTCTGACAGTGGTGTGGGGCAAGCCCATCCGCAAACACTCTCTGAAACAGTGAAGGCGCTGCGCATTGTCGGGCTTGAGCAAGAGGCCCGCAGGCTCGCTGCTGAGGCCTTGATGGCTCGTGTCAGCGACGGGACTTAAGTCTATGGCGAGGCGTGGACCGGGCACGGATTCCTCTCACCTTCCTGCTGATGCCTATCGGCTGGAAGCATTCCTTGAGATGCTCAGTGCTGAACGGGGTGCCTCTCAGAACACGCTTGATGCTTATGCTCGAGATTTGAGGGACTTTGGCGCAGCGCTTAAGGCGCGACACAAGGTGTTCTCAGCTTTTGATAGCAGTGACGTACGTGCCTATCTTGCGCTGATGGAGCAAGCGGGGCTGGCTGCTTCAACGGCGGCCCGGCGCCTGTCCTCCATTCGCCAGTTCGCACAGTTTTTGATGAGTGATGATGTGCGGGCAGATGATCCTTGCGCGATCATTGAAGGTCCAAAACTATCCCGACCTCTCCCCAAGACGTTGAGTGTCGAGGAAGTTGACCTATTGTTGAGGGCGACCGAAAGCTATGGCGCAGCGATTTCTGATCCAGTGAAAAAATCTTACCGGCAGGCCCGCACGCGGTGCCTGATGCAGGTGATCTACGCAACCGGTCTGCGGGTGAGCGAGCTTGTTGGGCTTCCTGTCGCAGCGGTTGGCGGTGCAGAGCAAATGCTTGGTGTGAAGGGTAAGGGGGGGCGCGAACGGTTGGTGCCCCTCAGTCAACCGGCGGCGGATGCAATTGCCCACTATCTTGTCTGCCGTAAGGAGGTGCTGGGTGACGCGAAAAGCGCCTTCCTGTTTCCCTCACGGGGCAAATCAGGCCACCTGACACGGCATCGGTTTGCTCAGATGCTGAAGGAATTGGCAGAGATTGCGCAGATTGACCCCACGCGCCTGTCTCCGCACACGCTTCGACATGCTTTTGCGAGCCATCTTCTTGCAAATGGGGCTGATCTGCGCTCAGTGCAGCAGCTTTTAGGACATGCAGATATTTCAACCACACAGATTTATACCCATGTTCTGGAGGAACGGCTGCGAGAGCTGGTGACCAATCATCATCCGCTTGGAAAGAGATAGCCCGACGGGAACCATCAGATTTTTCTCCGATTTCCGCCATTAACCGCCATTTTGTCTCATGGTTGACAAGCGATAGGTAGCAGGCCAGTGTGCCGCCGCTAATCGTATTTTGGGCGTTAAGTAAACTTAAGAGCGCATGCATACATATCTCGAATTTGAAAAGCCGATTGCCGAGCTAGAGGGTAAGGTTCAGGAGCTCAAGCTCCTGGCGCAGGAAGACCCGACCGCTGGGATTTCCGATGATGTTGCAAAGCTCGAGGCAAAGGCAGCTCAGCTTTTAAAAGACATGTATGCCAATCTCGATACCTGGCAGAAGACGCAAGTCGCCCGACATCCCAATCGACCTCATTTCCTCGATTACGCGAACGCGTTGATCGAGGATTTCACCCCTCTTGCGGGTGACCGGAATTTTGGTGAGGACGAAGCGATTGTTGGCGGCCTGGGTCGTTTCCGTGGTCGCTCGGTCGTCATCATGGGTCACGAAAAGGGTAATGATGTCGAGACCCGCATGAAGCATAATTTCGGCATGGCGCAGCCCGAAGGTTATCGCAAAGCGGTTCGCCTGATGGAAATGGCAGACCGTTTCTCCATGCCGGTTATCACTTTGATTGATACGGCTGGCGCTTTTCCAGGACGTGAAGGTGAAGAGCGTGGCCAGGCAGAAGCGATTGCCCGATCGATCGATACCTGCCTCAATGTTCAGGTGCCATTTGTTTCTCTCGTTATCGGCGAGGGGGGATCGGGTGGTGCGCTTGCCATTGCCACGGCCAGCCGTGTTTTGATGTTGGAACACTCAATTTATACGGTTGCCTCTCCCGAAGCCTCTGCCTCAATCCTTTGGCGCAATTCAGACAAGGCCAAGGATGCAGCGGCAGCAATGAAGGTCACTGCGCAGAGCCTGCTTGAGCTGGGTGTCATTGACCGGATCCTGCCGGAGCCTGTAGGCGGTGCGCATCGCGAGCGGGCGCAGATGATGGCCGATGCAGGCGATGCGATTGAGCACGAATTGCGGGACCTCTCCGGTTTGGATGGGGCATCTCTTCGCCGTCAGCGGCAGGAGAAGTTTATGGCCATGGGTCGCGGCGACCTTTCCTGACCTACCAGGGCTTTCCTGCCTAAATGCGTTCGATTATCCCAAAAAACATAAGTTTTTTGTGGGTTTTGCCTCTTTGTGCTTTCCTCAGGAATGTCTGAGCCTATCTATATAGGATGCATGGAATAAGCCGCGGAAGCTTGGGGGCGAAGCTCAATGCTGGAATTCAGAGACGATAATACCAAGACCTTCTTCGACTATTGGATGAGTCTCAGCGGTGGGCGCATGCCGGCCTATCGTGACTGGGATCCAATTTGCGTGGCGAAACAGATGCCCTGGTGCACAATTGTGGAACGGGGCGGGGGAACTGGATATCGGCTACGGTTTGCAGGCACAGCTATTTGCGAATTCTACAATGAAGAAATGACAGGGCAGGAAGTTGGCCACCGCATGAGCGCAGAAGCGCGTCAGGTCTATTTTTCGTGGATTGAGGAGGCCCTGACCCGACCGTGCGGCATGTTTTTCAGCACACATGCGCGATCAGACAGTGGTCGCGACTGTCTGTTTGACACCTTGGCGTTGCCCTTCGCCGATGAAGATGGTGAAGGGTGTCGATTGATTACACATCAGTCGAATGTTGAGGAGGTGACCTATGGGGAAGCGCGAACGCGTTTTGCCATGCCTGAGGTTGCAGAATGGATTGACCTTGGCAATGGGGTGCCTCCGCACATTGACCTTAGCACTGGCTCAAAGTAGCGCTGAAAAAGCGTCACGCACATCGTCAGCGAACAGTTCCGGTTCCTCCATGGCGGCGAAGTGGCCACCTTTGTTCATCACCTTGAATGCTTTCAAATTGTAGCTGCGCTCTGCCCATGATTGCGGCGTGATGGGCAAGGTGTCCATCGGATATTCCGAATAGACTGTTGGCACTGTCACTTTCTGGCCTGGCTTCAGCAGTGCGGACCCTTCAGCGGGACCTGCTTTGTAAAGGGTGTTTGCTGAATTGATGGTGCCGGTGAACCAGTAGATTGAGAGCTGTGTGAGGATCGTGTCCATGGGGAAGCGCGCTTCCATGCCTTCCCAGGTGTGAGATTTGTCTGTGTCACCGAGGCGGTAGTATTTGTCCGCCAACCAGCCTGCGAGACCAGCTGGTGAATCCATCACCGCGTAAGCCAGCGCCATCGGCTTGGTCGACTGGATGGACCGGTAGCCCTCTTCGCCGGCCCACCAGGCGCGCATTTCCTTGATCCAGGTGCTTTCTTCATCGGTGACCGGCTGTTGGCTTTCGTGCCGCAGATTGGGGCGAAGGGGCAGCATGGTGAGATGGATTGCACTCACGGCATCTGCATGCTGCAAAGCAAGGCAGGAGGTAACAAAGCTCCCCCAGTCGCCTGCTTGTGCACAGTAGGTGTCATACCCCAATACGTCGGTCATCAATTGATGCCAGAGGTCGGCCATGACGGCTGGACCTATTGGCTGACGGGGCAGAGATGAAAAGCCATAGCCAATGAGCGAAGGTACGATGACGTCAAAGGCCGGTCCCGATCGACCATAGTTTTCGGGATGGGCCAACCGATCGATGACATCAAGGAACTCCCGAAATGTGGAGGGCCATCCATGGGTCATGATAAGCGGGATGGGATTTTCGCCTGACCCTCTTTCATAAACGAAATGCACTTCATGGTCCTGATCTGCATCGTCGGTCAGGGATACTTTGTATTGGGGGAAAGAGTTCAACCAGGCTTCCTGTTTGCGCCAATCAAAATCATCCCGCCAATAGGAGATCAATCGCTCCATGTAAGACAGGCTGGTGCCATAGTTCCAATGTTCGTTTCCATCGGGCTCATTAGGCAGGCGCGTTTGTTCCAGCCTGTGCTTCAGGTCCGCAATCTCGTGATCGGGGACATGGACCTTGAAGGGATCGGCTGGAATGACGGGCCGGGTCATGACTTATCCTTTCACCTGTTTTGCAAAGGCGCGCACATCATCGGCAAAAACGGATCCGGTTTCCAGCGCAGCGAAATGGCCCCCTTCGCTTGGCTCTGTCCAGTGAATGATGTTGAATGCTTTCTCTGCCATTGAACGCGGCGGGATTGAAATGAACTTCCCTTCTTCGGGCATACGCATGAACCCTGTTGGGATTTCGAGCGTGTCCCCGGGTGCCATGTTGGAGCCGCCTTCTTCCATCATTCCCCTGTAGAACCAGGTTGCGGTGTTGAAGGTGCCTGTTACCAGATAGATCATGATGTTGGTGAGGAGCTGATCTTTGGTGTAAGCGTTTTCTATGTGGGACTCGTTTGGACCTCGCGTGTCGGACCAGCCATTAAATTTCTCAGTGATCCATGCTGCTGCACCAACCGGACTGTCCATCATGGCGTAGGAGAGGGACTGGGGCTTCGTCATTTGAAGGCGGAGATAAGCGCCCTCCATCTCAAAATCGAATGCTGCCGCGGCGGCCCAAGCCTTCTCTTCTTCTGTCTCGGGGGCGGTGTCCGGCCGGATGCCCCACATGTTGAGGTGGACGGCTTTGCAGCCGCCGCCTTTGTTAGTCCCATGATTATAGGCAAGGGAGCCGGAGACCACAGATCCCCAGTCACCGCCCTGGGCGATATAGGTGTCATAACCGAGCGTCTCGCGCATGAGCTTGTCCCACAGTTCGGCTGTCCGTTTGGGTCCCAGTGGTTTTTTGGGCTTACCTGAAAATCCGTAGCCAGGGAGCGAAGGGATCACCAGAGTAAGACCGTCTTCTGCATCGCCACCATGGTTTTCCGGATGGGCGAGAAGGTCGATCACGTCCAGGAATTCAAAAACGGAGCCGGGCCAGCCATGGGTGAGGATCATGGGCTGTGGCGCGCTGCCTGAGCCTTTCACGTGGTAGAAGTGGATTTCTTGGGTCTCAATGGTTGTCTTGAATTGAGGAAAGGCGTTGAGCTTTGCTTCGGCAGTGCGCCAATCGAATGAGTTCACCCAATAGTCACAGAGCTCCCTCATGTATTCCATATCCGCGCCATAGGCCCAGCGGTCGGCGCCCGGATCTATCTCCGGCATCTCATGCCACTGATAGGCTTTTACCTTCGCCAGAATGGCGTCAAGGGTGGATTGCTCTATGGCTACCTGAAAGGGGGTTGGGGTGCTCATCATCTCTCCCTGAATTTGTTTTTTCCATTATGGCAGGGCGGGTCGCCTAAGCAACAAAAGGCAGCATCTGAGGAATTACTTTGCCGCTTTGGGGTGCCACCGGTAGGGTGGCGAAAAGAAACTTCACTCCGGGGGGAGACATGGCTACTCAAGCGGTCGCGGACGCGACGGAATTCACGATGTCCAAGACATATCGGCGGTATGCGCTTGGCATCTTGTTGCTCGCGTATATTTCCAGCTATGTCGACCGACAGATTATGGGCGTGGTCCTGCCGGCCATTAAAGAAGAGTTTCTGCTGGCAGACTGGCAGCTCGGATTCTTGTCAGGGATCGCATTCGCGATTTTCTATGCGACATTGGGTATGCCGATTGCGTTTCTGGCGGACAGGTCCAACCGACGGAACATTATTGCCGCGGCGGTTTCTATCTGGAGCCTGATGACGGCGGCCTGCGCGTTTGTTTCCGGTTTCGGCACCCTGGCGATTGCGCGGATCGGCGTTGGTGTCGGGGAGGCTGGTTCGAGCCCACCTTCGCACTCGATGATTGCTGACATGTATCCGCCGGAGGAACGCAGTGGTGCGCTCGCCATTTATGCTTTGGGGGTTTATCTCGGGACCATGATTGCGTTCGCTGTGGGCGCTTTCGTGGTTGCCCAATATGGTTGGCGTGCTGCCTTTCTTCTGGTTGGTCTTCCCGGTTTGGTGATCGCGCTCCTCGTGCGTTTCACGCTCAAAGAACCGCCACGTGGTTTCTCAGAAGGGAGAGAGGCGCCTGAGACCGGTCCCATCGACTGGAGTGAAGCGCGTGGCCAAATCGCTTCAGGATTTCGTCACCTTTGGATCGACCGTGCATCATTCCACACTGTTATGGGTGTGACGATTATCTCCTTTGTGGGATATGGCGGCGCTGTCTGGGGGTTCTCCTTCTTCATTCGCAGCTTCAAAATGAGCTACGAGGAGACCGGTATCTTCCTCGCGCTTGTTGTCGGCATCTTTGGCGCAATGGGCGCTATTTTGGGTGGGAAGCTTGCGGATAAAATGGGCGCAAAAGATGTCAGATGGACGCCTTGGATTGTGGCTATCGCCAAGGTCGCCGCTGCACCCATTATTCTTGCCTTCTTCCTCGTCGAAAAGGAACTGGCGCTGTGGCTCTATGTGCCGATGACGATCCTCGGCGCATTCTATCTTGGACCCAGCTTTGCACTCATTCAAAGCCGGGCACCGATTCATATGCGCACAACGATCTCATCTATCATGTTGTTCATTCTCAACATTATTGGTCTTGGGTTTGGGCCACAGCTTGTCGGCATTCTGAGTGATGTGCTGGAGCCAGCCTATGGCATTGAGTCTCTGCGCTACGCCCTGTTGCTCATGAGTTTTGTCAGTCTTTGGGGGGCGTACCACTATTACCTTGCGGGCAAAGCGCTTGGTCGTGAGGCCGCTGATGGCTAGTGTCTGGGGCGATTAATGACAGGCATTACTCTCTACGGACCGGCCTATAGCGCCTATACGCGCATTGTGCGTTTGGTGCTGGAAGAAAAAGGTGTGCCTTACACATTGGAGGAGGTGGATTTCATCTCCGCCGGCATGCCCGCAGCGCAGAAGGAACGCCATCCGTTTGGCATGGTTCCCGCCCTTGACCATGACGGGCATCTCTTGTTTGAGGCAGGGCCTATCTGTTCTTACCTTGATGAGGTCTTGCCTGCACCCACGCTCACGCCGGACGGGGCCCAGGCACGGGCTCGCATGGCCGCGACCGTCTCGGTTCTCGACAATTACATCTGGCCGGACCTTCGGGAGCTGGTGACGCAGACACTCTTCACAACGCTCGTGGGCGGTTGGCCTGACGAGTCCATCAAGGAGCGCATGGTGAAGCGGCTGACCGGTTCACTCACCATTTTTGATAAGAAGTTCGTTGCCACCGGTGCCCTCAACTGCAACGAGGTCACGCTCGCTGATCTCCACGCCGTGCCGATGATTTCCTATTTGGCTGACAGCGTTGATGGCCAGCTTCTACTTCAGGCCCTCCCGGCATTGTCTGGCTGGTGGAACAAATTGAAGATCCGACCTTCTGTCGTTGCGACAGAATTTGATCTCGTAACCTATCCCTGGGCTCAAAGATCTGAGGACTGAAGCGTGGCTCAAATCAGAGGCTATATTGCGGCGAGCCTGGACGGCCTTATTGCAGATGCCGACCATGGAGTCGGCTGGCTGGATGATTTTGACGGGGCCGATTTCGGCTATGAGAGGTTCATATCGGACATTGGATGCGTCGTTATGGGGCGCAAAAGCTTCGACTTTGTTGATGCCTATGACGGCGGATGGCCATATCCCGGCAAAGAGGTGGTTTTGGTGACCCATCGAGAGGTCGCCAACCTGCCGCCGCAATCGCGCCTCTGGTCTGGCGAAGACATCCGTTCTTTGATCGACGACTTAAGGCGGTTCGAGGGAGGAGACGTTTGGGTCGTCGGTGGATCAGATCTTTTGCATCAGTTCCGCCAGGCAGGCGGTTTGGACACGCTTGAGATTTTCACGATGCCTGTTTTGCTCGGACGCGGCGTCCCCCTCTGGCTTCCGGCAAAACAAAAAGAAACGGCGACACTTGTTGAAACTGTTGCCATGGACTTGGGTGTTGTGCGGTCTGTGTACCGGTTCTAGGCCAGCATGTCGCCGCAATGCTTTCTCACTTGTTTGCCCAAAAGGCATCGGCTGTTGTTGCGATGAGGCCTGTCAGGTCATTGGTTTTACCAATGTAAGCGGACCCAGTGATCGACAAGTGTCCATCATCTCGATAGAGCGGCAACCCATCAATGCTGACCTCACAGGTCTCTGCGGAACCTTCGCTTGGGCAAATCAGACTTTTGAGAGAAACGAATGGTGCATGTTCTGACAGTTGTGACATTAGACGGTACGCCTGTTGAGAATCAGCCGACATCTGATCAGGCGAGAAGTCGCAGCGCTGCGGGTCTGCTGCAAACAGAAGGGCTCTGGTAAAACACCGCCCGATATCCACCCCGGTATTTGGTGGTGGTGCCACGAAAATGGGTTTTTGGCCGTTTGCGCGAATGACCTCGACGGTGGCTTTCAGGTGATCGAGAGCAATTTTTTCCTTGTCTTGCGTTATCACATCGCCGTCAGCCGTCAGTAGATCAAACTTTATATAGGTGAACGGTGAGGCAAGAACCACATACTCAATCGTGTTTTGTGTCGCGAGCCAGTCCAGCACATTGGTGCCCTGAGCCAGACACCGTTCCGCGCGTGAGGGTGAGACAACATTGCCGACAATCGATAGGCCGGTCACGGGTATGCAGCTGGACATGGTGTGCTGCCTAAAGGGGATGTTGGTCTCGCTGCTTTCTAGCGCTGGCGCTAGATGCATGCCGTAGGAGTCTCCCCAAAGGATCATTTTCGGTGATGGGGAGGTTGTGCACTCATCGGTTAGCGTGAACTGATGGTCGCATGCAGGAGAGAGGCCGTGGTTTGGGGCGAGCATGCGGTCAAAATCTGAAAACGCCATATTGTCTGTGGCGGACCGACTGGCAAAGCCATCGTTAGATGAGATGGTGACGCCGACCAGGATCAGGGCGGCACTCGAGGCACCGGACAAGATGAATATCTGCCGTTGCGAGAATTTTTTCTTATCTCGAAACGGGCGTTCGACATATCGCCAGCTGATGTAAGCCAAGAATATAGAGAGAGCGGCCAGGCCCAACATCAGATCCAGTGCTGGGGTGTCGAGACTGCGGTGGCGTGCAAACGCAAACAGGGGATGGTGCCAGAGATAGGCGCTGTAACTAATGAGGCCCAATCCCACGAAAGCTCTGGTGGCCAGCAGGCGGCCAACAAAAGTGTCGGCTTGCGCAAAAAGGATAATAAGGCCGGTACCGATTGTCGGGATGAGTGCGTAGAGACCGGGAAAGGGAGTTGCTTCTGTAAATGCGAACACAGAGACCAGAATGAGAACGAGTCCCAGGGCACCCAGAAGCTCATTTGAAGCGACTTTTTTTGCGTTTGGCCTGAGCACATAGACAGCGATGAGGGCGCCGATCATGAGTTCCCATGCGCGGGTCGGCAAAAAGTAGAAGGCGATCTTTGGGTTGGTCGACAAGCCCCACTGCGCAAGACATAGGCTGATTATTCCGATGGCTGCAATGAGTACGCCGTTGCTCACCGTCCGCCATTTGTGTGCCAAGATCAGAAGAATAGGGAAGAAGACATAAAACTGCTCTTCAACTGCCAAGCTCCACGTATGGAGGAGTGGTTTGAGTTCGGCTAACGGCGTGAAATAGTCGCTTTCCCGCGCAAACAGGATGTTGGATGTGAAGGTTGGAACTGCGATCAGGCTTTTGCCAAAGCTCTTTAAGTCCTCAGGAAGCAACCATATCCATGCAAACGGAATGCAGGCAATAACGACCAGAAAAAGAGCAGGGAGAATGCGCCTTGCTCTTCTTTCGTAGAAACGAACGAGACTGAACGCGCCTGTCTGTTGTTCTTTTAGGATAATTGATGTGATCAGGTAGCCGCTGATGACGAAAAACACATCAACGCCCACGAACCCACCGCTGAACAGTTCGACACCAGCGTGAAACAGGATCACCGGCAGAACTGCGACGGCTCTAAGCCCATCTATTTCACGGCGATATTCCATGCCGAAACTCTCCCCCAAGAAGCATCGGTATGGGTTTAGGCAAGTGCCCCATGGCAGTGTTTGTACTTTTTGCCAGACCCGCACGGGCAGGGCGCGTTGCGTGCAATCTTGCCCCAGGTGGATGGGTCATTCGGGTTCATGGCCACGTCTGCTGGCCTGTTGCGCGCCGTGCGCGGACGCTCTGCTAGGGCAACGTCTCCATCTGCATCAGCCATTTCGTCACGGCCTGTCAGCGGATCCACATGGTGGGCCTGCATTTCGGGCAGCTCTGGCTCACCCAGTTCCGGCGGCTGTTCAGTAACAAACTCTAGGGTCATCAGTTGCCGGGTCACGTCTTCGCGCAACCGGGTCAAGAGGCTTTCGAAAAGCGAAAAGGCTTCGGTCTTGTATTCGTTTAGGGGGTCTCGCTGGCCATAGCCGCGCAAGCCAACGGACTGACGCAGGTGATCGAGCATCTGTAGGTGTTCCCGCCACCGCTGATCGACCGTCTGCAACAGAATTGCTTTTTCGATCTGGCGGAAGGTTTCGGCGCTGGCATCTGCAACCTTTTTCGCCATAGCGGCGTCACCAGCCTGATAGATGCGGTCCTTGATCTCTTCGTCGGCAATGCCTTCTTCCTCGGCCCATTCTTCTATGGGCAAATCGAGGCCGAAAATTTTCACGGTCTCTTCCTTGAGGCCGTCAACATCCCATTGCTCCACGTATGCTTTCTCGGGGATGTGCACTCGAATAAGATCGTCAATGCATTCGTGGCGCATGTCGCGTACATCTTCAGACACGTCTTCGGCGTGCATGAGGTCGATGCGCTGCTCGAAGATCGCTTTACGCTGATCGTTCATGACATTGTCGAACTTGAGCAGATTCTTCCGAATGTCGAAGTTGCGTGCTTCGACCTTCTGCTGTGCTTTTGCAAGTGCCTTGTTGATCCAAGGATGGATGATGGCTTCGCCTTCTTCCAAGCCGAGTTTCTGAAGCATCCCGTCCATACGGTCGGTGCCGAAGATGCGCATCAGATCGTCTTCCAGGCTCAGATAGAATTTTGACCGACCGGGATCACCCTGACGTCCCGCACGTCCGCGCAGCTGATTATCGATGCGGCGGCTTTCGTGGCGTTCGGTGCCGATGATGTAGAGACCGCCCGCATCGAGCGCCTGTTTTTTCTTGGCGGCGACGTCGGCTTCAATCTCTGCAGTCCGCTTGGCACGAGTCTCTTCATCCAGGCTTTCATCAATCTCATCGGCGATGCGCATTTCCAGGTTGCCGCCAAGCTGAATGTCGGTCCCGCGACCGGCCATGTTGGTGGCGATGGTCACAGCACCCGGCACACCTGCCTGCGCGATAATGTGCGCTTCTTGTTCGTGGTAGCGGGCGTTCAGCACATTGTGCTTCACCTTCTTCTTCTTCAGAAGGTCCGCCAGATATTCTGACTTCTCAATAGAGGTTGTGCCGACAAGAACGGGCTGACCGCGTTTCGCGCAGTCTTCCAGTTCCAGGATAATCCCGTCGAATTTTTCGCGAGCGGTCCGGTAAACCTCATCATCCTCGTCAATCCGAGCAATGCCGACATTCGTTGGAATTTCCAACACGTCGAGCCCATAGATGTCCATGAACTCTTCCGCTTCAGTGAGCGCTGTGCCGGTCATGCCGGCGAGCTTGTCATAAAGCCGGAAATAGTTCTGGAAGGTCACTGAGGCAAGCGTCTGGTTTTCAGGCTGTATCTCAACTTGTTCTTTGGCTTCAAGTGCCTGATGCAAGCCTTCTGAATAGCGACGGCCTTCCATCATGCGGCCTGTGAATTCGTCAATGATGACGACCTTGCCGCCTTTAACGATGTAGTCTTTGTCTTTCTGGAAAAGCTTGTGCGCTTTAAGCGCACAGTTGGCGTGGTGCACAAGAGAGATGTTCTCTACGTCGTAGAGCGTGCCTTCTTCCATAATTCCCGCTTCGCGGAGCAGTTCTTCCACATGCTCATTGCCTTCGTCGGTCAGGTTTGCCGTCCGGGATTTTTCATCCATGTCGTAGTCTTCTTCGACCAGCGACGGAATGATCTTGTCCACAGTGACGTAAAGCTCTGAATTGTCTTCTAGCGGTCCGGAGATGATCAGCGGGGTCCGCGCCTCGTCGACGAGGATGGAGTCCACCTCATCGACAATCGCAAAGTGGTGGCTGCGCTGGACCATGGCATCCAGCTGGTATTTCATATTGTCGCGGAGATAGTCGAAGCCCAACTCATTGTTGGTGCCATACGTAATATCGGCTGCGTAGGCGGCGCGCCGTTCCTGGTCGCTCAGGCCATGCAGAATGACACCAGTAGTGAGACCCAAGAATTCGTATACCTGTCCCATCCAGGCTGCATCACGGCTGGCGAGGTAATCGTTGACGGTAACCACGTGAACGCCCTTTGCTGGGACGGCATTCAGGTAAGCGGCAAGGGTCGCGACAAGGGTTTTCCCTTCACCGGTTTTCATTTCTGAAATGCGGCCCTCATGGAGCGCCATGCCACCGATCAGCTGTACATCGTAGTGACGTTGTCCAAGGCTTCGTTTTGCGCCCTCACGAACGGTCGCAAAAGCTTCTGGCAACAGATCATCAAGAGTTTCGCCTGCTTCGAAGCGCTCTCTGAATTCCTGGGTCTTTGCGCGCAGCGCGTCGTCCGACAAGGCTTCCATATCGGGTTCCAAGGCGTTGATTGCACTCACCCGAGCTGTCAGAGATTTAATCTTGCGGTCGTTGCTAGAGCCAAAGATCCGCTTGGCAAATGCACCCAAGCTAGCCATCAGGGTATGTCACCTTGTTGGGGCAATCAGGTCGCTTGCAGAAGGCCAGCGGTGATGCCCGGTTATTATGTCAGGAGCAGCCCTTCCGCTTCGAAAAAGCGCACACCCGAACCCACTTGATGTAAGGGGGGGCTTGGTGCTTGTCAACGCTTCCCACGGGTTCTGGCGGGGGCCTGCTGCGGAGCTTCCAATATTCGTTAATGTCTTGCATTCATTGCGAAATCTTAATGGCGGTCACCCTTGTGTGAACTGGCCCAACCCCTCACTATAGGGTCTCACCTGAAGCCCGGATGAACCGGGTCTCGCTGTTCTCTTCAAGGTTCTTCTCCCATGATGTTTTCGATGACTTCTCTGGCCGTGCGGACGCCGGCCTGGCTCCTAGGTGTTGCCCTGATTGTGGCAGTTTCCCTTAGCTATTCCTTGCCTGTATTGGGAGCAGAGGAGGACGACACCGTTGTAGCGCGGGTCAATGGCGTGGAGATCCGGTTTTCAGACCTTTTGTTGGCTGAAGAAGAGACTGCACAGGCGCTCGCCAATGTGCCCGAAGACGTGAAGTTTGAGTATCTGCTTAGCCTTCTCATCGACCGGGTAATTGTCTCCAGCGATGCCCGTGCGAAAGGCCTGACGGATGATCCGGGTGTTCAACGCCGGATGGCCTATTACGAGAATAAGGCGCTTCGGGACGTTTACTGGACCCAGCTCATCACTTCGCGCCTTTCTGATGAAGCGGCAAAAGAATTTTATGACGCACAAGTCGGGGCCGTTGAGCCTCAGGAAGAGATCAAAGCCCGTCACATTCTCGTGGCAACCGAAGAGGAAGCCCAGGCGGTTATCGACGCCTTGGATGCTGGTGGTGACTTTGAAGAGCTTGCGAAAGAACATTCGACCGGCCCAAGTGGCGCCGAGGGCGGTGATCTTGGCTATTTCACAGCGGGAACCATGGTCGCGGAGTTCAACGATGCAGCGTTTGCGCTTCAGGCCGGAGAGGTATCCGTACCTGTAAAGACCAAGTTTGGCTGGCATGTGATCAAGGTGGAAGACCGTCGGGTTCAGGAAGTTCCGGGATTCGAGCTGGTGAAAGATCAGGTGATAGAAGCATTGGCTCAGCAAGAAGGTCGGACAATGATGGATGAAATGCGGGCGGCGGCGGCAATTGAGATTGTCGGTGCGGAAGGTGAACCCAGCCGACCGTTGATTGCGCCTCAAGAATAAGTCATATGAATTGGGTCAGGGGAAATCAGTCCGCTTGGCTCAAACTATTTTTGAACCCCATTTGATTTAAGGGCGTCTCTTTATGTCCAAGCCATCTGCAACGCCCGCCAAAGGTGCGCTCAAGTCCGGTGCCAAAGCCCAGTCTAAGAAAACAGTGAAGAAGAAAGCCTCCAAGAAAGCAGCCAGAAAGGGTGCGGAGGAGGCGGTTTCTCCTTTGGCGCCGAAAAAACTGGCCGGCCTGCCGTCGCTTGCTGGTGTTGAGCTCGCGACAACGAACAGCGGCACAAAGTACAAAGGTCGTGATGATCTTCTTGTCGCGCGGATGGCTGAGGGCACGCAGGTGGGCGGTGTGTTTACAACGTCCAAGACAGCGGCGGCACCGGTCACTTGGTGTCAAAATTCGCTCGAAGACGGGATCGCTCGAGCCCTTGTGGTCAATGCGGGGAACGCAAACGCGTTTACCGGGAAAGCAGGGATGCAGACGGTTCGCCAAACAGCATCCGTCGCCGCAGCGATTTCAGGATGCCGTCAGAAAGACGTTTTCATTGCCTCTACGGGCGTTATTGGTGAAGTGCTGGATGGGGATGCGATCGGGACGGCGCTGACAAAAGCTGTCAATGCGGGTGACCCAGGCTGGGAAGCTGCTGCCCGGGCGATTATGACAACGGACACGTTCCCGAAGCTTGCGACAAAAACGGTCAAGATTGGCGATGTGGATGTCCGCATCAACGGGATTGCAAAAGGGTCCGGCATGATCCAACCGGATCTCGCCACTATGCTTGTCTTCCTGTTTACGGATGCTGCGCTGCCGGCATCGGTGCTTCAGACTCTCCTCATGCTTGGGGTGCGCGACAGTTTCAATTCCATCACCGTCGATAGTGATACGTCGACCAGTGACACGGTGCTCTTGTTTGCAACCGGTGGTGCGATGGCAGCGGCAGAAGCCAATGGTATTACGCCGCCCAAAATTTCACGCGCCGGCGATCCTCGGCTTCGGGAGTTCCGAGATGCCTTGAATGATCTGATGCTCGACCTTGCGCATCAGGTCGTTAAAGATGGTGAAGGAGCGTCGAAATTTATCGAAGTGAAGATTACCGGCGCGGCGAGTTATAAGGCTGCTCGTACAATAGCGCTTTCCGTTGCGAATTCTCCGTTGGTGAAGACAGCGATTGCGGGTGAAGATGCCAATTGGGGCCGGATTGTCATGGCCGTCGGTAAGGCCGGAGAAGAGGCTGATCGTGACAAGCTCAAGATCGAGGTTGGCGGTGTTCTTGTCGCCAAGAATGGCGTGGCCGTTGAAGGTTTTGATGAAAAGCCGGTAGCGCGCCACATGAAAGGCAAAGACATCAAAATTGCCGTTGATGTTGGCGTGGGCCGAGCCGAGGCGACGGTCTGGACGTGTGACCTCACCCATGAGTACATTCGCATAAATGCAGATTATCGAAGCTGACCGGTGTCGGCGTTACTTTCGGGCGAGCGAAGAATTGACACATCACTCAAGCGATAAAGGGTATGCAAGTGCGTCCGGTCTGCTTGGTGGCGGTTTGGGCGCACGGTCCCTCTTTACACCCCGATTGAGCCTTCGCTGGATCGCTTCACGCGATGCGGAGAGGCTGAGCGCGTTTGCTGGGGATCCGCTGCTTCTGCAGAAAACGGAAACGATTCCCTACCCTTATGATGTTCCAGCCGCCCATGAGTGGATTGATGAAGCTGAAATCTTGAGAGAACGAGGCTCTGCTTACCGATTTGCAATTGAAGAACGGTCAGCGCCCTCGTTTGTTGGCGTCTCCGCATTGATGATGCTCAATCGGGGGAACGCAGAGCTGGGCTATTGGCTCGGCCGTGACTTTTGGGGTCAAGGGTATGGCCGTGAGGCTGTTGCCGCCACGGTTGCCTTTGGTGCGGATATTCTGAAATTGCGGTCCGTCCAGGCGGTGGTCTATTCAGAAAACACGGCGTCGGTTGCTGTGCTGCGGGGGCTTGGTTTTGAAGAACATGCTTTCGAAACCATTAACGTGCCAGAGCGCGGAGGGTCACGTCTCGTTCGGCGTTTTGTCTCTGATCTGCGCAAAGCCCCTCAACCATCAAACGTTGTTCCTATGTCCGGCAAGGTCGCCTGATGGCGGACGCAAACCTCCCTATCGTTCTCGTTTCCGCCTGCGCACTGGTGGATATTGAAGGGCGGGTGCTTCTTGCCCAGCGTCCTGAAGGGAAAACGATGGCGGGACTTTGGGAATTTCCTGGTGGCAAAGTTGAGCCGGGAGAGGCACCGGAGGTCGCGTTGATCAGGGAGTTAAAGGAAGAACTTGAAATAGATGTGACAGCTTCCTGTCTCGCCCCGTTTACTTTTGCCAGCCACACTTACGAAAAATTTCACCTGTTAATGCCACTTTATGTCTGTCGGAAGTGGCAAGGTATTCCGACGCCGGTTGAAGGGCAGACCTTGAAATGGGTACTCCCAGTTAAAATGGGTGACTATCCAATGCCACCGGCAGACAAGCCGTTGGTCGCAATGCTGAGGGACTTTCTGTGAACAAATTGATTTCAGATATCCAACAACCTGGTCGGCCCGCATTGGTCATTCGCTTTCTTCAGGACGCAAAGGGAGCGACTGCCGTTGAATATGGTCTGATTGCTTCACTTATCGCTGTTGCGATTGTCGGCGTGATTGCCACGATTGGCGCTGACGTGTCTGCGCTTCTGCGCAGCGTTGATCTGATTTAGATCTTCTTGGGCGTCTCGCGTCCGAGGGGGCGTGCTGTTTCGCCCGTGCTGATTTCCTCTGTTTTCAAAGCGTCTGAGAGGCGCATGGCTGCGGTGCCAGGGCGCATGGGTTTCTGCTGGCTTTCGTGGGGTGCCCAGCCTGTGGCATAGAGAATCTCGAAGGTTGCTCGAATGCGCCCATCAGGGTCCGCATATTTCTCCTGATAGAGTTGGGCGGCGCGCATTAATGTGGCTCGTTTGAGCGGGCTCTTTCTGCGCTCGGTGATCGCATTGGTCTCGCCCATGGCACGCAGATCGCTCAACAGATTAAAAATCGTGTCATAGCGCACAATGATCTGGTCGGCATCGACGACGGGAAGTGCGAAGCCGCTGCGTTGGAGCAGACCACCAAGATCACGCACATCGGCGAAAGGAGAGACGCGTGGTGACACACCGCCTTCGCATTCTGCTTCGGCCTGCATGAGGACATCGCGCAGCTCGTGCAGTGTTTCACCCCCAAAAAGTGCGGTAAGGAAAAGACCGTCGGGCTTGAGAGCCTGCCTCACCTGCAGGAGCGCGCCGGGCAGGTCGTTCACCCAATGCAGCGACAGGGCGCTGGTAACAAGATCAAGAGATCCGGGCCGGATGGGGAGAAATTCTTCGTCTGCCACAATGTGGGGCCATGGTGCCTGACGCACCATTGATGGGGACAGGTCGGCTGAGACCACCGTCTCCATCCCGGCAGGCTTCAGGACATCACGGGCAAGCAGGCCATTGTGGCAACCGATATCAAGAGCTGTGATGAAGGTGCGGTTGGTTGTCTCCAGTCGCCCGCCGATTTCTTCTCCTGCCCGTCGGACCAGAAAATCTGCTGCCGAAAAGCTTGTTGCTGCGCGCGCGCGATGGCGGGCGACGAGTCGTCGGTCAAATGGGGCAGCTACAGAAGTCATATTGCGCACTATGGCAATCTGGGCTGCACGTGCAAGTTGCTTTCGCACTATGTTCTTCTCAGCCTATCCTTGGCCTATGACAATGTTTGGACAACAGATGGTGCGTCCTGGGCGGACCGCTCGCAAGGCAATGCGATGGACGGCCAATCTTCTGTTGCCTCCGCGGTGCGTGTCCTGTGGGGCTCCCCTTTGGGGGGAGACGCAGGTATGTGCCACGTGTTGGAAGGCCCTTGTCTTTATTGAGGCGCCTTTGTGTGAGGTGAGCGGTGTTCCCTTTCCTTATGACCCGGGCCCTGGGGCATTTAGCGGGGAAGTGCTGGCTCATAGACCGGCCTATGGGCGGGCGCGAGCGGCACTTCAATATGATCAGACCAGTGGTCGGCTTGTTTCCCGGTTGAAATATGGAGATCGGATGGAAACCGTGCCTCTCTTTGCCAAATGGATGGTCCGGGCGGGACAAGAATTGCTTGCTGAAACCGACCTCATTGTTCCTGTGCCTTTACACCGGGCCCGGCTTTTTCAGCGGCGCTTTAACCAATCTGCGGAGATGGCCCGTGCCGTTTCGCGATTGTCGGGTGTTCCCTCCGCTCCCGAATTGTTGATCCGAACGCGAGCGACACGGGCGCAGGTGGGGCTTTCAGCATCGGCGCGGCGGCGCAATGTTTCAGGTGCCTTTGCGTTAACGCCAGGAAAAGGGGAAAAAGTCGAAGGAAAACGCCTCTTGCTGGTGGATGATGTGCTGACGACCGGGGCGACGGTTGAGGCTTGTACGAAGCGCTTGGCGGCTGAGGGGGCTTTGAGTGTGGATGTTCTGACGCTGGCTCGGGTTGTTCCACAGGACCAAGCCCCTATATGATCCCGCGCAATCTGCAAGTTCGTCCAGGAGTGACCCGATGGCTAATGTAACCATATACACAACGATGATGTGCCCGTATTGCCATCAGGCCAAAAAGCTGCTTTCGCAGAAGGGCGCGAGCTTTAAAGAGATTGATGTGGGCATGGACCCGGATCTGCGCCGCGAAATGATGTCCCGCTCTGGGGGTGGTCATACTGTGCCCCAGATTTTCATTGGCGATACCCATGTGGGTGGGTGTGATGATCTCTATGCGCTGGACTCCAAGGGTGCACTTGACCCAATCCTTGCCGGTTGATCGGTGACGGGCCTGAGAGACACATTCACCGCCGCCTGCGTGCAGATGCGGACAGGCACCGATATTGATCGCAATATTGAAGATGCGAGCGCACTCATTCGCGAGGCGGCTCGACGCGGGGCGCAATTTATTGCGACGCCTGAAACAACGGCTCTCATGGAGCTTGGGGCTAAACGACTTTTCGCCAATATTGTTGCTGAAGAAGAGGACAGGGCGCTCAAGGCTTTTCAGGGCCTTGCCTCAGAGCTCGGCGTTCATCTCCTGATTGGGTCCCTCGCTGTAAAAGTGGCTGACAACAAAGCCGCGAATAGGTCTTTTCTCCTGTCGCCCGAAGGCGAGATCACCGCGCGCTATGACAAGATCCATATGTTTGATGTGGATCTCGGAAATGGTGAGGCGTATCGGGAATCGAAAAACTACCAAGCGGGAGAGAAATCGATTCTTGGAGATCTTCCCTGGGGCCGATTGGGCATGACGGTTTGTTACGACCTGCGTTTTCCGCATCTTTATCGGCAGCTTGCTCATGGTGGTGCCGGGTATCTGACGGTCCCTTCCGCATTCACAAAACCCACTGGCGAAGCGCACTGGCATGTGCTGATGCGCGCGCGGGCAATTGAAACTGGGTGCTTTGTCTTTGCACCGGCTCAAGGTGGAACCCATGAGAATGGTCGCGAAACCTTTGGGCACTCGCTCATTATCGACCCTTGGGGCGACATTCTGGCGGAAGCCGGGACGGATCCATGTGTGATCCTCGCAGAGATTGATCCGGCGAAAATTGAGGATGCTCGAGGCCGGATACCAAGTTTGACCCATGATCGTGCTATCATCGCGCCAGATACACCGACTGATGTGTGAGAGATGATCAAGTATCGCCTTATCTGTGAGCAGGATCACGAGTTTGACGGCTGGTTTGCCGGATCTGCCGCGTTTGATGCACAGGCGACAGCGAAGGAAGTTGCCTGTCCTTATTGCGAAAGCACGAAGGTTCAGAAAGCGCTCATGGCGCCGTCTGTCGTGACCTCAAAACAGAAGAAACGTGAGGGCCCATCTCCCACTGAAGCGGTCGAGCAGGTTCAGATGTTCATGAGCAAAGTGCGTGAACATGTCGAAACGAATTTCGACTATGTGGGCGACCAGTTTGCTGATGAAGCCCGCCGCATTCACTATGGCGAAGCGGATGAACGCGAGATCTACGGTGAAGCGACACTTGATGAAGCCAAAGACCTGATCGACGAAGGCGTATCTGTTGCGCCGCTCCCCGGTGAAGACAAGAACAAGGCGAACTAGCCTTATGCGCCTTGCGCAAAGACCGGCCAGCTCTCTGTGATCTTCCCGCCATCAAACACTTGAATGTCGCCAAATTGCAGAAAGACGAATTCGCTTTGCGTTGGGCGCAAGACGACTGTGTCGTTCACCGCGAGTTCGATCATGTCTGACCCGTTCAGCATTTCCTGATTGCTGGAGCGTCCAAACACCCCATTGGTTCTGAGACCTGGTGGTGAGACAGGTTCCGCCAGCCAATTGCCGCCATAGATGAAGAAAGTCTGGGCGGTGTTCCTATCCCAAAGGCGGGTCGGGCCTGTGAGTGCTTCAAGGCCTGGAATGTCGGTCCGCTCCGCCGTCTTCACAACCGGTGTGGTGATGAAGCTCGCGGGCACATGGTCGCTCAGTGTTGAAACATCGAAATGGGTGGGCTTTACAAGAGCTGAGCCAACAGCCACTTCATTTGCGTGCGTTGTCTCATTGTGTAGCTGGTAGGTCGGACTGCCGGCTGTGTTGAGGGTGAGTTCCTCAGGTTTCCAGTCCTCTCCATAATGTTCGGCCGCCGCCTCAACAAAGGCTTTGTAGATGTCCATGGATGTCTCGATGGCACTGCCTTGCCAACCCAAAATATCTGGGACAGAAGCAAGGTGCGGATCATAGCCCATGAAACCTGAGAAATTGAGGAGCGGATCTGCGTCAATGGTTTCCAGAATGGGTTTCAATGACGTTGGGTCGGTCAGGCCGCCACGGTGAAGACCGACATCCAGTTCCAGGTTGATGCGCATCGCCTGCCCGCGGGTATTTGCCAATTCCTGATATTCTGCGAGCCGTTCTGGTGTGTCGATGAGCCATTGCAATTGCGTTGCCGGATCAAAGGATGTTGGCCCAAGCTCTTCATAGAAGCGCGCCGCAGCGTCTACCGGCATGGGTTTTCCCAAAAGCACGTCAGCGCCGGGTTCCTCCTTTGCCACCAGATTGACGAAAGGCTGATGAAACAGCATCAACCTGTTCGTGTCGGCCGCCGCCATAACATGGCGAATGAGCGGCAATGATGGCAGGGACTTCGCGACAATCCGGTATCTCATGCCTGGTCGCAGGTGTGACTTCATCACTTCGATGTTTTGATCGAGGCGAGCAAGATCAACAACCAGGGTAGGACGCGCGAGGCCCTTCTCTGTTACGGCGCTGCTCAGTTTCTCAAAATAGGGTTCGACAGGCCCGCCTTCTTTTGCGGGGCGTGACAGAGCCAATAGGCCGAGCGTGATGATGCCGCCGCCGCCCAGGATGAGCGAGCGCCTGCTCAAACTATTGAAGCGAGATTTCAGCTGATTGAGGAGGTCACGCAATGCCGAATACCTCCCTCAAATGGTCATTCAGGAACGTTCCGTCTGGGTCCATTGCTTCACGAACCGCCAAGAAGTCATCCCAGTTTGGATAGAGCGCGGCGAAGTCGGGTGCATTGAGCGTGTGCAGTTTGCCCCAATGAGGACGACCGCCATGCTTTTGCAGGATTGGCTCAACCGCGGAGAAGAGCGGCTTGTAGTCTTCTTCGTAATAGCGGTGGATCGCGATAGAGCAGCTCTCCCGACCCTGGAAGGGCGAGAGCCAGATATCGTCGGACTTCACATATCGAAATTCCCAGGGGAAGAAGAGATCAATATTCTCGCCCTCGACCAGGGTACGGATCTCCTTCAAGGCAGCGAGGGCATTTTCCCGGGGCAGGTGGTATTCCATCTCGTTGAAGCGGACATTCCGGTCACTTGGATAGACTTTCCAGGACGTGTCGGTAAAAGTTTCGTCCGGCAGGTCTTCAAGGGCAGAGCGGATGAAATATTCCCGAAGCGAGGGCGACCAGCTGAGATAGTCCGCCAGGGCCTTTAAGGTCATGACTCCGTCATCATCCTCGGCAATCGACGGTGCCAAAGGCTCATCTGTCTCGTTATGGCTGATCCCCATGCACATGGATGAGAAGGGGATGTAATAGAACTCGAAGTTCCTGTTCTCTGCCGCAAAAATATCTGCCTGTTCCATCATCTCATCAAACGGCACAACCCAGGTGCGTTTGTTGATGCGGTGGGGCGTCCGGTTCTGCAGGCGGATTTTGGTCATGATACCAAGCGACCCGAGAGAAACGCGCGCCGCCTGAAAGAGGTCGGCCTGTTGGTCTTTGTCGCACCAGACGGTGTTGCCTGCGGCGGTCACGAGTTCAAGGCCTGTCACATAGCTTGAGAGTGAGCCGAAGTTCTCGCCGGTGCCATGGGTCGATGTTGAAATAGAGCCCGCCAATGTCTGGCGATTAATGTCGGGCATGTTGATGAGTGCCTGGCCCTGTTCTTCAAGGGGGGCGCCAAGGTCGCCCAGTTTGCTTCCCGCACCCACTGTTGCTTCCATGGTCTCGTCATTCGTCTCCAAGACACCGCTCAAGCGATCGAGGGACATGATGGTGCCATCTGTCGGGACGAGGGCTGTGAAGGAATGACCGGTGCCAACGGGTCGTATGGGCTTTGGACTGGTGGCAATGATCTCAGCGACTTCAGCGGCGTTGGCTGGAGCGAGCCTTGCTTCTGGCAGGCAGCTTTGACCGCCTGACCAGTTTTGCCACTTGATCCGCTGCCCTGCTGCTTTGGCGGGTGTTTCTGCGAAAGCAGAGAAAGGCTTCCCAGTTGCGAGTGCCGCGACCGCAGCCCCCTGCATCATCATCTCACGTCGACTGAGGCTCATTTCTCTTCTCCGGTGTCATCGCTGGCCAGAAAGGCAATCAGGTTTTCAAAATCATCCATGCCGCAATCGGGGCAGGCGCCAAGAGGCGGCATGCCTTCAAAGCCGTTGAGGGTGCTTTGCAGAAGTCCCTCTGGGCCCCGTGCGTCCACCCGCGGCGTCCACGCGCGTACATCACCGGAGAGAGGCGCGCCATTGTCTGGGTCTGCATGGCAGGCCTGACACGCGCGCTCATATTTTTCTGCAAGGACAGGGTCGGCTGGAACTCGTGTTTCTGCGGCAGCAATGATTGCTGCCCGTTCTTCAGCGGTTTGAGGCTCTTCACCACAGGCGGCAAGGCCCAAAGCGGTTGCGAGCAGCAGCGCCTTTGCGCCCAAGATGACCGGTTTCATTGTGTGTCCCCTATGTGCAGCGATCTACAGCCCGCACATAAAAGCCCTTTTGGGGTTAGGGGTCAACAAAATAATAGTTATAACTATTATTTGGAGCTGGAGATGATTTGCTGCCAATAAGCGGTGATCGCCGTTGTGGCTTCTCTAAGCACCGTTTCGGACGCGAGCTCCTGTTCCTCCATCGCCATCTCGATGGCGGCATAGCCAATATCCACGGTCAGACGGGCTTTAATCCATAGCTCAGGTTTCGGGATGTTAGGCAGGAGCGTGCTTAGATGTTCGACCCATTCGTCGGTCACCTGATGGTGAGACGCCAGGCGTACCTGCTGCAGGGTTGGGACGGCGCGAAGGGCGCGCATGATGGAAAGGCCACCGGGGTGTTGTTCGGTCACCCGGAGCGTCTCCATCAGGTTTTCGTAGGTGCCGTCAATTTGGGCTTCAATACTGTCGCCTGCGTCTGTCAGGAATCTCTCGAAGACCTCGTTTTGCTCCTGCATGAGCCGGTCGCCGAGGGCACGTAGAACCGCATATTTGTTTGGGAAGTAGCGATAGAGGGTCGGCGGCGTGACGTCGGCCTTTTCGGCGATCAGGTTGGTGGAGATGCGCTCCACGCCTTCGTCCTCCAGCAGGCGTGCGGCGACGTCCAGCACCCGCTCATAGGTTTCTATGGCGCGTTTCTGCCGCGGCTTGTTCTTTGGTTCCAGATCGATCGATGGGTCGGTCATGGGGCGGGCTTTGGTTTGGTTGCCACCATCATATAGTTGACGCCCATGTCGGTTGAAAGTGACCAACGGTCAGACAGGGGATTGTAGGTGACCCCTGTTTCTTCAGTAACTTCGAGACCTGTGCGTTCAATGCTTTTGAAAAGCTCGGCAGGGGTGATGAATTTGTTCCAATCATGAGTTCCCCTTGGAAGCCAGCGCAGAATGTATTCTGCGCCCACGATTGCCAGTCCAAAAGCCTTCAGAGACCGATTGAGGGTCGCGCAAAACAGGATGCCGCCAGGTTTCAGCATTTGTGAGCAGGAGACGAGGAACCCGTCCCGGTCGGCCACATGTTCGATCACTTCCATATTCAAAATGACGTCAAATTGGGCACCGCTTGCGGCCAGGTCCTCGGCGGTGGTCACGCGGTAGTCAATATTGAGGCCTTGTTCTTCTGCATGGACGCTTGCCGTCTTGATGTTTGCTTCGCCCGCATCCGCACCAATCACGCTGGCACCAAGGCGGGTCATGGGCTCGCTCAAAAGACCGCCACCACAGCCAATGTCCAGTAAGGAGAGCCCCTCGAATGGTGCGGTTTTTGCAGAATCCAGCCCAAAGTGATTGACCACCCGGTCTCTTACGAAAGCAAGGCGCGTGGGATTGAATTTGTGGAGCGGGGCGAATTTTCCCGTCGGGTCCCACCATTCTGCCGCCATAGCAGAAAAACGGGCGATTTCGTCCGTATCGACGCTGGATTTCGGGCTTTGAGCAACGTCAATCACTTGAACGCTCCTTCTGCAGGCTGTTGTTGCAGCCAATGTTGCGGATGGGGGGGCATCCGAGTATGTATTGCCCCGCAAAAGCGGATGGGTTGATGAGGGCCTTACCTCAGAAGCACACCGCTTTTGTTTATGTATATGTGCATGGCCTGATCGCGCGGTCCAGTTTATCGCGGCAGTTTACCCGGTCAGGGCCACTTGCGTGAAGGTTAGAGACGATGGCCCGACTGGTCATGAAATTTGGTGGTACCTCTGTTGCTGATCTGGATCGGATCCGTAATGTGGCGACCCATGTGAAACGCGAAGTTGAGGCTGGCCATCAGGTTGCGGTGGTTGTGTCGGCTATGGCGGGGACCACAAATCAGCTGGTGACCTGGACCAAAGAGGCGGCCGCCCTGCACGATGCGCGGGAATATGACGCAGTCGTTTCTGCCGGCGAGCAGATCTCTGTCGGGCTTCTGGCAATTACCCTTCAGGAGATGGGGGTGTCAGCGCGCTCCTGGCTCGGGTGGCAGATCCCGATCCTGACAGACGATGCCCATGGCGCGGCGCGGATTGCGGACATTGACGCAGCGAAGCTTGGCGAACGTATCGACCAGGGGCAGGTTGCTGTCATTGCCGGGTTCCAGGGCATTAGCCCAGACGGACGCATTGCGACCCTTGGGCGCGGCGGGTCGGACACGAGTGCTGTCGCAGTGGCAGCGGCGCTTAATGCTGAGCGCTGTGATATCTATACGGATGTGGATGGGGTTTACACAACGGACCCTCGTATTGTGTCGAAAGCGAAGAAGCTCGACAAAATCAGTTATGAAGAGATGCTCGAAATGGCATCGCTTGGCGCCAAGGTTCTCCAGACCCGTTCTGTAGAACTGGCAATGGTGCACAATGTGCGCCTTCAGGTTCGCTCGAGTTTTGATGCACCTGATTCACCTCAAGGAACCGGAAGCGGATCGTCTTATGTTGGTCCGGGGACACTTGTCTGTGGCGAGGAAGAAATCGTGGAACAAGAAGTCGTAAGTGGTATTGCCTATACGAAAGACGAAGCCAAGATCACTTTGATCAAGGTTGCTGACCAGCCTGGTGTTGCAGCGCGTATCTTTGGGCCACTGGCAGACGCCGCCATCAATGTTGATATGATCGTGCAGAACGTTTCAGAAGATGGCGAGCGCACAGACTTGACCTTTACCGTTCCTGTTGCAGATCTGGAGCGGGCTGTTTCGGTTATTGAGGCGGCGTGCGATACGATCGGCTATGAGCAGATCCTAAGTGATACGGATGTTGTGAAAGTATCGGTCATTGGGATCGGCATGCGCTCGCATGCCGGTGTTGCACAAAAAATGTTTCAGACGCTTGCGGACAAGGGCATCAACCTCCAAGTGATTTCCACTTCCGAAATCAAGGTGAGTGTTCTGATCTCAGCGGAATATACGGAGCTAGCCGTGCGGGCTCTCCATTCGGCCTATGGTCTTGACGACGAAGCTGCTGCATAAAACGACACGTTTAAAAAAGAAAGACAAGATGTCGGTTACGAAGGCGCATAACGATGCAGCCCGTTTTACGGGTGTGCGGCTGCTCCCCTGGGAGGTGAGCTGATGCCCGGGACGCAAGGCCCGCGCGTTCTCCTGCGCCGTTTGCGTGAAGCAATGGCGGAGGTGAGCGAGTCGCAAGCGCGCCTTGATCAGGTTGCGCACCTGATCGCGCAAAACATGGTCGCCGAAGTGTGTTCGATCTACTTGATGCAGTCGGGCGCCGAGCTTGAGCTCTATGCGACAGAAGGTCTGAAACCCTCTGCAGTTCACAAGACCCGTCTGAAAGTCGGTACGGGCCTTGTCGGCGACATTGCTGCGCATGCGCGGCCTCTTAATCTCTCGGATGCACAAGCCCATCCAAATTTTGCCTATCGACCTGAAACAGGCGAAGAAATCTACAAATCCCTTATGGGTGTTCCTATTCTTCGATCCGGACGGGTTGCCGGTGTGCTTGTGGTCCAGAACCGGACCATGCGGCATTATTCGGAAGAGGAAGTCGAAGCGCTTGAAACCATCGCAATGGTTTTGGCTGAGCTTGCGGCGGCTTCTGATCTGATTGCCTTTGACGATGATGGTCAGGACGCAGCTGCCCAGCAGCCGCACTATATTGAAGGCGCGGCTCTCTCTAGCGGTCTTGCGCTTGGTCATGCAGTTCTCCACGAGCCGCGAGTCCATGTGACGCGGTTGATTGCGGAGAATGTGGAAGTCGAATCCGAGCGGCTTGAAAAAGCCGTCTATGAGTTGCGGTCCTCCATCGACAAGATGCTGACCACATCAGACCTCAGTCATGCGGGCGAGCACCGTGAGGTGCTCCAGGCCTATCGCATGTTTGCCAATGATCGGGGTTGGTTGAAACGCATGCTGGAGGCGGTGAAGACGGGCCTCACGGCAGAGGCGGCCGTTGAGCGCGTGCAAAACGATACGCGCGCGCGGATGATGCGTCAGACTGATCCCTATTTGCGAGATCGGCTGCACGACCTGGACGATCTTGCAAACCGTCTTCTGCGTCATCTGACAGGTGTGGCTCTTTCGTCTGCCAGCGGCGATCTTCCCGAAGATGCCATCATCATTGCACGTAATATGGGTCCAGCTGAGCTGCTTGATTATGACAAGGATCGGCTGCGCGGTCTGGTTCTCGAAGAAGGCTCCGCCAATGCTCACGTTGCTATTGTGGCGCGCGCACTTGGCATCGCGGCTATCGGGCGTGCGCAAGGCATTCCTGACCGGGTTGAGGATGGCGATGCCGTCATTGTTGATGGGGATACGGGCGAGCTTTATGTCCGGCCGAGCCAGGATATTGTCGATGCCTATTCTGAGAAAGCGCGTTTCCGCGCGCGGCGCCAGGCGCAATATAAGGCTATACGCCATGAACCGTCGGTCACGCTGGATGGTGTGAAGGTCGCCCTCAATGTGAATGCCGGTCTCATGGTCGACCTTCCGCATTTGGAAGAGAGTGGTGCAGACGGGATCGGGCTCTTCCGCACCGAGCTTCAGTTTATGATCGCCTCAAAGCTACCCAGCCAACGGGAGCAGGTGGAGCTCTACAGTGATGTGATGGAGAGCGCTGGCGATCTGCCGGTCGTCTTTCGGACGCTGGATATTGGCGGCGACAAGATGCTTCCCTACATGCAGCAGGCGGAAGAGGAAAATCCGGCGCTCGGGTGGCGTGCCATCCGTATCGCGCTCGACCGCCCGGCGCTTTTACGACATCAGGTCAGGGCCTTGCTTTCGGCGGCTGTCGGACGCGACTTACGGATCATGTTCCCCATGGTCGCCGACGTTTCTGAATATGAGCGTGCCCGGGCGCTGGTGGACAAAGAGCTGGCACGTCTCGATCAGCATGGTCGCGAAAAGCCGCGCTCCGTTGCTGTGGGGACGATGCTGGAAGTTCCCGCTCTGTTCTGGCAGATGGAGGCTTTGCTTCCTAAAGTGGATTTCGTGTCCATTGGCAGCAATGACCTGATCCAGTTTCTGTTCGCCAGTGATCGCGGGAATCCGCGGGTTGCGAACCGCTACGACCTTCTGAGCCCCGGAGCCCTCAATTTCTTGCGTCAGGTGGTGCTGATCTGCGCCCGCCATGATGTTCCGCTGTCGCTTTGTGGTGAAATGGCTGGACATCCGCTCGAGGCGATGGCGCTGCTGGGTCTCGGGCTTCGAACCATCTCTATGTCTCCGGCGGCCATTGGGCCGGTGAAGATGATGGTTCGGTCTCTCAATGTGGCGGATCTTGAAGGTTTCATGGAAGGTCTTTACAGCCTTCCCGATGCAAGTGTCAGAGATGCTCTTCGCGACTATGCTGATACTCAAGGAATTGCAATTTAAGAAGAATTTGCCGTATGCAGAGCAACTCTTTATTTGCAGGACCTGACATCTTTTGATTTATTTAACCATCAGATAGGCACAATTGGGGAATAGTATTGTGCGGCGTCATTATTCTGACGAGATGTTGACGCATATGATAACTCCGGATGAGGGGAATTCAGGTTCAGATGGCCTAAGAGTGGCTGTTTTCCTGGGTTTTTCTATTGACCCTGCTTCGCGATAGGAGTGTGGGTTGCATCCAGACCAGGAAGCTAACGGATTGAGCGGGTTGAACCGCTTAGAAGAGACCAGAAACTCGCACTATGCTGCGAGACCGGGAAGGCCGATGAGTTCGGAAATTGAAAAGACGAATGTGACGAAGTTTTCCGCCGCCGCTGAAGGTGGCGAGGAAGGTCGACGTATTCACCTGCGTGATATCACAGCCGACACGCCACTCGATGGTGAAGAGGCCGGGACTGTGCTGCGGAAAGCGCGGCTAAAGACAGGCGAAGACCTCAAATCGGTTTCTGACAAGCTCCGTATTCGCCGTCCATATCTGGAAGCTCTCGAAGAGGGCCGCCACGATGATCTGCCAGGTCGCGCCTATGCGATCGGTTTTGTGCGCACCTATGCGGTCTACCTTGGGCTGGAACCGGCTGAGCTGGTTACTCTCTACAAATCTGAGACAGAGTCTGAGACTGGGGAAACGAACCTTGGTCAACATGCCTATCAGGAGGTTCGCCAGGACGCGCGGCTTCCTCGAGGCTCTCTATTCATTCTGGCAATTCTTCTCGGTGCAGGTGTTTATGGTGCCTGGCTGTTGTCTGTATCTGCGGACCGGATGGTGACTGACCGGGTTCCGCCCGTGCCAGAGCGTCTGGGTCTTGCTTCAACCACAATTGCTCAGCCGCCAGCGGCTGAAGCGGATGTCGCGCGCGCAGAACCTGTCACCAGCCTTGCAGGCGACAGCGCCTCTGCAGCTGGCAGCACCCGTGATGTGCCAACAATCAGACAGCCGATTGGCGAAGCTCCTCTTGTTGAGCCTGCTGCGGTGGCGCCGATTGCTGAGGAAACTCCGGCCGCTGCAGGTGAAACGCCTTCGAACGAGATCGAAGTGGCGGCATTGACGCCAACCACACCACCAGCAGCGCAGGCTGGTGAAGAGCCTTCGGTCGTGATTGCTGATGACCTGGCGCTTGCTGTCGGCGGGGCCCGGGTTTATGGCCTTGAGAATGAAGGTGCGCGGGTGACGGTTCGCGCTTTGAAACAGGCTTGGCTTCGCATTGAAGCCGGTGATGGTTCCGTACTCCTTAATCAGACATTGACTGAGGGCGAAATGTACCGGGCGCCGGTAAATGCTGGAGCAATTCTGGTAGCGCGGGATGCTGGCGCTTTTGAGGTTTTTGTTGATGGTGCACTTTTGGGTGCTGCTGGCCCGTCAGGTCTGGTGTTGACCGGAAAGTCGCTCAATCCAGACGATTTGCTTCGTCGCTGACCTACATCCTATTGCGAATTGATGTCGCACTCTCGTCAGCGCCAACTTCCGTGCTGGGGTTCGGGTGCTTTTTGCCGCGTTTTCGGACGGAAAACCGCATACACTTTTCCTGAAAACCGCTCCGGCATTTGCTATAGAAGCGTAGTCCTTCTTTTCAGGTGAAATGGCAGACTGACATGAGTATTCGTCCTTGGCGTGATATTGAACGGCGGAAATGCCGTCAGATCCATGTCGGCTCTGTTCCGATCGGTGGGGACGCGCCGATTGCCGTTCAATCGATGACGAATGCACCTACATCTGATGCGGGTGCTACCATTGACCAGATCCGGCAGCTCGAAGACGCAGGCGCTGACATTGTTCGGGTGTCCTGTCCAGATGAGCCGTCCACTGCGGCGCTCAAAGAGATTGTCCGTGCGTCCAATGTGCCGATCGTTGCCGACATCCATTTTCACTACAAACGGGCATTGGAAGCTGCCGAGGCGGGCGCTGCCTGTCTTCGGATCAACCCTGGCAATATCGGCTCGGCAGAACGGGTGCGGGAAGTGGTTCAGGCCGCGAAAGACCATGGTTGTTCCATTCGCATCGGCGTGAATGCAGGTTCCCTTGAGCGCCATCTGCTCGAAAAATATGGCGAACCGTGTCCTGATGCGATGGTTGAAAGTGCGTTGGAACATGTTCGACTGCTCGAAGAAAATGATTTCCAGGAATATAAGATCAGCGTCAAAGCCTCAGACGTCTTTATGACCGTCGCGGCCTATCAAGGATTGGCAGACGCTGTTGATTGTCCGCTCCATCTTGGGATCACCGAAGCTGGTGGGCTGACGAGCGGCACCGTGAAGTCTGCCATCGGCATGGGCTCGCTCTTGTGGGCAGGGATTGGGGATACGATCCGCGTGTCCCTGTCGGCCGACCCTGTCGAAGAAATCAAAGCCGGTTTCGAGATCCTCAAGTCGCTTAATCTGCGGCACCGTGGCGTGACAATCATTTCCTGTCCGTCGTGTGCTCGTCAGGGCTTCAATGTGATTGAGACGGTCTCAATTCTTGAAGAGCGGCTGGCGCATATTTCGACGTCCATGTCGCTGTCGGTTATCGGCTGCGTTGTGAATGGCCCGGGTGAAGCCTCTCAAACAGATATTGGGTTTACGGGCGGCGGCGCTGGATCCGGAATGGTCTATCTGCGTGGGCTTCCCGATCATAAGATGGCCAATGACAAGATGGTCGATCACCTGGTTGAGCTTGTTGAAGAGAAGGCGTCAGAGATTGAGGCCGCGCGGGCAGCAGAAGATGCTGCGAAAGAGGGTGCGCCAGCTGTGCTGGCAGGGGATTAGCTGGGACCAACCCGTCCTTTGATTTCCTCATCTTCTTGCATCGGCTGCCCATTCCATGATTCCCCACGAAAAACTCGCAAAAGTCCTCGAACGATTTGACGCTGTTCAGGCAGAGATGAATGCAGACGTCTCGCCAGACCGTTTCGTTGCGCTCTCGAAAGAGTTTGCGGAATTGCAACCTGTTGCCGAAGCAGCGCGTGGTCTTGACGAAGCGCGTCGGGCTGAGGTGGATGCAAAAGAGATGCTTGCCGATCCAGAAATGGCAGAGATGGCGCGGGAGGAGCTGGACGCTCTTTCGGAAACGTTGCCTAAGCTTGAACAGGAAATGCAAATCCTGTTGCTCCCCAAAGATGCCGCAGACGAACTCAATGTCATTCTTGAAGTACGTGCGGGCACTGGTGGCGATGAAGCTGCGCTGTTTGCGGGAAATCTCTACCGTATGTATGAGCGCTATGCGCAATTGCAGGGCTGGAAAGTGGAGCCCGTCTCTATTTCTGCCGGGGATGTTGGGGGCTTTAAGGAGATCACGGCGTCTATCAGCGGCAAGGGTGTGTTTGCGAAGCTCAAGTTTGAATCCGGTGTCCATCGGGTACAGCGGGTGCCGACAACAGAGTCGGGCGGACGTATCCACACTTCAGCAGCGACAGTGGCTGTGCTTCCTGAGCCTGAAGAAGTTGATATTGAGATCGAAGACAAAGACATTCGCATTGATGTCTTCCGTGCAAGTGGCGCCGGTGGTCAGCACGTGAATACGACGGACAGTGCGGTGCGGATTACGCACCTTCCCACAGGTCTTGTGGTGCAGCAGCAGGATGAGAAGTCGCAGCACAAAAACAAAGCGAAAGCGTTGAAGATTTTGCGGGCTCGCCTTTATGATGCGGAACGGGAGAGGGCAGCGAAAGAACGTGCCGATGACCGGAAAGGTCAAGTGGGCTCCGGTGATCGCTCTGAGCGCATTCGGACCTACAATTTCCCGCAAGGTCGGGTGACGGACCATCGGATTAATCTGACATTGCACAAGCTTGATAAAATCATCGAAGGCGATGGCGTTGCTGAGCTGATTGATGCGCTAATCGCAGAAGACCAGGCCGCGCGCCTTGCCGCGCTTGGAGAAGAGAGCGACGCGTGAGCGCTTCGGCCCCTTCCGACGGTAAGACGCGGGGTGCGGTCTATCGTGATCTCCTTGAGCAGTTTCGGTCCGCGGCGATTCCGTCTGCCGAACTCGACGCGCGACTGCTCATGTCCGCGGCGGCGCAGGTAGGTGACGTCGCGCTGATTGCTGATCCGGACCAACAGGTCGAGGCTCAACATCTTGATGTGCTGCGGAGCTATGTAAGTCGCCGTCTGTCAGGCGAACCAGTTTCCCGCATTCTGGGTCACCGTGAGTTTTGGGGTCTTTCCTTTTCGCTCAACCGCGCGACGCTCGACCCGCGTCCAGACAGCGAGACGTTGGTGGAAGCGGTGCTTGCTCATGTGGCAGACCGAGACGCTTCCCTCCAGATTCTTGATTTGGGAACAGGGACCGGATGCTTGTTATTGGCCTTGCTCTCTGAATTCCCAAATGCGCGCGGGCGCGGCATTGATTGCTCGTCGGATGCGGTCGAGGCAGCGGTGGGTAATGCGTTGCTGCTTGGTCTGGCGGACCGAGCGACGTTCAGTGTCGGCAATTGGGGTGATGGGCTTGATGGACCCTTTGATTTGCTTGTTTCAAACCCGCCCTACATCCCATCTGCAGATATAGCTGGCTTGTCGAAAGAAGTCCGTTTGCATGATCCCATGGCGGCGCTCGATGGCGGCGATGATGGCCTGACCGCGTACCGCGACATTGCTCGGGAAACACAGCGCCTTTTGGGGTCTGATGGGGTGGCGTTTTGGGAGCTCGGTATTGGGCAGTCGGAGGATGTATCGAGCATTGCATCAGACGCCGGCCTTGAGGTTTGCGGGCTTCATGCAGACCTTGGCGGTGTTGCCAGGATTCTTGAGGTAAAACGCCGAATCTGAAACCCAAAAAAACATTTGGACATGGGGCGCTCAGAGGGTAGGTTCCTTGAAGAGATTCAAGCCTCTAGACACATTTCGCCGCCGGTAGGGACCGGATTGGCTGGAGATGATGGGGCTGGGGCGAGACATGGTGGTAAGCCCCATTGGACGTCATCTAGCTGTAAAAATTGTAGCTTGATCGTCTGGAACATTCTTTCATGACCGCTGTCCTGTTAGTAGATGGGGCGTGTTGAGCATGGGTTGGGTCAGTGTGTAGGCCTTGAGAACGGGCACACATAGAAGGGCAATCGCTTAGTCCTGGCGAGTTTTAGTCTCGTGGTTTTGTCTGCCGATTTGCAGAAACGGGCCACTGGGTCGCCGTGGACGGTGTATTTTTCAACTGGTAGACAGAGCCGGAGTGATATGAGGCAGGGCCAAAACCAGAAGCGCTCTCGAGGGCGCGGACGTAAACCACAAAATCCCCTTAGCCGGAGTATGGAAAGCAACGGCCCGGATGTAAAAATCCGTGGCACGGCGAGCCATATTTTCGAAAAATATCAGGCGCTTGCGCGTGATGCGCAGACATCGGGCGATCGGATTGCGTCGGAAAGCTATTATCAATATGCGGAGCACTATCACCGCTTGATCGTTGCTGCGCAGGCGCAGCAGGAACAGACCCGTCAGGAAAATCCGAATCGCCACGAAAATCAGGGACGTGATGGCCAAGGCCGCGATAGCCAAAGCCGCGATAACCAGGGCCGGGGCGGTAATGACCGGGCAAATGGTGAAGACGGCGGTGTAGAAGATCAAGCTGGCGAAGAAGCAACTGAAAAGCCTGCGTCTGACGAAGCTGTTGCAGAAAACGATGCGGCAGATGGTGACGGGGAAGAAAAGCCCGCACCACGTCGTCGGGCTCCCCGGCGTCGGCGGGCACCGGCTAAAGCCAAGTCAGACTCCAATTCGGATGGGGGCGATGACAAGCCCGCTTCAGAAGACGTGCCTGCTTAAGGACTGTTTTCTGCGATTTTTTGCTTCAAAATCGGGCAGCCTCTTGTGTTGCCCGGATGTCACACCCATATATTTCAAGTCGATCTGTCCTCGAACTGGGCCAGAACGGAAAAGGAAAAGTGTGATCAGGTCGAGCTGCCTAATATTGGGGCTCAGCACAGTGGTTTTCCGTCCATCCCGTTCGCTCTTTTCGAGGCGATCACATTCATGAATTTGGGACTTTTGGTCCAAATTCATTGTGATCTTGGCGGGTCGTCAACGGTTTGTGCGGCATAGTCATGTTCGTGCAATCGCGTTTGGTCTTGATCTAGGGCATTTCTTCCTCTGAGGGCTGGGTTCAGTTTTCAGCAAACGAAATGTCTGAGGCGTACGTTTGTGGCCTGCCGGTTTGGCACATGGGGCAAGCGGTGCGTGCTTGAAATGGGGGTCCAGATGGATCTTGAAAAATATACGGATCGAAGCCGCGGCTTCGTTCAGTCAGCGCAGGGGCTGGCATTGCGTTCCGGACATCAGCGGTTCACGCCGGAACATCTCCTTAAAGTTTTGCTTGATGACGAAGAAGGCCTTGCAGCCAATCTTATCCGCGCGGCTGGTGGTCGGCCCGATGCGGCGCTTGAGGCCGTCGAACTTGAGCTTGGCAAAATGCCTAAGGTTGAAGGTGGTGGCGCAGGCCAGATCTATCTCGCACCAGAAACCGCCCGTGTTTTTGATCAGGCTGAGCAGGTCGCGAAAAAGGCCGGCGATTCCTATGTGACCGCTGAGCGCCTTCTGTTGGCGTTGGCTATTGAACAGGGTGCCGCATCTGCTGGCATTCTGAAAAATGCAGGCGTGACAGCGCAGGCTCTTAACGAGGCAATCAATTCGGTGCGTAAGGGACGGACAGCAGACAGTGCATCGGCGGAAGATGCCTATGATGCACTCAAAAAATATGCGCGGGACCTCACGGAAGATGCAGAAAATGGCAAGCTTGATCCGGTGATCGGGCGGGATGAAGAAATCCGCCGCTCGGTACAGGTCTTGTCGCGTCGTACGAAGAACAATCCTGTGCTCATTGGGGAGCCCGGGGTTGGTAAGACGGCGATTGCCGAAGGCTTGGCGCTTCGCATCGTTGATGGGGATGTACCTGAAAGCCTTCGGGACAAAAAACTTCTCTCTCTCGATATGGGCGCACTGATTGCCGGTGCGAAATATCGTGGTGAATTTGAAGAACGGTTGAAAGCTGTTCTGAATGAAGTGAGCTCGTCAGATGGCGGGATCATTCTTTTCATTGATGAGATGCACACGCTTGTTGGCGCGGGTAAGACGGATGGAGCAATGGATGCTTCCAACCTGTTGAAGCCTGCCTTGGCACGGGGCGAGTTGCACTGTGTAGGTGCGACAACGCTTGATGAATATCGCAAACATGTGGAAAAAGACGCGGCTCTTGCACGGCGGTTCCAGCCTGTCATGGTTGAAGAGCCAACGGTGGAAGACACGATCTCCATTCTGCGTGGTTTGAAAGAGAAATATGAGCTCCATCACGGGGTGCGGATCTCTGACGCCGCGCTTGTGTCGGCAGCGACGCTCTCTGATCGCTACATTTCTGACCGGTTCCTGCCAGACAAGGCCATCGACCTGATGGATGAGGCGGGTAGTCGTCTGCGGATGCAGGTGGACAGCAAGCCGGAAGAGCTTGATGAGCTCGACCGGCGGATCATCCAGCTCAAGATCGAGCGAGAAGCACTGAAGAAAGAAACCGATGAGGCAAGCCAAGATCGGCTAGAAAAACTCGAATCAGATCTCGCTGATCTCGAATCCAAATCAGCCTCTGTCACATCTGTCTGGCAGCGGGAGAAAGACAAGCTCGGTCAGGCCCAGAAAGTTCAGGAAGAACTTGATGCGGCCCGCAACGAGCTGGTTCAGGCTCAGCGCGGCGGTAATCTGGAGCGGGCCAGTGAGCTTTCTTATGGTGTGATCCCAGAGCTTGAAAAGAAACTTGCTGAGAGCGATGAGCCGGAGCCCGGCGACGCTATGGTGGAGGAAACCGTCACTGCACAACATGTGGCGCAGGTCGTCTCTCGCTGGACGGGTATTCCGGTCGACAAGATGCTGGAAGGTGAGCGCGAGAAGCTCCTGCAGATGGAAACAGAACTGTCGGCGAGGGTGATCGGACAGGCAGAAGCTGTGAGCGCTGTGTCGCGGGCCGTTCGCCGGTCACGGGCAGGGCTGCAAGATCCCTCACGGCCCATGGGCTCTTTCATGTTCCTCGGGCCTACGGGTGTCGGGAAGACGGAGCTTACAAAGACGCTTGCCGATTTCCTCTTTGATGATGATCAGGCGATCTGCCGTCTCGACATGTCGGAATATATGGAGAAGCATTCTGTTTCCCGGCTCATTGGGGCGCCTCCCGGCTATGTTGGCTATGAGGAAGGTGGGGCCCTCACCGAAGCGGTGCGGCGTCGGCCTTATCAGGTGGTGCTCTTTGATGAGATCGAGAAAGCCCATCCGGATGTCTTCAACGTGCTGTTGCAGGTGCTCGATGATGGCCGTCTGACTGACGGGCAGGGCCGTACGGTTGATTTCAAGAACACGCTCATCATCATGACGTCCAATCTCGGGTCTGAATTCCTGGCTGATCAGGAAGCGGGCGATGACACGGAAGCTGTCCGTGACCAAGTGATGGATGTGGTGCGGATGCGATTCCGGCCTGAGTTCCTGAACCGGCTGGACGAAATCCTGCTCTTCCATCGTCTCACACGGGAACAGATGGACGGCATTGTCGATATTCAGATGCAGCGTCTTGATGCATTGCTCGTTGACCGGAAGATTATTCTGGAACTGGACGACGCAGCGCGGAGCTGGCTTGCGGATAAAGGCTATGACCCGGTCTATGGGGCGCGGCCTTTGAAGCGGGTCATTCAGCGGAACGTGCAGGACCCATTGGCGGACCTTCTGCTGGAAGGTGTGGTCAAGGATGGCGAGACGGTGCCTGTTTCTGCGGGACCGGATGGTCTGGTGATCAATGGTCGCGTGATTGCCGCGCAAGCTGCGGAGTGACTTATCCCCGATGAGGCATGAAGAAGGGCTGTGCCGCGTGCATAGCCCTTTTTTGTGTGCTGGCTTATCCCCAGGTGGGAAGGCTCGTGGTTTAATAAGGCTCGGTTCCCCGATGTAGATCGATTGGATCTTGGGTTTTTAGCGGAGCGGCGTAAGCTCACCTGAATTGGGAGGTGGCGATTATGAATAAGCTTTTGTTGGGTTTGGGTGTTCTGATAGCGGTCTGTGCGGGGGTGTTTGTTTATCTGGATCGCACGAGCAATGGCATTGTCGGCTTCTATGCTTGGAAGTTGATGCCAGGCAATCTGCAGACAGAGGCTCGCGCTGACATCAATGGTATCTCGGTCTACTACGAGACCTATGGTGATGGCGCCCCTGTCCTCGTGCTGCATGGCGGTAGTGCCTTTATTGAGACCATGCACAATCAGATCACCGCATTGGCGGATGATCATTTTGTTGTCGCGCCGGACAGCCGGGCTCACGGGCGGACGAGCGATGCTGAGGGTGTGCCGCTTTCCTACGGGCAAATGGCCGATGACATGATCGCGCTCATGGATCATCTGGGCCTTGAGAAAGCCGACATTGTCGGGTGGAGCGATGGCGGGAACATCGGGATTGATATGGCGATCCGCTATCCCACTCGCGTTGGCAAGCTCGTGACCTATGGGTCAAACTTCCACACGAATGGCCTCGTGCCAGATGAAGAGGGTGAGGGAATCAATTCATCACCCGATGATCCCAGTTGGGACGTTGTGCGGTCTTTCTACCAATCAGTCGCCTCGAACCCAGACCACTGGCCGGTGTTTCATCGCAAGCTCATGACCATGTGGGATAGCCAACCGACTTTCACCACAGGTGATTTGGGCGCGATCTCAAGCCCTACGCTCGTGATGGCGGGGGAGTTTGATTCCATTAAGGAGACGCATACGAGGGAGATGGCGGCGTCTATTCCAAATGGGACCCTTGAGATTGTTGAAGGCGAGGATCATTTCGCGCCCTTAATGGCGCCGGAAAAGGTGACGCCGCGCATTGTTGAGTTTCTGAAGTAGTTCAGCCAGCGTCGCAGTCAGGATCCCAGGGGCGCTTTGCACCAACCGGCATGCAGTCGCTGAGCTTTAAACATTTGCAGGTTAGCCCCATTTTCAAAATGCGCTGAAGAGACTGCGCGTGGGCGATCTGTTTTTCGATGGCCTCAAGCTTTGTGTCTGCAAAGGCTCGCCAGACTTGGTTTGGCGGGCTTGTCTCGGAGACACCTTCAAAGAAGAGCTTCATCTCATCCAACGTAAAATCGAGGGCTTTGGCGGCTTCAATGATGCGCAGCCGGTCGATCACACTTGGATCATATTGCCGCTGTCCACTCCTGCGCGGCGGCGGCGGCAACAGACCAATGGATTCGTAGTAGCGAATGGAGGAGGTGTTGAGCCCCGTCTCTTTCGCGACCGCTCCGATTGTCAGATCAGCCATCTTCTTCTCCAGTTGCACATGCCCGCTTGACTTAAAGCTGACTTTAACAATTAGAGTGGGGGCCGGGTCAACCAAAGAAGGACTTCGGTGATGGATGAGAGATCAGAGACAATCCCAGTGAGCGAGAGAGCGGGGGCTAGCTGTGCGGTCGACAGGTCCTGCTGCGGAGGTGGGTCAGTAGGCGCCTTGATAGACGAGGGCTGCACCCTTGACCCGGCGGAGATGCCCGAACGGGTTGCCCGCTGGCAGGCTCTTTTTGGGCATATGCAGGGATATGACCATCGGCCTGACCATGCGGTCTTTCATTTTGCACAGAACGAGGAACTGAATTCTGAGCTTCTGGAACTTGTGAAGTTGGAACAGGTTTGCTGTGTGCATGTGTCTTGGGATCTGAAAGTGGAGAGCAAACAGGTCCTTCTGACCCTCAAGGCGGAGCCTCAGGTTCTGAGCGCTCTTGTTCGCGGCTTTACGGGTGAATTCGGAGGGGCGTCATGACTTTTTCGGACCGCACAGGAAAACGTGCAGCATTTGGTGCTGTTTTAGCGGCAGTGCTTTGCGCCGTGCCGCCTGTTCTTGCGATCATCTTCGGCGTTGGGATCCTGGCATACGTGCCCCCGTGGCTTGATTTTATTCTGGTGCCGCTCTTTGTCGTTCTTCTTGCTATAGCCGGGTTTCGCTGGTGGAAGGGGCGCGTCTCGAAGCGTCTTGCGGGATGATCGGTTTTTACATCGCTGCAGCGGCAGCTGAGATTGCCGGGTGCTTTGCTGTCTGGGCCTGGGCACGCGAAGGGCAGAGCGCCTGGTGGCTGCTGCCGGGTCTTCTTCTGCTTGGCCTGTTCGCTTTCCTTTTGACCAGGGTCGATAGCGACTTTGCGGGCCGCGCCTACGCGGCCTATGGCGGCATTTACATTGTGGCGTCGCTGCTTTGGATGTTTGTGATTGAACGCACCGTGCCCGACCGCTGGGACTTTGCTGGCGGTGTGGTTTCCTTGTTGGGTGCTCTGATCATTATCTATGGGCACCGCAGTGACATTATTTCCTGATTGGAGTGAGCATGACTGAAGAAACTGACGCATCGGTTGGCGTGAGACCGGAGCGCCGTGCATTTTTGGATGCGGCTTTTAGTGAGCATATTGAAGCGGAGGTGCAGGGTGATATTCCGGCCATCGTTGAAACGTTTGCCGAGGGTGGGCATCTGAACTTCAACGGCATGCTGTTTGATACGCCAGAGATGCTTTCAATGTTTCACACTCTTCTTGGGTTTGGTGGAGAGGGATTGATCGCCGGCGTGGAGAATACAATCACAGGTCGCTTCTACACTCAGGATGCACTCATCATTGAATATGTAACGCGGGGTGTCATTGCGATGGATCTAGGTCAGATGCGCGCGGGTACGAAGGTGGAGGTGCCAAACTGCGTCATCTATCAGTTTGACGCAGCGGGCAAACTAGCCTCGGAACGGGCTTATCTTGATACCGGGGCGCTCCTGCCGTTCCCTGTTTTGCCGTCTCTCATGCCGACGTCCTGACAGTCACTATGGAGATTGGGTCTGGTTTCCAGCGCTTGATCTGAGTCAATGACGAGCATGATCATATAAACATATCCTTATGTCTTTATTTTCATGAGACGGAGGGTGGTCATGAACGAGAAACTCACAGCGGTAGAATCGGCAGAGGCTGAGAAGAACCCGGCAGAAGAGGTGGCGGCGGTAAGCGTGTCAGCGGAAGCCAGCAAGGTTGTGGAGCCTGGCGCAGGTGACCCAGTTGTTGTTGATACCGGCGCTCCCCGAGAAAAAGCGCCTCCGCCAAAGCAGAAACTTACGGCTGCGGAACAGCGCCATGTGTTGGCAAAGATGCGTCACGACCCTGAGGCCATCCGTCATGCTTTTGAGACTGGTGCTTACCCTTATAAAACAAAAATGAAGCGCCCGACCTATGAGCGGCACAAAGCCGAACTGCAAGTCGAATTGCTGAAGGTTCAAAAATGGGTTGAAGAAACTAACGAGAAGATTGTCGTTCTGTTTGAAGGTCGTGATGCAGCAGGTAAGGGCGGCACGATCAAACGTTTCATGGAGCATCTCAATCCACGCGGCGCCCGCGTCGTTGCGCTTCCTAAGCCAACGGATCGGCAGAAGTCTCAATGGTTCTTTCAACGATACATTGAGCACCTCCCCGCTGGCGGGGAAATCGTGATGTTTGACCGCTCCTGGTACAACCGTGCTGGCGTTGACCGGGTCATGGGTTTTTGCTCTCCGACGGAATATCTGGAGTTCATGCGTGAAGCCCCTGAGCTTGAGCGCATGCTGACCCAAAGCGGCATTCGCCTGTTTAAATACTGGTTCTCTGTGACGCAGGAAGAACAGAAGCGTCGGTTTGCGTCCCGCGAGGTTGATCCGCTGAAGCAGTGGAAGCTCTCGCCGATTGACCGGGCGTCGCTTAATAAGTGGAACGACTACACGGAGGCGAAAGAGGCGATGTTCTTCTACACCGATACTGCGGACGCGCCGTGGACCATTGTGAAGTCCAACGACAAGAAGCGGGCACGGCTCAATTGCATGCAGCATTTTCTGAGTGCTTTGCCTTACCCGGACAAGAACCACCATGTGGTGCGCGGCCCTGATCCCTTGATTGTTGGCAATACGGAACATGTGATTGGCCGCAATGAACATATTCTGGGGGCGAGCCTGCACCCTGATTTGCGACGGAATGGTGAGGGTGCCGCCTGATCCGGCCCCCCTCTTAATCCAGTTGCCATGATGGTCCGTGCGTCCTAGCGTTGATGAAAAGAAACATCAAACGCAGGGAGCGCGCTCATGAGCATTGCAGATACGGGTACCGAGCATCTTTTGGCAGACCTCAAAGAAGGTGTGTTGACGCTCACCATGAACCGACCGGAAGCTCGTAACGCCATGTCGGGAGAGATGACGGGCGCGCTTCAGGCAACGCTCGAAGCGGCGCAGTTGGACACTGATGTTCGCTGCATCGTTCTGACCGGTGCCGGAAAAGGTTTCTGTGCTGGCGGTGATGTGAAAGGCATGGCGGCAAGTGGTGATGGTTCTCAGGATGAGAACACAATCGACTTCCGCATTCACCGGCAGCGGCTTAATCAGCGAGGCACGTCAGGCAGGCTCCATGAGATGCCAAAACCAACTCTGGCTGCATTGCCGGGTGCTGCGGCGGGGGCAGGGCTCGGGCTCGCTCTTGCGTGTGACATGCGCATTATGGCGCGTAATGCGGTCATGACCACAGCGTTCGCGCGTGTTGGCTTCTCAGGGGATTATGGGGGAACGTTTTTTCTTACGCAGCTTGTCGGGACTGCCAAGGCGCGGGAGCTTTATTACCTGTCGGAGCGGGTCTCCGCCGAGGAAGCATTGGACCTGGGGCTGACGAACTGGGTGTGTGAGCCGGAAGAGCTGCAAGAGAAAGCACAAGAAATCGCGCGGCGTCTCGCAACAGGGCCAACGGTTGCTTATCGCTACATGAAAGAGAACCTCAACCGCGCGATCTCGTCGGGCGATCTCAATGACTGCATGGACCTTGAGGCGACCCATCACATTCATTGTGGACAGACAGAAGACCATCAGAACGCGACGAAGGCGTTTGTTGAAAAACGAGAGCCAGTATTCAACGGACGTTGACACTCTGAATTGACTAATGATTTTTTTCAGCGGCTAGTACATGTCGCTGATGACGACACTGCCAAGCACAAATAGGGAGTGTGGGACATTTGATTCAAATGCCTTGTTGGGTGTTTAGGCTGCATTGGTAAAACAGCGCTTATACATTGGAGGTGAGATTGAAGAGAGCGCAATAAACACGAAGAAGTTGATGTGATGATCCCGACTTGGAAAGAGATCAACGATCCTAGTTTTGAATTACCTGACGAGATCGAGGTGCGGCGCTCTCCGATAAAGCTGTTCCTTCATCTGTTGCTTGTGCACCCATTTTTTCTATTGCCGATTCTATTGCTTATCCTCTCGATCGTTTATTTGCTCGTCGACGATCCGCGGGGCGTGAGGGGAGTCTTTGTCAGCATCAGTATGTTCTTTGTCTTATTCCCAATTTATGGCTTTCCATTGTTTATGGTGTATCGCTACCTCACGTGTCGCGGGCCGAGCTTTGTCCTCAGCCGTGATGGGCTCTACACGGGCGTTGTTGATGGAGGGTATCTTGTTCCTTGGAACCAAGTTGCCGTCGTAGATTATTTGGGTTCTTTCGAAATAGGTGTGATGCGGATCACAGTCTATTTGGACCCAAACGAGGTGTCGGGGACGCCTCCTTTTGGACGATTGAGGATGCGTAAGGGGCTGGTCAACGGATTGAAGAAGCGACATTTAGGTGTTCCGCTGATCTACAAAATGAGCTCACGAAAGTTCAAAGCGCTCATGCGCGCCTACAAAAAGGCGGCGGAGGAAACCACTGAACAATTTGTGGCAGCTTGAGCAGTCTCTCTCCTCGCGTGCGCATAGGATGCACGTATGCCAAGGACCTCATGCAATGATTCCGACTTGGAAAGAAATCAACGATCCTGATTTTGAACTGCCCGATGAGATCGAAGTGCGACGGTCTCCTGTGAAGCTTGCTTTGCGGGTAGTTTTGGCACATGGATTCCTTGTGGTTCCTTTGCTGCTTCTCCTGGTAGGAGGCATTCTCAGCTTCTGGGCGCACGAAAGGGCATTCAGATTTTTTACGCTCGGGGTGTTCTTCCTGGTTGTTTTGTCTCCTTTGTGGGGGCTTATGGTTTATTTGGACTGGGCTCACTGCGCCTCCAAAGCTCCAGTATTTGTTCTAAAAAGGTCCGGATTGTTCGTGCGTTACATTAACGACGGAACAACGATACCCTGGTCTCAAATAGAATCCAAAGCGCTTGAAAAAAGCCCTGATGTGGTTGCTGTCAATTTGTTCCTTATCGTCGATCCAAAGGAAATACGTTCAGTTCCGCCACTTGGACGTTGGCTGGGGCGCAAGGTTCTGCCGTCAGGTCTCGAGCGTAGGCGTTTGACCATTCCGCTTGTCTACAAACTAAGCGCGTCGAATATGAAGGCTTTGATGCGTGCCTACAAAAAGGCGGCAGAGAAGGCGGGTGGAAGCCCGGTGACTAGCAGAACTATGGTGCTGGGCATCCGCTCTACTTAAGTGGAACGTAGATATCGGTGATGAGGTCCGAAGGTGCTGTCGTCTTCGGATCGTTCATGTTGATCTCAAAGAGTGGCGCGCCATTGCGGGCCTCTCCCGATGCAGGCAACCAGTTTTGGAAAAGTTCCGTGTAGGTGCGTGCGAGCTCTGTGTAAGGGCCGACGTGCCGGGCGATGGCGTGTGGGCCGCCACGGATTGTGTAGCTCCGTGTTCCTTCGCCGGGCTCTTTTCCGTTAGGGCGTGGGATGGCCGCGAGGGAGGTTAGTTCTTCTGGCGGCTTCTGCGTTGGATCATCGAAGAAGACAGCGATGCCCTTTGTCTCCGGCGTGATGATGCCGTCAGTCGTGGATGCCCAGGCAAACAGACGATCAAAGGTGCGGCCGATTTCGTAATGGGGCCCTTGATGATCCATGCCGATAAGTTCGATTGGGTCGATGGAGCGTTTTTCGATGCTTGCCATTTGTGTGGTCTTTCCTTTGCTGCGGTAAAGGGAAGGTGAGGTGCCATATTGATTGGTGAAGGCCCGCGTGAATGCCGCCGTGCTGCTGTAATGTGCGACGCGTGCGACCTGCTCGATGCTGTCTGGTGTGTTGAGGAGTTGATGGGCTGCGCGCCAGAGGCGACGCCGGCGAACAGTCTGCGAGGCTGTCTCTCCCATGATCTCTCGATAGATACGGTGCCAGTGATGGGGTGAGAGGCAGGCGATCTCGCCCAGGGCATCCATGTCGAGGGGTGCATCCAGATTTTCGTGAATGTAGGTCACGACTCTGTCGATGCGTTCTTTGTGCGCCGCGACTCTTGTTTCCTGCGCCATGCGTTCTGCCATCCCTTTTGGAAAGTTTAACGCAGAGGCACTTGATCAAACTTGCGATTTATCGGGATTGGCCAAGAAAAAGGCCGCATCCCACCTATCTGGGAGCGGCCTTTTGACACTCACTTGGTTCGTCTTATTGGGAACTGGTCTCGTCTGCATCAGAGGTCAGTTCAGCTTCGGCCATCTGCGTCATGGAGGGCGCCTCCGCCATCATCGTATTGATGCTGGTGCGCGCTTCCTGGAAGGCGGCCAGTTGCTGGCCGGAGAGCGTGCGTCCTGTCGGGACGCGGATGCGCTGCGGGTTCACCTTGTTGCCATTGTGGATCACTTCATAGTGCAGGTGCGGTCCGGTTGAGCGGCCGGTTGTTCCCACATAGCCAATAACCTGACCCTGGCGAACACGGACACCTTTGCGGATGCCCCGGCCATAGCCACGCATATGCGCATAGGCTGTCTGATATCCGTTGGCATGACGAATGCGAACATAGTTGCCAAAGCTGCCATTGCGCTGCGCCATCTCGATGGTGCCGCTACCGGCTGCATAGATCGGTGTGCCACTTGGTGCTGCGAAGTCTGTGCCTGCGTGCAGTCGTGTGTATCCAAGAATCGGATGACGCCGGTTGCCAAAGCTTGAGGAGATACGCGCACCATCAATCGGTGTCTTCATCAGGAACTTCCGCATGGAGCGACCCTGCTCATCGAAGTAATCCCAGTTGCCTCCGTCGCTTGGTTCGTGTCTCCAAAGGCGACGCTCTTTGCCGCGCACATTCATTGACGCATAGAGTACATCGCCCTCGCGGACAGGTGTTCCGTCTTCGTCATACTCGCGGGTGAAGAACACTTCGAATGTGTCGCCCTGGCGAATCTCTCGCTGGAAGTCGATGTCGTAGGAATACATGCGGATCATCTCAACGGTGATCGCTGCAGGAATGCCTGCATCTGCTGCTGCAAGGAAGAGACTGGAATTGATGGTGCCGCGCGCCTGGACATGGCCGGTTTCAAGCTCGGCGATGACTTCCATGCCCGCATAGTCGCCTTCATCTGTGCGGCTTACTGTGACGTGCCGATCTACATCGGTCTTCATGCTAACCGTTGTTAGGCGGCGCGAGATCTCGCTGTCGCCTTCTTCCGTCTCGGTTACATATTCTTCGAATGCCAATTCAAGCTCTTGGCCGGCGCGCACTTTGCGCGGATCCTGAAGAGGTGTCATGGCCGCGATGGCACGATGAGCATCGGCGCGGGCAGCGCCTGATTCAGTCAAGAGACCCATCAATGTGTCGCCGCGTCCAACAGACACAGTCTCGGTCGCCGTGCGGCGAATGGATTCGGTAACAAAGCTGTAAGCGGCGCCGAAGCTGAGAGGTGCTGCTGAAACAGGTTCGGCTACTTCTTCCGCGAACGGATTGCTGAACAGGCTTGCTGATTCAGTTTCTGCTTCGACCGGCTCAGGTGTTTCAGGTTGGGCGGCCAAAAGAGGCATGGTCGTCACGACACGGACTGATGCCTCGCCGACGCTTTCGGAGACATCCGTGCGTGTCTGGGGGGAGACCAGCGATCCGATGGCAAGGGCGCCCATGCCCAGAGTCAGAGCTGCGACGGCGGTTGTGGCTGTGCCCCAGCGTCCGCGATAGCCCATTGAACCGATTCTCGAGAAATCGGTGCCAGCTGACGCAGGTATTGACGCATTGAGGCGCTTTGCGAAGCGCCCAAACGCTTCTCCGGCCAATGAGGCTTTCTTCATCAGGCCTTCAAAGCGTGATGTTTCAAACTGACTATTCTGCACAGACGTCCCCAAAATCGATCACTCAAACCCTCTATGGCCCATATCTCGCCATGGTACATCGCCTTACGTTTCGGCCATTCCATGCGATTTTTGAGCCAATTTGCACGATGCCGTGTGACCATTCTTGTGTCAATGTGCTGGTCTTAAAAATCTTCCCGAAGCCCTTGAAAAGATTGAGTTTGTTGGCTTCAGGTCGTTTTCCATAATCGCGAATGAGCTGATTTATGCACAAGACTGTATGTAGGCAGGCAGTATAAGCCGTCCCTATTTAAGACAGCCTTAATCAAGATCAGTCTGGGTATCGCGCGAGATTGGCGCTTTCCGTAGAGTCAGCTTTGGGCCTTTTCTGCCAGATTGGCGGCCCCGCTTTTTTGGAGCGCTGGACTCGCACTCTCGGAAACTCATCAAAAATCGGCAGAAAACTGGGATATTTTGATTTGTGAAAAAAGTTTGAAAAAGCGCTTTACAGCTCGAGGGCGACCCCATATAAACCGCGCTCACCGACGAGGCGCTGCTCACTGAGCGACACCAAGTCGGGGGCTTCAAGAGGGCGCTGAGACGCGCAGAAATCCTGAAGTTTTTGAACCGGACCCGGAGCACGT